>DYJA01000069.1 GCA_020723345.1 Candidatus Aquidulcis sp. | reverse complement strand
GTATCCCCCAAACCCCCTTCCTCTTCAGAGTTTCAGAGATCAGAGGGCTCAGAGATCAGAGTTAGGACGCGCCCGCGACGACCCGAAAACCGTCGTTCCTGAGCCTGAGGTTCGGGTAGTACCTGTAGCGACACGCCGCGCGGACGAAGTCGGATCCATTGTAGAACGCGCCGCCGCGCAGCACGCGGGTAAAATCTCCTTCAAGGTTCTCGCGGTCTTTTATCTTTTTATCATAATCCTTGTAACTGTCAACCCACTTGGTGCTACACCATTCCCACACGTTGCCACTCGCATCCAGCAACCCGTACGGCGATGCGCCAAGCGGAAAAATTCCAACCGCGCTCGTCGCGCCGATTTTCGTTTCGCTGTAATTCGCATGTTGCGTCGTCAACTCGCCCTGCCACGGAAAGATTCGCTCATCATCCTGAGCGCCAGTCGAAGGACCGCGCGCGGCTTTTTCCCATTCGGCTTCGGTGGGCAAGCGAGCCGTGAGTGTTTCAGGTTTCAGGTTCAAAGTTTCAAGTTGACCATTGCGCCAAACCTGAAACTTGAAACCCGAAACCTTGAACATCTCTGTCAGCCAGCGGCAAAACGCCAGCGCTTCATACCACGACACACCGACGACGGGATGATTGTCCAAGTTGAACGGCGAACCGGAAGGATAGGGACCGCCGCGCGCTTCGTTGTCATAGCGTCCTTTGAAGCCGCCTTTCGTCCACCAACCTTGCGCGAGCGCTTCTTGCCAAAAGCGCGCATCGCGATAGCCGCCTGCCTCCACAAACGCGTTGAACTGCGCGTTCGTCACCGGATATTTGCCGATGAGGTAGGCGCGCGTGATGCTTTTTTCTTCGTGTTGGGGTGTTTCCTGTTTGTACCACTGTTCATCGCCGCCATATTTTTTCTTCAATCTAGGAATGTCTTGCTCGCGTGTCCCCATCGTGAAAGGACCCGTGGAAACTTCGCACCAAACAAAATCAGGCAAGCCATCTGCGCGAGTCCGCACCCCGGGGCGCGGGTCGCCTAACTTGGCAAGCGCATTGCCGGCATCGGCGCGTTCAAGCGGGGAGAGCATGTTTGGTGTTTCGATCAACTGAACCAGCTGGTCAAGAAGACGTTGCAAAAATTCCACGGCGATGGCGGGATTATCTACCTCCTCGCGCCGAATCCGGTCGGTGCCCATCTCGGATGCAATGTCGCCTGCCCACACAATCCCGCGCAACGCGTTCTCGTCGCGCGGCTTGGCGGTGGCTGGGCATAGCAAGTACAACGCGTCCAATACATCGGAGGTTCGCCCACCGGGAGTATAAAGCACATGCTCTGCGCCCAACTGCGCCGCCACTTGCCACTTGTCGCTATCGCTCAAATGCGCGCACAACTGTCGCCCAAAACTCGTGCGCCCCGCCGCCGCCAAATAACACCCGGCGAGAAATTCCTGAAACGTGCGATGCGGAAAACTGTACGTCGGTTCGGCGTCGTCCGCGCCGCCGTGCCCGATGAGCAACCCGGCGCGTTCCTCGACGTGCTCCAGAATTTTCACGGCTTTGATTTCATCGCCGAGCCGGCGCGCCAAAATCGCCAACACATCCTTGCGCGGCAAATCCGCCGTTTCATCCTTGTTGCCGCGTTTATGCGCCTCGTACGCCACGTACCACAACGCTTCGAGCAATTCTTGTTCGCTCAAACCGAGATCGTCGAGCAACGTCAGTTTGCCGAACTTGGTCTCTTGCCAGCGGCGCAACAAGACTTCGACGCAGCGTTGGTACAAGATCGCGCGCTTGCGCGGCAATTCGATCTGCGCGGTGTGAACGACTGCCATCGTCGTGAGCAAGAGCGGCGTTCGCGCCAATTCCTTGAGTTGCTCATCCTCTTGAATCGCGCGCCACAAATTGCCGGCGCGTTCCGCCACTTGAGCGCGCGCGATTTGCCCCAGGTCGGCGCGCGCGTTGTACCACGCCGTCGCAAACATTTCGATCTTCGGATCGTCCAACTCAGTCAGCGTCACGTTTTCAAACGACGGCAGTTGAGCATCGCCTTGATAAGAACGGATGCGGCAGGTCACGAGAAAACGATTAGCGCGAAACCGCGCCGCGCACGCTTCCACCGCTTCCCGCGCGATTTTGCGCCGCGCGGGCGCAACCTCGTCCAACCCGTCGAAAATGACGAGGCACTCGCCAGCGGACAGCGCGGACAAAATCAACGGCGTGGCAGCGGCGGCGTCCGCATCCAAATTCGCCGGAAGTTGCGCGATGAACGCGCGCACGGCGTCCCGCAGGGTTTGCGCGCGCGCCTCATCAGGCAGTCGCGCCAATACTTGCGCGTCGGGCAAAGTGGGCGCGAGTTCGCGCAAGAACACACGCACCGGCAATAACGCGTCGTGCGTCCATGGCTCCGGCAAGGCAGCGTTCCTCAGTCGCGCGTTCGCCAACAAAAACGCCAAGCGATTGACGAACGATGATTTGCCGCTCCCCGGTTCGCCGGTGATAACCAAATATTGTTGACGTTCCGCCGCTTCCATCACGGACAAGGGGCGCGTCTCATCGCGTCCCGGCATTAATCGTTCCTTGCGCTGTTCTTTTTCGGCGTCGGTCAGCGGCACCGGCGTCGTCGTATCGAGCGCGATGTAAACATGATGGAGCGACAATCGGGTGTGATGACGTGGATCGCTGTCGAGCGAGGTAAGCGGCAATGCGTCGCAGCGCTCGCTCAACGTTTTGAGATAGCACGTCAACGCGGCTTGGCGTTCCGCGCCGGTCGGTTCGCGCGGCGCGAGCGGAGGCGGTGCGGGCGGGGGCGGCAGCGCGGCGCGTTGCGCTTGCGCGAACTCGGCAACTTGCATCCCAAGATGCTGGCGCACCAACTCGGCGAAATCTTCCGGCGTTTTGTACTCTTGATACAATCCGGGATAATTGCCGGTGGGCTTTAACTCATCGAAGAACGCGTTGACGCAGCTGAACTGCTCGATGTTTTTCGGATGGCTGAACAACTCGAGCGCGTTCGGCGGATCGCGCCGGCAACGATACATCATGATTTTAGGAAAGCCATCGCCGCGCGCTTGATTAAAGCGATACGCGATTTTGAATTCTTCTTCGGTGCCGGACAGGTACGGTTGGCGCGTATCGGGATCGATCCCGCCGCTTTCCGAGCCAAAGCGGAGCCACAGAACGCCGATGAAAATATCCCATTTGTCCGGCGCGAGTTGATCGAGGAGGACTTGCTCCGGGCGTCCCATTCCCGGCGCAACGTCTTCCCACTTTAACAATTCGAGCGTGACGCCATGGGCGCGCGCCTCGGACTTGTTCATCGCGTCGATCACGCGCGCGACGCGCTTGCGCTCGTCCGCCACATCGCTCGGCGAAGCAAGAAACACCCGCAATTTGATTTCGGTCGCTTGTTCTGGCATAGTCACCTCGCTCCAACCTAGATGTCATTTCGAGCGGCGTTTTGCGCCGCGAGAAATCTCACTCTGTGTCGTGGAGATTTCTCGCTCCGCTCGAAATGACAATGCGCTACACAAATCCTAAATCAGAAATCATAATTCCTATAATCCCACCGCGCATCCATCCGCGCGCGGATCGCTGCCGCCCCACAGCGTGCCGTCCGGCTCGCGCCGGATGATCTGCCCCCGCCCGAAAACCGCGCGCGCGTAACCGGTCACCGGCGCGATGTCGTGTCCCATTTGCGCGAGCGCCGCCAGCGTTTCCGCCGGGACGCCCTCTTCGATTTCGACGCGGCTGTCCGGCGTCGCGGTCGTCAGGCAAAAGCGCGGACGATCCAGCGCGGCTTGCGGATCGAGTCCGTCGTCGATCATGCCCACGACGACTTGGACGTGACCTTGCGGCTGCATAAATCCGCCCATCACGCCGAACGGCGCAATGAGTTCTTGCGGAGGTACATCCTGAGCGGAATCGGAGCGAAGCGGAGATGGAGTCGAAGGATCGCGCGTGATCATTCCCGGAATGATCGTGTGGTACGGGCGTTTGCGCGGCGCGAGCGCGTTTGGGTGCGCGGGATCGAGCGAGAAATTGTTGCCGCGATTTTGCAGCGTAAAACCCCAGCCCGGCGGCACGATGCCGGTGCCAAAACCCATATAGTTTGAATTGATGAACGAGCACGCATTGCCGCGCCCGTCCACGACGCAAAAGTACACCGTGTCCGACGACGCGACCGGCGCGCCGTGCATCGTGTTGCGTGTTGCGTGATGCGGATCAATCAATGCGCGCCGCTCCGCCGCGTATTTTTTCGAGAGCAGACCGTCGAGCGGCGCGGGCGCGAATTTGGGATCCGCGATGTACCAACGCGTGTCCGCGAACGCGACGCGCATCGCCTCGACGAGCAAATGCCAGCGCGCCGCGCTCATCGGCGCGGTACTCGCGAGATCAAATCCTTCCAGCACGTTCAGCGCGAGCAGCGCGGCAAGTCCTTGTCCATTCGGCGGACATTCCCAGACACGATAGCCGCGGTAGGTCGTGCTGATCGGCGCGTCCCAGGTCGATATGTGCGCGGCGAGATCGTCGGTCGTCATCACGCCGCCGGACTTGTAAACGACGTCGGCAATCGCGCGCGCGATGTCGCCGCGATAGTACGCGTCCTTGCCGCCTTCGGCAATCGCGCGGAACGTGCGCGCCAGCCCGGGGTTGCGGAAAATTTCGCCCGCGCGCGGCGCGCGTCCGTCAATCGTCAGTTCGCGTCCGTTCAGCGCGGATTTGAGTTGGCGTTCCGCGCCGCGCTGCCAAAAGTACGCCGTCGTCGGCGCGACGGGAAATCCTTTTTCCGCAAGTTCAAGCGCGGGCGCGAGAATATCGCGCAGCGGCAGCGTGCCGTGCCGCGCGATCAAATCGCACCAGCCCGCGCACGCGCCGGGAACGGTGATGTTGTGCGCGTGGAATGGATTTATGATTTCAGATTGATGATTTATGATTTTGGGCGCGAGACCATCTCGCTCGACGAGTTTGATGGTCAAAGCCGCCGGCGCGCGACCGGAACCGTTGAGCGCGGTCACGCGTTTCGTTTGCGCGTCGTAAAAGAGCGCGAACATATCGCCGCCGAGTCCGGTCGAAGTTGGCTCGGTGACGTTCAACGCGGCAGCCGTGGCGACAGCCGCGTCGGCGGCGTTGCCGCCTTGCATCAAAATTTTAACTCCCGCCATCGTCGCGAGCGGCTGGCTCGCGGCGACCATGCCGTTGCGCGCAATAACCGGAGAACGACGCGAGGAAAATAACATGAGCACTCCAAGAAAGTCGAAATTCAATATTCTAAATTCAGCATGAGGATTGAATTTTGAATTTAGAATCTTGAATTCTGAATTACACGGCTGCGCGCGACCCCGGCACCGCGACCGAATGAATCAACTCGTCCACAACCGCGCGCGCGTCCACGTTCTTCAACCGCGCGGCGGGGCTGACGATGAGCCGGTGCGCGAGCGCGGGCGTGGCGAGCGCCTTGATGTCGTCGGGGATGACGTAATCGCGTCCGGCAATCGCGGCGCGGACTTGCGCGGTTTTGTACAGCGCGAGCGAGCCGCGCGGGCTCGCGCCGAGATAAATATCGGGATGCTTGCGCGTCGCTTCGATCAGCGCGAGGATGTACTCTTTGACGAGCGCGTCGACGTACACTTCTTTAACTGCGCGCTGCGCGCTCAACAATTCCTCCGCGTTGACAACCTGCGCGATGTGGTCAATCGGGTGCGCGAACTGCTGCGCGTCAAGCATCGCCATTTCGTCTTTCGTCGCGGGATAGCCGAGATGGATCCGCAGCATAAACCGGTCGAGTTGCGCTTCCGGCAGCGGGAACGTGCCTTCGTACTCGATCGGATTTTGCGTCGCCATCACGAGAAAGGGCTGCGGCACCGGATAGGTCACGCCGTCGACCGTGACCTGGCGTTCTTCCATACATTCGAGAAGCGCGCTTTGCGTCTTGGGTGTCGCGCGATTGATCTCGTCGGTCAAGACGACTTGCGCGTGAACGGGTCCCGGACGAAATTCAAATTCGCGCGTTTTCTGATTGAAGACGCTGACGCCGGTCACGTCGGTCGGCAGCATGTCCGGCGTGAACTGAATGCGCTTGAAGGTGCAGCCAAGCGATTTGGCGAGCGCGCGCGCGAGCATCGTCTTGCCGACGCCCGGCACATCTTCGATCAATAAATGTCCCTGGCACAAGAGCGCGACGAGCGCGAGTTCGACTTCGGCGTGTTTGCCGAGGATCACGCGTTCGACGTTGGCGGAAATTTTTTGGGCGAGCGTTTGAATAGGTTCGATTGTTAGCATGGCTGAATTATACCTTGAAATGCAAGAATCGAAAAGAGGAGAACAAATCTGGGAGTGGTCTTGACATTCCTGGACGGTATGGTTATACTTGGCAGCGAAGTTTGGTTCAACCTAAAACATTTTGCAAGGGGGGCAAACTATGGCTGAGCGAATGACCAAATCCGAGGTTATGGAGCATCTTGCCAAAAAGACTGGCTTGAAAAAGAAAGAAGTCGCCTTGGTGGTGGACGAACTGGTGCAACTCGTCCACAAAGAGGCGAAGCACACGTTTCTGATTCCTGGCTTGGGCATCGTCACATTGGCGGAACGACCCGCGCGCCAGATGTTGATGCGGTTTGGTCCCAAAGCCGGGCAGACGATTGATGTGCCCGCGAAAAAGGTCCTCAAATTCCGTTTTGCAAAATCCGCCAAAGACGCAATCCTGGGCGCGCCGCCGATCAAAAAAGATGATCTCGTGATCATCGAAGGGATCGGACCCAAGATCGCCAAAGCGTTCAACAAAGCCGGCATCCTCACTTTCAAGCAACTCGCCGATACGCCGGTGGCGAAACTCCAAGAGATTCTCACTGACGCCAAGTTTCCCGGCGTGCCGGACTCGTGGCCCCAACAAGCGCGCTTGGCGGCGGAAGGCAAAATGGACGAACTCAAGCAGCTCCAAGAGTCGTTGATTGCCGGACGCGCCGCCTGAAATTTCTTAACCGAAAGCGAAAATCGCATGCAATTACACCTGCATGCGATTTTCGCTTTATCCGATCCGTTCCGCCGCCGTGCGGCGCAGTGCGCTTTCCGCGTCGACATGCTTGATCGACGCGTACGCCGCGAGCGCGAACAATACTTCGCCGAATGCCTTTTCGCGATTTTTTGCGCGCACGAGTTTCTTCAGCGCCGCCTCGATCTCTTTGATCGTCGATTTGTATTTGCGCCGTTTGGCGATTTTTTGCGCGCGCGCCAGCGCGGGCAGCGCACGCGGAATCGGCGATTCTTTGGGCGCGCCATTTTTCTCCGACTGCTTGATCCGCTCCCAATTCGCGATGATTTCGTCCGTCCCGTTTACCGTCACATCGCCAAAGACGTGCGGATGCCGCCGGACCAATTTCTCCGCGATCTCCGCGATCACGTCGGTCAGCAAAAACTCGCCGGACTCGGACGCGATCTGCGCTTGCAGGAAAACGTGGAGCAGCAAATCGCCCAACTCTTCGCGCAGATGCGGCAGATCCTCCGCGTCGAGCGTCTCCAGCACTTCGTAACATTCCTCCAACAGGTCGCGCCGGAGCGACTGGTGCGTCTGTTCGCGATCCCAGGGACAGCCCTCCGGCGCGCGCAGATGCGCGACGACTTCGCCGAGCGCGCTCAATCCACCGGCGCGCGCGAGCGGCGGCACGTACAGCGTCGTCAGCAAACCAAAATCATCGGCGCGATCCAATTCCGCGAGCGGCAGCGCGACGATTTTTTGCGCGGGCGTGCCCGCCGCGTCGACGCGCGTGACGCTATGCTCCGGCGGGTACAGCGCGAGGAGCGTCAGTTTGCAATCGCTGGCGACGGCGCGGCTGTAGAGTTGTCCGATCAGCGCGGGCTGATCCGGATCGAGATGCGGAAAGTGTTGGCGCGCGAGATCGGTCGCGTCGGCGATTTGCAAGCCGCGCGCGAGCGGATCGAGCGCGAGCGCGGCGCACGCCGCGTCGACGAAACTGACTCCGGCGATGACGCGCGTTGCGATGTTTTGTTCGCGCGCGCGCGCCAGAATCTTTTGCGCGCTGATTTCGCCAAAGAGGGGATGCCCCGGCACGGCGTACAGCACGTCGGCGTGCGTGGCGCGCGCGAGAATGTCGTCGGCAAGCGCGGTATAGATCGCGTCGAAATTATCGATGGATTCGTAAAGGTGATCGAAAGAATGGACACGTAAATGCGGGGGCAGCGCGGCGACGGTCGGATGCTCGCGCGTGCGGAGAAAAATTTCGCGCGCGTTTTGCAGCGCGTCGTGGGCTTCTAACGTCAACGCGCGCGGATCGCCGTAGCCCAAACCGAGAATCGTGATCGTCATTCGTCAACTCCGTGAAAATGTTGGACAAATTTTCAAATTTGTCCTACCTTCGTCACATTATAAACGAAATTGACAAAAAGGGCGATTGGAATACAATGGCAACTGAAACGCCGAGCTGGCGGAATTGGCAGACGCGCACGTTTCAGGGGCGTGTGGACGTGAGTCCATCAGGGTTCAAGTCCCTGGCTCGGCACAAGGGCAGTGAGCGGTCAACAGTGAACAGTCAACAGTGCTGATGTTACTGTTCACTGTTTACTGTCTACTGTACTGATTATTCAAGAAAGGTGATCGACCATGGACCTCGTAAATGCAATCGTCAAACGCGAACCGAATCCGCATATTCCGACGCTTTCACCGGGCGACCGGGTCAAGGTACACACGCGCATCGTCGAAGGGGATCGCGAACGGATCCAGGTTTTCCAGGGGACGGTGATGCGCCTCCGCAAAGGCAAAGGCGCGAACGCGAATTTCACCGTGCGCCGGATCGCGACGCACGGCATCGGCGTCGAGCGCACGTTCTTGCTCAATTCGCCGCGCGTGGAAAAAGTCGAAGTGGCGGGACATACGCACGTGCGCCGGGCGCAGTTGTATTATTTGCGCGGCAGACACGGCAAAGCCGCGCGCTTGCGCGAAAAGCGCGTCGTGGAAACCGAGCAAGCGCCGGAAGCCGCCGAAGCGCCAGCGGAAGAATAACCGGTACGCCAACAAAACCCCGCGACCTTGATCGCGTGATCAAGGTCGCGGGGTTTTTATTTCTTGTCCAAGCGCAACAAACTTTGGATGATCGCGCGCGGCGTGGGCGGATCGCCGGCAACGTGCGCGACGATTTTCGTTGTCATTTCAGATGGCAAATCGGTGACCGCATACGATTCGCTGAAGAGACAATCTGGATCACCGCCTTGTTCCGAAAAACTGGCGCAATCGCCAACAGTGACGATCCGTTTGGGTTCTGGCATTGCCTCGAACGTCGCGAGCGTTGGTCCAAGCATATTCCAAGTGAGCGGTCCCGTGACGATCAGAATGTCGGCGTGACGCGGCGAAGGCACAAAGTGAATGCCGTACTGCGCGAGATCGTAGATGGGATTACTCAGCGCGGTCAGTTCCATTTCCGGCGCGTTGGTCGAACCGCCATCCAGATGTCGAATGAAAATGGAGCGGCTAAAAATCGATCCTCTGCTCGGACGCGGCTGCGTTTCGGTGTCCAGGCGCAAACCGAACAACGCCTGCAAGCGATTGACCCAATTTCTCTTACCCAATTGTCGATGTGACATGATTCTGTGCTCCACTCATAAATCGTTCCCCGAGTATGACAAGTTGAAACTTTTATTGATCAATGGAAAATCCGGCAAGATCGTCTCGACGCGCTTGCCCTCGACCTCGTGAGGGACGATGGAACAGCGCAGCGCGAGCCAGTTCAACATCGACGGGTCGCGGACTTGGCAGCGATAGATGTGTTCCATCTTGTCCTGCATCAGCCAGTAGATGATTTCCCCGCGCCACCCTTCGGCATAGCCCAGCGCGAAGGTAAAATTCCTGTCCGGGTTGAACCGGATCTCCGTGAGGAAATCCGTGTTTTCTTTTTCCCCGCAATCTTTCCATCGCTCAAGAATCGCGTGGATCAGTGCCGCAGAAGTATTGACCTCGCGAACTCGCGTCAAAAAGCGCGCATAGACATCACCGCGTGTCGCCTCGGGCAAATCGGTTTTGCCGAAAGGCGCCGGCTCCATCAATCGTCGCAGCCAGGGTTCGCAGTACACCCCACTCGGATGAGTGCAGCGAAAATCCCGCGCGATGCCGGAGGCGCGCGCCGCCAACCCGGTCGCGCCGGTCGCCAAAGCGTCCGACGATGTAAGAACGCCAGTTTCAATCGTGCGATCGCGAAAAGCGCTCCGGTTCGTCAATTCATTCGCGAGGATGTTGAACGATTCGACCGCCGAATGCAATTCCATCGCGATCCGAGCGTGATCCAGCGGTCGCGGCAAGCAAATACCGCCGGGACGATTCAGCCCACGCAGATAGCGATGCCCGGCGATGGCGGCATTCAAGCGCACCAAGTTTTCGCGCACGACGGCGATCTCCGACGCGATCTGCTCGAGCGCGACGTCCTGCGCGAGCGCGGCGACATCGCCGATGTGATTGTACATCCGCTCCAGTTCGAGAAACAATCCGCGCAGCAGTTCCGCCGCCGTCTCCGGCGGCGCGTTCGCCAACATCTCCACCGCGCGGCAGTACGCCAACCCGTGCGCGAACGCCGAATCCCCCGAGACTTGCTCGGCGAGCCGCCAACCATCCGTCAGTGTCGGGCGCGTCTGAAAGAGCCGCTCGATCCCTTTGTGCGCGTATCCCAGGAAAATTGTCAGATCGTCAATCACCTCGCCCGCGATCCGAAAAACGAATCGCCCCGGCTCGATAATTCCGGCGTGAACGGGTCCCACCGACAACAACAGACTGCCGGGGTTGACGCTCATCGTTTCCACCGGCGTACTGCGATCTAGTCCGTCTCGATTGTACGCATCCACGGCTTGCTTGAGTTGCGCGTTGGTGCGGTCGCGTCGCAGCGGAAATAAATCGGCGGGATAGGGCGCGTGGAGCCAACTACGCGGCTGAACGGTCTCGCCATTTTCTCGGATCGCTTTCAGCCCGAACAGATCGCGGATTTCCCTTTCGAATGAATCCACGGAGGAAAATAACGCGAACAAGGAAGGATAGAATTCCGCGCCTTGTCCCAAGAGATACTCGACGGTCAAAAAAAGATCCTCGGTGGGGTGCGAGAAGAGATAGTAGATTTTGAAGCAGTGATCCTCCAACTCGCGTTCGTCATTCGCCACGACGGTCGCGAGGTACACACGCGCGTCGGCAAGCAGCCGGGCAAAGGCGCGCAGCGCGTCCGGTTCTTGCAGGCGCGTCGCGATGTGATTGGACGCGGGCAGGTACAACCATTCGCCGTACTTTTCCGCCCACTGATAGAATTGCCGGTAGGTTGCGTCTAACGACATGGGCTCACTCCGCACTCGATCACCAGAACGCTTTGTTGCAGCAATCGAGGTATGTCCCAAAGACCGATGGAAGGGACGGTGAAGCCAAAAACCAAGACGATGGCAAAGAGCACGAGTAGGGGCAAAACCTGTCCAACGGTCTCCGGTTTGACGTTCGAAGGAGGAATGCCAATGAGCATCCGACCGAGGTGGCGCACCAATCCGGCAAAGATCAGCGTCACCGAAAGCACAAAGAGCGCGGTCGCCGCCGCCAATCCAAAACTCGACTGCTCGACCGCTTGCTGGACGGCTGCCCACAGAATAATAAATTCACTGAGGAAGATGTTGAACGGCGGCGAGCCGACCAGCGCCAACCCGCCGAGGGCTAACACGAATCCCGTGATCGGCGTCGCGCGCAAGATGCCGACGACGTGTTCTTCTTCGTCGCCGCGCACGCGCGCGTAACTCACCTGCACGTTGCCGAACGCTAGAAACATCAATGCCTTGGTGATCGCGTGATTCAAGGCGTGCAGCAATGCGCCAAACAGCGCGATGTTGCCGCCGATTCCCAGACCAAAGGTGATGATGCCCATGTGCTCCAAACTGTGATACGCCAGAACGCGCTTGAACCGGTTACGCTTGAGAATAAACGGCGTAGCCAGCGCGAGCGAAAAGAGTCCCGATACGAGAAGGATCCGCGACGTGAAAAGCGTATCGCCGAGCGCGAGGTTGGTGAGCGTGTAAAAACGCAGAATGGCGTACAGCGCGGACTTGAGCAACACGCCGGACAAGAGCGCGCTGACTGGAAAGGGCGCTTCGCCGTGACCATCCGGCAGCCAGGTGTGCATCGGCGCAAAACCAGCTTTGGCGCCATAACCGACCAGGATAAACAGAAACGAGAGTTTGACGAAATTCTTGTCGAATTGACTCGCCACCTTGACCAGGTACGACCAATTCATCGATTCGCCCGTTGGATTGGCATTCGCCAAAAATAGTGTGCCGAGCAAGGCAAAGATGATCCCGGTCGAAGTGATGACGATATACTTCCACGCCGCCTCCAACGCCAAGCGATCGCGGCGATGACCGACAAGAATCGTCGAGGTGATCGTGGTCAATTCGACACAAATCCAGAGGAGGACGAGGTTGTCCACCATCGGCACCAACAGCATGGTGAAATGAAACAAATTAAAGATGACGTGAAAGCGCGTGGCGTCCGTAGATTGGTACGGAAACACTTCCGCTTGATAATTCAAAAAGGATCGGATGTAAAGCGAGGCAGCGAGCGCGACGAGGTTGACCAATAACACAAAATAGACACTGAGCGCGTCGAGAAAGAATTCCATTCCGACAAATTCGAACGCGAGTTTCTTACCCGTGGCAGGTTCAATCGCGAGGAACAAAGCGAGAATGAGCGAAATGGATGAAGCAGCAACGGTCATTCCATTTTGCATCGTTTGGGAATATCGCGCGGTGCCAGCGCCAAAGGGCGACCGCAATCGTCCCAGCCACTCCGGCAGCAAGGTAAGGATTGCCGCAAACAGCGGCGTAACCACCAATAACTTGGCGGCTGTCGTCTGATCAAACAGATCCATCGCCTCATCCTTTCAGTTGCGCCTGGGCGTTCAGTTCGATGCTGCCGGAGACGCGATGCAACGTCGGTAAAAGCCAGACGAGAATGGTGAGTGTGATCAAGATATAAAAGAAGAGGGCGCCGGCAAAGAAAATCGCAAGGTGTGGACGCGTGATGACTTTGATCGCCGCCAGGAAGAGACCGTGTTCCATCACCAAAAGGCCGATGATCTGCGCGATGATGTCCCGCTTGTTACTCATGATCAAGATGCCGATCAGGAGCAGCGCAATCGAGATTCCGACGCTGTTGGGATCGATCCCCGGTTGGGGGCCCTTCCCAATCAGAAGATAAGCCACGATGAATGAAAACAACGTCAACATCGAACCGATGCCGAGCAGGACAACCGGCGGAAGGCGCGAGCGACCCTGCTGCAACCAAGTCAATTCCGGCTCGCGCGGTAACATGCCTAGCCCGCCTTCTCCATCCGCCTCGAGTAATTGAGGGCGCGTCTTTGACTCCGCCTTGCCGGGCTCTTCCGGAACAGCCAACGTTGCGCGTCGCAACAGAGGTTTGATCGCCAACGCCAGGAAAATTGGGAGCACCGCAACAACCGCGAGGGGGAGATTGATCGGCTGACTTTCGGCAGCAGTAAATAACACGATCGCAGTCACCATCAATGCCTGCCACTGATAGAGATTCAACATACTCTTGACCGTCGTCGACGTTGATATCGATACTGCCACTAGTAAGATGAAAAAAGATATGACGAGAATCAGTTCGGGAAGAAATTCCACGATTCATCCTCCTACAAATAGTCGGTCATAATCACATAAACCAACGCGATAAACGCCACGCCGAGCGCCGCCATCAGCGCACCAGAGACTGCCCGCAGCCGCAATTTGGCTCGCGTGATCTCCCAAAGCGCCACGAGAAAAATAACCGCCACCAGTTTCACGAGATAGACGAGCATGCCGGGAAGCAGGGTGGCCGAAAATGATTTCGTCGCGAGACTCCACGGGAACAGGAGATCTGACAGTAGGGAAACAAAGAACGTTAATTTCATCGCGTTCGCCCACTCGATCAGCGCCAAACCGCGTCCATTGAATTCAAGACTCGTCCCTGGTTCGATCATCGTCAATTCGAGGTGCGTCCCCGGCTTGTCGAATGGCAGCCGCCCGTTCTCCGCCAGAGAAATCGTGCCGAGGGATAGCAATACCAGGATCATGACTGGATTCGCGAAGACAGAAATGACGCTCAACTGTTGTTGATCCGCAATGAAGCGGTCGAGATTGCTGGTGTGACCTTTGAGCGCAAGCGCATAGACCGTCGCCAGAAAAACCGGTTCGACGAGGAGGTGCAAAAAGAATTGACGCCCATTCGATATGTTACCGAAAGGCGTGGCGGCGTCGAACGCAGCGAGTCCAGCGATAAATTTGGCGAGCCCCAGTAGATAGATCACAAACAACAGATCGAGGCCGCGCCACGGCGCAGGCGCGCCAGGCAAATCCGTCAAGAAAAGACTGGGCAGTAGTCCCCCTAGGAGAAAATAACACGCGAGGATCGCGGGAGGGGCGATCCAAAAGATCCCTGAGGTTGGCTCAAAGATGCTAGACTGCCTGCGGAAAGTCAATTTGTACAGATCGCGGTAGGGCTGGAAGATGTCAGCGCCGCGCCGATGCTGTAGCCGCGCGTTGAACCAGCGCAACAATCCAATCGCGCCGGGCGCGATCACCGCGTTGAAACTTGCCTGGGCAATCAAAATGATTAGCGATCGGAACAAGGGTGGAAACTCTTGCATTGTTTCACCTGGTTTTGAATCTAGCGAAGGATGTTTTGCAAGGCAATCAACTCTCAGCGCGCCACCGCCAACACCAAGAGCACGGTGATGAACGCGCCAAAAATGTACAAGAGGTACATTCGAATATCGCCGTTTTGCAGATGTTCGCCGACCCACGTCGATGCCCGCAACACCATCGCGATCCCGGCGTTGTACCCGCGATTGATCTGTTCCATCACGTACCTGCCTTCGGCAAGCGCAAAGACGGTGGGCAGCGGTTCTTCGAATCGGCGCGCCGCCGCGTGTTTTTGGAAGGTCTCCCACACGAGGGCGGAGAGCGCACTGCCGGTGTATTGCATCGTTTGCGGTTGGTACGGTTCACCGCCGACCCAGACCGGGCTGGAGCGCGCCGGTCGAAATCGCCGCCAGACGAAGGCGGCAAGAATCGTCGCCACGGGTCCCACCACTAACATCCCAATCGGCAACATCGCGAGTGAGGTGAGATAGATACTCTCGCCGGACGATTTCTGAATAGCAATCGTGAGATCAAAAAGATCGGCGCGCAACGCCCGCGTGTCATACCCAATGCCGTTTACCGCTGCCGCCAACCAAGGAATCAAAAGACTAGGAAACAATCCGAGTACTAAGCAAAGCGCCGCCAGAACGAACAGAACGAATCGCATGGAGACCGGCGCGTCGCCGGGCTTGAACCCGGCGACGATCTTGGGATTGCGCGGCAACCCCAGCAACGTCTCTCCAGCGATCTTGACGAACGCCAGCGCGGTCAGCGCAAACGCCAGCCCCAGCATAATGAGCGTGACGGGCAAGACGAGCATCAACACGGGCGTCAAGTCGCGCGCGCGATAAACGTCAATCCCCGCAAAAAAGGATTGCAGGGTCAGCCATTCGCTGATAAAACCGTTAAACGGCGGAAACCCGGCAATCGCGATCGCGCCAACCAAGAACATTACACTTGTCCAGGGATAACGCCGGATGAGTCCGCCCAGTTCGTCCATAATCACAGTATGCGTGCGATTCTCGATGCATCCCGTGCCCAAATACAACAATCCTTTGAAAATAGCGTGATTAATAACGTGGAACAAACTCGCGATCAGGGCTACCCCGGCGACACTCCGGACCGTCACATCACCACCAAAACGTTCGCTACCAAAGAGAAGCGCCAAGCCCAACCCGACCAAAATGATGCCGATGTTTTCTACGCTGTGATACGCCAACGCGCGCTTGAGATCGCGGCTGAGCAGCGCGTAAAAGACGTTGAGCACCGCGGTCAGCCCTGCCAGCACCAAAAGCAACGCGCCCCACCACCACGATATCGGCGACAGAAATTCAAAGAAAAATCGAATCATCAAATAGATGGCGACTTTGATCGCGACGCCGAGCGAAAACGCGTGCGTCGTCGTCGGAGATTGAGGATGCGCAACCGGCACCCAGAAATGAAACGGCGTCATCCCGGCGCGCATCCCCAAGCCGATGAGCGCAAACACAAAAGCAACGTCTCGACTCAGAGGGGGAAGCGAATCCCTGTATTGGCGAAACAGTTCAAAGTCGAGCGACGGCGACCTGGGGTTGTTGCCGATGATCAGAATCGCAATCGCTAGACAAATCGTACTGACGTGACTCACAATCAGATAAGTTCGGATAGCAGTCTTGCTCTCTTCCTGCATGCCGCCTTGTTGTCCGCGATAAAGCACCAAGTAGCCAAACGATAAACTCATCAGCTCTAAAACCAAGAGCAGCCAAAAACCATTATTGACCAGCACGACCAGCAACGTGGAGAACGCGAATAGCCCGAACGCTCCGGCAACACTGTGCCGTCGCGGATTCCGATCTAGCCAACTAAACGAATACCAAGCGACGCACGCGGTAAAAAATCCAATCAGCAACCCGAATAACGCGGATAGCGCGTCCACATACAACGTCAACGCAAACCGTGGGAAGGTTGAAATGCCGACAATATCTATGCCCGACCAGATCGTCGTCGCGATTTTGCAGTTGCAATCCTCTCCGCGTCCCGCGAACGTCGCCAGGTACCATCCGCTCGCGCCGACAGTCATCAACCCACCGAAAAATGCAAGCGCAAGCGCGAGACGCATTGCCCAGTTCTTCGCCCTGTTTTCATCCAGCCCTAGAGCGCGAGCGACCGGCGGCAGGAACGGTCCTGCCGTCGAACCTAGCCCAAAGATCGCGCACTCGATCCAGAACAACCAAACGATCCAACTTGCCCAAATATTATCCGTCATGTTTCTCCTTGCGCCGCAGGTCTGCCTGTAGTTCCTGGAACGCGTTTGTCCATAGGTCGCTGTGGTTCTTGCGTTCCAAGAGCAAGCGCCGAAACAAGGGAATCGCGAACACATAACGATTGTGATGATCCAACGCGACCGCGTCGACCGCCTGCAGTTGGCGCAGCCCTTCGTCGTACAGCGCCAACAGCACATTCGGCGCTGCGCTGATCCCGCGGTCATGCAACCGCTCCCAGACCAAATGCTTTAGTTCATGCGTGTTGGGCGATTCGATCTGGCTGAGGAGGACGAGCAACGTCACCTTGCCGATGCCGTCTGCCCGATCCCATGGAAAGACAAAGTGCTCGTACGCCGCGCTGCGGGACGCGATGATCTTGTCGATCACCTGGTACACCATGCCGCGCTGAACATAGTTCGTCCGCGCGAGATTGATCTGTTCCACAATCGCGCTGCAGAGCAGTTGAATGAAATACGGATAGCAACCCGTTTCATACAGAATGGCATCCACCGCGTCGTCGGTAAATTGCAAGGTCACCTGGTCGTCCGCCCCTTCGCCCGCGCCCGCTTGCCACGGATCGAGGATCAACCGACGTGCGGCTGCGGCGTCCAATCTTTCCAAGTTGATAATCTTGAACACGTTGAACAACGGCGACTCGTAATCGCTCACCGCGCGGTCGAGTCCGAGCGCGCTCGCGATAATCCACGTCGCGCCTTGGACTTGGGAAATCGTATGCCGCAGGTGCGCGTAAAATGTCTTGTCGGTAATCGTGTCCACAACGTCGAATTCGTCCAGCAAGAAAACCAGCCGCGTCCCCGCGTGCTGTTGCAGTGTCAGTTCGAGCGTCTTGGTGAACAGCGTGGTAGTGACACGCGGCTCAGACAACATCGCGCTCAGGAGTTGGCTGTCTAGTCCCAACTCCCGAATCCTGCCTAGAATGGCTTGGTAAAACGCACTGGGCGTCAGCGCGCCTTGTTGTCGCTCGACACTTTGCAAATCCAAGGGGATCGCATGAAGACGATCCAGCGCGGGATACCACGCGTCGGGAACTTGAAACCACTTGCGAATATGACCCTGCCCCTGCTCATCGTCTACGATTGCCTTCAACATATTGAGGACCGAGGTTTTGCCGGCGCGCCGCGCACCGCGGATCAAAACATTCTGTTGTCGCCCCGCCGTCAGATGACTGAGCAACGACTCCAACTCGCGCTGGCGTCCGTAGAACAGGCGGTGATCCTGCAAGGGCGCGCCATACACGTAGGGATTGGGCTTGGGGCGAAACGGTCCGCGATCCAGACTTACGATCCGCAGCAAAAATTCCTGCTGCCGGACCCGAACTTGCTGCTGCAAATCACGGTAGGTTACCTTCAAACCAACGGCAAAATCGTGATCGACGCGCGGACGAATGGCAAAGGGAATGCGCTTTGCCGCCTCCGGCAAAAGATCACTCAGGTCTTTCACTGCACTCTCTTCCACCAGCGCGAAATGTTCAGAGCGCGCAAATTCAACTTCGACGGCGCCCGCGCTGACTCTGCCAATGTTGCGCACGAGAAAGGTCAGCGTGTGTTCTTCATGCTGCGCCACCGCCTGGGTCAATAACTCGATCTCCAACTGCGCGCTGCCTTGAAGTTCATTCACCAGCGACTCGGTTTGTTCGATGGCAAATTCGTAGAGTCGATCCAAAATGCGCCGCTCGTGGCGATGCGCAAACGCCACTCGGCGCGCATCCCGCAGCGACACGGTCCCGTCCTGCAACCGTGCGATCTTGTCGTCAATGGGAATCTGACTGGTGCGAATGCGTTGAATCTGTTGGACAATTTCGGCGTATCGTCGGAAAGCCAAGCGAAAGAGTCGGGAGGGCACTTCGATGGCTTGCGCCAAATCCGCCACGAGCCGAATTTCCTGCGGCACGCTGCTCGGCGCGGGGGTGAGTTCTTCGGCGTAGACACGCAAGATGATCTCCGGCTGACCACCGCCGCTTAACATGTGCAACAATGCCTCGCCCACCGATTGCAAATGTAACGCCTGTTCCCGCGCCCATGAACGCGGCTCGCTCAACTGACGACTCTTTTGCTCGTACTCGCGCAACAATACGACCATCTGATTCAGCGTCGGCTCGATTTCCTCGGGTTTCAATTCGCCGCAATGGTACCACAAGCGCAGGGCTTGATAGTACAGTTGCTCGAGCGCAGGACTGGCTTGGGCTTGCATTTCCAGAATCTGATCCTGGGTACGATACGCCAACTCGACCGCCTGCCGAAAATGACCCTGCCGCAGCCATGGATCTTCGATGCCGAGCAAAGCGCAACTGTGCGTCGCGATCTTCGCCAATTCGGGAATGGAAATATTCCGCGTCTGACGCTCGCCCGGCGACCAGCCCAGCAGATCGCGCGCCAACAACCAACTGCTGCGCGCCATGGCGCCGGTTTTTCCGGCTTGGTGGAGCAACAAGCCGAGATCGTACACGCGCGCGCTGCCTGCCGCTTCAAATTGCGGCGCAAGCGGCAGAAAAGCAAAGGTCGTCTGTCCGAAACCGGCGGGCAACCGATTCGATTTCAAATCCTCGAGCGACAGATGGCGCGTGCCCGTTCCTTCTCCTGGGTCGGCATGTTCAGGCAATTGCCGATAGAGGAAAATCGCCGCGCCGTGTTGAGCGAACGCATCCCAATCGTCGCGCGGCAGTACCGCAATCAAATCGTCCACCTCGCGCTTGGCGAGCAAGCCCTCGACGATCAACGCGTGCGCCATTCGCAGACACTCGGCGTCGGATGACCCGGCGCACCAACTGTCGTAATAATCGATCGCCAGCCGATGCAAGGTTCGGTCGAGCGCATCGTCCAAACCGCTTTGGCGCAACACTCCCCGCAATTCCAAGAAACGGAACGACCGGGGTCCCAAGCCCATTCCCTCGCTGCACACCTCCTCAAACGCGATGACCCGATCCTCCTTCTGCAGAAACCCCGAATGTTTCAATTGTTCCAACGAATATGCTTGGATGTGATCCGGCAACGCGTCGGCGGCAGGCAACTGACTGTACACCGCGCGGCAGACGCCCTGTTCGACGAACGCGGCGAGATTGCGATCCGGCACGAGCGCGACGAGATCCTGGCGCGGTAGTTGAGTCAGTCGCGCCTGCGCCGCCAACCAAATCATCTGAAACAGCGCGCGTTCTTTCTGCGCCTCGGACATCGGTTTCGCTGCCGCGCTGCGAAGCAATTCCAACAAAAAACAACTGAGTTCGCCCCAGGTATGCCACAGCAAATCGAAACAATTGCGCTCGCGCAAGAGATGACTCAGCGAAAAGAAATTCGGACCTTTGGTCGGAATCTCAGGACGGATGACGTCGACAACCGAAACCGCCATGACGAGACCGTCGTACTGGGCGAGATCGTAATCGCGTAGATCGCCGAGTGGAATCGCTTGACACTTGGGAGGTAGAATCGGGGGAACCGCGTCTCTGAGATAGACGAGCAGCAGACGCTCACCTTCTTGCTGGGAAAAAACCGCGACCAGATGCGATAGCGCGTCGTTAGTGAGCCGCGCCTTGATGCGATTGATCTGCGCGAAAGGTAAGGGGTGCATTTATCAAACTCGACCTTGCAAAGATTGGCTTGCCGCGCAAACCGAATACAGGCTCGATCTTCGCAAGGATAAATCACTGCGCCGGAGTTGCAAAGGAATTTTCGATCAACCACTGCCCCAAAATACCGAGCCGCCAAGTGTAACGATCGTGTTTATCTTTTTCGATATACCCGCGCTCCATCAATCTTTGCGGTACTTTAGGACACTCGATAGCATGCGCTTGGAGTTCAGACGCGGTTAATCCGTTTGGGGACGCGGCAAGCCGGATCATCAAATCTTGCTCCGGCTTTGAAAAATGGGCGTGCCAGATATTGGCGAGCGTAAACTTCATTTCGGACGAATTGACACTTGCCGCGATGGCATCCTGCAATTGCGCGGCAGTCACGCGAACGGATTGCGCCTGCTCGCGACGCGGCTCGATCAGTTCGCGCAAAATCGCCTTGGTAAAATAGGGCTGCCCCGCCGCCATTCCAAAGAGCAACCGATGCGCCTCCTCCTCGATCACGAAACGCGTTCCAATCAACCATTCGACGAATTGGCGCGACTGCGCTGACGACCAGGGCGCGAGCGGAACAATCGTCGCGCCGTTGACGAAAGGACTGGCGTAAGAATGGAGAATCTGGGCGGTCATTTGCGTCATCGTGAACACAAAACGCAGCGGCAGTGTCGTCCGTTCGATCAAGTGCAGCGTCAGATCGAGAATCTGGTTCGCCGCGTCCGGATCGCACCTTGCCAACAAACTATCGAATTCGTCGAGACAAAGCACGAAACTAACGCCCGGACGTTTGGCGATCTGCTCTTCCATCACTTGCATAAACTCGCTCACCGTCGCGATCTTGAGGCAGCCATTCTCATTGACGAAACTGGTCTGGCGCAAACTCGGATCGACGGCTTCACAGATCCCCTGCAATATCTCCGCGGCAAAATCATCGCGCGAATAAGAATGAGGCAATTGCACTATCACATGAGACGGACTCGCTTTCAATCGTTCGATCAAAATGTTCAGAGTCGAAGTCTTGCCGATCACGCGTTCGCCGAAAATAACTACCGGTCGACGCGTGGACGAGGCGAGCGTGCGTTGAATCGTATCGAGTTCCAATTCGCGGTCGAAGAAATCCTTCGCCGCCGTTACTGGATTTGGAAAATTCAAATCGTCCATAGATCACTCTCCCGAAAATAGCCCGTCGTTAACGACAGGGCTGGGCAGTTCAAGGACGCTTAAGCGTCCTTCGGCTCTTCAGCCCGAAGATTGATCTTCGGGCACTAGGCAAAGATGAACAACTATCCGGCGCCAGCGCGATATTCCGCGTGGTGCAGGATGTATCCCAAACCCGCGCGCGTCTCGATGTAGGTGGGCTCTTGATCGTCATCGTCCAATTTCCCGCGCAAGCGTTTCATGATCGTGTAAATCCGATCATCGCCAACTCCCTTGCCGTACACCTCGTTTGCCCAAACCTCCTGCGCTAACTCGTCGCGGGAGACGCATTTCCCCAAATGCCGCGCCAAGCACACCAAAACGGAATATTCCAACGGCGTGGTCTGAATCTCGCGTTCTCCCAGATAGACGCGCCTTTTGGCATCATCGACCACGAGAATCGGTTTGCCGATGGTCGCGGGGCGAGCAACCGGCGACGGCGGCGGGTGAACTGTCGGCAGAAAAGACGCGGCGCGCAACCACGCCCGAATGAAACCGATCCGAAAAGTCAACCCATCGCCCGCGCGATCTTCCACGTATTCGCGCTGGATCAGATTTTGCAGCGCGTCCGTGTGCGCTTCGGTCTGATGCCACGCAAGCGCTCCCTCGCGCGTGGCAAGCCATTTCAGCGCGGCGTTTTCGCGTTCGGAAAAATGCTCGCTCAAAATGTTCGTCAAGGAGAATCGAGCTTCGATGCTGGATTGCGCGCGGCGCGCGGCTTGTTGGACCATCTCCGCCGTCAACACCTTGACCGCTTGATTGGCAAAGTGCAGATCCAGAACATTTTGCAGAACGAGTTTCACGAAATATGGATGACCGCCGGAGAATTTCCAAATCTCTTTTTGCGCGGACTCGGCAACCTCGAAACGCGAAGCAAGCAACTGCAACACCAACTCGGCGGTGCTTGCCGCGTCGAGCGGCGGCAAGGGAATCTTGAACGATTTGGCGAGAAAGCGCAGCGGGTACGCGTCGCCGATCTTCTCCGTCGGGTGGCTCATCGTAAAGAGCAAAATGAGCGGCAGGTCGCCGCGCTCCGCCAGCGTCGAGGTAAAATCGAGGATCGCCTGTTGCTCCGGCTTGGCGCATTTGAGCAAGAGACTGTCGAATTCGTCGATGCACAAGACGACCGTCGCGTGCGGCAGCGCGCTCAAGAGTTGCCGGCAGAGCAGCAGAAATTCTGCCTGGGTCATCGCCTGGGCTTGCGCGCGCGCGGTGATCGCCGGTGTGTGCGCCGCGACGCCCAGCAGACTGAGATCGGCGCGGATCGATTCGACGATCTCGCTCGCGAAAAGCGCCAGGGTGTACGCCGGAGGGGGAAAAATCGCCAGCACCGACTTGCGCGCGTCCTGGTCGAGTTCCCGCGCCAGGACTTGGTGCAGACTGGTTTTGCCGATCAAGCGTTCGCCCAAGATCACAATCGGTTGGCGCGACCGCGCGCGGAGGGCTTGCCGCGCCGTCTCGATCTCCGCCGCGCGTCCAAACAAATCGTTCTGATCACGTACCGCATTTGGAAAGTTCAACTCGATCATTGTCACCCCACCTGCAAATTTGGAGACAGCAATTTGCGGTTACAAAAACCGAGCGACCCGCATTCGAGACCTCTGCTCCTTAAATGACCCCGCCTTGTGGATCGTCGCGCGCGCGCGGCAAACGTAAATCGCGCCGCGCGCCGCGCGCCGCATCGAAACGCTTGGGGGGATGATTGTCAACGTACCTCACAACGCCCGGAACGGAACTGGCGAAAGGAATTGCGCGTTTCGCCGGAGCCGGAGCATCGCGCCGGAAAATCCAAATCGTCGCCACGCTGGCGAGCGCGAGAAACGCGACGAGCAGAATCACACCGCGCGCGCCGTCATTCGCCGCCATTCGCGCGACGCCGGTGTAGATCGGAATACCAATCAGGATATTCCACGGCAGCGTCACGCCGAGCGACACGGCAAGACTCGTGGCGATGGCTTGCGCGGGCACTTGTTTGCCCATCACTGCCGGAGCCGCCACGTACGACGCGGACGCCGCCAGCGTACCCAGGATGATTATATCACCCATTTGCAAATTTGCCAGTCCACCGATCACGATCCCCAGTCCCGCGCCTATCGCCGGGGTGAGCACGCCGAACGCGATCAGTTTGCCGCCGCTGGCTTTGATTTGCGCGATCTGTTTTCCGGCGCGCAATCCCATATTCAAAAGAAAATAGCAGAGCACGAACTCGAACGGCGTGGTGATAATAAAATCGAATTGCTGCGCCACCGTCGGTCCCAGAAGGTACCCGGCGAGCAACGATCCCAGGAGCAACCCTAGATCGCGGTCGAGCAACATTCGCCTGAGCGATTCCCAACCGCCGCCGAGCAAGAGGATACCGGCGAAAAGCGCCGGCACTTCCATCAACGTCAGCCAAGCCGCCGAAGCCGGATCGAACGCAATGCCCTGACTCGTGAGATAAGTTTGAACGGTCGCAAACGTGCCGATACTCACCGAACCAAAGTGCGTCGCCAAAGTGATCCGCGTCTTGGCATCGTCGGTCACGCGCAGCGCGACTGCGCCCAACCACGCGACGCCAAACATCGCCAGCGCAAGAATAACGGAGAGCGTCCCCGCTACGGCAAAACGCGCGATTTCCGCCTGCGCCATTTCTGCCCCGCCCACCAACCCGATATGAATTAGCAGATACGCGACAACTAGATTCTGGACGCGCGCGCGCCACGCCGACCAGCCCACCGTCCAGCGCGGGGCGATCATCTTCTGAAACGCGACGCGCGCGCCGATCAATTCCGCGAGCGCGCCGGCGAGAAAACTACCAACCAAAACGAACATCCAAGCCACCTCAAAGCCGTGTTGAATTCTCGACTGATTATGCCGCAAGACCGCCCGACGCGCTTGAGCAAGGTCTATCAATCATCTGGCAAACCTCTGGCAGAACGCCGCGCGTTCCACCACCTTTTGCAAGAAAGAAAATAGACAGGCGACACCGCTTCGTCACGCGAAAAAATCAGAGAAGGCGTACCGTGTGGATACAAGTCACGCTAATTTTTCGGCGTGAAAATCGTTCGGGAGGATCGCAGTTTCCCGGAAAGGAGGTCCGATGATTTACCAAACCAACTACACGCCCCTCGTCGTTTTCCTCATCGTCGTCCTGGGCGGCGCGGTGGGGATGGGAATCTTGATCGCCGACACGGAGAGGGTGAATCCGACGAACGCGCAAGTGCGGGCGGAAGTCACGCGACTCGCCGTAAAACAAACGGTGGCGGTGATCGATGCGACTGAAACGCGTCAAGTCGCGATCGCCCGCGTGACCGAAATCCCCGTACACCAAACGGCGATGCACGCAGCGATGCGCGCCCAAGTCGACAACGCGCTGGCGCAGGCAACACTGATCGCGCTCGCGGCGAAACAAACTGAGATCGCGCAGCAACAGAACCTGAACGCGCAACAAGCCGCTGCAAAGGCAACCGAGATCGCCGTCGAGGTTGCGCGCGTCGAGGAAGCGCGCACACGCGCGGCAGTGACGGAAACTGTCGCGCTGATGTTGATCGCCATCGTCACAATCACGCTGACGATCTGTGTCGCTTACGCGACGGTCACACTCGCCCGCGCGAAAGAACGCGCCGCGCACGCGCAAGAGTGGATCGAGCGGCGACGCGCGATGGAACTCCAAGTCGCGGTGCAGGCGCGGCAGGAACGCCAGACGCCTGATCTTCAAATCGTCAAACGTCAACCCAACGAGACGCTTTCGATTCCAACGGGAGGAAATGGCGATGAAAACGCAGCCAATCGTGTGCGCGCCAATTGAATTGACCCACGCAGAGATGCGCGCTGCGGCTGTTCCAGAAAGCAAAACGAAAACAGAGAGCCAGGTCCTAAGAAACCCGGCTCTCATTGAACTCTTGGACGAAACGGCGCAGCGAGCAGTGGACAGACTGGAGGATCGGCGTGCCGCGGTGATGCGGATGCTTGCCCGCCGGGGTTGGGCATTGGTGACAGATCCAGAACCATTCATCCAAGCAGTTTACGCCGATGCGCAAACGCGGCATAACAATCTACCCAGTCAGACGGCGACACGCGTGATCGAGCGCGCGACGATCCATCAATACTGTTTCGTCCTGTACGCCGCGTGCGCCGAAACCGGCAGCCCGCGCCAGCGCCGCGCGTTTGACGAACTGGCGCGGCATCTGTACCGCACGGCGCTGTTCAAAACTCACGACATCCAGATCGCCGAAGATTGCGCGCAGCAAGCCCTGTTCAGGATCTGGCGGCACTTGGAGCAATGTCGTGCGCCGGGCAGTTTTCTCAACTGGTGCAATCTGATCCTGCTGAACACCATCCGCGAGCATTTCCGGGCGCAATTGAAACACGCGCGCGTTGGTGAACGAGAATTGTGGCTCATCATCGCGATCAATCCGAGCGATGCATCGCCCGACGATGGCGCGCCCAGCCAGGATTGGGCAGACTGCGCCGACGACAGCACATCGGCGGAGTTTGAGGATGTTCTGCATGCGGATCTGCGACAACAACTCGTCGATGCGATCCGCGCCGAACTGAAGAACGAGACGCACGCGCAGGTCATCGTCGAGTTGTTCCTGAATGACAAGAGTTTCAGTCAAGTGGCGGAGCAGTTGCGAACGACGCCGGGGAACATTCAGGTCATCAAGTCGCGCGCGCTGGCGCGTTTGCGCGGGTCTGAGGAAATGATTCGTCTGTGCGCAGAATGGCTCGCGTGATTTGATCGATCACGCGAGCCATTCGGAACTCAATCGCCAATGTTGCGGTCGATGAAAACCCCGACTTTGCAAGTCGGGGTTTTCATTACGGCTTTTTCGTCGCGGTTGCCGTCGCCGTCGCAGTGGCAGTCGGCGTGCGCGTTGGTGTCACAGTTGATGTTGTAGTTGGTGACGCGGTCGTTGCGGTCGGCGGCGCGGCAGTCGCGGTGCGCGTTGCCGTCGCCGTCGCGGTACGAAGTGGCGTTGGGGTACTTGTCGCAGTTGGTGTGATTGTCACCGTCGGCGTGATCATCACCGTCGGTGTGATCGTCACTGTCGGCGGAATGGCGGTCGCGGTGCGCGTGCGCGTCAACGTCGGCGGCAGCGCGGTCGCGGAGGGTAACGGCGTGAGCGTGCGCGTCGGCGTGAGCGAGGGGCGCGGCGTGAGCGTCGGAATGTTGCCGACGAAAACCTTGACGCGTCCGCCGAAACTCTGCCCGGCGCGATCGTACATCGCGAGACGAATGGTGTACGCGCCGTCGGCGAATTTCGTCGTGTCCCAGGTCGTCAGCACATTGTCTTGCACCTGCGATCCGCCGGTCGTCAACAAAATCCAATTCTGCGGATCGTGTCCCATCCCAACTTGAATCGTGTAACGATCAAAGTTCGGCATCGAAACGGTGCCCATGATCGGGACTTTGCCGGAGAGATAATTCCATTCGCGCGGCGATGTGATCGACATGAACGGCTTCGGACCAGGTGTTGCAGTTGGTCCGGCGGGAATCGGACAGTTCGGGGAATAGTCGGTCGGCGGCTGCGGGATGTTGTGATCGATTGCCCATTGCCGCGCTTCGGGCGGATAGACCGCGAAAATTTTTTCGTCGACGAGATCGGGACAAAGTTCCGTACCGAGCAAATTATTCGTGCGATCGATTTTGATCTTCTGCCAGACATTGTCTTGCTGAATCGGCGCTTGCTCCGCGAGAAAAATTTCGTTGTGCCGATGATCGGGCGGACAGTACTCCGTCGGCAGCAAACCGGATTCGTCGCACACTTCGACTTGCACCATATTCGACGGCGCGCGAAATTCCTGCGCCGGTTTTCCCGCAAGCGCGCGCTCCATAAAATTGTGCCACAACGGTCCCGCGCCCGTGACGCCGCTGATGTGTTCCATTTCCGAATTGTTCGCGTTGCCAACCCACACGCCGGTCACGAGGTCCGGCGTGTACCCCAGCGTCCAATTGTCGCGCCAATCGTTCGTCGTTCCGGTCTTCACCGCCGCCGGTCGCGAGAGACGCAGCGTCGCGTTTTGACCGAAGCCCGCCGCGCGCGCGTTCGCATCGCTCAAAATGCTCGTGATTTGGTACGCATAGCGCGCGTCGACGACCGGGGTTCCTTTCGGCGGATTCGCGCGCAGATCGACGAGCACTTTGCCGACCGGATCGGTGATTTTCAAGAACGGCGTCGGCGGCGCGCGCACGCCGCCGTTCGCAAAGACCGCGTACGCGCCGGTCAATTCGAGCAATTTCACATCGCCGCCGCCGAGCGTCAACGCGAGTCCGTAATTTTTCGGATCTTGAAATGTCGCGATGCCGAACCTGCGCGCGGTGTCGATCATCGCGGTGACGGTGACGAATTGCAGCGTCTTGACCGCCGGAATGTTGAACGACGACGCGAGCGCGGTGCGAACGTTGACGAGACCATGTTCGCGCTGATCGTAATTTTCGGGGACGTACGCCGGTTGACCTTGGATCGGAAATTCGGTTTTGACATCGGCGATGACGGTCGCGGGCGTCCACCCTTTTTGAAACGCGGTGACGTAGTTGATCGGTTTGATCGACGAGCCCGGCTGACGCAGCCGCACCGCGACATTTACTTGCCCGTCGATTTTCTTGTCGAAGAAATCCACGCTGCCGAGCATCGCCAAGATTTCGCCGGTCTTGGGGTCGAGCGCGATGAGCGACGCGTTCGTCACGTTCTTGTCTTTCAGCGCGTCGATCTGTTTGCGCGCTTCTTCTTCCGCGAGTTTTTGCAATTTCAAATCGAGCGTCGTCGTCACCTGCAAGCCGCCTTTGTAAACGACTTCGGGACCGTACTGCTCTTCCAAAAGTTGGCGCACGTAGACGACGAAATGCGGCGCTTTGATGCTGACGCCCTGATCGCACCGTAAATCGAACGCGTCGGCTTTGAGCGTCTTTGCCATTTCGGCGGCGGCGGCATCCGCCTGTTCACGCGTGAGATATTCGGCTTCGATCATCAGATTCAGCACGACGCGCTGCCGCGCGAGCGCGCCGTCGGGATTCGCGCACGGATCCCAGAGCGCGGGCGCTTGCGGCAGACCCGCGAGGAGCGACGCTTCGGCGAGATTCAATTCTTCGACGCGCTTGTTAAAGTACGTTTCGGACGCGGCTTGTATGCCGTACGCGAGATTGCCGTACGGAATCGCGTTCAAATAATATTCGAGAATCTGATCCTTGGAATAGCGCCGCGTGATTTCGACGGCGAGCATCGCCTCGCGGATTTTGCGTTCGAACGTCGGGTCGGGCGTGATGAGCGTATTGCGGACGAGTTGCTGCGTGATCGTGCTGCCGCCGCCCGCGACCGGTTTGCCGTAGCGCAAATAATAGTACGCCGCGCGTGCGATCCCGCGCGGATCGATCCCGGTGTTGGAATAAAAACTGGGGTCTTCCGTCGCAATCGTCGCCTGTTTCAGCACGAGCGGAATTTTGGAGATCGGCACGACGGTGCGCTTGCCCGCGTTCGGATCGAACGCTTCGAAGAGCAATTCGCCGTTGCGGTCGTAGATTTTTGTGGACTGCGCGGGCACGTATCCGGCAAGTCGTTCCGGCGGCGGCAGCGCTTGCGCGAAATACGCGTACGCGCCAATCGCGCCGACGATCATCATGCACGCGACGATGATCGCGGTGACGACGGCAACGGTCGCAATCCGCGCGAAGGCGAGCGCGAGACCGCGCGCGGTCACACGCGGTTTGGTCGGCTGGGCGCGCGGGAGATCTTTAGGCGGAGAACGTTTCATAGTTGAACAAAGTGAACGGTAAACAGTATGCAGTGTTCAGTATTCCGTCGTCGAATGAGACTGGCGACTGTCTACTGGCGACTGTCTACTGTCAAGACGAGACGCGGAGCGGGAAAGTTCCAGAAGAAAAACTCAACGCGGCACGATGTCGAACGCGAACTGCCGCCGGATCAACCACCAGAGCAAAAAGAGCACGCCGAGTTGCAAGCCCGTGTTGAACGTGCCCATCTCTTGAATGCCGGGCAACAAGGGCAACGCGACGTAAAACAGACCGATGATGACGACGTGCATCGTGTAACTGTACAGCGCGTTTTGTCCCAACGGCAAGAAGAACCACCCGATGATTCCCCAAATCGGTTTCCAGAAAAAGGTGCAGAGCAAGTACGCGAACTGGAAAACGATGATCGTCGCGAGAATTCGTCCCGGCGCGACGATGCTTTTGTCGAACAATGCGTGGACAATCGCCGCCATATCCATGCCGGGGTACAAGCGCGCGAGTACTTTGGCTTCGGTCGAGTACAAGTGCAACAACCAGACGAACAGCATCGTCGAGAATAAAAAGTAGGACCATTTCGGCACGGTGCTGACACGCGCGTAAATCGCGTTGCGATGATAGCCGAACGCCATCGCCCAAAAGAACAGCAATTGCCACGCCGCCGGGTGAAACGTCGTGTTGCCGGCGATGGGCGCAATTATAATTTGTTCCGCGTTGACATATTGGAAAAAGACCCAGATGACGAACGAACCGATCATCAGCAAGCGCGTGTGGTTCCGCTCAAGCAGCCAAAGCCCCACTGGCGCGAATGCCATCAATAACGTGTACAGCAGCGGAATATCGGCGAGGTAGTACGTTTGCCGGAGCAAGATCACGTTGATCGTAAACGCGATTGGGTCGCGTATATCAACCCCTTTTGCCCAGGGCAATTGATAGAAATTAGAGATGATGGCGAGTCCAAGCGTCATCACGATCGTCAGTTTGTACAACGTCCACGCGCGCTGCCACGCTTTGACGACCGCGGCGCGCAATCCGTCTTTGCGCGCGATCCCGCCGTAGACGATGCCGACAACCATGCCGGAGATCAGGACGAACGCTTCCGCGCCGGAGGTGAAGAAGGAATTGTTGCCGGTGATGAGGTAGAGCCACGACGCGCCGCCGAAATGATCGACGACCATCACCAACACCGCGAACCCGCGCAGGAAATCCAACCGCAGATCGCGTTTTTCGGCGACGGGATACCGCCAACCTTCAACCGTCGCGCGGATCAGCGCGGCGAGCTCCGGCAAACTGTGCGGCAACGCGATGGCGACCGCTTTATTCGGTTGAGGTTTGAGATCGCTTTGCTCTGCCATACTTCCCATCGAAAAGACGCTTCAAGTATACGCGCAAGAATAGCCGCTGTCAACCAAATTACGCCAAGATTTCATCTCAAAAAGAAAGCCGCGCTGAAGCGGCTCAACGCGGGTTTTGTTGCTTTAATTGCGCGCTCAACATCATCAAGCGAGCGTCGTTTTTCTCCAACCCAGCAACGCGCCGCGTCGCTTGATCACGACGCGGTCGCCCAGACGAATATCTCGTGTTCAGTATTCAGTCGCTTGTGCGAGCGGACTTGCCAATCATGTGGCAATAGTTCGCGGAGAGTCACGATCACGTTATCCGTTACCATGACTTTGGCGTTCCGGTTGGCTTGACTGAACTCTTTTCGACCATAAGAATAGCCGAACGCCGCCGCCCCTCGCAGCGGCGTGTCGGCAAATGATTGACGATCGCTCTGTCGACTGTTCACCGTTCACTGTTCACTAGCCCTTTTTAGAGCCGCCAAGTTCCACACCCGTTGGCATCGCGTGACCGTTTCTTTGACCCCATGAACCTTTACCGAGATTTGGCGGGTTCGCCTTCGGCGGAAACTCGATAGGTCTTCAGCCGCGCTTCGCCAGTTCGCGTTCCTCGTACTCTTTGATCAAATCCATAAACGCGAATCCAACTGGAACGCCTTGCCGCAAGCAATAAAAATCCCACATCGCGCCGGACGGCAGTCCTTTGAGTTCTTCCAAGAGCGCGAGGCGCGCGGTGTAATCGCCGCCGATTTCGAGCACACGCAATTGCTCTATCGGTTCGAGCAAAGCGAACAGCAGCGCGCGCAGCGTGTTCCGCGCGCCGATCACCCATGCCGCGATCCGATTGATGCTCGCGTCGAAATAATCCAAGCCGATGTGAACGCGCTCCAAGTAGCCGCCGCGCACGAGTTCCTGCGCGATGAGTTGCGAGTCGTCGGAAAAAGTGACGACGTGATCGCTGTCCCACCGCACGCCGCGGCTGACGTGCAGGAGCAATTCGTTGACGTACAGCATCACCGCCGAGATTTTGTCGGCAATCGTTTCGGTCGGATGAAAGTGTCCCGTGTCCAACGTGAGCAACACGCGATTCGCAATCGCGTAGCCGAGATAGAATTCGTGCGAGCCGACGACGTAACTCTCCGACCCCAGCCCAAACAATTTTCCTTCGACCGCGTCGAGATTGTACGCGGGATCGATCTTCTCTGCCAGAATCGTATCAAGCGATTGACGCAACAATTCACGCGGCGTCCGACGGTTCGCCGGAGTGTCTTTCAGTCCATCGGGAATCCAAATATTCGTGACGCACGCCGAACCCAGTTCGCGTCCAAACGCCTCGCCGATTTTGCGACAGGCGATGCAATGTTCGATCCAAAATTTGCGAATCCCTTTGTCGTAACTCGCGAGCGTAAAACCGCTCGCGGCTTTGGGATGCGAAAACAACGTCGGGTTGAAATCGAGCGCGTGATCATTTTGTTTTGCCCAATCGATCCACGCGGCGAAATGTTCGGGACGCAGTTCGTTGCGCTCGACCCGCTTGCCGCCGGTCTCGGCGTACAACGCGTGGAGATTCAAACGATGCCTGCCGGGAATGAGCCGGTACGCCAAATCGAGATCGTGGCGCAGTTCGTCGGCAGTGCGCGCTTTGCCGGGATAGTTGCCGGTTGCCGCGATTCCGCCGCCCAATTCTTCGCCCGCATTCTCAAAGCCGGTCACGTCGTCACCTTGCCAGCAGTGCAAACTCAACGGAATCTGCGCGAGCGCGTCGAGTGCCTTGTCGGTGTCAACACCGAGTTCCGCGTAACGTTCCTTCGCAATTTGATACGCTTGCTGAATTTGCTGATCGTTCATCTATTCCTCCGGAAAGCAAGAAGGGATAAGAGGACATAAGAGGGCATGAGACGGCACAGAAGGCAACAGAGGGCAAAGAAGGCGAAGAAGAAGGGACTGTTGCGCGAGCCGCTGGCTCGCGCTGCGACGGGCGAGCCGCCCGTG
>DYJA01000068.1 GCA_020723345.1 Candidatus Aquidulcis sp. | reverse complement strand
AGAGGAACGTGAGGACGGAAGAACATGATCGCGCAACTGAGACCGGCGCTCGGCCCGCTTTTTTTCCTGACGATCATCACCGGGCTGATCTATCCGTTGACGATCACGGGCATCGCACAACTGATTTTCCCAAATCAAGCGAACGGCAGTTTGATCGTCCAAGACGGCATAGTCATTGGCTCCACGCTGATCGGACAGTCGTTCGACGATCCAAAATATTTCTGGGGACGCCCATCGGCGACTGCGCCCTTTGCGTACAACGCGGCGGCTTCATCCGGATCGAACTTGGGTCCGATGAACCCGGCGTTGGTTGACGCGGTGCGGGCGCGCGTCGACGCGCTGCGCGCTGCCGATCCGGGCAACGCGGCACCAGTTCCCGTGGATTTGGTGACGGCGTCCGGCAGCGGACTCGATCCGCACATCAGCGTCGCGGCGGCGCTGTACCAAGCGCCGCGCGTCGCGCGGGCGCGCGGGCTGCCGGAAGCGCGCGTGCGTGCGCTTGTCGAGCAGTTCAGCGAAGACCGGCAATGGGGGATCCTGGGGGAACCGCGCGTCAACGTGCTGCAACTCAATTTGCGGTTAGACAAAATGCCTTGACACGTATCTTTACCGGCGAGTCAAGTTGAACCAACGCGGCAACCCAGGCAAAGCCAACCTTTGGGCTTGGGCTGCCGCGATTTCTAATTGTCCGATCCAATATTGCAAAGTGTGGTAAAATAGAAACGATGCAAGAACATGTGCGCCCCAATCCCGATGAATTGCTCGCGCGCGTACAGCAAGAAGAAAAACAACAAACGCGCGGGAAACTAAAAATTTTTCTCGGCTACGCTGCCGGGGTCGGCAAGACTTTTGCGATGCTCGAAGCGGCGGCGCACGAGTGCAAAGGCGCGGGCGTTGATGTCGTCGTCGCGTACGTCGAGACGCACGAACGCGCGGAGACGGAAGCGCTCGTCCAAGGGCTGGAAGTTGTTCCGCGCCGCCGCGTCGAATATCGCGGAACGTCGATGACCGAGATGGACGTGGACGCGGTGCTCGCGCGCCAGCCGCAACTCGCGCTCGTGGACGAACTCGCGCACACGAACGCGCCCGATTCGCGTCATCCCAAACGCTATCAAGATGTCGAAGAATTGTTGGCGGCGGGGATTGACGTGTACACCACGCTCAACATTCAGCATCTCGAAAGTCTCAACGACATCGTCGCGCAAATCACCGGCGTCATCGTCCGCGAGACGATTCCGGACAGCGTCATCGACCAAGCGAACGAGATCGAACTCGTCGATCTGCCTCCCGACGAGTTGCTGCAGCGCTTGAAAGACGGCAAGGTCTACGTGCCCGACCAAGCCGCGCGCGCGGTCGAACAATTTTTCCGGAAAGGGAATCTGACCGCGCTGCGCGAATTGTCGCTGCGCCGCGCCGCCGCGCGCGTGGACGATCAAATGCGCGCGTACATGGAAACGCGCGCGATTGCCGGTCCCTGGGCGGCGAACGAACGTCTGCTCGTGTGCGTCAGCCCCGGCGCCTTGAGCGACCGGCTCGTGCGCGCCGCGCGGCGGTTGGCGGACGAACTCAAAGCCGAGTGGTCCGCGCTCTACGTCGAGACGCCGGGCCACACGCGCCTGCCCGCGCACCAGCGCGAGCGGATCACGCGGATCCTGGGTCTAGCGGAAGAGTTGGGCGCGCAAGTCATCACCTTGCCCAGTCCGACTGTGGCAGAGACGGTCCTCCAGTACGCGCGGTCGCACAACGTTACCAAGATCATCGCCGGTAAACCGGTGCGCTCGCGCTTTGGGGAATTTTTGCACGGCTCCGTCGTGGATCAAATTATCCGGCACAGCGGGACGATTGATGTCTACGTCATCAGCGGCGAAGCCGAACCCGGACCGATCATTGCAACCGATCCGTGGCAACCCCATCGTCCTCTGCGACGATACTTTCAGAGTCTCTTGTTGGTTATCGGCGCAACGCTGCTGGGTATGCCGGCGCACGGAATTATCTCGCCGATCAATTTGGTGATGTTGTACCTGCTCACCGTCGTGGTCGCCGCTGTTTACCTCGGACGCGGACCTTCGCTCATGGCGGCGGTCCTCGGCGTACTCGCGTTCGACTTTTTTTTCGTGCCGCCCTTTCTCACTTTTGCGGTGACGGATACGCAATATCTCTTGACGTTTCTTGGGCTGCTGGTCGTCGGATTGGTGATCAGCGATCTGACGGTACGCTTGCGCGAACAAGTCGAAGTGGTCCAGCGCCGCGAGTCGGAGACGATGGAACTGTACGCGTTCAGTCGTGATCTGACCGCGGCGGCAGGACTGGAAGATACTCTGCAATCCGCGATCAAACACATCGGTCAGACGTTCAATCGCCAAGCCGCAATTCTTTTGCCGGAGGGAGAAGAGTTGCAATTACGCGCGGCTAGCCCGCACTTTCGACTCGACGACAACGAGCGCGCCGTCGCGGTTTGGGCTTTTCAACATCACGCGCCGGCTGGGCGCGGCTCGGATACGTTGCCCGCCGTTCCGATTCGTTGCCTTCCGCTCAAAACGGCGCGCGGCGTCGTTGGCATCCTCGCCATCAAGCCGCCGCAACGCGACGATCGACTCACGCCAGAGCAGCGCCGCTTGCTTGAATCGTTCGCGAGTCAGGTCGCGCTCGCGGTCGAGCGCGCGCAGTTGGACGAGCAAGCGCGCCAGGCGCAACTGCTCAAAGCGACCGAGCGATTGCAGACCGCGCTGTTGGATTCCGTTTCGCACGAATTGCGGACGCCGCTCGTTTCGATCACCGGCGCGCTCAGCAGTTTGCAGGAAGAGAATTCGCACCTGGACGCGCCGACGCGCCATAACTTGGTCGAAACCGCGCTGGAAGAAGCCGAACGCTTGAATCATCTGGTTGGCAATCTGCTCGACATGACGCGCATCGAAGCCGGGGCGATTCGATTGAAACGCGAACCGTGCGACGCGCAGGATGTTATCGGCTCGGCGCTGGAACGCTTGGCGAATCGGCTCGCGGCGCGCGAGGTCGCGGTGGACGTTCCGGCGGCGCTCCCTTTGGTGCCGATGGATTTCGCGTTAATCGTTCAGGTGTTGGTCAATCTGCTCGACAACGCGCTCAAATATTCGCCGCCCACTTCGCCGATCCAGGTTAGCGTTCGCGCGCTGGACGCCGCGCTCCAAATCCAGGTCGCCGATCGCGGCATCGGAATCCCGCGCGAAGACCTGGCGCGCGTCTTCGACAAATTCTTTAGCGTGCAGCGTCCCGACAAGGTTCGCCAACTTGTGCCGGTCGAAACGCGCGGCGCCAAGTTCGACAAAGTTTTCCGCGTGCGCCGCCCCGAAAAAATGTCGGGCATCGGACTGGGTCTCTCGATTTGCAAAGGAATCGTCGAGGCGCACGGCGGCGCCATCAAGGCGGAAAATCGCGACAGCGGCGGAACGATCATCACGCTGCAATTGCCCTTGCCCCAGGAGCAATCGAAATGAGCGAACAAGGCGTGCGCGTTTTGGTGGTCGACGACGAACCGGCGATCCGGCGTTTTTTGCGAATGTCGCTGACCGCGCACGACTTTGAGGTGTTCGAAGCCGCGACGGGAGAGGAAGCGCTGACCGCCGTCGTCGCGCAGCGTCCGGATCTGGTGATTCTCGATCTCGGTTTGCCGGACATCGAAGGGATCGAAGTGACGCGGCGGTTGCGCGAATGGAGCAAGATTCCGATCATCATTCTGTCGGTGCGCGAGCACGAATCGGCTAAAGTCGCCGCGCTCGACGCTGGCGCGGACGATTACTTGACGAAACCATTTGGCATCGGCGAGTTGCTGGCGCGGATGCGCGCGGCGCTGCGGCACACCGCGCCGCAGGCGGAGGCGCCGGTTTTCACGTCAGGTGATCTGCGCGTTGATTTTACGCGGCGCGTCGTCACGCTCGCCGGACAAGAAGTGCAACTGACGCCAACCGAATATGATTTATTGCGCGTGCTGGTGCGCCACGCCGGCAAAGTGCTGACGCATCACCAATTATTGCGCGAGGTGTGGGGCGTGGGCTACGATCAGGAAACGCACATGCTGCGCGTGAACATCAGCAACCTGCGCCGCAAAATCGAAGCGGATCCGACGCGCCCGCGTTACATCGTCACCGAGCCAGGTGTGGGGTATCGGTTGCGCGCGGAAGAGTAAAGCCCGTACTTGTCAGGCGCGATAAATTGCGTTATTATGGCGGGTGATGACTCCACTGCGCCAGCAATACCTCCGCATCAAAAAACAATTTCCCGATACCATCGTCATGTTTCGGCTCGGCGATTTTTACGAGACGTTTGACGACGACGCCAAGACCGTGGCGAGTGCGTGCAACATCGTCCTCACCGGACGCGATATGGGCACCGGGCAGCGCGTCCCGCTTGCCGGCGTGCCGTACCACGCGGTCGAATCGTACCTCGCCAAACTCATTCAAGCCGGACACAAAGTCGCGATTGTCGAGCAGATGAACGACGCGCCGGTGAACGGCTTGATGGAAAGACAAGTGACGCGCGTCGTCACGCCCGGCACCATCGTCGAACCTGGGTTGCTCGAAGAAAAGCGCAACAATTATCTCGCCGCGCTCGTCGTCGAAAAAGATCGCGCCGGGATCGCGTACGCCGACATCACGACCGGCGCGTTTGCCGCGACCGAAGTCGACGCGCGCGACGCGCGGCAAGAGCTGGAGCGCATCCATCCGGCGGAAGTGTTGCTCGATGTTGGAAGTTGGAAGTTGGAAGTTGGACGCGAATCTCCAATCTCCAATCTCCAATCTCTAACCTCTAACTTCAAACCTCCAGACTTTGACTCCGCGCGTCAAACCCTCCTCGATCACTTTCACGTCGCCGCGCTCGACGGCTTTGGCTTGGGCGCGCTGCCGCTCGCGACGCGCGCCGCGGGCGCAATCGTGCAGTACTTGCAGGATAATCAAAAAGCCGCGCTCGCGCAGTTGACCACGCTCAAAACGTACTCGACGCGCGCGTTCATGACGCTCGATCCGGCGACGCGGCGTAACCTCGAGTTGACGCAAACAATTCGCGGCGGCGCGGTCAGGGGATCGCTCCTCGGCGTGCTCGACGAAACGCGTACGGCGATGGGCGCGCGCCTCTTGCGCGAATGGATCACGCAACCCCTCCTCGATTTGAACGCGCTGAACGCGCGCCTCGATCACGTCGACGCGTTTTACCGCGACACCGCGCGCCGCGAATCGCTGCGCGATTTACTCAAACGCGTCAACGATCTCGAACGCCTGACGAACCGCGTCGCGCAAGCAATCGCCACGCCGCGCGATGTCGTCGCGATTCGCGCGAGTCTAGATGTTGTCCCAAAGGTCGTCACATTGCTGGATACGACCGCAGACGGCAGACCGCAGACGGCAGATCCTTCGACTCCGCTCCGCTCCGCTCAGGATGCGGCGGTCGGCGGTCGGCGGTCGGCGGTCGCGCTGGACGCGTGTCACGACTTGGTGAACCTCATCGCGCGCGCCATTGTCCCCGATCCGCCTGCGAATTTGAACAATGGCGGCGTCATCGCGCCGGGCTATTCGGCGGAACTCGACGGCATCGCGAGCGCGTCGAAGAATGCGAAAGACTGGGTCGCGAATCTCGAACGGAAAGAGCGTGAACGCACCGGCATCAAATCGCTCAAAGTCGGCTATAACAAAGTGTTCGGCTATTACATCGAAGTGACGACGCCGAACTTGCCGCAAGCGCCGCCGGAGTACATTCGCAAGCAAACGCTCGTCAACGCGGAACGCTTTATCACGCCGGACCTGAAAGAGTACGAGTCGCTGATTCTCAACGCGGAAGAACGTCTCGTCGAATTGGAGACGACGCTATTCAAGGAAATCTGCGCGCAAATCGCCGGAGCCGCGCCGCGTCTGCTTGCGACCGCGCGCGCGCTCGCCGAACTCGACGTGTACGCCGCGCTCGCCGAAGTCGCGATGCGCTATCGCTACGCGCGCCCGCAGTTGAACGATGGCGATGCGATCCACGTCGTCGCCGGTCGGCATCCGGTCGTCGAACTCACTTTGCGCGATGAACCGTTCGTCCCGAACGACGTCGCGCTCTCGTCCGACGAAATGATTCATCTCATCACGGGACCGAATATGTCGGGCAAGTCAACTTTCTTGCGCCAAGTCGCGCTGATCGTTTTGATGGCGCAGATCGGCTCGTTCGTTCCGGCAGAAGCCGCGACGATCGGTTTGGTGGATCGCATTTTCACGCGCATCGGCGCGCAGGACGAAATCGCGGCGGGGCAGTCGACGTTCATGGTCGAGATGGTCGAAGCGGCGAACATTCTGACGCACGCGACGCACCGGTCGTTGATCATCCTCGACGAAATCGGACGCGGCACCAGCACGTACGACGGCATCGCGATTGCGCGCGCGATGGTCGAACACATTCACAATCATCCGCAGTTGCAGGCGAAAACATTGTTCGCGACGCATTACCACGAATTGATCGCGCTCGAAGAATATTTGCCCAAAGTACGAAATTACAATGTTGGCGTTTTGGAGCAAGGCGGGCGCGTCGTCTTTCTTCACAAGATCGCGCGCGGCGGCGCGGACAAATCGTACGGGATTCACGTCGCGCAACTCGCGGGAATTCCCAAAGCGGTTGTGCATCGCGCGGAAGAAGTGCTCAAGGAATTGGAAGAACTGCAAGCGACGGGTCGGTTACATAAGGGCGCGGGCGTACAACTCGCGATGTTCGCGCCCTCCGATCCGCTGCGCGATGAAATCGCGCAACTCGACGTGCTGTCGCTCTCGCCGCTCGAAGCGCTGAACAAATTGTACGAGTTGGTGGAGAAGGCGAAAAGCAAATAGGAATTGCCCGAAGATCAATCTTCGGGCTGAACAATTCAAGGACGCTCAGGCGTCCTTACTCCGTTCAGCCAGTCGTTTACGACGGGCGTTTCGAGGAGGTGATGAGAGGAAAACATTGCATTAATCTTGAGAGCTCAACACCAATTCCAAAGGAGGAGATTCGATGAAACGCTTTCTAGTTTTGTTATCCGTGTTGGCGATGGTCGCGCTGGTCGCGTGCGCGACGCCGACGCCAACTCCGGCACCGACGCCGACGCCGGTACCGAAACCGACTGAAGCGCCCAAGCCGACAACCGCGCCGACGCCGGTGCCGCCCACCGCGACGGCAGTTCCCCCGACCGCGACGCCGGTCAAAGAAACCAAGCTCACGATTTTGCACACGAACGACACGCACGGTCACCTCGACGCGTTCCGTATCGCGGAATTCCCCAATCCGGTCGGCGGCGTGGCGCGCCGCGCGACGATGATCGCGCAGATTCGCAAAGAGACGCCGAACGTCTTGCTCGTTGATGGCGGCGACGTGCATCAAGGCATTTTGATCGCGGACACGTACAAGGGCGAGCCCGACATCAAGTTTATGAACGCGATGGGCTACGACGCGATGGGCTTGGGCAATCACGACGTTGATTACGGCTGGGCGACATTCCAGGCGCGCAAGGACGCGGCGAAATTCCCGATTCTCAGCGCGAATCTTGTCATCTCCGCGACGAACAAGCCCGCGCTCACGTCGTACGTGATCAAGCAAGTCGGCGATGTGAAAATCGCGCTCACGAGTTTCGGCGGTCCCGATTTCAAATCGCTTGTCAAGCAGGAATTCGTCCCCGACATGAAATTCGAGGATCCGATCGTCAGCGCGAAGGCGTTGGTGCCGGAACTTCGCAAGCAAGCCGATCTCGTCGTCGTCCTGGGTCACGAATTGGTGAGCGACGACAAGAAACTGGCGGAAGCCGTGCCCGGCATTGACATCATCATCGGCGCGCACGAACACGCGCGCTTGAACGAAATCGTCAAAGTCGGCAACACGATGCTCGTCGAAGCGTGGCAGTTCGGCGCGTTCCTGGGTCGTTTGGACTTGACGATTCGCGCAGGGAAGATCGCAGACGCGAAATATCAACTGGTCCCGGTCGCGAATTCGATCACGCCGGACGCGGCAATCGACGCCGAAGTGAAATCGCTCGTCGCAAAAATGAAGGAGCAAAACCAGGCGCGCTTTGTCGTTCTGGGCGAAGCGACGGCGGACATCACCGACACGAACCTGCGGACGCAAGAAGCCGCAATCGGCAATTTTGCGACGGACGTAATGCGAATGGAATCCAAAGCCGACATCGCCGTTTCGACCGCGAGCAGTTTCCTCAGCAGCATCTTCAAAGGTCCGATCACGGTCAACGATTATATGGAAGCGATTCCGTACAAGAACACGCTCGTCACGTCGCAGTTGACCGGCGCGCAGGTCAAGCAGTTGTTGGAATTGTGCGCCAAGAACATCGGCGCGGGCGCGTTCTGCCAACTCAGCGGCGCGTCGTTCACGATCAACAAAGGCATCGTCGAAGACATCAAGGTCGGCGGCGCGGCGCTTGACGCGGCAAAGACGTACACCGTCGCGACGACGAACTATCAAGGCGGCGTCGCGGCAGGATTCAAAGACATCTTCCAAACCGGAAAAAATTACACCGACTCGGGCAAAGATGTCAACGAGTTGATCATGAATTACATCAAAGCGCAAAAGCAAGTCAGCGCCAAAGTGGAAGGGCGCATCACGATCAAATGAGATTCGTAGGGGCGATTCATGAATCGCCCCATACGCCATTTTTGACATTCCCGCCGTTTCGAGTTATGTTTCACATCGCCGCCGGTCAGTTCCGCGCTGTCTGGTTCGGCAAAGGTCGAATGATGAAACAGACTCTCGTTGGATTTTTGATCGTCTTCCTCGCGGCAGTGCTTGTCACGTTCCTCGCTTCCGCCGCATTCGCCGGGACGCCGACCGGCAACAGCCCCCTCGACGCGTTGATGGTGCCGCCGGATTGGCGCACCATCGCGCCGAATGGTTCCCTCTGGTTCTACTTTGACTATTGGATGGACACCTCCGGTCCGGGATTCGGTCGCGGCTTTGGCGCGAGTCCGAGTTCAGGTCGCAGCGCCAAGATCAATATCGCGGTCGACGCGAATCATTATGAGGCAATCCAATTCGAGATTTACACGCCCGCGCTCGCGCAAGATTGGCTGCGCGATCCAACCACTTCGCCGATCGGCCGTGGCACGACCTATCGCGATACGTTGACCGGTTTTATCGTCCGCGATTTGTACTGGTCGGGCGCGTTCAACACGGCGGGACGATATTTCGTTCGCGTCGTAAACCACGCGCCCGTCGAATTGCCTTTTCGTTTGACGGTGACCGGCGACACGATCACACTCTATCCCACGCCCACGGTGACGCCCACGCCGACGATTCCGTTCGCGGTGACGCGCGTGCCGACTGACACGCTGCAAGGCAAAATCGTTTTTCAGCAAGCGACCGGCGGCGTCATCTACACCGTAAATGGCGATGGCTCGAATCTCAACATCATCGCCGCCGGACTTGATCCCGCGTGGTCGCCCGATGGAAAACAAATCGCGTTCGCGCGTTGGGACACGGTGTACCCCGGTCTGTACACCGCGAACGCGGACGGATCGAATATGCGGTTGATCTACGGCGCGCCGCGCGTTCGGTCGCCGCGCTGGAGTCCCGACGGCAAATTCATCGCGTTCACGCAAGAGAAATCTGGCGCTTCCGGTCAATCGCTGTGGAAACTCGGCGTCGTCGAACTGCCGCGCGTCAAGCCCGGCACGACTGAAATCGAGCCGGCGAAATTGACCGAGCCGCAATGCTCGCGCCTTTGCTTCACGCCGAGCTGGAACGCCGACGGCAAATTGCTCGCGTACACCGATCCCGGCGAAGGCATCATGGCGACGAGCGTGATCAGCGGCTCCGCGTCGTTCATCCTTGCGCCGTCCGGCACCTATTTCGACACCGGCGCGAATATGCCGCGCCCGATTTTGCATTTGCCGCCGCTTCAATCGTCGCTGTGGAGTCCCGATGGCGCGCGAATCGCCTACGCGGAAAAATCGCACGACCGCTGGGAATTGCACACCATCAACGCCGACGGCACGAACGCGACCGGCATCACGAGTCCAAATCCGATTTTGTACACTTTTTTCCACGTCGTCGTCAACAACGTCGCGCCGGTCTGGTCGCCGGACAGCAAGCAGATTTTGTTCCTGTCAGATCGCACCGGCAAGTGGGAATTCTTCGTCGCGAATACCGACGGCTCGAACATTCGCCAAGTTCTCAAAAATATCACCGACCTGATCTCGTTGCGCTTTGATTTTGAGAATGAGCGAATGATGGATTGGGCGAAATGAAACAGACTTCCAAAGTCTTCAAGACTTTGGAAGTCTGTTTTTGCCTATTGAAAAATTTGGGAAATGTAGTATAATCTTATGTAGCCGGTATTTGGGAATTCTATTTCGCCAACCGATAAGGAGGTCTCGATGAAGAGGGCGATCTGGTTTATCGGACTCGCGTTACTGCTAATTGTCGTCAGCGCAGCCAGTGCCGCGCCGGTTTCCGCTCAAGTCGCGCAAGGGGCGAACGCGTGGCTGGGCTATTACTTTAACAATATGTACTTGCAGGGCAGTCCGGTTTTTACGCGCGAGGATCCCTACATCGATTTCAATTGGGGCACTGGGGGACCCGGCGGCGGCATCCCCGGCACGAGCTTTTCCGTGCGGTGGCTGCGCTGGCTCTATATGGATCGCGCGGGCAACTGGACCTTTTTGACGATCACCGACGACGGCGTGCGCGTGTGGGTTGACAATCAACTCGTGATCGACGCGTGGTACGATCAGCCCGCCACTCAGCACACGGCGACGCGCAACCTCACTCAAGGATATCACCTCGTCCAGATGGAGTACTATCAACACCTCGTCAACGCCGAAGCGCATTTCGCGGTGTCCTACGGCGCTGCGCCGTCGCCCGGTCCGCAACCGGGACCTCAGCCGTTCGATCTTGCGATTGATACGCGCAGTCCGTACTTTAGCAAGGGCGGTGATCCGAACGGCTGGTTCGCGTTTGCGAACGGCTATTACGGCACCGCGTTCTGGACGTACAACAACGCGTACACACAATATCGCTACAACTGGGCGCGGTGGATGCTGCCGCCGACGCGCGCGTGTTACTACGAAGTCTCGGTTTACCTCCCGCATCGCGTCGCGACGACGCGCAACGCGCGCTACTGGATCGCGCACAACGGCAGATACGACGCGCGCAGCGTCAATCAATCGGTGTACACGAACCAGTGGGTCTCGCTCGGCACGTTCGACTTTCACGGACGCGGCGGCGAGTACGTCTCGCTCTCGGATGTGACCGGCGAGCGCTTCCTGTCGACCGTCCTCGTGATGGACTCTGTAAATTTCGCGCCGCGCTGTACGATGTGGTGATCCTGATGATTGAATCGACGAAAAAATTCGTCACGCCCGAAGAATATCTTTTGCGAGAAGCCCAAGCCGAATACAAGAGCGAATATCGCGAAGGCGAAATCTTCGCGATGACCGGCGCGTCGATCAATCACAACCAAATCATTTTCAACACAGCCAAAGTATTGGATCGTTTGTTGGAGCGGAAACCCTGCCGCGTCTTTTCGAGCGACGTGCGTCTGTACATCGACAAGCGAAGATTGTACACGTATCCCGATGTGATGATCGTCTGCGGCAAAATCGAACTGGTGCCGGGACGCGATGACACACTGACCAATCCGCGCGTGATCGTCGAAGTATGGTCGGACTCGACGCAAGAGTACGATCGCGGCAAGAAATTCGCGATGTACCGCGACATCCCGTCGTTGCAAGATTACGTGATGATCGACCAGACGCGACCGTACATCGAATATTTTCGCCGCGAAAAACAGTCCTGGGCGCTGGAAACTATCGAAGGAATGGATGCCGTCGTGACGCTGCGCGCGCTGGAAGCTGGAATCCCGTTGACCGCGATCTACGAAAAAGTGGAATGGTCAGGCGAAGCCGCATTCCAGGACAAAAATTGACATGGAAGGAAAAGACCTGACGAGTCTTAGAAACTTGTCAGGTCTTTTGTTGCCGCCATTCCGTTTTTCAAATAGATGGCAAGCGTATCCAATCGCGACGGGAACAACGAAATCTACATGATGAATTCCGATGGCACTGGGCAGACGCGCGTGACGAACAACGCCGCAGACGATACGGCGCCGCGCTGGCAGCCAACACCGAATCGCTAGGAAAGAACCGGCATACCTTTTTTGCGTAGTCGCCAAAGGAGGAGAAATGAAAACGCAAATCCTCTTCAGTTTTTCTATTCTCGCGCTGGTGATTAGTGGTTGCGCCGTACCTGCTACTCCAACACCGATTCCACCATCGCCAACCGCGGTTTCCACCACCACGCTGGCGCCGCCCACTGCGCCGCCCACGCGCGTGCCATCCACGCCAACGGCGACGCCCGCGCCGCCGACCGCGCCCCCAACCCTCACATTGACTCCCAAGCCCACACCTCTCGGGGGTGGCGGCGGAAAAATCGTCTACGCTTCGGGCTCCGACACGAACAATCTCAACATTTTTGTAATGGATGTCGATGGCTCCAACGCGCGGCAACTCACGAATCTGCCCGGCCTTAACGCTTATCCCGCCTGGTCACCAGACGGTAAGCGCATTGCGTTTACTACCAATCCCAAGAGAGAGAACTATGGCACGCGCATTCTTGTGATGAACGCCGATGGCTCGAATCAGACGCCGGTGACCAACTTTAGCAGCGGACTCCCGCACTGGTCGCCGGATGGCAAACAATTGGTGATCGAGTCGGATCGCGATGTCACCACGCCGGGCGTTTCTGAGATCTACGTGGTGAACGCAGATGGTTCCAATCCGGTGCGACTCACCAACGCGCCCACCTCTCACGACGCGATGCCGCGCTGGTCGCCGGATGGAAAACGGATCGCGTTCTGGTCGAATCGTGATGGCAATGCCGAAATCTACGTCATGAACGCCGACGGCAGCAATGTCACGCGTCTCACCAACAACCCGGCGGCAGATGATCGCCCGGTTTGGTCACCCGACGGCAAACGGATCGCGTTCGTTTCCGACCGCGACGGCAACGTTGAAATCTACGTGATGAACGCCGACGGCTCGAATCAAACGCGCCTCACCAACAACCGCGCGCGGGATGTCTACCCGCTGTGGTCGCCGGATGGTACGCGCATCATGTTCATTTCCAACCGCGATGGCGCGTTTGAAATCTATGTGATGAATACTGACGGATCGAATGTGGTTCGTCTCACGCGATCAGGCAACAACCTTTTGCCAGACTGGCAATAAAGCGATTGTCTGAACTTGACCGGTCAAATATCGCTCAGGTCTTTTGTTGCCAATTCCCAAGTTTTCAAATATACTTGCGGCGTGATCGGATTCAGAAAACTAACCCTCTTAATCGGCATCGGCGTCACGCTGATCGTCAACGCGCGTCCCGCGCCCGCGCAATCCGCGAACGCGTGGACGGGTTACTATTTTGCGAACGCGAACTTGCAGGGCAATCCCGCGTTCGTGCGCGAGGATCCGAACATTGACTTTGCGTGGGGTAACGCAAGTCCCGGCAGCGGCATTCCTGTCGATAACTTTTCCGCGCGCTGGACGCGGTGGCTGTACCTCGACACGCCGGGCAACTGGACGTTTGTCACGACGACCGACGACGGCGCGCGCCTTTTCATCGACGATCAACTCGTCATCGACGCGTGGCAGGATCAGCAACTCACCACGCGTTCCGTCACACTGAATCTCACGCAAGCGTTTCACCTTGTCCGCTTTGAATACTACGACCGCATCGGCAACGCGCAAGCACATTTGCAAATCCTCTCCGCGAATTTTCCCGATTGGCGCGGCGAGTACTTTAACAATCCGACTCTCTCCGGCGCGCCGGTTTTCACGCGCAACGATAGCGCGATCAATTTCAATTTCGGCGCGACCGGACCCGGCGGCGGAATTCCTGCCGACAAGTTTTCCGCGCGCTGGACGCGCAGCGTTTATCTCAGCGCGGGACGCTATCGTTTTTCGACGCGCACGCACGACGGCGCGCGGCTGTGGGTGGACAATCAACTCGTGATTGACCGCTGGCGCGATCAACGCGCCACAACTTGGAACGGCGAAGTCACGCTTGCCGACGGCGATCATTTTATCAAAATGGAATATTACACCGCGACCAGCGGCGGGATCGCTTCGCTCACCTGGTCGCCGATTTCCGGTAGCGCGGAAACGTGGCGCGGCGAATATTTCGACAACGCCGGACTCACCGGCGCGTCCGCGTTTGCGCGCGACGATGCCGCGATCAATTTCAACTGGGGTACCGCGTCGCCCGGTACCGGCGTCTCCGGTCCAAATTGGTCGGTGCGGTGGACGACGAAACGCGCGACTATGTTGCCCGGCTATTACACGGTCACCGCAACAGCGGACGATGGCGTACGCGTGTGGGTGGACAACAATTTGCTGATCGACGAATGGCACGATCAAGCACCGACGCCGCACGCGGCGATGATGTACCTCAACGCGGGCTTGCACGATTGGCGCGTCGAATATTACAATCACGGTGGGATCGCGACCGTCGCCGTGCAAATCACGCCCGGCGCGGCATCGCCCGACGCGCACGCCGCCGCGAATCCGACGACCGGCGACATCGCGATTGACACCAAGAATCCCAACTTTATCAAGAGCGGCGTAGACGACGTTTGGCAGACCGCGCCGAACGGCTATGGCGGTACGGCGTTCGTTTTGAAGAACAACGCATTCGCACAATCAGAATCGAAATGGGCGCGCTGGTACGCGCCGTTGCCGCGCCCCGGCTATTACGACGTGTCGGTGTACATTCCCGCGAACCTCGGCACGACGCGCGGCGCGCGTTATTGGATCGCGCACGCCGGCGCGTTCGACGCGCGCACGCTCAATCAATCGCTGTACGCGAATCAGTGGGTGAGTTTGGGCGTTTACTATTTCGGTGCGACAGAAGACGAATACGTCACCGTGTCCGACGCGACGTACGAAGCGTCGCTCGCGACAACGATAGTTGTGGACGCGGCGCGTTTTTCGTTACGGTAACAAGTGACGGGCGACAGGCGACAAGGGATGTTGCGCGTTTTACTTCCCCTGCCACTTGTCCCTTGTCACGTTCAAAAGGGGAACCAATGGCAAAACGAATTGTCCGCTCCAAACAAAAACGCGCGCCGCGCAAAAAAATCACGCGCGCGGTGACCGCGTCGCAAAAAGTTTTGGTGATGGTTCACGGCGCGGGAACTTTTCCAGAGGATTGGTACAAGCCGCTCGTCGCCGCCGTCGAAAAAGAACTTGGGCATTCATTCGCGTACCTGCCCGTTTACTACGCCGACGTGACGAACCGGCAGCGCGCGCGCGCGCTCGAAACGCCGGAGCAATCGCAATTCAAAGCCGATTTTCAAAACGAACTCCGGAAATCGTTCGACGCCGCGCGCAACAGTCCGACGATTCCCGCCGACCGCGCGGTGAGCATTGCCGGTTTGCCCGCGCCGCTCGAACGATTCGGCGGCATTACAAAAGAAATCGCCGCGTACTTTTTCGACGCGGGCGTGCGCGCGGAAATTCAAGCGCGGCTCACGACCGTGCTCGATCAAGCCAAACAGAAATCGCAAGACATTGTGCTGGTGTGTCTGTCGTTTGGCGCTGTGATGTGTTTCGACGTCCTCAAGCAATCCGCTCACCGGTACAAAATTCCATTTTGGTTTACGACCGGCGCGCCCATCGCCAAATTGCGCCGCATCGGTATGTACGACGACAACCTGGGCGCGATCACGCCGCAGAATGTCGCGCGTTGGCATAACGTCTACGATACGACCGATTGGATTGCGGATCCGCTCGGTCCGTCGTTTCCCCAACCCGGCTATCGGCTGCACGATATTTTCGTCAACGTCGCATTCGATCCAATTGCTTCGCACGATTATTTCACCAATCGAGAAACGATCCAAATGTTTGCGGACGCGCTGCGCGCGTGAGTTGGGTAGGACAAATTTGGAAATTTGTCCTACGTTTTCGAAGGAGGAGATCATGAGCAACGAAGCCCTTGGCGCCTCGAGCGCGCCGAGTAATGTGCCCGTTCATCCGCGGTCGCGGACGGGCGTCGTGTTTGTTCATGGCGGGGGCAAGTGGGACGCCGATTATTGGGAACCCGTCGCCAAAGCGATCCAGAATTGTATTGACGGAAGTTCTACTCTCTCCGCGTTCGACGCGTCCGGTGCGTGTTATTCCGATGTGGTGAATTCGCCCGCCGCGCAAGTTGCGCGCGCGGCCGCGCCCACCGCACCGCAAAGCGCGTTGCTGAACACACTGCTGTGGAATAGTATTCGCGCGGCGCTGGCACTCACGACGCCGCAACTTTTTTTGCCGCAATTTGCCAATAACTTGGTGCGGTCACTCATCCCAGGGCGGAGCGATGCGCCGCCGGTCGACAAAGTATGGGACGCGATGGCGAACGCGGCGTTGACCAAGTCGTTGAAGGAAATGCGCGATCAGATCACGCAGACAGTTGCCGACGTGTTTTTCTATTTGCGTGACGATCCCAATTTCGTCAAGCCGATCCGGCAAGCATTGATCGACAAACTGCTCGCCGCGCAGCAGTGCGAAAAAATCGTGCTGGTGAGTCATAGTCTCGGCTCGGTCGTCGCGTACGACGTGCTGAACGCCTGGGTGGGCGACCGGCCGAAAATTGCGTACTGGTTCACGCTCGGTTGTCCGCTCACCACGGTTTTGCGCCTGCGCGCCGGCACTCCGACGCGACTCAGTTGCGCCACGGTGGAACACTGGTACAATATTTTTGATTCGACGGATCCGGTCGCCAGCCCGCTGTGTTCCCAATTCAGCAAGCCCGGCAGCGCCATTCTCGATATTTTCATCGACGTCGGCGTCGGGCCCTTGGACTCGCACAATTATTTTCAAGACCCGACGACGATACGCTTGATTGCGGACGCGGTTCAGGCGGCGAACCGAACCGGTAACTAGGCAATCGTCAATCAGGGAGCAGTCCACCAATTGCCGGACTGCTTGATTGCCTGATCGCCAAATTCACCCACCCGAAAGGACCACATGCCACAAGCCATTCTTTTCGATCTCGACGGTACGTTGATTAACGACTCGATGGAATCGTTTCTTCCGCCGTACTTTGCCGCGCTCACAAGAAAACTCGCGCACCTCATCGCGCCGGAGAAATTGATCGCGCAGTTGAACGCGTCCACGCACGCGATGGTCGCCAGCGCGGATGCCACGCGCACGCTCGCCGATATATTCGCCGCCGATTTTTTCCCAAAGATCGGCGTGCCGCGCGAAACGCTGATGCCGCTGTTCGACGATTTCTACGCGCGCGAGTACCGCGATCTGCGCGCGTACGTCAATCCGATTCCGGAGGCGCGCGCCGTCGTCCGCCGCGCGTTCGACGCGCGCGTGCCGGTGGTGATCGCGACGATGCCGGTCTTTCCGCTCGTCGCCGTGCAGCAACGTCTGGAATGGGGCAAACTCGCGGACTTTTCGTACGCGCTGATCACGGCGTACGAAAATATGCGCGCGTCCAAACCGCACCCGGCGTACTATCACGAGATCGCAGAAAAGATTGGCTGCGCGCCGGAAGATTGCGTCATGGTCGGCAACGAAGTGCAAAACGATATTCTGCCGGCCAAGCGCGCGGGCATGAAAACGTTCTGGGTCACCGACACGGCATTCATGGCGACGGATGTTCCGGCGGATTGGCGCGGCACGTTGGAGGAATTTGGCGCGTTGTTGGAAAGAAAATTTGAGGAGTGATGCGAATGAGAAACCCGCTTTCTTTGAGAAAGCGGGTTTCTGATTTTTCTACGGCGCGCGCAAAATATTCCGCGCGATTACCATCCGCAAAATTTCGCTCGTCCCCTCGCCGATCATCGTCAGGCGATTGTCGCGGTAAAATCGTTCGACGGGAAAATCGCGCAAATAGCCCGCGCCGCCGTGAATCTGAATCGCTTTCCAGCACGCGCGGTCGGCGGCTTCCGACGCGAATAGTTTCGCCATCGCGGCTTGTTGCGAAAAACTTTGCTGGGTGTCTTTCAAGTACGCGGCTTGCAGCACGAGCAAACGCGCGGCTTCCAACTCGACCGAACAATCCGCGATCATCCATTGAATCGCCTGAAAATCCGCAATCGGTTTGCCGAACGCCTGGCGTTCTTGCGCGTACTTGATCGACGCTTCGAGCGCGGCGCGTCCCAAGCCCAACGCCATCGCGCCGATGCCGATCCGTCCGCTGTCGAGCGTCATCATCGCTTGCTTGAAACCCTCGCCTTCGCCGCCGAGCAAATTTTCTTTCGGCACGCGGCAGTCTTCGAGAAAAATCTGCGTCGTCAGCGAACCGTGCAAGCCCATCTTTTCTTCAACTTTGCCGATCGTCAACCCCGGCGCGCCGCGCGGTACGACGATCATACTCAAGCCGCGATGCCCTTTCGCTTTGTCGGTCGCGCACAGCACGGTGATCGAGCGCGCGACCGCGCCCGACGTGACGTACATCTTCGTGCCGTTGAGAATCCACTCGTCGCCTTTCAGCATCGCCGTCGTCGCAACCGAGCCCGCGAGATCGCTGCCGCTTTTTGTTTCGGTCAGCGCGAGCGCGCCGAGATCTTCGCCTTTGGCGAGCGGCGCGAGCCATTTCTTTTTTTGTTCTTCGGTGCCGAACATGAAAAGGGGTCCGCAAGCGAGTGACAAATGCGCTGCATACGTCAACCCGACCGAACCCGATACGCGCGAAACTTCTTCGACCGCGAGCGCTTGCGAGGTCACATCCGCGCCGCCGCCGCCGTACTCTTCGGGGTACGGCAAGCCCAGCAAACCTTGCGCGCCCATTTTGCTAAAGACATCGGCGGGAAACTCGTCCGTCTTGTCAATCTCGGCGGCGCGCGGCGCGATTTCTTTCTCCGCAAAATCGCGCACCAGTTCGCGGATCGCGCGTTGCTCCTCGCTCAATTGGAAATCCATCAACCCCTCCTTCGCCTTTGAAGTATGGTGAACAAATTATATGATGACGTTCCTGGCTTGTCAATTGATTGCAGTTTCGATATAATCTGTTCTGATCCATACGAAGGTTGAATTGCAAGTGTATGCCGGATGCGGGATCAACCTTCGCAAGGTTGGGAGTTGAGTGGAGAGAAACAATGCCGATTTACGAATACCGCTGCGCGGATTGCCGACGCCGCGTCAGCGTTTTCTTTCGATCCTTCGCGGCGGTTGGCGATCCGACCTGTCCGAATTGCGGCGGAAAAAATCTCGCGCGCTTGGTGTCGCGCGTCGCGACTGTCAAATCCGAGGAAGCGCGCTTGGACGCGTTATCGGATCCATCCGCGTTTGGCGATGTGGACGAAAACGATCCCAAGAGCGTCGCGCGGTTCATGCGGAAGATGGGCGATCAGATGGGCGGCGAAGACCTGGGACCCGAATTCGGCGAGATGGTCGATCGCCTCGAAGCGGGAGAAAGCCCGGAAGAAATCGAGAAGACGATGCCGGGGTTGGGAGGCGCGGGAGAATCGGCGATGGGTGATCTTTAGAGGGGATAAGAAGGCGCGTAGAGGGCAGTAGAAGATAATGACGGTACAGAAGGCGCGGAGGGCATTAGGGGGTGCGCGCCTTCTCTATCTTCTTGCTTTCTCATCCCTTCGCGTGCCTTCTTTTTCCTTCTGATGCCATCTTCATCCTTCTAGAATTTTTCAAACCGTTCCACATTCAGCACAAACACCGTCGCGCCGCCGACTTGGACTTCGACCGGTTGGGCGAGGTACAATTCGCCGGGCTCCATCACCGGCGGCATCGGATTGACGAACTGCGTGCGCGTCACGCAGTTCGCTTTGATCAGCGACAACGCGTCATCCAATTTATCTTCATCCACGCCGATCAAGATCGTCGCGTTGCCTTCGCGCAAAAAGCCGCCGGTCGTGCTGATGAGCGTGAACTGGAAATTGTGATCGCGCAGCGCGTCGGTCAGTTTACCTGCATCGTCATTGTGTACGATCGCGAAAACAAGTTTCATTCGTTCCCCCTTTGGCTTTCCTCGACTAGATTATACAATCGCTTGGCAAGCGCGTCAATCACTCCGTCCTGGTGATTGTACACGTCTCAATGTGGAGCGAGCGGCTCGCTCGCGGGTCTGGCGGGCAGGCTGCCCGCGCAACAGATATGTGCAATCACCGGCTCCGTCGGTGGTTCAACTCGGTCATTATCCGCGCGCGAATTTCTTGTTGCACCACGTCAATCGACCGCGTGCCGTCAACGACGACGATGCGCTGCGGCTCCGCCTGCGCCAATGCCAAATAACCGTTCCGCACGCGCGTATGGTACGCGACATCTTTTTGATCGAGCCGGTTCGTTGCGCCGCGGTGACGCCGCGCCAATCCGATTTCGGCGGGCACGTCGACGTAGAACGTCAGATCGGGCACGAGTCCGCCGGTCGCAAAGCGCGTGATCGCGCGCAGTCCCGCCAAATCCAGCCCCAAGCCGTAGCCCTGGTACGCCATCGTCGAATCCGCGTAGCGGTCGCAGATGACGAGTTTGCCAGCCGCGAGCGCGGGGCGGATCAGTTCCGCGACGATTTGGGCGCGCGCGGCGGAGAACAGCAGCACTTCGGCTTCGCGCTGCATCGCCTTGTTGCGCGGCGACAGAATGACCTGGCGAATTTGTTCGCTGATTTCCGTCCCGCCCGGTTCGCGCGTGTAGATGACCGAGTATCCGCGCGCTTGCAAATGTTCGACGAGACGACGCGCCTGCGTCGTCTTGCCGCTGCCATCGGGACCTTCAAAGGTGACGAAAAGTGACATAGTGATTCACTCGGAGCAGAAATTTCGCTGGCGTAAGCGGTTTGATTTTACAACATTCTGGAACATTCGGCAACACGCGGGCGCGGCGAATGTAATTGGGTAATTGGATCGCAAGTTGACTCGCGTCCAACTTTCGCCTATAATACTTGGGAGCATAGCGGTGACAACCCCGTCCAGCGGACACTCGCGCCGCTGGACGAACGGCGAGTCCGGAATTTGCAATCCCGTTTTCCCTTTCGATGAGCAACCTTCGAAGGGTAGGAGGAGATGACATTGGTGTCTAATCGCGAACGGCGGATACTCCCGCGATTTTCCGTGGACTGCCTGATCAAGTATTTTTATCTGCCCCCCAGTCCTCACCCTCCTGAGACCTCTGTGGTCAATCTCAGTATGTTAGGCGCGTTAATTCTAGTGCCCGATCCGCTCGTCCTGGGCTCGGTGATCGCATTTCAGATCGTCACGTCGGAACACAAGGTTATCGACGCGCGCGCCCGTGTGATTCACGTTCAAGCTGAACCGCACTCGTTCTTTCGCGTGGGCGTTCAGTTTCTCGCGCTCTCCGCAGATGCCCGCATGCTCATCGCGCGCGAACTTGAATTCGCGCGACAGCGAAACTCAATCTCTGAGGTCACCCATGACGCGTACTCTCAGCCGTTCCAAGAGCAAACCAGCCTCGCGTAAGTCGTCGACGGAACGTCGCCGCGCGCCGCGCGGCAGTTTGAAATTGCTCACCGCGTTTCGTTGCCTGGATGTGGGCAAGGAATCGTTGACCGGTTTTGTCCGCGCGCTGAACCTGAGTTCCATTGGCGCGCTGCTCGAATCGCCGGACAAGTTTGACCTCGGACAAAATCTGGCGTTGGAATTTTTGCTGGACAACAACCGGATCGCGCAGACCGACGGACGCGTAACCCGCGTGAGCAAGCGCGACAAATTCTATCACGTCGCCGTCGAGTTCGCCAAAGTTTCGTCCAAAGCGCGCCGCTTGATCCAACTTCAAGTGTGCTAATCGTTCTGTCCCCGAGTTTCCCCGAGTTTCCCCGAGTTCCTACTTCACCAGGGAACTCGCGGAACTCTGGGGAACTCGCGGGGCGGCTCGTCCGGAGCCATCATGTCGTCAAACGAATTCGAATGGCAATTGACCCCCTCCAGCGAAATCTTGACGCCGGACGAGACGCGTCGCGTCGAACCCTTCTTCACCAACGCGACGCGCTCGATCGTCGCGTTGAGAAATCTCCCCGAAGTGATCAAAGGCGCGCTTTTTTCGCGCTATAGTCGCACCGCCAAAGGCGTCCGCCGTCTCTTCCTCGACGAATTTTTGCCGCGCGCCGATCTCGGCATGAGCGATCCGGCGCGCGAAACGCCCGCTGTCGATGCCGCGCGCGCCGCAGATTTTTATCGCCGGATTCTGTCCGATTACGGCGACGATTCGGTCGGCGAACTGGGCGGCGCGCATCTCGCCTGCCAGGAAGTTTCGCAGATCGCCGCCAAAGCGATTGAACACGGACGCATCGGCGTTTCGTACCTCGAAAAATCGTCGCGCTATGTTCCGTTCGACGACAAGGTGAACGGGCAGTACCGCTACTATCGCCCGCGCAAAATTTTGGAATCGGCGCTCGGCGCGGAGTACGTCGCGACGCTTGACGCGTTCTTCGACGCGTACGCGCGCAACCTATCGCGCATGATCGAACATCTCACGCAGCGCTATCCGATTGCGTCGCTCGAATTTGAGAACGCGGCGACGGGCGATGTGACGCGCTATACCGAAATTCACGACGACGATTTCTTGAAGAGCGCGCAAGCCGCGTACCGCCAAGCCGTCCGCGCGCGCGCGTGCGACATGCTCCGCTGTTTTCTGCCGCTGGCGACGCTGACGAACGTGGGCGTGTGGGGCAACGGGCGCGCGCTCGAATATTTGCTGATTCGTCTCTACGCCGATCCGCTCGACGAAATGCAGACGATTGCGCGCGCCGCGCATTTTGAACTGGAGCAGGTGATCGGTCCCTTTGTGAAACGCGCGAACGACGAAAAAGGCAAAACGTTCCAAACGTACTTGCGCGACGCGCGCGAACGCGAGCGTGACCTGGCGCGCGAATTCTTGCCGCGCAATGTTGCGCCCACCGATCAAAAAGTGACACTCGTTCGGTACGACGCGGCGGCGCTGGAGCGCATTGTCGCCGCGATTTTGTACGGTGGGTCGGAATTACCCAAGACAAAAATCCTGGATCGTGTGTGCGAACTCGGCGACGACGAAAAAGCGCGCATCATCCGCGCGTACGTCGGCGAGCGCAAGAATCGGCGGCACAAGCCGGGGCGCGCGTTCGAGCATGCGGTGTACGAATTCGATTTGCTCGTCAACATCGGCGAGTATCGCGATTTGCAGCGGCATCGCGTCGTCACGCCCGACCGTCAGATGTTCACAACCGCGCACGGTTACGTCGTCAACGACGACATCGACCGCGTGCCCGAAATTCGCGCGGACTATGTGTGGTGCATGGAGCAAGCCGCGCTGTTGCACCAGCGGCTTGCCAACGAAATGCCGTTTGAGGCGCAGTACGTCGTGCCGTTTGGTTATCGCGTGCGTTACAATTTGCGGATGAATTTGCGCGAGGCGTACCACCTGATCGAACTGCGCTCCGTGCCGCAAGGTCATCCTGATTACCGCAACACCGCGCAAGAAATGTTCCGCGCGATTCAAGCCGTGCATCCCGCGCTCGTCGAGCCGATGAGGTTTGTTGACCTGACGCCGGACGTGCCGCTGGGACGGTTGCGCGCGGAGATGCGGAAGGCGCGGAAAGAACAAACCTGATATGCAAGTATTCTCTTGCCCATATCTCAAGGGCAACGTCGAATTGTCTGATGAACGCGAAGCACATATTGCGCTCAATCATCCTGATTTACTGCCGACGTATCTGGAACAGATCGGGAAAACATTGGCTGATCCTGATCAAATCAGACGCAGTACTCGTTTGAGTGCTGCCCGACTGTTCTCGCGTTGGTTTGAGGATGTCTTGCATGGTAAGTACGTTGTGGTGGTTGTTGTGAGTGAACCGGCGCCTACCGAGCGGCACTGGATCATCACGGCGTACATTGCGCGACGCCTGGCGAAAGGAGAGATCGAATGGAACAAAGATTGACTTTTCAATATGACCGCGACGCCGATATTTTGTATATCAATCTTGTGCCTCCATATCCCGAACAAGAATCGGAGGAATTAGGCGACGAGATTATTGCGCGACTGAATCCCAAGACAGGCAAAATCGAGAACCTGGAAATTCTCTTCTTTACCAGCCGTTTGCTACGACGAGACTTTTTCTCTCTGCCCATTACCGCAGAGATGCGCCAACTGAATCCAGCGTAAATTTTCGCGCTCGCCGAGCCGATGAGGTTTGTCGATCTGACGCCGGACGTGCCGCTGGGACGGTTGCGCGCGGAGATGCGGAAGGCGCGGAAGGGTTAGAGGCGAGGGGGGATGTGGTTTCCCGCAATAAAGATGTGGGAAGCGAACAAAAATGGTATGCTTTACGCAGATGCGTAGAGCAAGTAGTTTGGCGACATTCCTTTTCCAATCGGAAGGTGGTTGGCTAACCGCGAGAAAAGTTGTATACTTGGCGTAAATGACGGAGGTGAGTTGTGAAGGAAGAAAGAATCTGGCGCGAATACACCGCTTTGCCACCTGAACTTCAGAAACAGGTTGCTGACTTTATCACTTTTTTGCGAACGCGCTATGCACCACTACGCGTGAGCAAGACTACGAAACGCACCAAGTTGGCAGACGAGCCCTTTATCGGTATGTGGCGAAATCGTAAGGATCTGCAAGACAGTAGCGCGTGGGTTCGCAGTATTCGCCAAAGTGAGTGGATGAGTCGCCATGCCTGATTTGGTGGTTGTAGATACCGATGTACTGATTGACGCAGGGCGCAATATCGGCGACGCGGTCATCTGTCTCGAACAAGTTGAACGCCAAGCGTCTCTCGCAATCAGCGTTGTCAGTGAGATGAAACTCGTTGTCGGTTGTCGCAACAAAGCAGAACAGCGCGCACTCGACAAATTTCTGTCGCGTTTTCGAGTAGTAAAGTCAAACGAGCAAACCTCTGACCTCGCGATTGACTTGTTGCGCCGCTATCGGTTGAGTCATGGATTGCTGATTGCGGACGCGCTGATTGCCGCTACCGCCATTTTGCAGGGCATCCCCTTTGTCACAAAGAATGAGCGTGACTATCGCTTCATCACTGAGTTACGCTTGCTTCCATACCCGCAACCATTCGCCACTTAAAGACGCGTTCGACAAAGCAGAATGACAACCCGATGAACGCCGCCAAACACGCGCCGACCATGCACGGTACGCGCCTTTTGGCGGAGTTGGTCGGTATAATTGCAAGTCACTTTCGTTTCGCGTGGCGCGTCGGCGTGGTCGGCGCGCTACGGCATCACCAAACTGAGTCGCGCATGCCTACGAAAACTATTTCGCAATTCCTAATTTGCTTTCTCGCTCTCATCTTCCTTCTCTCCGCTTTCATCTCTTCTTCCGCGCGTGCGGACAATCCCGCGTTCCAAACGTACACCCAGCGCGACGGACTCGCCGCGGATTACATCACCGGCATCGCGTTCGCATCCGATGGCGCAGTGTGGGTCGGGACGACGCGCGGCGCGACGCGCGTGCAGGACAAGTACTGGATCACGTACACCGCCGCGAACGGACTCGGCAACGCGTGCGTCACCGGCATCGCGATTGCGCCCGACGGCAAAACGTACTTTGCGACGAACGGCGGCGGACTCGCGCTCTTCGACGGCGCGAATCGCAAAACGTACACCACCGCGAACTCGGCGATTCCGAGCAACTATCTCACATCGGTCGCGGTCGACAAACAAGGTCGCGTGTGGGTCGGCACGCTCGGCTACGGCGTCGCGCGGCTCGAAAACGAACAGTGGGCAAAGTACACGTTCACCGGCAATTATTTCAACGCGCTCGCGCTCGACGCGAACGGCAATCCCTGGTTTGCGACGAGCGACGGCGCGCTCTTCTCCGACGGCAAAATGTGGATGCGCGTGACGCGCGCGAATGGACTCGCGAGCAATCGCGTCAACGCGATTGCCGTCGCGCGCGACGCGCGCGTCTGGTTCGGTACCGACGAAGGCGCGACGGTGTTCGACGGCAAGACGTACCGCACGTACACGAAAACCGATGGGCTCGCGGACAACATCGTCCGCGCGATTGCGGTTGACGCGCAAAATCGCGTTTGGTTCGGCACGCTGCGCGGGCTCTCGATGTTCGACGGCGGCAAGTGGAAAACGTACACTAAAAGTGCCGATGGCACCCGCGCGGACGGACTCGCCGCGGATCAAATCACCGCGCTCGCGCTCGACGCGCGCGACAATCTCTGGGTCGGCACGACGCACGGCTTGAGCGTTATGGGCGCGGCTTTACAACGCGTCACAACTTTGCCGGTCGTTCTCGTCCACGGCTGGCACACCGCCGACTCGGATCACATTGACGACACCGAGTTTCATTACCTTCGCCGCTACTTGGAGCGCGATGGCTTTCAGGTTTTTTACGCGCAAGGCATCTCGCCGTACAAAACGCTTTTCCAAAACGCGGAAACGTTGCGCGATGTGATCGCCGACGCGAAAAAGAAAACCGGCGCGCCGCGCGTCGACATTGTCGCGTTTTCGATGGGCGGACTGAACACGCGCGCGTATCTCGAATCCACGCTCTATCAAGACGACGTGCGCCGCGCGATCATTCTCGGCACGCCGCAAGCCGGTGTCCGTTTATGGTATCCGTTTTTGACCCGCGAGATCGAAGATCGTCCGACCGAGCCGTCGGTGATCGAACTGACGCCGGAGTACGCCGCGCTTTTCAATCGCACGCACGCGCCGCGCGCGACTGTCCCGTACGATTTGCTCATCGGCGATGCGCGCACACAAACGGGTCTCGACTTTCTCAAAATTTTTCCGCCGACCGATGGCTTGATCGACGTGTGGAGCGCGCACGCGCTCACAGGTTTGCAAGTCCGCCGCCTGACCAATGCCGATGTGCATGCGTGGGATCCCGAACCGATTCCGCTCAATCCCTCGTCGTATTTGTATCCCGATCAAACGTACGCGCGGTACATTCGCAACGCGCTGCGCGATCCGGACGCGCGCCCGATCGGTTTTGCGACCACGTCGGCGGAGCCGCTCGCGCCGCGCAACACGACGCCGTTGAACGTCGACACGCTGCGCGCGAACGAGACGATCACGCGCGCGATTACGCTCGACGTGAATCGCGCCGCGCGATTCTTTGCGCGCTGGGATCGCGGCGATATCGATTTGAAATTGCGCGCGCCCGACGGTTCGCGCTACGCGCCCGACAGTTTGCGCGACGCGGCGTACCTGAAAGCGGACATTGGCGATTTCGCGGGCTATTCGCTGACGCGCGCGCTGACCGGCACGTGGTCGGTTGTTGCGACGCGCTTGGACAAAGGCGCGGAGCCGCTGTTGCTGACTACCTACGCCGATCTCGACGCGGATCTGAAAATGGACGCGTCGACCGATCGCGCGACGTACGCGCTGGGATCGACGGTGACGATCAGCGCGACGCTGTCGAACAAAGCGACGACCGCGGAGGTGCGCGCGAAAATTCTCTGGCTCGGCGACGGCGCATTGCCGCGCGGCAGTTCGATTGATCTGCCGCTCCGCGCCGGGAGCGAACCGGGGACGTACGCAGCGACACTCGCCGATTTGACGCGCGGCGGTTATTACCTGGCGCGCGTCACCGCGCGCACCACGACTTTTGCGCGCGAAAGCCAAACGATCTTCGCGGTCTCGCCCAAGACTGCCGCATTTACCGGCGCCCCTTCGACTCCGCTCAGGACAAGCGCGCGAATCGAGAACGGATCGCTCGTGATCGAAACGAGCGTGAACGTGACGCGCGCGGGCGCGTTCGCAGTTGGCGCGACGCTGCGCGGTCCGCAAGGACAACTCATCACGTCGCTCACTGCGCCGCTGACGCTGAAAGCCGGCACGCAAACCGCGTCGATCACGATCCCAGGTCGCGACATTCGCGCGCGCGGCATCGACGGACCGTACGCGGTCGAACTCGTATTGATGGATGCGTCCTGGGCGGCGATTCAAGTTGACGGACTGCCAAATGCGTTGACGACGGACGCGTATCGGGTGAGTGATTTTGCAGAGTAGTCAATCGGTCAATAAGTGATCAGGCAATCAGTAACCGGTTGACCGATTGCCTGATTGCCCATTATCCCGGAGCGCATCATGAAATCCATTCCAATTCCCAAACTCAATCGCAACGTGATTATCGCGGGCATTGTCATTATTATTCTGCTTGCGATCATTCTCATCGTCGCATCGCCGCGCGCGACGCCGACTCAGAACGCGGTGGCGGTACGGCGCGGCGACATCAGCGCGTCGGTCAACGCGACCGGCAAGGCGCGCGCGAAGCAATCCGCGCGTTTGTCTCTGCCGATGTCGGGCGTTGTCCAGAGCATCGTCAAAAAGGAAGGCGACGACGTGAACCTGGGCGATGTGATCTTGTCGCTGCGCGCGGACGAATCGACGCGCCGCGTCCGGCAGGCGGAATTGAACCTGCAATCGCGGCAGTTGGACTTGGCGCGCGGCAAATCGTCGCCACGTGATGAGGATATTGAAATCGCGCGCGCGAGTCTGCGTAAAGCGACGATGGCGGTCGCCGCCGCCGAAGCCGCGTACAATTCCAATCCGAGTTCGCAGAACGACGCGGCGCGGGAAATCGCGCGCGCCGATCTCGACATCGCGCGCGCGAATTTCAATCGCGTCACGAACGGCTTGTCGAAAGAGGAAATCGAATCGCTGCAAAATGCGGTTGTCGCCGCGCAACTCGATCTTGATAGCGCCAAGACCGCGCTCACGCAAACGAAATTGACCGCGCCATTCACTTCGACGGTGACGGAGATCACGATCCGGGAAGGGGAATTGGTCGGCGGATTCACGCCGCTCGCTTTGGTCGCGGATTTGACCGCGCTCGAAATCGCGGCGGAGATTGACGAGATCGATGTGGCGAATGTGAAAGTCGGTCAAACCGTCGAGGTGCGTTTCGACGCGTTCCCCGGCGAAAAATTCACCGGCAAACTCACGCGCCTTTTCCCCGCGTCATCGTCGCAGCGCGGCAGCACCACATATTCGGCAGTCGTCGAGTTTGATCGCAGAAACTTTAACGTGCGTGTGGGAATGGGCGCAAACTTGAAAATCCTCACCGTCGAAAAGAAAGGCGTCTTGCTCGTGCCGAATCGTGCGCTGAAAAATGTTGGGACGCGGAAAGCGGTGCATGTCGTTTCGCCCGGCGAGCCGCGCGATGTCATCGTCGAGGTTGGCGTGACGGATGGCAACGAGACGGAAATTCTAAGCGGAGTGAATGAGGGGGATCAGGTGGTGATTAATCAGTGAACGGTGAACAGTGAACAGTGAACAGTGAACGGTGAACAGTGAACGGTGAACAGTGAACAGTGAACGGTGAACAGTGAACGGTGAACGGTGAACAGTGAACAGTGAACGGTGAACAGTGAACAGTGAGCAATCAACCGTTGACTGTTTACTGTTCACCGTTCACTGGATTACGGTCGCGTCGTCGCGGTGGCGAGTGGTCGCGGCGCGAGCAGCGCGGGTGCGGTCGCAGTTCCGGTTGGCGCGCTGCCTGTCGCGGTCGAGGTGGGCGGCAGCGTCGCTGCCGCCGTCGGCGCAATCGTGGCAGTCGCGGGCGCAGCAGTAGTCGCGCTCGTGGGCGTGGTATCGGTCGGCGTTTCGGTTGTGGCAATTGGCGTCCGCGTCCACGTGCTGGTATTCGTCGCGCGCACAATCGGACTCGGCGTGAGAAAATCGTACGACAACGTGCCGACGCGTTGCGGCGATGGCGCGCCCGGCGTGAATGTCGGTTGCGCGGGATGACTCAGCGGGGCTTGCGGTCGCACCGGAAACACGAATGCCGCGAAAAGTCCAAAGACGACATAGTTCGCCAAGATCAAAACAATAATTACATTCCACTTACGCCACGGCATCATTTTCCTCCACGCGCATTATAGCATTGCGAGCGAGAACACGCAAACTGACAAGCAGTGAACAGTGAACAGTCAACAGTGAACACTGACTGCTGACGGTTGACTGTTCACTGTTCACTATTTCCCCGTCCTGTGATACAATACCGCGCGGAGAAAATAGCCATGCGTTTCGACATCTTTACGCTTTTTCCCGAAATGTTTGCCGGGGTTTTCGACGAGAGCATTTTGAAACGCGCGCGTGACGCGCGGCTCATCGAAATTTTCCTGCACGATATTCGCGCGTCCACAACCGACAAGCACCACGTCACCGACGATTACGCGTACGCGGGCGGCGGAATGGTGATGAAGCCGGAGCCGATCTTCGCGGCAGTCGAATCCGTACTCCAATCTCCAATCTCTAATCCCCAATCTCCAATTCCAATTATTCTCCTCACGCCGCAAGGTCGCGTTTTCGATCAGACGATTGCGCGCGAACTCGCGCAGCATTCGCGCATCGCGCTGATCTGCGGACATTACGAAGGTGTGGACGAGCGCGTGCGCGAACATCTCGTCACCGATGAGATTTCGATTGGCGATTACGTGCTGACCGGCGGCGAAATCCCGGCGATGGTGATCGTCGACGCGGTCGCGCGCTTGATTCCCGGCGTGCTAGGTCATCCGACCGCGGCGGCAAACGATTCGCACGCGTCCGGCTTGCTGGAAGGTCCGCACTATACGCGCCCCGCCGATTTTCGCGGCTGGCGTGTGCCGGAGATTTTGCTCTCCGGACATCACGCGCAAATTGAAAAGTGGCGACACCGCGAAGCGTTGCGCCGCACGTTCGAGCGCCGCCCTGATTTGCTCGAACGCGTTGAACTATCGGACGAAGACCGGCAATTTCTCGAAACGCTGAAAGCCGAAAAACAAAACCGCGCGACCTGAATGTTTTCAGAATGCGCGGTTTCTTCCCATAAGCAGAAAGGAATCTCCTGGCACGCTTGTATATTTTCCCTGTGAATCATCACCTACAGTGAAAGTGTGAATTGCCCTGCCATTCCGTTGTAGATTAGAACAGCTTGGTGCAGAGCATCACGTCCGATCAAGACAAGTAGGCCTTGTGCAGCCAGTGGAGCACCAATGGCACGAGGCACATCCAATCCAATGGGAAACCCTACGATCTCAATGTGGAGTGGATATACATTTTGCTCTGTAGAAGCATGTGACGCGGATGCTATTTGCACCACATCAATAACGGGCAGTTGAAGCCGTTGGGCGGACACTTCATCGATACAAGTTGCCGAGGCCCCGGTGTCAATGAGACCTAACCCAGAAATGGGTTGCGGTACAGGTTTGCCCTCCTTGAGAAGTTGTTCAGCAATTGCTTGGGCTACACCAATTGTCAACTGAACAACTGGTCCCCGCTGGGCAAGGGCAATATTCGTTGGAAGTGGAACCTTTTTCCCGTCCGGAGTATGACCTTCACCGCCCAGTTGAACGTGTAGAATTGGCATTGAGCAATCCTAGTGTGAGAGCAGGAACTCTGATTTCCTCTTGGCGTTCTTGAACACGACGAACAAGGAAAGACTCTAATCCGAATCGTCTTGCTCCCTCAGCCAGAGCATCATTGATCGTATCAAACGAGCCAATTAACTCTTGACCTTTGATGACAATGAATTTTCCATTGTACTGGGACAGCAACATCGCCTTATTTTCCTGATAGAATCTGAGTTCTTGGTCTAACATTGGTCAACCCTCTTTTTGTGCCAATAGACTCTCCCTTGATTGCCAGACACTTGGACGAGGGAGCGCAACAGACGTTCTAATCGCACGTCAATTTACTATGAATGTTATATACTCTGTTGGCGCAATTGTCAATAGTGCGCGAGCACAGAGCACCGAAGCGGCGCAAACTGACGAGACCTGACGGTTGAGCGCTACCCATGGAAAGGCATCGCCGAGTACGTGCTGTCTATTTTACTTTCACGCGCACGCCTTCCGCCGACGACCGATACGCCGCTTCCATAATTTTCCACACCGCGACCGCTTCTTCGCCCGGCAAAGGCGATGGCTCACCGCGCAAGAAGTGTGGCACGAGTTCCGCGATCAGTTCCGCGTGCATCACGCCGACGCGCGGATAATTCAGCATCTCCGGCTCGCGTCCGGCGCGATGCAAAATCAAACGCCCCTCCGACAGCGGACTCGCGTACAATCTCCCTTTCGTCCCCAAAATGTCAAACTCGTTCGTGACCGTTGGCGTGCGACGCGTCGTGGTGAATGAGACGAGCGCGCCGCTCGCCATTCGCATCTGTACGATGGTCGTGTCGTCGGTTTCCCACCCGCTGAATTTCGACGACGCGTACGCCATCACGTCCGACACCGCGCCGAGTAAAAAACGAATCAGGTCGATCCAGTGCGCGCCGGAGTTCGCGAGCGCGTCGCCGCCGGATTTCGCCATCGAAGTGAGCCACGCGCGTTCGCCGTCGCCGGTGAACAAGTCGGAAAGTTGCGCGCGCGCGGTGACCACTTCGCCGACCGCGCCGTCGCGCAAAAATTTTTGCATCGCTTGGACGATCCCCCAAAATCGCCGATAGTACGCGACGGTCAGCGGCGCGTTATTCGCGCGGCAAATCTCAACGGCTTGCTGCGCCTGCGCGGTATTCACGCCGACCGGTTTTTCGCACAAGACGATTTTCTTGGCGCGCGCGGCGAGCGCGACGTGTTCCGGATGTAAATAGTGCGGCGACGCGATGTACACCGCGTTGACATCCGGATCGTTCACGAGCGACGCCGCGTCGGTGTACCAGTGTTTCGCGTTGTGCCGTCGCGCGGTTTCTTCGGCTTTTGCCGCGTTCGTCCGCATCACCGCGATCAGTTCCGAGTTGGACGTTTTGGACAGCGCGGGACCGCTTTTATACTCAAACACATTTCCCGCGCCGATGACGCCCCAGCGGATTTTGTCGAGTTTCATTTATGCTCCTCGCAAACGGCGTGTTGCGTGTTGCGTGTTCCGTTTATTCTACGCAGCACGCACCACGCAGCACGTATCACGTTACGCCTTTTGCACATCCAACACCACTTTGATCGTGCGCGGGTCTTCGCGGTCGACTTGCGCGAACGCCGCGCCAATCTCGCGCAGCGGCAGTTCGTGCGTCACTTGCAGTTCGGGATGCACGAGTCCCTTCGCCATCAACCGAATCGCGCGCGGAAACTCGCCGAGCGTGACGCGCGACGCGATCATTTCGGCTTCCTTGATCACGAGCGTCTTGAAATGTACCGGCGACAATTGCTCGCCCAAGCCGCAGGTGACGATGCGCCCGGCGGTGCGAATCATTTTCACGGCTTGCTGGAGCGGCGCGGCGCGTTCGGCGATCTCGTGGAAATGTCCCACACATTCGATCACGCAGTCCACGCCTTCGCCGCGCGTAATCTCCATCACGCGCGTGACCGGGTCCTCCTGCTCGATATCGATCGCGTAATCCGCGCCGATCTTGCGCGCGGTCTCCAATCGAAACGGTTGAACGTCGGTGATGATCGTCGTCGCCGGATTCGCGCTGTGACACAACACGTCGAGCACCGCCAAGCCCAGTTTGCCCGCGCCGAGAATCGCGACCGTCTCGCCGGGCTGAACTTTGCCGCGCGTCAAAACGTGACAGCCCAAGCCGTACATTTCGACCATCGGCGCGAATTTCATCGGCACGCTCTCCGGCAAATGGAAAACGTGACTCGCGGGCGCGGCGACGTACTGACCGAATCCGCCGTTAAGATCGACGCCGAGCAGTTTGAGTGTGCGGCACGCGTTGATGTGTCCGGTGAGACACGCGGGACAACTGTGACAAGAAATGATCGGGTCAACCACGACGCGGTCGCCCACTTTGAAGTTCGTCACTTGCTTGCCGACTTGAACGATGACGCCGCCAAACTCGTGACCTTGGATCGCCGGGAATTTGACGCGCGCGTGAAACTCACCGCGATAAATGTGCAGATCGGTGCCGCAGATTCCAGCGAACGCGTTCTGGATCAACACCTCGTCCGGCTGGATTGTCGGTTCGGGCGCGTCGCCGACGCGAATATCTCTGTCGTTGTAAAGGATACCTGCTTTCATGCGATTGCTCCTGGGGAATAAATTGCTGCGCGAGCCGCTGGCTCGTTTTGCGGCGGGCGAGCCGCTGGCTCGCTTTGCAGCGGGCGAGCCGCCCGCGCAACGAATCTGATTTTGCGCGAAAAAGTAATTGGGCGATAATGTGACGCGACGTAGAATACTACGATTTCGTTTTTCTGCCAAGTCAAATGGGTGCAACTCTCAAACTGTGAGCACGGATGTTCGATTCAGATTGCCAGTGG
>DYJA01000067.1 GCA_020723345.1 Candidatus Aquidulcis sp. | reverse complement strand
CCGTTTGTCCCTGCCACGAACTCAACTCAACCGGCTACCGGCTGAGTAGTAACCTCGTTTTTGCGCGAACAGCCGGAATTGAACTGGCGCAATCCACAAGTTCAAGCCGCGATTTTCGACGCGATGCGATTCTGGCTCGCCAAAGGCGTGGATGGGTTTCGCGTGGATGTGATCACGCGCTTGATCAAGGATGCCCAATTTCGTGACGAGCCGCCGAATCCAAACTGGAATGGCGGGCGGCGTTACGACAGTTTGCGGCATCTCTACATGACCAATCAGCCAGAAGTCCACGATGTTATTCGGCGAATGCGGGCTGTGCTCGATGAATATCCTGACCGCGTGATGGTCGGCGAGACCTATTTGCCCTATGCCGAGTTGATCAAGTACTATGGCAAGAATTCGGACGAGTGCCATCTGCCTTTCAATTTTCGACTCATTACCACGAAATGGCAAGCCCAAGATGTTCGTCAAGCCGTAGATGCGTACGAGGCGGTATTGCCCAAGGAGGCGTGGCCCAATTGGGTCTTGGGCAACCACGACCGTCCTCGGATCGCGACGCGCGCGGGGATAAATCAGGCGCGCGTCGCAAATATGTTTTTGCTCACAGTGCGCGGCACACCGACAACGTACACCGGAGAAGAAATCGGCATGGAAAATGTGCCTATTCCGCGTGAGTACGTTCAGGACCCGCCGGCCATCATTCAGCCGGAAATCGCGCACATTGTCGGACGTGACCCGGAACGCACGCCGATGCAATGGGACGCCTCGCCCAATGCGGGCTTTGCCGCTGCCGACGCTCGACCTTGGTTGCCCCTGGCGAGCGATTACGCCGAACGGAATGTCGCGCGGCAGGAATGTGATCCAACTTCGATGTTGAATCTGTACCGCGCCTTGACCCGGCTCCGCCGCGCGGAACCGGCGCTGCATGCGGGCGACTATGCTTCGCTCGACGCCGGCGCGGATGATGTGTTCGCGTACTTGCGAACTGCGCCGGGCGCAGATCGGTTTCTCATTGTTTTGAATTTCGGCACGGTGACCCACACGCTCGACCTGAGCCGCGCGGCGCGCGCCGCGACGATTGCCGTCGCAACCGACATGGCGCGTGGTGGCGCGGTAGATCTCACCAGGTTGCAGCTCAATCCCAACGAAGGATTAGTGTTGCGTCTATCAGAAAGATGCAGCCAATAAGGTTCAAAAAGCCCGGTCAGGTTTTTCAAAGGCGAAATAAAAAGACACCAGGTTGCTCAACGAACACTGGTGTCTCTTGTTTTCCCCGTTGCTTTACGGGCGCTTCAAGGTCTCGTCATGCGCGCCAACATTTCTCAGAAGAATTGTGTCGCCTTCGATTTGAAACGTGATCCGAATCGAGCGGCTGGCGCGGGCTTCCCAGATGTAATCCGTGCCTCCCATCTTCTTCGCGCGCAAACCTGGATGCCTCAGATCTGAAACCATGAGTCGCAATGCTTTCTCGACCCCTTTGCGATCACGCGCGTCGAGGTCTTGGAAGGCGGTTGTGAAACGTTCCGTCCGCGCGAGCCGCATCGTCATTTCCGCGAGTTAAGTTCTGCGATCAGTTCGTCAACAGTATCAAAACCTTTGACGCGACCAGCGGCGATGTCTGCATCGGCTTCTCGTTCAGCGGCTTGCCACTCTGCGCTCCAATAGTACGCTTGATCCTTGTCCACTACTTTTTTGGGTGTGACGATCAAACTGCGTCCAACCAATTTCATTTGCACGTATTCGCCAACGCGCAAGTGAAGCGCGCGGCGGATTGCGGTTGGTAAAGCCAATTGTCCGTTGCGCGAAACTTTGATTAGGTCTTCCATCTCTTTTTCTTCTCCCCCGTTATTCTACATCATTTGCGCAGCATGAGCAAGCGCGTTCACTTTACTACCTTCGTCCCCACCGAGTATCGCGCGACCCAGGGTTCGTACCGACTGAAAAATTTATCGCGCTTCACCACTTGACCGTTCACCAGAATCTTGCGCCATACCGTCACATCCGCGCCGTCGTGCGCGAAATCAATTTGCTTCATCGTACCCTTTTTCAGCGTCGGGTCGTCGGTGTAAATCGCGGGACCGTGCGGAATGATGCGCTCCATAATCGGCTCCTCCATCTCGACCGTGCGGTTCGGTTTCGTTCCGTAAAAATTGAACGTCAGCGTCGTCGTCCTCAAATCGATCTTGGGTTGGATCAGCAAATACGCGCCGGTATCGTTCGTGAATTTGAGATCCACGGTCGGTTCGAACACCGTCGCGTCCAAACCGACCGGCGGTTCGTAATAGCCGACGCGATACGCGTGCGCCCATCGTTCCACAATCGGAAAGCCGCCGAAGAACGCCGCGCGAAAAACCGTGGACGAAACCTGGCACACGCCGCCGCCCGGACCCAGAACGGTGCGATCCTCGAAAATAATGTACGCGTCGTCGTAGCCGTTCGCCTCGACCACTTGCCCCAGGAATTGGTTGAACGAAAAAGTCCCGTTCGGCGGGACGACGACGCCCTCAAACTGCGCGGTCGCGGTGCGGATGTTTTGGATGCGCCCCGGAATCGATCCGCGAAAATTGCTGACGCCTTGCGCGACCAATTCCTTGATGCCGAATTTCGCCGCGTCTTCCAATGCGATTGTCGGTTTGATTACCGTCACCGGCAAGCCAATCGTGCGCGCGTTCAGCGAATCAAGTGGACTAGCCGAGCCCGGTGTGCGCAGCGCGTTCGCCAGCAACTGCTGTTCGACGTGTTGCGCCGCCGCCTCCGGATCGAGCGATTGCCCGTACTGGCTGGTAACGATGGGGGTGAGCGCGCGCGTGTTCGGATCGAACGTAAACCGCGCGTCGCGTGCGCCTTGATTGATTTCACGCGCGAGCGTTTTGAAGTACGCGGTCAGCCGCGCGCGGTCGAGCGAAATCGCCCAGGTCATTTTGCCGTTGGCATCGCGTTTGGGCTGCGCGGAAATCAGCGCGGAGAGCGCGGCTTGATCGAGCGCCCACGTCCGTCCGCCGAACGTGAGCAGCGTCGGCGCGGCGAGAATCGCTTCGGCTTGCGCTTTGGCGGGCGCGATCGCCGCATCGTCGATCACCGGCGCGCGATCGCGGAACGCGACGACGATTTCGCCGGTTTCGTTTCCCAGGATGCGCTGCTTGATTCGATCCAGCATCACCGCGCCGTCGATTGCGCGTCCGTTTTGCGCGGGCGTCGCGACGACGCGGATCCCTTCGATGCGGAGCGACGCGTCGCGCGCGGGACGTTCGACTTGGGGCGCGAGCCAGCCCAGGTACGCGCGCGCGGTCGCGTCGTCGAATTGCGCGTCGGTGCCGAGATCGCAGCCGAACCACAGACAGCGCGCCTGTTCGACGAGCGCTTCGATCCAATTGCCGCGATGACCGAGCAGGATCGCGCTGTCGGCGACGGGACTGAAATCGGTACGCAAGCCGAGTTCCCAGGGGTACGCGCGCCAGGTGCGCGCGCCATCGCGCACGACAATCGCTTCGCCGCCAAAGCGCGCGAGGATCGCTGCGGGCTCGCCGAATTTGCTTTGCAGAAATTGTCTGACCTCCGCGCGCGCGAGACCGTGCATCGGTTGTCCCAAAACGCTTACGCCCAAAATCACGCGGTCGCGGTAAACGAATTCATAGCCGACGAAAAGAACGAGGAGAACGATGAGGACGGTCGCGAGGATGGGAAGGACGAGCAGGGGCAGAGGCAAACGACGGCGTCGGCGCGGGCGCGTGAGTCTCGCAGGCGGGACGGGAGTTTGCGGTACATTCATTGGCGGATTTATTTTACGCGGAATGTTTAGTTTCGTCAAAGGCGAGACCTCACGGGTTTTCCAAAACCCGTGAGGTCTTTCATACGAGGCGCAATTGCTGCGACACCCACTCGACGCGTTCGCGCGTGGCGTCGGCGTTCAGGCCGTGTCCCGTGTCGTACCAACGAATCTCTTTGGGTTCGCGCGCCGCGTCGAAAAATTCCTGCGCGCGCTCGCGCGGCACGTGCGGATCGTTCGCCGCGAATTGAAACAGGAGCGGCGCAGGCGATAACTGCGCGACATTCGTGATCGGATCGAGCGGCGCGATGTGCGCGATAAATTCATCGCGCGCCGCGCCTTCGAGTTTGGGATAGTACAGGTACCAGTCCGGAAAGCGCGGCGTGCCCGCCATCAACGCGTAGCACGCCGCGCGCGGATCGACGCTGCCGAGCAGTACGCCGTACATCGCGCCAAAATCGTGACCGATGAACGCGACGCGGCGCGCATCCACGCCGGGCTGCGCGAGCAGTAAATCGAGCGCGAGCCGCAGTTCGATCACCTGACGGCGCGAGTTTTCGTAATCGTCCGCCTGCGTGCGTTTCAAAAACCAATCGCGATCCGACCACATTGTTTCGATCAAAAGTGAAATCGCGCCGCGTTGCGCCAGCGTTCCCGCTTCGCTGATGAACTGCGTGCGATGCGAGTCGGGTGACGCGGGCTCGTACCAGTGAACGAACAAGATCGCCGCGCCGCGCGCGTTATTTTCCGGGCGAATGATTTCGGCGGCGCGGCGGTAGCCGAACGGCGTCGCGTACGTGAACAACTCGCGCGCGATGCCGTCGGCGCGTTTCGTGTGAACGGGGCGCAGGTCGAGCGGCGCGTGGCGGTCGTAATCAAACAGAGACATTGTTTTGTCTGACCTCCTGACGCGCGGCGAGCCAGGTTTTGAGCGGCTCGCGAATTTCAATATCGCGCATCTCGCTTGGATTGATCGAACGATCTTCGTAGGTGAAACACACCAGATCGTTCAACGCTTTGGCGCGGCGTTCCGCCGGTACGCGCGCGTGCAGATTGTACGGATAGTTGTACGTCGGCGGCAGAATGTTGATTCGCTGCGGATCGATTGATGTGACGAGCAGCGCGCTCAGAATCGCCTGGAACAGAAAAATCCGATGCGGTTCGTCCGCGCACGCGCGCGCCTGAAATTCCTGATCGCCAACCAATTTCTCAAACAGATCGAACCAGCGGCGCAGCAAACCTTTCGCCGGGTTGATCGCGAACGCGTGCGAGTTGAAGTACGCGCGCAGGCGCTGCGCGTCCACGAACGATTCGACGGTGGACGCGCAATCGTTCACGCCGACGGTCGCGTAAATTTTTTGCCAAAACGCGTCGAGCGGATCATCCGCGCGCAAGCCCACGTTGCGAATGTGTACCGGGCGTACCGCCGCGTCGAACGCCGCGCCGAGTGCGAATAGCAGAGGCGGATTGACGACGACGCACGTCGGATCGATCCAGACGAGCGATTGTACATCCGGCGTCGCCCGCGCTTCGGCGTGCGCGCACGCGGACACCTTGCCGCCGAATAAATAGTGCCGGACGGTTTCCGGGACGATCAGCGGAATGACCTCGACGCCGTCGCCCGCCAAATCGCGGCACGGCGCGTTTTGCGGATTGGTTTCAAAGACCCAGATCGGACAATCGCGCAGCGCGCCGCCAAACGCGCGAATGCTGTCAATCAGAATCCGCGCGCGCCGTTTTTCGCCCGGCGATTCGATCAAAGTGAGAAAGACAGGTTGCCCCATCTCACTTGCCCTCCAATTTCAGATCGAACGCGTACGCGTTCGTGTAATTGCGCCCCATCGTCACGGTTATTTTGCCGGTGTTCATTCCATAGACGATTGACCACTCGGTGTTTTTTTGCGACACATCTTGCAGCAATCTCAGCGCGCTCGACGCATCTACGCGTCCCGCCGCCGCGGTCAATCGCTGCGTGAGTGTATCGTGCCGCCAACAGTTGCCCTGCGCGTTGTCGACTGAACTCCGCAAAAAATTGGTTGCCTGATGCCACGGCGTTTCGTTCGGAATGACGAATGTCTTGCCTCGATAAAATTCGACGAGCGCGGCGCGCCCGCGCGTGTCTGCGATGAGATAGTGAATCGGCGGTCCACCGGTAAAGTCAATATTGTAGCGTTGCATGATCGCGATCGCTTCGTCGACGGTTGCCGCGCGGTCGAGTATTTCGCGAATGATCCGCAGCGAATCGATTGTCGGCTTGCTCGGATCGCGCGGCGCGTTTCCCGGCGGCACGGCTGCCATTCCGACGACCAACCCGCGTGCATTCATTCCGTCGAACGGGATAAGCGGCGCTGCCAACAGCGCGCGGCGTTCTGCGAGCGACAAATCGGCGATGTTGTTCGCGCGCGCGCCGATGAAACCCAGGTACGCAATGTCCACCATCGCGACGGATGCGTACCCGTTCGGCGGCTCGGTGAAAAGGAGAATCGCGGGGCTGTGCTCCCAATCGAAATTGCGTCCGTAGAATTTGTTGTTCGGGTCGCCGAGCGCGGCGAAGAGCGAGCATCCCCACGCGCGTTCTGTCGCGGGCGCGTCAAAAGATTGTCGCGCGTCGTACGCGCCGATGTAACGCATCGTGTACAGCGGATGCGCGTCTACCTTCTGCAAACTGCCGAGCGTCGCGGCTTGTTGAGCGGTCAAGCCATCCGCGCGGGGAGTCGGCGTCGTTTCAACGCGCGCAGGCGCGATGCAGCCGGTGGTTGATGCGACGAGCAAGATCAATGCGCCGAAAATTTTTCGCCACGCGAGCATGGGCTACGCCTCCTGCAGATTTTTGTAATGATCTCTAGGGTACCAAGCCGATGTGTTCGGGGGACCAATAGATGAAAAACACGCGCCCTGCGATTTCGTCGAACCGCACGGGACCGAACGTGCGCGAATCGCGCGACTCGGCGCGGTTATCGCCCAAAATGAAAACGTGATCGGGTGGAACGACGGTCGCCGGATAATCGGGTCCGCCCAAGTACATCACCCAGGGTTCAGCGAGTGGCGCGTCGTTGATCCAGACGTGACCGCCGCGCACCGCGACGCGTTCGCCCGGCAGCGCGACAACGCGTTTGATCAGCGAAATTGGTTCGCCCGGCCGGTTGGCGACGACAATATCGCCACGTTGCGGCGCGCGGAAAATCAAACTGATTTTTTCGATCAAGACGCGGTCGCCGCGATACAAGTTCGGCTGCATGCTTGGTCCCTGATCTATCGAGACGGCGTGCGCGACGAACGTGTTGAGGAAGAGCGATGCCAAGAACGCCAAGCCAAGCGCGATGACTAGATCGCGCGCTTGGCGGATGATGAATTGCCGCGGATGTGCGGGGAAAGAATTTTGCATTGGTGTCTCCTCGGAGGTCGAACGCCGTCTGCGCGCATTATACACCCAAAAGGGGTTCTTGGCAGATTGGCGTTTCTGGTTCGCCAATTTGTTGCCCCGCCTGTATTATGCTATAATGCGCCCCGCTATCTTATATGAGAAGGAGTTGTCGTGGTCAAGCGAGTCTACCAACCCAAACGCAAGAAACGAATGCGCACGCACGGCTTTCGCACGCGCATGAAGACGAAAGGCGGACGCAAAGTGATCGCGGCGCGCCGCGCGCGTGGACGCAAGCACTTGTCGGTGACGCGCACCCGTTCGTGGCTCAAACAGAAATAAAGGATGAAGGCGGAAGGATGAAGGATGAATGTCGCCGTTCTTCATCCTTCATCCCTCATCCTTCGTCCTTCCGATGGATCGCTCGTTCAGTTTGCGGCGCGGCGCGGATTTTCAGCGGGTTTGGGATGACGGCAAATCGTGTACGCATCCACTCGTCATTCTGCGCGTGCGCGCAAACGGAACGGAGACGTGTCGGTTCGGATTTGTAGCGGGTAAAAAAATCGGCAAGGCGGTGGCGCGCAACCGCGCGAAACGCTTGATGCGGGAGAGTGTCCGGCTGCGCTTGCCGATGATCGTTTCAGGATGGGATTTGATTTTGATCGCGCGCAGCCGCGCGGGGCAGTGCGAATTCAAAGAGATGGACGCCGCAATTGAAAACGTGCTGCGCCGCGCGATGTTGATACGCAACACGTAATACGCAACACGGGGCGTGATGCGTGTTGCGTGTTCCGTCGGTTATTCTCAATGAAATATTTTGCGCTCGGTTTGATTCGATTGTATCAGCGATTGCTCTCGCCGCTCCTGCCGCCCAGTTGTCGTTTCGTCCCCACCTGCTCGCAGTACGGATTGGAAGCCATCGCGCATTTTGGGATCGTCAAGGGCGGCTGGCTCGCGCTCACGCGCATTCTGCGCTGCCAGCCCTTCAATCCCGGCGGATATGATCCCGTTCCGTATGATTAGTACGATTCGGCGTCAACGAATGGCTGCGCGCAACGAATAAACGAATGTGCGCGCACAGACGCCATATATTCGTTGTCAATTCGTTGACGCGAAATTATTTCGGAGGTTGTTGTTTTGAAAAACTTGACGCACACGCGGTTGGCGTTGACGCTCGTTGCGCTCCTCGCCGCCGCGTTTCTCTTGACCGCGTGCGGCGGCGCGCCGCCGACCGGCTGGGCGAGCGCGCGCGTCGTCGATGGGATTGTTTACGCCGGCACGTCGGTTGGCAAAGTGATGGCGGTGAGCGCGACTGACGGCGCGCTCAAGTGGCAATTCCCCGCCGATAAAAATCTGACTTCGGTGTACTCGACGCCCGCGCTGGTGGATGGCATCGTCTACTTTGGCGCGTTCGATCAAAAGTTTTACGCGCTCGACGCCGCGACCGGCGCAAAGAAATGGGAATTCGACGTGACCGCGCCGGTTGTCGCAAGTCCGGTAGTGGGCGGCGGACTGGTGTACTTTGGCGCGAACGATAAAAAAGTATACGCGCTCGACGCGACCAGCGGCGCCAAGAAATGGGAATTTGAAACGCAAGGCGCGGTGTGGGCGGACCCGACGCTGGCAGGCGGAATTCTCTACGCGGCGTCGCTCGATCACAAACTGTACGCGCTCGACGCGACGAGCGGCGCGCGCAAATGGAATTTCGACGCCGGCGGCATCATCGTGACCAAGCCCGCCGTCGCGGATAACCTGGTTTACATCGCGGGTTTGTCCAAAGTGTTCGCGCTCGACGCGACGAGCGGCGCAAAGAAATGGGAATTTGAAGCGAGCAACTGGGTCTGGTCGAATCCGACCGCCGCGAACGGCGTCGTCTACTTTGGCGTGTTGGATGGCAAAGTGTACGCGCTCGACGCGCAAACGGGCAAGGAAAAGTGGAACACGCCGTTCAAAGCGAATGGTCCCATTCGCTCGGCAATCGTCATCGACGGCAACACCGCGTACTTTGGCGCGGACGATTTCAAGGTGTACGCGGTGGACGCCGCGACGGGACAAGGCAAATGGTCGCGCGCGACAAATGGACGCGTCCTGTCGTCGCCCGTCGTCGCGCAAGGCAGCGTGTACGTTTCGTCGCACGATCATTTGCTGTACGCGCTCGATGCCGCGACCGGTACCGTCAAGTGGTCGCTGGATGTGACGAGCGGCAAGTTGGCAACACCGGCGGCAAAATAAAGGATGAAGGCAGAAGGATGAAGGATGAAAGGTTTTTTCATCCTTCATCCCTCATCCTTCTGCCTTTGTTTAGGAGTTGGATATGGAATTTCTTACCCCGCTTTGGAATAACGTCGTCGTCAACCCGATGGTGAATCTGTTGCTGTGGATTTACGCGTCGTTGCATCAAATTTCGATTCCGGGCGCGTACGGCATCGCGATCATTTTGTTCACGTTGCTGGTGCGCGCGGTCACGTTACCCTTCTACGCTCAGCAGCAAAAGGCGATGAAGAAGCAGCAAGCGTTGATGCAGAGCGACGAATGGAAAACGATGCAGAAAAAGTACGCCAAGGATCGCGAGAAACTGGCGCAGGAACAGATGAAGATGTATCAGTCCGCGGGCGTGAATCCGCTCGGCGGTTGTTTGCCCGCGCTCATTCCCTGGCCGATCATGATCGGCTTGTATCAATCGATCACGACGGTGATGGGCGCGCAGCCCGAACAATTGATGGATCTCGCCAAGCACATCTATCAATTCTTGCCCGCGCTCGCGGCGGCGGTGCCGGTGCAAAGCGATTTCCTCGGCATGAACCTCGCGGGCATGCCGAGTGGGATCGGCTACGTTGTTCCCGCGCTCGTGCTCGTTAGCACCTGGGTGCAGCAACGGATGATGGTGATGCCGTCCACCGATCCGCAATCGGCGCAGATGAATCAATCGATGATGGTGATGATGCCGTTGTTCATCGGCTACATTTCGCTGTCGTTCCCCGTCGGCTTGTCGCTGTACTGGATCGTGTTCAACGTCGTCGGCATCATTCAGCAGTACTTTACCACCGGCTGGGGCAATTTATTCGTCGGGACACCGTGGGACGCCGCGGCCAATAAGGGAAAAAAGAATGTCGGAAGCAAATGAGTTTTCAGGCAAGACGATTGAAGACGCGATTGAAAAGGGTTTGGCGGAACTCGGCGTCACGCGCGACGCGGTGAACGTCGAAATCGTGCGCGAACCTTCGCGCGGCATCCTGGGTCTCGGCGGCGAAGAGGCAATCGTCCGCTTGACGCGCGTCGAACCCTCCGGCGCGCCCAAGACCGACGCCGAGACGGATGCCAAAGAAATTCTCGAAACGTTGCTGAAGCAGATGGGTATTCGTTCGCGCGTCGAAATTCTGCCCGCCGCCGAATCCGAGGGACCCGACGCGTTCGTGCTCAACATCGTCGGCGACGATCTGGGAATTTTGATCGGACGGCGCGGCGAGACGCTGCGCGATCTGGAGTACGTCGCGCGCCTGATGCTCGCGCCGAAACACAAATCGGCAAAGGTCGTCGTCGATGTCGAAGGGTATCGCGTGCGCCGCGAGCGCGTCCTGCGCGAACTTGCCAAGCGCATGGCGGAGCGCGTCGAAGCAAGCCGCCAACCGATCACGCTCGAAGCGATGCCGGCGTACGAGCGCCGCATCGTTCATATCACGTTGCGCGATCATCCGGCGGTGACGACGAACAGCATCGGCGAAGGCGAGCATCGGCGCGTGATGATTCTACACAGGTGATGCGTGAAACGTGATGCGTGATCACGCATCACGCATCACGGATTGGAATTCCAGCGTGATAAATTTTCTCATCATCGGTCACATCGTTCAAGACGTTGTGCCGAATGGCTTTACGGTCGGCGGCACGGCGACGTATATGGGCACGACGGTACGCAATCTGGGGCGCAAGACGGGCATTGTCACCCGCCTCGCCCCGGATTTTGTTATTCCCGACGTGCTGCGCGATATCGAAATTCATCGCGTCGACTCCGCGCAGACGACGACATTTCACAACATTTACAAAGATGGACACCGCACGCAATTTTTACTCGCGCGCGCCGACGATCTACAACCCGACGACGTTCCGGCAGAATGGCGCGTCGCGCCGATTGTGCATCTGGGTCCGCTCGCGCGCGAAGTCGATGCGCGTTTTGCCAAAATGTTTCCGCACGCGCTCGTCGGCGTGACGCCGCAGGGCTGGATGCGCGAATGGGACGCGACGCATCGCGTTCGCGCGCGGTGCTGGGACGAAGCGCCGGACATTTTGCCGCACGTCGATGTGCTCGTGCTGAGCGAAGAAGATTTAAACGGCGATTGCGAATTGATGAACGAGTACGTGCGATTGACGCGCATCGCGGTGATGACCAAGGGCGCGAAGGGTTGCGTCGTCTTCGCCGACGGAATCGAAAAGCACATCGCCGGTTTTCCCGCGCGCGAAGTGGATCCGACCGGCGCGGGCGATGTCTTCGCCGGCGCGTTCCTCGTCCGCTTGCACGAGACCAGCGATCCGTTTCAAGCCGCGCGCTTTGCGAACGCGACCGCGTCGTTCTGCGTCGAAGGTCCCGGCATCACGACGATTCCAACGCGCGCGCAAGTGGAGGAACGCTTGGCGCGCCCGTTGATGTTTTGATGTCTGTAAACATTCGCCCGTTTACACCGCGCGATCAAGCCGCCGCGCGCCAACTCGTTTTGAACGGACTCGGCGAGCATTTCGGATGGATTGACGAGACGCGCAATCCCGATCTCGACGACATCGACGCGCATTACATTCAGCGCGGCAGCGCGTTCGTCGTCGCAGAAATCGGCGGCGCGATTGTCGGCGCGGGCGGCTTGATTGCCGTGGACGCGCACACCGCGCGCATCGTCCGCATGTCGGTCAGCCGCGCGCAGCGGCGCAACGGCATCGGACGCGCGCTCGTGACGCGCTTGCTCGACGCGGCGCGGCAGCGCGGTTGCGCGCGCGTAATCGTTTCCACGGAACACGGCTGGGACGATGCGATCAATCTGTACACGCGGTGCGGGTTTCGCGAGTACGCGCGGGATGAGGTGGATATTTATTTTGCGTTGACACTCGCGCCAATCTCTAATCTCTAATCTCCAATCTCTAATGACCGCCATCTACACCTTCGCCAATCAAAAAGGCGGCGTCGGCAAAACGACGACCGCGATCAACGTCGCCGCGTATCTTGCCGCGCGCGAGAAAAAAGTCTTGCTCGTGGACATCGATCCGCAGGCGAACGCGACGTCGTCGCTCGGCGTGGACAAGACCGCGCCCACATTTTCGATTTACCACGCGCTGATCGACGAAGTGCCGCTCGATCAAATCGTGATGCTGACCAAACGCCTGCGCCTCGATCTCGTGCCGTCGTCGTCCGCGCTCGCGGGCGCGGAAGTGGAACTCGTCGCGATCGAAAAGCGCGAACGGCTGCTCGCGAATTTGCTCGCGCCGATTTCGTCGCGGTACGATTACATCTTCATCGATTCGCCGCCGTCGCTGGGCTTGCTCACCGTCAACGCGCTCGTCGCCGCCGACGCGGTGATCATTCCGATTCAATGTGAGTACCTCGCGCTCGAAGGTTTGTCGCAGTTGCTCAACACGATTCAACTCGTCCAGAAAAGTTTGAACCCGCGCCTGCGGATCGGCGGAATGGCGATGACGATGTACGATTCGCGCACGCACCTCGCGCTCCAAGTCGTCGAAGAAGTCGCCAAGCATTTTCCTGATTTGATTTTTCACACTATTGTTCCGCGCAGCGTTCGCATCGCCGAAGCGCCGAGTTTTGGCGAACCGCTCGTCTCCTTCGATCCGAAATCGCGCGGCGCGCAGGCGTATGAGGCGCTGACGAATGAGTTGCTCGCGCGCGAGGAACGCAGCAAACGGTAGCCAGTATTCAGTATTCAGTGTTCAGACTGAACACTGAATACTGAATACTGAACACTGGAGTTGAAAAATGTCTCCACCCAAACACGGCCTCGGTCGCGGACTCGGCGCGTTGATTCCGCCGGGACAGCCCTCCGCGGTCACGTCGGGCGTGAAAGAAGTGCCGGTCGCCGCGATTGCGCCGAACCCGCGCCAACCGCGCCACAAGATCGATCCCGACGCGCTGCGCGAACTCGCGGACTCGATCCGCGAACACGGCTTGATCCAGCCCCTCATCGTCACGCCCGCGCCCGATTCGACCGAACTCGCGCCGCGCTATCAACTCATCGCGGGCGAACGCCGCTGGAGCGCGGCGAAACTCGCGGGACTCGCGGACATTCCCGTGATCGTGCGCGGCGCGACGCCGCAAGAAATGCTGGAACTCGCGCTCGTCGAAAATATTCAGCGCGCCGATCTGAACGTCCTTGAAGAAGCGAACGCGTATCGCGCGCTGATGAGCGATTTCGGGTTGACGCAGGAACAAGTCGCGGCGAAAGTCGGCAAGAATCGCACAACGGTCGCGAACGCGCTGCGCCTGCTCAAACTGTCCGACGAAGTACAAGCCGCGCTCGCGGAAGATACGATCAGCGAAGGGCACGCGCGCGCGATCTTGACGGTCGAAGACGAAAAGCAACAACGCGCGCTGCTCCGCCAAGTGATCGAGCAAGGTCTATCGGTGCGCCAAACCGAAGAAATCGCTCGGCGGATGGGGGAACGACTACCGACCGCCGACCGCCGACCGCGGTCTGCTGTCGGCGGTCAGCGGTCGTCCGAACGCGAAATGCCCGCCGCGACGCGCGCGCTCGAAAACGATTTTCGCAACGCGCTCGGTACCAAAGTCCAAGTATTTCGTTCGCGCAAAGGCGGCAAGATCGTGCTGCACTTTTATTCGGAAGAAGAGCTCGAAGCGATTTATGCGCGGATTGTGGGGAAGAGGGGATAGAAGGGATAAGAGGGGATAAGAAGGCAAAGAAGGAAAAGAAGGCAGAGAAGGCGAGAAGGCGCGCCTCCTCGCCCTCTTTGTCTTCTTTACCTTCTTTGCCTCCAACGCCTTCTTCTGCCCTCTTATCCCTTCTCTTGCGGGTGAATCTACATGACTCCAATACTACATCAACTCAGCCAAAACATTACGCTGATCGATTTACAATTCCGGGGACGCGTCGAAACGATCGCGGCGTATCTGATTTTCGACGGCGAGCAAGCCGCGCTGATCGAAACGGGACCCGCGTCGACGGTGGATACTTTGCTCGACGGCGTGCAGGCGGCGGGCGTACCGCTCGAAGCGTTGCGCCAAATTTTCGTGACGCACATCCATCTCGATCATGCGGGCGGCGCGGGCGTGCTCGCGCGGCAACTGCCCTGGACGCGCGTCCACGTACATCCCGTCGGCGCGCCGCACCTCGCCGATCCGTCGAAACTGCTCGCGAGCGCGGCGCCTTTGTACGGCGATCAAATGGAATCGTTGTGGGGAACGATTGTCGCCGTGCCGGCGGAGCAATTGGTTGTGATCAACGATGGCGACGAAATCGCGATCCCGGGTTCCACGCTGCGCGTCTTTGAAACATCGGGACACGCGCGGCACCACCACGCGTATTTCGACGCGAAAAGCAGTTTGCTCTTCACCGGCGACATCGGCGGCGTGCGAATGCCGGGCGTCCGCTACGTGCGCCCGCCCACCACGCCGCCCGAACTCGATATCGAGGCGTGGCGCGCGAGCATCGCGCGATTGCGCGCGCTCGACGCGACCGGCTTGTGCCCAACGCATTTCGGTTTGTTTCGCGGCAATCTCGCGTGGCACTGGGACGATTTGGAATGGCGGCTCGTCGCGTGGGGCGAACTCGTGCGCGTGCAACTGGAGCAAGGCGCGGACGAAAACGCGATTCTGCAAGAACTCAAAGCGCAAGCCGCGGCGGAGTTTGCAAAATTGGGAGTCGATCCGAGCAGGTACGATGTCGCGGTGAGTTTTGAATCGCTGGTCGCGGGGTACGCGAGGTACTGGCGTCAACGAATGAGAAACGAATAAACGAATGAGTGGCATAAAGACACCAGGTTTCTCCAAGAAACCTGGTGTCTCGATTCCTAGCGGCGTCCGCCTTCGCGCAACAATTTGTTTGCCCATTCCGCCGTCGCGGAATCCAGCGGCGGCGCGGGTTCAGCCGTGTAATCAATTCGCAAATCGTCGCGCACCTGATCGTACACTTGCGCGAGCAAATTGCCGAGCGCGATTCGCAGTCACCTTTCAGCGCGAGCCGAATGAATCGCGCGATTGCATTATACCAGAGGTACGCATCATCTTCAACCGCGAAAGCCCAAAAGAGACATTTGTTCTGATCGCGCGCCAACTTGGAATTCTTTCTACCAAACTATAGAAACATAATTTGCGTATATGGAAAGATAGACCAAATTGGGAGGTTGATATGGAAAAAATTTCAGCGTCGGAAATTACACCGGAACATTTATATCTCACCCGGCGCCAATTCATCGCCACGGCGAGCGCGGTTGCGGCGGGCGCGCTGTTGAGCGCGTGCGGCGCGCCAACGCCGACGCCAACGTCTGGGGTCGCGCTGCCCGCGCCAAAAGCCAGCCAAGCCGCCGATGAATTGGGCGACAAGTTGACGCCGTACGATACGATCACGAACTACAACAACTATTACGAATTCTCGCTCGACAAGGAAAGCGTCGCGCCGCTCTCGAAAAATTTTAGAACGTCGCCGTGGACGGTGCAGGTCGGCGGACTCGTCAACCAGCCGCGCACGTTCGGACTGGAAGAGTTGCTCAAGTTCGAGCAGGAGGAACGCATCTATCGTCTGCGCTGCGTCGAGGCGTGGTCGATGGTCATTCCCTGGATCGGTTTTCCGCTTTCGAAATTGCTCGCGCAAGTCGATCCATTGTCCAAAGCCAAGTACGTCCGATTCGAAACCTTGTACGATCCAAAGCAGATGCCGGGTCAGCAGAATTCATTTATGGATTGGCCCTACGTCGAAGGTTTGCGGCTCGACGAAGCGATGCACGATTTGACGATCCTCGCGACCGGCTTGTACGGCAAACCGCTGCCGCCGCAAGACGGCGCGCCGATTCGCTTGATCGTGCCGTGGAAGTACGGGTTCAAGGGCATCAAGTCCATCGTCAAGATCGATCTCGTCGAAGAAATGCCGATTTCGTTTTGGATGGCGTCCGCGCCGCACGAGTACGGCTTTTACGCGAACGTCAATCCCGACGTGTCGCACCCGCGCTGGTCGCAAGCCACCGAGCGCCGCATCGGCGAGTTGAGTCGCCGCAAGACGATTCTGTTCAACGGCTACGCGGACCAAGTCGCGCAGTTGTACGCGGGATTGGATTTGCGGAAGAATTATTGATGATTCGTATACTCAAGGCGCACTGGCTCCGCATCGTCGTTCACGTTGGCGCGTGGATTCCCTTGGTCGCGCTCGTCGGGGACGCGTTGACGGATCGGTTGGGCGCGGAACCGATTCGCGAGATCATCTTTCGCACCGGCAAGACCGCGCTGATTTTGCTCACGTTGTCGCTTGCTTGCACGCCCGCCAACACGGTTTTGGGATTTCGATCCGCGCTTCAAGTGCGCCGCGCGTTAGGACTGTACGCGTTTTTCTACGCGCTCGCGCACGCGACGATGTTCGTCGGCGTGGATTACGGATTCGATCTCGCGTTGCTGCAAGGCGCGATTCTGGAACGACCGTACGCGCTCGTGGGCGCGAGCGCGTTCGTGATCTTGCTCGCGCTCGCGCTCACCTCGACCAAAGGATCGAAAAAGCGGCTGGGCAAGCGGTGGGCGAAGCTGCATCGCTGGGTCTATCTCGCCGCGCTGCTCGTGATCGTCCATTTCGTTTGGCTCGTCAAACTCGACGTGCGCGAACCGCTGACCTACGGCGCGATTGTCGTGGCGTTGCTCTTGCTGCGAGTACGCCCGGTGCGTGAACTGATCGCGCGCTTTCGCAGCAAGCCCAAATCGCCGCTCGATAGAATTGACGCGGCAAAATCAAAAATTCTTATGACTCGCGACCCATGCTGAAATATTTCGGCGTGGGTCGCCCCTTTGTGTCAACCCGTTCCCCCAAAATGATAGCAAAACCACCTTCCTTGATAGCATTTGATAGTCCAATTCGAGTATAATCTGCATCGTAATACACAGGAGACACTGAAATTGACCGCCACGTCCCGCCTCGAAGGATTTTATCGCCTCAGCGTTTCTGAACGACAGCGCCGTCTTAACTTGACAGAAAACGAAATCGCCGCGCTCACCAACGGCGGCGTTTCGCTCGATTTGGCGAATCGTTTGATCGAAAACGTCGTCGGGATTCACGGCTTGCCGCTCGGCGTCGCGACGAATTTCCAGATCAACGGGCGCGATTATTTGATCCCGATGGCGATTGAAGAGCCGTCGGTCGTTGCGGCGGCATCGCACGCGGCGAAACTCGTGCGCAACGCGGGCGGCTTTACGGCGAGCGCGGATGCGCCGCTGATGATCGGTCAAGTCCAAGTTGTCGATCTGCGCGATGTCGACGCGGCGCGCGAAAAAATTCTCGCCGCGCGCGATGAAATCCTTCGGCTCGCCGATTCGAAATCGACGCTTGTCGAATTTGGCGGTGGCACGCGCGATCTGGAGGTACGCGTGATGCGCGATACGCGCGTCGGCGCGATGTTGATCGTGCATCTGATCGTGGACGTGCGCGACGCGATGGGCGCGAACTCGGTCAACACGTCTTGCGAGACGATTGCGCCGTTCATCGAAAAATTGACGGGCGGGCGCGTCGTCCTCCGCATTTTGTCAAACCTCGCGGACAAGCGCGTGGCGCGCGCCACGTGCCGCGTGACGCGGGAAGATTTAGGCGACGACGTTGTGCGAAACATCGTCGCCGCGCAAGTGATGGCGGAAGTTGACCCGTACCGCGCGACGACGCACAACAAAGGCATTATGAACGGGATCGACGCGGTCGTCGTCGCAACGGGCAACGATTGGCGCGCGATTGAAGCGGGCGCGCACGCGTACGCCGCGCGCGGCGGACAATATCGCGCGCTGACGACCTGGGATCGCGATCAGAACGGCGATCTCATCGGCTCGCTGGAACTACCGATTGTCAGCGGCATCATCGGCGGAACGGTGAACGCGCATCCGCTCGCGAAAATTGCGCTGAAAATTTTGGGCGTGCAAACCGCGCCGGAATTTGCGGGCGTGCTTGCGGCGGTTGGACTCGCGCAGAACTTGGGTGCGCTGCGCGCGCTCGCGGCGGAAGGAATTCAGCAAGGTCACATGGCGCTGCACGCGCGTCAAGTCGCGATTTCTGCGGGCGCGCAAGGCGCGCAGATTGATCGCATCGCGGAGCAATTGGTCACAGAGAAAAATATCGCGTTGAATCGAGCGAAAGAACTGCTGAAGAACGAATCGTGAAACGTGAAGCGTGAATGTTCACCAGCCACGCTTCATACTTGGAGATTTCAATGTCCATTCCGCGTTTGATCGCAATCGTGTTCATTTTCGCGTGCGTGAGTTTCGCCTGGTTGGTCCTGGCTGGCGTTACAGGCGCGCGCACAAGCCAGTTTGGCGGTGAGCTTCGCCCGCGCGTCGGTGAACTCTGGGGACCGGCGCTGACCCAAACTGCGCCGACGGCTAGTTTTGTTACATCCGAAGCACCCACGCACACTGTTTCGGTGCAACTTGATTCAAGCGACATCAAGGTGAACTTGGATTTGGACTATCGCCAAAAAGGTCTGCTGTGGTATTCGACCTACACTGTGGATTTCGACGGCAAGTACAAATTCATCAACTCACTCGATCAACCGGTGACGATGACGGTGGAGTACAATTTCCCAGCAAGGGATACGTTGTACGACAATTTCAAGTTCGAAATCAACGGGACGCGCGTTTTGCCGGAAAGTGATTTGTCGAGAGGATTGAACAAGACCATTGCCCTGCGTCCACGCGAGAGCGTAAACGCGCAAATTACGTACAGATCGCGCGGTATGGACGATTGGCGCTACAAATTTGGATCGGGCATTACCAACGTCAAAGATTTCAATCTGGTTGTGACTACCGATTTTCGCGATTTTGATTTTCCGCAAGGAACAATCTCGTCATCCACCAAGGAAACGATGGAGAATGGATGGAGACTCGGTTGGAAATTTGATTCGCTTGTCGCTGGCTTTTCTATCGGCGTCAAGATGCCGCAAAAGACGCAACCCGGACCGCTTGCGAGCACGATGAGTCTTTTCGCGCCGGTTTCATTGTTGTTTTTCTTTACTGTGCTCGTCATCATCGGCGCGGTGCGCGGTCACGCGGAGCGGTTGCATCCGATGCACTATTTTTTCCTCGGCGGGGCGTTCTTCTCGTTTCATTTGCTCTTTGCTTATCTCGCCGACCAAGTCGCTATTGAAATCGCTTTTATCATTTCCGCGCTCGTATCGCTGTTGCTCGTCATCACTTACATCGGGCGCGTGGTGAATTGGAGATTCGCGTTGCGAGAAGTTGGCGTCGCCCAATTTCTGTTCCTGGTCTTGTTCTCGTACGCGTTCTTCTTTGAGGGCTATACCGGGCTTGTCATCACCATCGGTGCGATCGTTACGCTTGCGGTGATGATGCAAATGACGGCGAAGGTGGAATGGGACGGCGTGTTTAAAGGTAGAAACGCGAAACGTGATACATGAATTGTTCACGTATCACGCATCACGTCTCACGATTTGCATAGGTGGAGAACGAATTGCAATGAAATTGATGAAACCCAAACGGGATGTTGGTATCATCGGCTACGGCGCATACGTGCCGCGCTTTCGCATTCGCGCGGAAGAAATCGCGCGCGTGTGGGGCGGCGCGGAAGATGGCTTGCCGATTGAAGAAAAAGCCGTTCCCGGTCTCGACGAAGATACGGTGACAATGAGCATCGAAGCGGCGCGCAACGCGCTCGCGCGCGCCGGGATCGATCCGCAGCAACTGCGCGCGCTCTGGGTCGGCAGCGAATCGCATCCGTACGCGGTCAAGCCGTCGTCCACGATTGTGGCGGACGCGATCGGCGCGGCGGGTTCGATTCTCGCAGGTGATTGGGAATTCGCGTGCAAAGCCGGCACCGAAGCGCTGCAAGCCGCGATTGGCTTGGTCGGCTCGGAGATGGCGGAGTACGCGATGGCGATTGGGATGGACACCGCGCAAGGTCGTCCGCACGACGCGCTCGAATACACCGCGGGCGCGGGCGGCGCGGCGTACATCGTTGGTCCGGCGGAAAACGCGCTCGCGATTCTCGAAGGATCGTACTCGTACGTTACCGACACGCCGGACTTTTTCCGGCGCGAGCATCAGCACTATCCGCAGCACGGCAATCGTTTCACCGGCGAACCGGCGTATTTCGATCATACTCTGCGCGGCGCGCAAGGTCTGCTGGACGAACTGGGTTACAAGCCAAGTGATTTTGCGTACGCGATTTTCCATCAACCGAACGTGAAATTTCCGCAGACCGCCGCGAAGAAACTGGGCTTCAAGCCGGAACAAATCGCGCCCGGCTTGCTCACAAACAAAATCGGCAACACGTACTCCGGCGCGGCGATGATCGGCGCGACCGCGGTGCTCGACATCGCGAAACCGGGCGACCGGATCTTGATGTGCTCGTTCGGCAGCGGCGCGGGCAGCGACGCGTTCTCATTCGTCGTCACCGAAAAAATTCGCGAACGAGTCGCGAAAGCTGCGAAAACAATGTGGTACGTGTCGCGCCGCGAGGTGATTGACTACGCGTTGTACGCGCGGTATCGCGGGAAACTAGTAATGAACTAGTCTTCAGTGTTCAGTATCCAGTTAACTGAATACTGGACACTGAAGACTGAACACTGGAGGCAACATGCGTGACGTTTCTGTAGTTGGAATCGGACAAGCCAAAGTCAAAGAGCATTGGGAAAGATCGCTGCGCGATTTGGCGACCGAAGCGATTCTGGGCGCGCTGAAAGACGCGCACGTGGATCACGCCGACGCGTTGTACGTCGGCAACATGTTGAGCGGCGAACTTGCCGGGCAAGAAAATCTCGGCGCGCTGATCGCGGATCAAGTCGGCTTGCGCGGCATCGAAGCGCTGAAAGTCGAAGCGGCGTGCGGCGGCGGCGGCGCGGCATTGCGCGTCGGTTATCTCGCAGTCGCGTCGGGACAATTCGACGTGGTGATTGTCGCGGGCGCGGAGAAACTCACCGAAACGTCGAACTGTTTGACGACCGCGTCGCTCGCGATGGCGGCGGACGGCGATTACGAAACGATTCACGGCATTTCGTTCGTCGCGCTCAACGCGCTGTTGATGAAACGCTATATGTACGAATACGATCTCGTGCCGGAAGATTTCGCGGCGTTCACGCTGAACGCGCACGCGAACGCGGTCAACAATCCGTACGCGATGTTTCGCGCGCCGATCACGGTCGAGCAGTACAAAAAATCGCGCGATATTGCCGACCCGATCAGCGTGATGGATTCCGCGCCGATTTGCGACGGCGCCGCCGCGCTCGTCTTGATGCCGACAAATCGGCTGAACGGCAACGGTGCGCGCGCGATCAAGATCGCGGCAAGCGCGAGCGGCACCGATTCGCTCGGTCTTCAGGACCGCCGCGATCCGTTGTGGCTGAGCGCGGTCGAGATTTCGTCGCAAAAAGCGTACGCGCAAGCCGGCATCGCGCCGCAGGATGTCGATCTGTTTGAAGTTCACGACGCGTTTTCGATCATGAGCGTGATGTCGCTCGAAGCCGCTGGATTTGCGGAACGCGGACGCGGCGCGCTGCTCGCGCGCGAAGGACAAATCGGCATTCAAGGCAAACTGCCGCTCAGCACGATGGGCGGGTTGAAAGCGCGCGGTCATCCGGTCGGCGCGACCGGCGTGTACCAAGCCGTCGAAGCGGTGACGCAGTTGCGCGGACAAGCCGGAAAAAACCAGGTGCCGGACGCGCATATCGCGATGACGCAATCGCTCGGCGGCGTCGCGGCGAACGCGGTGACGCATATTTTCACAAACTAGAAGGGTGAAGAAGGCAAAAAGGCGCGCTCTCTCATGCCCCCTGTTGCCCTCTTATCCGCTCTGAGGTTACCATGGATCTGGCGCGTAATTGGCGTTTGAAAGATCAACGCTTTCGGCTCGAAGGTACGGTGTGCGCGGAGTGCGGCGCGAAATTTTTTCCGCCGCGTCAAGTGTGTACCGAATGTAAATCGACGAACTTGACGCCGCACGAATTCGACGGACACGGCGAATTGTATTCGTTCACGACGCTACGTTCCGCGCCGATGGGGTACGAAGATCAACTGCCGTACGTCGTCGGCATGGTGAAACTGGATGAAGGTCCGATCGTCGAAGCGCAAATCACGGACGTGAATCCGGACGCGCTGAAAATCGGACAGCGCGTCGAAATGGTGACGCGCAAACTGCGCGCGTACGGCGACGACGGCGTGATCGTGTACGGCTACAAGTTTCGACCGGTCGCGAATGGGGCGTAGCGCGCGCTCGAACGGGCGATGCATCGCTTACGATAAACGCAATGCGCCGCGTGTGATCTTCTCACACGCGGCGTATTTTTGTCTCTGACTTGCGCGGCTTATTTATAGCCGCCGCCCTCTGAAGGGCTTTTCGTCGGCGCGGATGCGGGTGCGGCTGGAGCAGAGATCGGTGTGCCATCGGTGTTCGCCGCGGTGATTGCCGGACCAGTGGAGGTCGTCATGCCGGTCTGAGGAATTGGCGCAGTGACATTGCCGCACGAAACGTACTTGCCCAAGTCTTGCGCGGACAGGTGCACGTTGATCGCGAATTTACCCTTGAGCAAATCAGCGAACGCGGCGTCAATGACCGTCTTGGATTTTCCTTCGACCGCGTTCGTCAACGGATACTTGACCGCGCCGGGCACGGGGCAGGCGCCTTCGTGGATGTGCGCCGGCTGGGCAATCCCAGGATTCGGTTTGACGAACAGATACACTTCTGTTTTCGCGCCTTGCGCGACCAAGACCGCGTTGCCATTCTGATCGCCATCGCGACCCTTGTCAATCGTCAGAACGGCGCCGTCCGGAACGTTGCCGCACGCGACGTATTTTGTGAGATCCTGGGCGGATTGGTGAACGTTGATCGAGAATGCGCCGCTCAAAAGATCGTCGAGTTTGACGTCGAGCGTCGTCGTGGCTTTGCCATCCACAACATTCGAGAGTGGATATTTGACCGCGCCGGGCGCGGGACACACACCTTCGTGAATGTGCGCGGGTTGTTGGATGCCCGCCGCCGCGGCTTTGAGATTCATGGTAATGACGGTTTTATCGCCGCGCGCTTGCAGGGTTACTGTCCCGCTCTGATCGCCATCGCGACCCGCGCCGAGATTTAACGTAACCGTCGGATTGGCAGGCGCGGTGATGATGCTGCCCGTCGGCGTCATGACCCACCAAATATCGCCGACGCCTTGACCCAGGGTATCGCCGGGTTTCTTGTCGTTGAACCAGTAATAGAGGGGCCAGCCGTTGAACGTGACCTGCTTGGCGCCGTCTTTGCGCGTGGTCGTGCCGAACATTTTGGCGTCGAGTTCGCTGCTCTTGATTTCGAACTTGCCATCGGCGGATGCCAAAAGCGGGGGCCAGCGCTGCGCGCACTGATCGTAGCAGTTGCTGGTGCTGGGTTCGCGCGTGTCGGCGGGATACATGTACAACGTCATCCCATCCGCATCGGTGACGATTTTGCCATACGTGGCGTTGTTCGATACCGAGATCGGCGCGGCTTTGCCGACGGGTGCGGTTGCCGCTTCCGTTGGCTTTGCCGCTGCCGGTGGAGCAGGCGGGACCGCGGTTGGCGCGACGACGGGTGCTTTGGTTGGGGGCGCGGGCGTGGGGACCGGCGTCGCGGCGGGCGCGCACGCGGCAAGCAAGGTGAGCGCGACCAGCGTGATCGCGGCGAGACGTACAAGTTTCATTTTTCTCCTCCTTCAGAGAAATTAGATTGGGTTTGGTTCTGTTGAATTTTACGCAGCCGCGCGCGGTTTGTATTGCAGTTTTATGAATCTCTAACGAAAGACCTGGAAGGGTTCCACAACCTTCCAGGTCTGCTTCACTCGTCTTCTTCGTCCTCGTCCGAATCCCAGTCTTCGTCGTCGCTTTCTTCCGGCGCAAGGTTTTCCGTTTCCTCTTCCGCTTCCACTGGTTCTTTCGCGATCTCCGCGTCTTGCTCTTCTATGACCGCTTCATCTTGGCTTGCGATTCCGTCGCGCGGTTCGTTTGCCTCTGCGATTTCCTCTTCCGCTTCGATGGCTCTCCCATTCCGCGCGACCAGCAGCGCTTCGAATTCTTCCGCCTCGGCGAGTTCTTCATCTTCGAGCCGGATGTCTTCGTTCAAACGATGTCCGCGCCGACCTTTTGTGCCAGCCACGTCAGCCAGATCGGCGGCTTTGCGCGCGCGAAAGCCGGTGCCCGCCGGAATCAATTTGCCGATAATGACGTTTTCTTTCAAGCCGTACAGATCGTCGCGCCGCCCGGCAATCGCCGCCTCCGACAGCACGTTGATCGTGTGCTGAAAACTCGACGCGCTGAGAAACGATTCGGTGTTGAGCGACGCTTTCGTCACGCCGAGCAAAACCGGCTGCGCGGTCGCCGTCACGCCGCCGCGTTCCGTCACGCGATTGTTGACGTCTTCGAACGCGAGCCGATCCACCAACTGCCCCGGCAGCAAATCGGTGTCGCCGGTCGATTTGACGCGCACCATCCGAAACATTTGGCGCAAGATCATTTCGATGTGCTTGTCGTGAATGTTGACGCCTTGCGAACGATAAACGCTCTGCACCTGTTCGAGCAGGTACATCTGCGCGGCTTCGCGACCCAGGATCGCGAGCAGGCGATGCGGGTTGAGCGCGCCTTCGGTAAGTTGATCGCCCGCGCGCACTTTTTGCCCATCTTCGACGCGCAGCCGCGCGGTCGGCGCAAGTTCGGACACGTGCTCGTCTTTCTGATGATACCGGATGACGACGTGTCCGTTTTCGCGAATGACTTCACCGCCTTTTGCCGCGACGATTTCGTTTCCGTCTTTGTGGCTGCGCGCGATCACCGCGCCCGCCTCGATTTTTTCGCCATCCTTCACGACGACTCGGGTACGCGCCGGAATCTCGTACGTATCGCGCTGGACGTGACTCGAAACGATCTTCAGAACGCGCGCGCCATCGGCGTTGACGACGCGCACCGTGCCATCGGCTTCCGCGATTAACGCTTCGCCTTTCGGATCGCGCGCTTCGAACACTTCTTCGACGCGCGGCAGACCGTGCGTAATGTCTTCGACTCCGGCGACGCCGCCGGTGTGAAACGTGCGGAGCGTCAACTGCGTCCCCGGTTCGCCGATGGATTGCGCCGCGATGATGCCGACCGCTTCGCCCATCCGGATCAAGCCGCCGCGCGCGAGGTCGCGCCCGTAGCATTTCGCGCACAAGCCGTGCCGCGAGCCGCACGTCAACGGACTGCGGACGCGCGCCTTGCGGACTTGTACTTTCTCCGCGATTTTCCACGCGTCTTCCGTAATGATTTCACCGGCGGGCACGATCACTTCGCCGGTTTTGGGATGCGCGAGCGCGGACGCTGCCACGCGCCCGACGACGCGTTCGGCGAACGTCTCGCCTGTCCGTTCTTTACTCTCCGCGTCGATCCACACGCCGTCATTCGTGCCGCAATCCTCTTCCGTGATGATCACTTCTTGCGCGACGTCGACGAGGCGGCGCGTCAGATAGCCGGCATTCGCGGTTCGCAACGCGGTATCGGCAAGTCCTTTGCGCGCGCCGTGCGTCGAAATGAAATATTCGAGCGCGGTCAGCCCCTCGCGAAAATTCGATTTGATCGGCAGCGCGATGATGCGCCCCGCCGGATCCGCCATCAAGCCGCGCATCCCCGCGAGTTGGCGAATCGGTTGAAAGCCGCCTTTTGTCGCGCCCGAGTTCGCCATCACGCGGATCGGCGACGCTTCGCGCATCGCTTGCGCGACCGCTTCGGTCACGCGCTCGGTCGCCTCCGTCCACAACTCGACGGTCTTGACGTACTGTTCTTCTTCCGTGATCAAGCCCTTGCGAAATTGTTGTTCGACATCGTTGACGCGCGCGGCGACGCGTTGCAGGATCGTTTCCTTTTCGGCGGGCACGGTGATGTCGTCAATCGCGATGGTGAGTCCGCTGCGCGTCGCGTATTTGAAACCGATCTCTTTCACCTGGTCCACGATTTCGGCGGTGCCCGCAGGACCGAGTTGCGCGTACACGCCCGCGACGAGTTCCTTGAGTTTTTTCTTGTCGAGCGTGTCGTTCACAAAGCGCATTTCGGGCGGCAGAATTTCGTTGAATAGCACGCGCCCCACCGTCGTGTCGATCAACTTTTTCGCGCCGCGCGCGCCGCGTAGCGCGCCGTCGAGCGCGAGTTTGATCTTGGCGTGCATCCCGACGTGACCCAGGTCGTACGCGAGCGCGACTTCGTCCGGCGAATAAAACACTTTGCCTTCGCCGCGTTCGCCGGGCTTGTCCATCGTCAGATAGAACACGCCGAGCACCATGTCTTTGGTCGGCTCGACAATCGGCTCGCCGGACGCGGGCTTGAGCAAGTTGTGCGACGCGAGCATCAACTCGCGCGCTTCTTCTTTGGCGGCTGGCGAGAGCGGCACGTGAACCGCCATCTGATCGCCGTCGAAATCCGCGTTGAACGCCGCGCAGACGAGCGGATGAATTTGGATCGCGCTCCCTTCGACGAGAATTACTTCGAACGCTTGAATGCCGAGGCGATGCAGCGTCGGCGCGCGGTTCAACAGCACGGGATGATCCTTGATGATCTCTTCGAGGACATCCCAGACTTCGGACGAACTGCGATCCACGAGTCGCTTTGCGCTGCGGATATTGTGCGCGTAATTGTATTCCACCAGTTTCCGCATCACGAACGGCTTGAAGAGTTCGAGCGCCATCCCTTTGGGCAAACCGCATTGGTGCAATTTCAGATGCGGACCGACGACGATCACGGAACGCCCGGAATAATCGACGCGCTTGCCGAGCAGGTTGCGGCGAAAGCGACCTTGTTTGCCTTTGAGCAAATCGGAAAGTGATTTCAATTTGCGCTGACCGTGCGTCGAGACCGCTTTGCCTTTTTGCGAATTGTCGATCAGCGAGTCGACCGATTCTTGCAACATGCGCTTTTCGTTGTTGACGATCACTTCGGGCGCGCCAAGTTCGAGCAGGCGACGCAAGCGATTGTTGCGATTGATGACGCGGCGATACAAGTCGTTCAGATCCGATGTCGCGAAACGTCCGCCGTCGAGTTGCACCATCGGGCGCAAGTCGGGCGGGATGACCGGCAAGACGGTGAGGATCATCCATTCGGGACGATTGTTCGCTTTGCGTAACGCTTCGACGACGCGCAATTGCTTGATCGCTTTCTTCCGCACCTGCTTGGAGCGCGTCGCGCGAATCTCGCGCCGGAGATCGCGCGCCATGTGATCGAGATTGATCCGCGCGAGGAGTTCGCGCACCGCTTCCGCGCCCATCGTCGCTTTGAACACGCTGCCCCACTTTTCGTTCAATTCGCGAAAGCGCTGCTCGTTCAAAAATTCCTTGACCTGGATACTTTGCAGTTCGTCAAAGCGCGGCGCGTACGCGGCTTGCAGCGCGACCACTTTATCCTCGCGCTGAGTTTTGAGCCCGGCAATTTGTTCCGCGCACGCGTGTTTCTTTCGATCGCGTTCGGCTTGCCCGAGTAGTTTTTTGTCGCGTTGCTTGGCGCGAATCTCTTTCTCCGCTTGCGCGATCCGCGCCGCGACGATCTCGCGCAGTTGCTTTTTGTGTTTCGGCGCGATTTCTTCCCCGGCTTCGATCACCGTTTCGCTCGTCGGTTCAAACACGATGGCTTGGCGCACCACGCGCCCCGGCTCTTCCAACTTGCGCTCGACCATTTTGCCCGCGCCCATGATCTCGTCGGTCGCCGCGTTCAGTTGCTCTTCCAATTTCGCGAGCGCGGCGTCAGTTTTCTTTTCGAGTTTTTCTAGCGCGTCTTCATAATCAAGTTCCGTGCTGTCAATTTTGTCCTGAAGCGATTTTGTCTCGCGTTCGATCTTGCGCGCGAGCTCTTCTTCCAAACGATGCAGCGCGCGCTGCCGCGCGCCTTCGTCGACGTGCGTGATCATGAATTGCGCGAAATACAACACGCGATCCAGATTGCGCCGCGTCACGTCGAGCAGTAGCGCGACGTACGACGGCACGCGCCGCGTGTACCACACGTGCGCGACCGGCGCGGCGAGTTCGATGTGTCCCATCCGCTCGCGACGGACGCGCGCGGGCGCAACCTCGACGCCGCACTTGTCGCACACGTGTCCTTTATAACGTTGTTTCTTGTACTTGCCGCAATAACATTCCCAGTCGCGCGTCGGACCAAAAATTCGCTCGTCGAACAAACCGTCGCGTTCGGGACGCAACCGGCGATAGTTGTACGTCTCGGGTTTCAGCACTTCGCCGTACGACCACGCACGGATTTGCTCCGGCGATGCCAGACTGACGCGCACGGCGCTCAGGTCTCTAATTTCCATGTCGCCTCCGGGAGCGCGAATCACGTGTTGCGTGTTGCGTGTTGCGTGACGCGATCACGGCGGTTTCAAAACAAAGGGGGGTGTGGGACGCCAAGAGAGGACGTGCGGATGCGCCGGGAAGAGCGCGGCACGAGTTGGAGTTTCCGGGGGTACGAACGCTGACGCCTGAGTTCGTTCGCAAATCGGCTCCTGCTGCCTGCCGTGGCTGGACGGTCACTTGACCGCAAGTGGCAGGGCATTGTCGCCATCATTATATTCACTGAAAATGAATTGTCAAACCGGGTTGGATAAGAAGTACAGAGGGGGGAAGATGGCTTGAGAGGGCGTAGAGGGCGAAGAAGGCAGAGAAGACATCGAAGGCAGGAGAGAACGCGCGCCTTCTGCGCCATCTCTGCCATCTCTTGCCCTCTCTGCCTTCTTTGCCTTCTCCTTCCTTCTTTGACGTATTTCCCCGCTTTGGTTATAATGGCATACAGAGAGGGCGCAAGAGAATCGCACCTATGAATGGTATGATCAGCCCGCGCGATCTACAAGCATGGCTTGTAAATCGGTTAAATTGGAAATGGTTTTACATTGGGCTGGGAGTCAAACGCTGGCTGGTCTTGCTATTGCTTGGCATCACAGTTCTCGCGTTGGGATTTGCGTACATTCTCGTCAGCATTTATCGCGCCGCAGCCCTTCCGGAAATTTTCTACTATCTCACTCTCCAGTTTCTCGACCGTGGCGTGCGCGGTCTCCTCTTCGGCGTTGTCGGCGTCGCGATGGTCGTGATCGCCATCACTCAACTGAGCAAGTCGCTCGTCTCCGCATTCGCGACGGAAGACACCAACCTGGTCGAACTTTTATATCGCAAGCGCGTCCGCAGAAAGGGACCGAAGATTGTCGCGCTCGGCGGCGGCACCGGACTTTCGACGCTGCTGCGCGGATTGAAAGAACATACCGATCACCTCACCGCGATTGTGACCGTCGCCGATGACGGCGGCAGTTCCGGACGCCTGCGACGCGAATTGGGCGTGCTGCCGCCCGGCGATTTTCGACAGTGCATCGCCGCGCTCGCGGACTCGGAGCCGCTGATGACGTCGTTGTTGCAGTACCGCTTCGGCAGCGGGTCCGGTTTGGAAGGGCACTCGTTCGGCAATCTGTTGATCGTCGCGATGGCGGGGATCACCGGCAGTTTCGAGCGCGCGCTGCGCGAATCGTCGCGCGTGCTCGCGGTGCGCGGACAAATTCTGCCGTCGACGTTACGCAACGTGACGCTGTACGCCGAGACGCGCAACCCGGACTGGGAACGCGTCGCGGGCGAATCGGAAATTACGCATCGCGGCACGCTGACGCGCATCGAGCGCGTGTATCTGGAACCGGAACACGCGCCCGCGTATCCCGACGCGGTGCGCGCGATTCTCGACGCGGATCTGATTATCGCGGGACCCGGCAGTCTGTACACCAGCGTCCTGCCGAATTTGTTGGTGCAAGACATTCAGAACGCGCTGCGCGCGTCGAACGCGCCGAAAGTGTACGTCTGCAACATCGCGACGCAGCCGGGCGAGACCGACGATTTTTCGGCGCAAGATCATTTCGCCGCGCTCGAGCAGCACGTCGGCAAAGACATCTTTTCGCACGTTTTCGCGAACGACAATTATCGCGTGAATTTCCCGGAGGATTCGCCGAGCAAGATGGTACGTGCGGGCAGCGAGCCAGCGCGCGCGTACGCGATTGTTTTCGCGGACATTGTGGATGAAAGAATGCCGTGGCGGCACGATCCCGCGAAACTGGCGCGAGTAATTTTGGATTGGTATAATGCACGGAACGCGCAACACAATGGCGTGATTCGTAATCCGTGAAATTGAAACAACTCACATAGGAGGAATTCCCATGACAGTTAAAGTAGGCATCAACGGGTTTGGTCGCATCGGACGCTTGGTGCTCCGAACGATCCAAGAGCGCGTGGCGGACAAAGTGCAAGTCGTCGCGATCAACGACCTCTTCGATCCGGCGATCAACGCGCATTTGCTCAAGTACGATTCGACGTACGGCGCGTTCAAGAGCGACGTGTCGGTCAAAGACGGCAACCTCGTCGTTGACGGCAAGCCGATCAAAGTTTCCGCCGAAAAAGATTTGAACGCGATCAAATGGGGCGCGCTGGGCGTGGACATCGTCCTCGAAGCGACCGGCTTGTTCGCGGACGCGACGAAATCGCGCGGGCACATCACTTCCGGCGGCGCGAAAAAAGTGATCATCACCGCGCCCGGCAAGAACGAAGACATCACCGTCGTGCTGGGCGTGAACGGCGACAAGTACGATCCCGCCAAGCATCACGTGATCTCGAACGCATCTTGCACGACGAACGGTCTCGCGCCGGTCGCCAAAGTGCTGAACGACAGGTTCGGCATCGAAAAGGGCTTGCTGACGACGGTGCACGCGTACACCAACTCGCAGAAGCTGCAAGATGTGGGCGCGAAAGATTTGCGCGATGCGCGCGCGGCGGCGCAAAACATCGTTCCGTCCGAAACCGGCGCAGCCAAAGCCGTCGGACTCGTCATTCCCGAACTGAAAGGCAAATTCGGCGGCATGGCGTTCCGCGTGCCGACGCCCACTGTCTCGGTCGTGGACTTTACCGCGATTCTAAACAAGGAAGCGTCGAAGGACGACATCCGCGCGGCGATGCTCGAGTACGCCCAGGGCGCGATGAAAGGCATTCTCGATGTGACCGACGAACCGCTCGTTTCGACGGATCTGCGCGGCACGACCTTCTCCTCGGTCTTTAGCGCGATGGACACGCTCGTCCTCGGCAACCTGGTCAAAGTGGTCGCGTGGTACGACAACGAGTGGGGTTACGCTTGCCGCGTTGCCGATCTCACCGCCATCGTCGCAAGCAAACTGTAAAAACAGTATCCAGTATTTGGTATTCAGTATTCAGTGTTCGCGCGCTGGATACTGAAAACTGAAAACTGAAAACTGGGTGTGACTATGAACAAGAAAACCGTCAAAGACATCAATCTCAAAGGCAAGCGCGTTTTGATGCGCGTCGATTTCAACGTGCCGATGGACAAGGGCGTCGTGACCGACGACAAGCGCATCCGCGCCGCGCTGCCGACGATTCAGTACGTGCTCGATCAAGGCGCGGCGTTGATTGTGATGAGCCACCTGGGTCGTCCGAAAGGCGCGGGCTTTGAATCCGAATTCAGTTTGAAACCCGCCGCCGAAGCGTTGAGCAAATTGCTCAACAAACCGGTGCAGATGGCGCCCGATTGCATCGGGCCCGCGGTCGAAGCGTTGGCGAGCGCGCTGCAACCGAGCCAAGTGCTGATGCTGGAAAACGTGCGCTTTCACAAGGAAGAAGAGAAAAACGATCCTGGGTTTGCCAAGCAACTCGCCGCGCTCGGACAGGTGTACGTCAACGACGCGTTCGGCTCGGCGCATCGCGCGCACGCGAGCACGGAAGGCGTGGCGAAATTCCTGCCCGCCGTTTCCGGCTTTTTGATGGGCGTCGAGCTCGAATACCTGAGCCGCGCGACGCTGAATCCCGAACGACCGTACATCGCGATTCTCGGCGGCGCGAAGATCAGCGACAAGATCGCGGTGATCGAAAATCTGCTGACGAAATGCGACAAGTTGATCATCGGCGGCGGCATGGCAAACACGTTCCTTGCGGCGAAGGGGTACGCGATGCAAGACAGTCTCGTCGAGCCGGGTTCGATTGAGACCGCGAGGAAGATTATCGCGAACGCTGGCGGCAAACTCCTTTTGCCGGTCGATGCGGTGATCGCGGACAAGTTCGAAGCGGAAGCCGCGAACCAGGTCGTGGACGCGGACAAGGTTCCGGCGGGCTGGCGCATCATGGACATCGGACCCCAATCGGTCGCGCTCTTCAGCGGCGCGCTCCAAGGCGCGAAACTCGTCGTGTGGAACGGACCGATGGGCGTGTTCGAAATGCCGAAATTCGCGGAAGGCACGTTCGCGATCGCGAAACTGCTCGCGACGAGCGGCGCGACGACTGTGATCGGCGGCGGCGACAGCGCGAGCGCGGTGAAAAAAGCCGGCGTCGCGAAGCAAATGACGCACGTCTCGACCGGCGGCGGCGCATCGCTCGAATTTCTGGAAGGTAAGATTTTGCCGGGCGTCGCGGCGTTGAACGACAAGTGACAGTGAGCAGTAAACAGTGAACAGTGAACAGGAGCAGACTTCCGAAGTTTTGGAAACTTCGGAAGTCTTTTTTGCCGGCGTGTGGTATAATAGGAGCAGGGAAAGCGAGGTATGTGATGGTCGTTCGAACTATGCCCGATCAAGCCGCCAATGTAATCGTGTCACTTGTGACAGCCGCTGAATTGGAACGGATGCCGCAGCGCGACGCGCATGTCGAATTGGTGAAAGGAGAAATCATCACAATGCCGCCAGCAGGACACGAGCATGGAGATGTTGCCGGCAATATCTTTGCCGCGCTGCACAATTTTGTTCGAGAACATAGACTCGGAAAAGCGTACATTGCTGAAACGGGGTTTATCCTCTCGCGCAATCCTGATACCGTCCGCGCGCCGGATGCTGCGTTCGTTACCGCGGCACGCGTGGCACAGCAAACGCGGCGGCAAGGATTTTTCGATGGCGCGCCGGATCTGGCAGTCGAAGTCGTATCGCCGGACGATACAGTCGAAGAAATAGACACCAAGATCGTCGAATACCTCCAAGCAGGTACGCAGCTGGTTTGGATCGTTCATCCGCGTACCCAAACGATCACAGTCTATCGTTCGCTCGATCAGGTTCGCGTGTTGACGCTCAACGACACGTTAGACGGCGGCGAGGCGCTGCCGGGATTCGCGGCGGCGGTTCGCGAGATTTTTGAGTAGGGATGGCTGGCGACACACACTTGACCTCTTAGGTAACGCGTGGTATAATATAGACAGTTCAAACCCTGGCTTTGGGGCGCGAACGCTGCCGTTGAGACCCGGTCTCGTCGGCTGACTCCATGGTGGACCGGATGCCGCGCAAAAAGAAATCGCCCAGCCCATTAACTAATCTAAGCGAAAAAGAGATCGAGCAGTTGCGCGAGATCGACGAGCGATTGCACCGCGTCGCGCAGGAACGCCGCGCCAGTCTGCCGCGTCCCGCCGTCCACGCCGAGCAGACTTTTGGTTCGATCACTTTTCGGTACGAGACGGTGCGCTGCGGCAAAGCGAACTGCACGCGTTGCCCGCACGGTCCGTACTGGTACGCCTATTGGAAAGAAAACGGGCGCACGCGTTCGCGCTATGTAGGGCGGGTGCTGCCGGATAAAGCGCGGCAGGTGTACGAAGAGAAACAGCGCGCGAAATTGGAAAAGCACGCCAAGCACGAATCGTAAAAACAAAACGTAACCCACGCGGGTTACGTTTTGCTATGTACGCTTTAGGCGTGAAGCGGCACCAGCCGCCAAGTGTTATCGCGCACGTTTTGATACAGGTCGAACAACCCCTCGCGACAGCGCACGCGAAAACACAACTGCGGCGCGCGGCGCGTCGCGTTCCAGCAGCGTTCGACGGCTTGCACCTCATATCGTTTGCCGCGCCAGCGAAAGACCTTGGGGAAATAGCCAAAGCGCTTTTCCTGAATTTCGACCGCGCTCCGCGCGCGCGGGGCGCGGCGTTGAAAGAGATACATCGTTCACCTCCCTTCTTGGCGCGAGTTCTCTCGGAAACTCCGGAGACTCAGAAATCCTTGGTTAACTGAATAATCA
>DYJA01000066.1:35678-36945 GCA_020723345.1 Candidatus Aquidulcis sp. | reverse complement strand
TATCCAAACCACAAATATCTTTCGCCTTTATCACAAATTAGAGAACCGTCCCAAATACTTGCGTCTCTCGAAATCTGCAAGCAATTCAGCGCGGGCATCTATCCAAGTGCCCACGCGCGTTGCCAGTTTGCGAATTTCGCGATACTGCTCCAGCGATGGACGAGCGTCATTGACTTTTCTTGCCCACATCAACGCGTCCGCGTAATTGTGCTTCTGCTTGTTCCGTTCCTTGAGCCATTCAAAAATTCGCGTGTCTTTCGTCGTCTTGGCGCGTTCAGTCATCAATCGCTCGGCGACCTCTGCCTGTTCGTGTTGCGCAAAGATGTCCGCCAGTCCCAGCAACTCGTAATCGCCAGCGCGCGCTGCTTCTGCGCGTGCCTCATCCACGCGGTTCAGTGTCACCAACCGCGTCACCAAATCGTTCAGGCGATGCGTCTGACGACACAGCCGCAAGTACGCTTCATCGTCGAGTGTGTTTGCTTCCAATCGAAGCAAAAAGCCGCCGTATGCCTGACGATGCCAGTTGTCGCTGGATTCATTGCCTCCGCGCCGCGAGGCGTTCATCGCGGTGCGGACCCATTCGGCGACTTGCTTTTTCTCCGCATCGTCGGCTTGCTTGAGAATCAAATCAGGCACGCCATCGCTCAAGCCCACGCCGCCGAAATCTACGTCAAAACGATAGACCTCAAAAAGCGCGTGCAAGATTTTCTCGCGCAACTCGGCATTGGCGCGCGCCGCGTCGTCTTCGAGACATTTGCTCAAGCCCTCGACGCAATCCTGCACGACACCACCCAGCGCGCCGCTCTCGTCGTCAACTTCCTCGTAATTCTCCGCCACACCATTGGCAATCGCTTCGTATATCGTCGCGGCGTTATCAATGTCACCTTGCGCCAAAAAATCATTCGCAATTTTCACGGTCGCGTTCAATTCATCGGCGATGCTTTCCGCCGCGCCATATTCAAAATCAGAACCGCCAAACGCCGCGGCGACTTGACGGCGGTACGTTTCGGGATTGATTTTCTGTTTCGATTTTTTGCCCGTGGGCAATGGCAATTCCAAGAGCGATTCCAAATCAGGCGCACGCAAGAGCATCTGTTTGACGAGCGCGATCAGTTCTTCCTTGCTGCGATGTTCGAGCGCAGTATCGGTCTCTGCGATGGCGCGAAAATCGTCGGGCTGATGGAGCCAGGTGAGCAACAACGCGGCGATATGTTTGCAATATCCACCGACAGGGCAAGAGCAATCGGCGTCCGCGATCGTACCCTCT
>DYJA01000066.1:0-35668 GCA_020723345.1 Candidatus Aquidulcis sp. | reverse complement strand
CGATTGTCGCGCGCACGCGATAGATGTTGCCCCCCGATCCATGGCACTGGGCTTGCAGCGTCGTTCCAGCGCGGCGCGCGTTGAAAATCATGCCATCGCGAAAGTAGTGTTCGCCGCGACGGAAACTTTCCGCGCCGATATATGCGCGAATCGTTTCTTCGGTGAATGGTTTGCGCGTGGTCACAAGTCGCTCCTCTCAAAACAATTCAATCCTATCTTCTCCCATGGCGAACGCGATTATATCCCTATTCGCGCAATCTGCCAATCTTGGAGTATAATTGACCTGACCGATTCTCGAAAGAAAAAGGATCGGCAAAGTAGAAAGGCACGCTGTGTCCAAACACAAATCCAGATCATCAAGCAAAAATTACCGCACCGAAGAATTCGTGATGTTCATTATGCGCGCGGAAGTCGGCATCCAGGAAGCCGCGACGCTCGTGCCAACCATCCGCGACGGCGACGTGACGAACGCACTGGATCGCTTGTTGCGCTGGTTGGAAACGAACTCCGAGTTGCCGCAGATCCCCGTCGGCGAAGTGAAGGACAACACATTGACGATTGATGCCGACAATGTGAACCCCACTGATCTCGTCGCCGCGCAGATCGTCAACAACTGGTATTGGGCGATGGAAGAGCACGGCGAACGGAGCAACGCCGATCTCGCGGGCTGCGTGCGCGTCATCCTCGACTCGGTACGCACGTGGACGCGCGGCCCGAAATCGCGCGGTTATCTTGCCTACGCCGCTGAATTCTTGAAAAAAGGCGGCGTCGAAATGAAACTCGTCCCATCCGACGGACATGGCAAGCCCCTGCCCGATTCCGCCGCCGCGCTACCCGAACCCCCTCCTGACCTTGACCGTTTGTCGCTGGAAGATCTAACGGCGCGCTGGCTTGAACAACCAATGGACGCTGAGGTGTTCGACGCGTTTCTCCATCGTGCGCTATACTATCTCGTTTCGGGGCGCGGCGAAGAATTGATCGCGCATCTGACGCCGCTCGTCGCACAGGCGCGGAACGATGAGCAGCGCGCGCGAATGTTGTGGGTGCTCGGACGCGCGCATTTGAAACTCGAACGCGGGCTGATGGCGGTGGACGCGCTCCGCCGCGCGGTCAATCTCGAAGCGCGATTCGTCGAGGCGTGGCTCGCGCTTGCGGAGGCGTATCAGACGATTGGCAGTCAGCGCGCCGCCGCGCACGCGTGGGAGCAGGCGCGCGCGCTCGACCGCAAGCGCGTCGAAATCTACCCGCCGCTTGCCGCGACCTATCGCGCGCTCGGCGACGTCGCGTCCGAGATCGCGACCTGGGAACGTTTCGTCGCGACGGCGGGGCGCAGCATCTTCGCGCGCTACGAACTCGCGCAGGCGTATCGCCGCGTCAAACGCGATGCCGACGCCGCGCGCGAATTGGCGCGCGTGCGCAAGATGGAACCCGCCGCGCGCGGCGCGCCGCCCGCCGATTGGGCGGTGTGGCTGTGCATGCAAATCGAAGCGGGGCGGATCAATCAGGCGGACGCGATGCTTGAACGCGCACAACGACGCGAGCCACAAGCCAACTGGTTCATTCCACTGCTTCGTCTCGCCACCGCGGAGGCGCGCGGTGAGGCGCAAGTCGCGCAGATCGCGCTCGGCGAAATCGAGAGTCAGAACGAGCCGTGGGACGCGGCGCGCCGCGCGATCGAACCGATCGTGCGCGACGTTTTGCCGTCCACGAGTCGCATCCTGAAACCTTTACGCGCCGATGTGCCCATTGAACCCGCGTTTGAGTTATCGCCGCGCAAGGGCAAGTCGGTTGACCAGCAGACATTGGATCGCCTGGAAGAAATCACGCAAGAAGGTTTTGCCTTCATCCAGCGCAAAGATTTCGCGGCTGCCGAGCGCGCTTTTCGGCGTGTCCTCGCCTCCGCCGAAGGAGACGCTGCGGTGTACGGGTTGGGCATCGTCTGCGCGATGACGAATCGCGCGGAAGAAGCATTTCATCTATTCAACCGCGCGGTCGAAATTTACGAGGAAGACGCAGACTATTGGTGCAACCTGGGAATGGCGGCGGAGCACACGTGGCGAGTGAACCGCGCGCTGCAAGCGTTTGAGCGATGTTTGGAGTTGGGGCTGAAAGAGCGCGATTTGAAACGCGAGGTTGAAGAGCACATTCGCGTTTTGCGGCAAGGGATTGCTGATTTGCAGAAGGAATGGGGCAAGCCATTCTCGCGCGAAGAAATGATTCGGCACGAGGATTTGTTCGCGCGCGGCGTCGAAGCGATGGAACACGGCGAGAACACACGCGCGATCGAATTGTTCCGCGAAGCCGTGACCGTCAATGAACGGCACCATCAGAGTTGGGGCAACCTGGGCGCGTGTCTCTTGCAGATCGGTGAATTGGAAGAAGGAGAACAGGCGTTGCGCCGCGCGCTCGCCATCAAGCCGAACTACGAATTCGCGCAGTTCAACTTGAAATCGCTCGCCGAGGTCGGGGCGAGCGGGACTTTATCCAAACTTCCCATGCTCATCAGCAACAAGCCCAAGCTCAAGCAACCTGGGCTGCGCTTTCGCATCTAGAAATCAAGCCGATATTCTCATCCCACCTTGTTTTCCTTCAACTCACCCTCTTCGATCCACAATCGCCGCCAATCCGCGCCTTGCCACAAACCGCGCCGCACCTCTTCTTCCGCGCGCAACATCGCGCGATAACGCGAGTCGCGGCGTTTCGCCAAAACGGCGGGCGCGGCGCCTTCGACGATGCGCCCGTTTTCGATCACGAGCACGCGGTCAAAGGTCTCAACTTCACCGACGTCGTGCGTGACACACAGCATCGTCGCCGCGCGCCAGTGCGTGCGCGCTTGAACGAGTAACGCGTGCCGCGCGGCGCGATCCAACCCGCGAAACGGTTCGTCCAAAATCGCGAGGCGCACATTCTGCTTGTTCAGCGCGCGACCCAGGCGCACGCGTTGACCTTCGCCGCCGGACACCAAGCCGCCGTTTTCGCCCAGGGCGGTTTGCATCCCATTGGGCAATCGCTCCAAGATGGCGTACAGATCGGCGACTTCCAAGGTGTTGCCGACCGAGTCGTCACCGTCTGCGCGAAGCGTGCCATATTGCAGATTGGCAATGAGTGAGCGATTCCACAATTGCACGGCTGGGTCTATCCACGCGATTTCGCGGCGCAACGCGCGCAAGCGTTCGCCGTCCAGCAACGCGCCATCGACGCGCGCACGTCCCTCCGTCGGCTTGTGCCATCCCAGCAAAATGCCAACCAGCGTGGACTTGCCCGCGCCAGACGGTCCCAGAATCGCGATATGCTCGCCCGGCTTGATGCTCAAATTGATGTCGCTCAGAATCGTATGTCCGCCGGCTTGGACGACAACTTGATCCATCGCGATTTCAACGCCGGTCGTTGGGTGATTCGGTGATTGGGTGATTGGGCGATTAAACTGCTCTTCAGCGCGATGACCAGTCGCCTGATTGACTAGTTGACTCGTTTCATCCGGCGCGCCCAGCGGCTCCAACAAACGCAACGTGTGATTCCGCACGAGCGGGTATTGTTCCAGCCACGCGAACAGAAATTGCGCGAGCACCGGCAGGTTGAGCGTCCAGTAGAACAGAAGCAACACATTCGTCATCGCTCCGCCACTCATCACAAAGTTGAAGAGAATGATGACCGAGAACGCGGCGTAGAGCAACGCGCTGACGCCTTGGAGCGCGACAATCATCCGCCAAGTGTCGCGCGATGAGCGCGTCCATTCGGTCAAGAGCGATTCGTGTTCGCGGCGCAGCGAACGTTCGGCGCCGTGCATCCGCGCCGGAATCAATCCCAGCAACGCGTCGAGATAGAACCGGCTCAACGCGCTATTGTGCGTGAACAAGCGCATCTCGCGCTCGCGTTGGACGAGACTGCTGAAGTAGGCGACGACGCCAAAGACCGCCGTAAACGCAATCGCCCACGGCGCGCTGAGCGGATCGAGCAGGATAACGCCAAGCGCGGTCAGGAGTAATTGAAAGGTCAAACGCAAAATGTTCACCGCGAGCGTCGGCACAGTTCGCAGCGCGCGCAAGCCGTGCGCGCGCATCGCTATGTCCGACGTGAGGCGGCTGTGAAAATAACGATCGCTGAGGCGCGGAATTTTTTCCAAAAGCAAGACACGCAAGCGCGTTTCCAGTCGCCGCCCGATCCGTTGTTCCACCGTCGTCAGCGGCAGTTCGAGCGCGAACAGGAACAAGACGAGCGCAAGCACGACGGCAAGGACGATCCAGGGCGAACTCACGCCGGGTATGATTTCCAGTCTCATCACGCCCTGCAACAAAAGCGCTTCGGCGGTCACGCCGAGCGCCGCCATAAACAGCGCGACGACCACGATGCCCAACGTGAATAGCCCATCCTGGCGCAACACGCGCCACAATTCTCTTTCGGGGTGAGGCGGCGGCTCTTGCAACGCGGCGGCGAGTTCGGGCGGCAATTTTTTCTCTGTCAATGCTTCGGGCGCTTTGAGGGCAAGACCACGCACGCGAACAAGGACCGCGCCGCGCAAAAACACGCGTTCCTCCGCATCGGGTTTGTCAGGATCGCGCGGGACTGGCTCGACGAACCAGTACGCGGCAGGAAGCGGGGCGTCGGGCGCGGTCACGCTCCCGCGCGCTTCTTCGAAAAAGCGTGCCAATACCTGCTCCGCGATTTCGCCGCGCTCCAAGCCGTTAGCGCGCACAAGCGAGGTCACCATCCGCGTTGCGGCATCCAATGCCGCCAACCCGCGCCAACTGGGATCATCGCTGGCTTGCGCGATCAAATCGGCGGCGCGTTCTTCCGTCAAATGCAATTCGCTCATCCGCCGAACCAATGGCAAGAGAAATCCATCCGTTCCCGCCCAATCGCGAAATGCCCGCGCCGGCATAGGGAGGCAATGGATGTCCAGTTCGGCGAGTAACTGCTTTTCGTCTACCCAGCGTCGCCCGATGCCTGGATCCATCACCTGAACGAATCGCCCGTGCTTGCTCCAAATAACGATGAAATGCGCCGGACCATTCGGCAGTCGCACGACGGCGAGCGCGGGGAGCGCGTTTGCTTCCGGCATCAAGAGATGGTCGGCGGGGAGCATAATCTGCTCGGCCTCCAACCCAAGTTGGATGGCAACCTGCTCGATAACGTCAATCGAAGTGCCGTCCACTTCGGTCTGGCACGCTTCGCGCAGACGCCCGTAACTCGCGGCGATGCCAAAGCCCTCCAGCAACGCTTTGAGCGATGCCGGACCGCAATCCATCTCGGAAGTTTGAATAACTTCAGGAACGAAAAAGCGCGGTGTAGTTGACATTATTTACCACTCACAAAATCAATTTCAAACTTCCGAAATCTCCAAGATTTCGGAAGTTTGACATTCCGATCATCCAGTCGCGCGCATTAAAAGTTCCATTAGCTCTTTTTCCAACTCGGGTTTGCCGAGCGTCGTGGTCGTCAGGTCGCCTTCCAGTTGGCGCGCGCGCGCCTGAACGAGACCCAGTTCCTTCTCCAACTCGGTCTTGCCGCGCGTCGCGCTGCCCAAGTCGCTTTCGAGTTGGCTGACGCGCGTCTTGAGCGCGCCCAGTTCTTTTTCCAACTCGGCTTTGCCGCGCGTCGTGTCGCTCAATTCACCTTCGAGCTGGTTGGCGCGCGCTTGAAGGACGTCCAGTTCCTTCGCCAACTCGGTTTCGCCCTTCGTCGCAACCCCCAATGCGCTGGTGAGTTGATTGGTGCGCGCGCGGAGCACACCCAGTTCAATTTCTAACTTGGTTTTGCCTTGCGTCGTGGTGTTCAAGTCACTGGCGAGTTGACCGGCGCGCATCTGGAGGACGCCCACTTCCTTCTCTAATTCGGCTTTACCCTTTGCCGCCACGCCGTGCGCGCCATCAAGTTGATCGACGCGCACCTTGAGTGCGCCGAGTTCCTTCTCCAACCGCGCTTTGCCTTGCGCGGCGATGCCCAAATTGCCTTCGATTTGGCTGGCGCGCACCTTGAGTACGTCCAGTTCGTTGCCTACCCCGGCTTTCCCTTGCGGCGTCAAACTCCGATCACTTTCGAGTTGGCTGACGCGCGCCCTGAGCGCGCCGAGTTCGTTCTCCAACTCCGCTTTGCCTTGCGCGGCGATGCCGAGGTCCCCTTCGAGTTGGCTCGCGCGCGCTTGGAGCACATCCAGGTTGCGCTGTAACTCCGCCGTGTCTTGCGTCGCCACCGCCAGGTCGCCTTCGCGTTGGCTGGCGCGCGCTTGGAGCGCACCCAGTTCTTTCTCCAACTTGGTTTTGCTTTGCGTGGCTTTGCCCAGGTCGCCTTCGAGTTGGCTCGCGCGCGCCTTGAGCAAATTCATTTCCTTCTCCAACTCGGCTTTGCCTTGCGCGATGATACCGAGCGCGCTTTCGAGTTGGGCCGCGCGCGCTTGGACTTGACCGAGCTCCTTCTCCAACTCGGCTTGGCGTTGCGCCGCGCGATCGCGCGCGCTGGCGATTTGACTGACGCGTGCGTTGACTTGGCTTTGTTCTTCTTCCAACCCGGTCTGGGTTTGAATTGCCGCTGCCAAATCGCCTTCAAGTTGACTGCCGCGCGTCTGGAGCGTCCCCAATTTCTCCTTCAACGCGGTGGTGCCTTGTGCCACGATTCGCAGATCGTCTTCGAGATGGTTGGAATACGTCTTGAGCGCGCCAAGTTCATTTTCGAGTTGGTTGGCGTGAACCTTGACTTGACCGAGTTCCTTCTGCAGCCGATCTTGGCGCGCCGTAAGTTCCAACTCAAACGCGATTTGGTTTTTGATCGTATGATCGCGATCCGTTTCGAGTTGACGGGCGCGCGCTTCGATGCCGCGCTGGGCAAGTTTGAGTGTGCCTAATTCTTTTTCCAACTCGGCTTTGGTTTTGGTCGTAACATCCAGGTTGCCTTGAAGTTGGCGCGCGCGATTTGTGACTTCGCCCAGTTGCTTATCCGACTCGGCTTTGGCGCGCGTCGTAGTGTCCAGCGTGCCTTGGAGTTGGGCGCCGCGCGCTTCGGCGCCGCTCAGGGCTTGCCGGGTCGCGCCCAGGTCGCCTTCGAGTTGGCGCGCGCGCCCTTCAGTCTCACGCAAGCATGACTGGAGGGTACCGCGTTCCTTCTCCAACTCGGCTTTGGCTTGCGTGGCGATGCCCAGATCATTTTCGAGTTGGCGCGCGCGCGTTTGAACCGCGCCCAGTTCATGCTCTAACTTGCCTCGGCTTGGCGCTACGGGGACAGCGGCGCGGGGCGGGCTGTCAGCCAAGCCAGCCAGTTGGCGCAATGCCAGCCGAAAGGCGGCGGGGTTTTCGTCCGCGACCTTGCAAATCGCCGTGATCGCTTGCGCCTCGCGTTCCTTCTGGGACGCCAGGAAAAGTTCGGGCGGGGCAGTCACCTGTCCGCACTCGATCAAGACCTGGTGCAATTGGAGTCCAAATTTCTTGCGCCGATCCGGGTTCGTACGCCAAGCGCGGTATGCCAGGAAAACCGGCACATCCGATTGGACGCCGTCGGGATGCCACGCGCCGAGAGCGGACATCAGAACGGAATCCTCGACCAACTGCTTGAGTTCCAGCGCGTAGCCCAACTGCGGGTCGGTCTGCCAAGCAACGTCGAAATTCACCGAACTGCAATAGCGCGCGACTTTTTCGGCGAATCGCTCCAGTTCTGGGTCGCCTAGTCCGCTCACCCACGCGGCAAAATTTTCCGCCGACACCGGTAACGTGTCGGAGAGCGCGACGCGTTTGGGAAACGCGGCATTGACGCTCCACTGCTTGAATTGTTTTGCCAATTCACGCCGATCGTTGCGAAGCCGGAACAATCCCCGCACGCCCTTGTACTTTTGTCCTGGCTTGCCATACGCTCGCCCCGCGGCGGCGGGATCGGAAACCGCGTGGGGGGCAAAGATCACCCCCAGGACCGCCAGTACGATTACGACTTCCAGTATGATCAACAAAATGGCTTCCATCGTTTTCTCCTTGCCGGGTCAGTGTACAGTGATCAGTGGTCAAGTAAAAAGTCAAAACTGTTCACTGTTCACTGTTCATTGTCGGGGCTTGGTTTGTCTCCGCTTCCGGCTCGACGGTTGCCGCATCCTTCAGCAAAGTCACAAAGCTTTTGGGATCCTGGGCGGCGACGGCTTGCATAGACTGCACCACGAACGTGTATCGTTCTTTTTCCGGTGCGTATAGCAGATCGGCGCGCGCCGTGACGAGTCCTTCCGCCACCAGCCGACTATACAACCGCTGGGCAAAGCCGAGATGCTTTTCGTTTCCAGGATCGGACTGCCAGGCGCGATAAGCCGCATAAGGCGATAGACCGTGGCTTTTCCAGGCGGCGAGACAATATAACCCGATCGCCTCCTCAGCCACCCGCTTCATCTCGGCAGGCACTTGCGCGTCCATCAACCAAGCCAGGTCGAATTCCTGTCCCTGGCAGAATGTGGCTAGCCCCTGGGCGAAATCACCCAGGTCTTTGACGCTCAGCCCTTGGAGCCAAGTCGTAAATTCGGCGGCGTCGGCGGGCAATGTCTTGTAGACTGCCGTCCACCGATCCATTTCCGCTTGGCTTTGCCATTCCTTGAACTGCCCCGCCAGTTCGGGGCGACGACGAACGGCAAGTCGCTCGGGAGCCAAGCGCTCTCCGGCTTTTTCCACCGTTTCTTTGGCGGTTCCGATCACCTTGTTGGTTGCCTGAGTCACGCGGCTCGTCGCTTGCTCGCGCGAGATTTTGGGCAGCCAAGCCGGTTGCCACAGCAACACAATCCCAATCACGATGAGCAGGATCGCAAATGTGATGACGATTAACATTGTTCCATCTCCTTTTGTAGTTCGATTGGTTAGTCGGTTAGTCGGTTAGTCGGTTAGTTGGGTGGTTGGTTCGTCCACTGTCAAACTGCCTTCAGTTTCCGCGAGCGGCTGAATTTTGCAGGGCAATGCCAGCCGCTCGGCGACGAGTTTGGCAAGCGCCAAATAATGCTGCGCCTCGGGGTGGTGGCGCGCGTAGGTGAACACGGGCTGGCACGCGCCCGCCGCCTCCGCCACACGCACGCTGCGCCCGATCGCGACCGGCAGAACAGGCAACCCTGCCTTTTCCATTTGCTCGACTTCTTCTTTGTGATGCCTCAACCGCGCATCGTAAAAGGTCAGCAAGATGCCCAGAAAAACCAATCCTGGGTTGATGTCCTGCTGAATCGTTTTGATGGTCTCGACGAACAAGAGCAAGCCGCGCAAGTCCTGGGCGGTCGGCTGAGCCGGCACGATGACGACTTGCGCCGCGCTCAACGCGTTGATGGTCAACAGCCCTTGATCAGGCGGACAATCCACCAGGCAGACATCGTAATCTGGCGCGACGGTTGCCAGCGCTTTTTTGAGAACATACTCCCGCTGCAAGCGCGCGGCTAACCCCACGGCGGTCGAGGCAAGCGCGGCATCGCTGGGACAGATCCGCAGGTGGTCCCCGAGATCCACCAACACGTCCTTCATCGTCACGTGACCGGGTTTCGCGCCGCCCAGCACTTCCGCCAGCGAAAACACTTGTTTGAGAAATCGCGCGCGCCCCGGCGTCTCCTGGGGCGCCATCTCATCTTGCACACCGCACGCGCCGGTCAAACTGGCTTGCGGGTCGGTGTCAACTAGCAACACGCGCAACCCGTACTCGCGCGCCAAGACCACACCCAGGTTATGGGTGGTGGCGGTCTTGCCGGTGCCGCCTTTGTGATTGGCTACGGCAATGGTTTGCATCGTGATCCTCTCTATGGAGTCGGCAGTCAACAGTCAACAGTCGACAGTCGGCAGTCAACACTGTCCACTGTTCACCGTTCACTGTTCACTGGCGCTTCAGCGCACGGTCACCTGTTCAGCCGCGCGCGTGATCAGCGTCAGTGGTGAAACGGTCTCCATTGGGATTTTGACTTGTCCGCCCGTCGCGCCTTTGGGCATTGGCGCGAGCAACGTCACTCTGACCGTGTCTGACGCTAAACGGTTCTGCGTGCGGCTAGGCGTGTCCGCGACTATCGCCGGTAATTGCTGCGACGGTTGATTGGAAGTGCCCTGAACTTCCAGCGTGACCCGTTGACCGGGGCGGAGGCGCGTGACCGCATCCTCCGACAAGTGGACGATGAGTGACCCGTCGCGTTGGAGTTCCCAATCCTGGCTGGTGGCGTAGAGCGTGATCTGCGCGAAGACGAGCCACGCGAACCACGCGATAATGAAAATACTCGCGATGATGAGCGTAGCCAGTGATGGTCGAAACGAATCGCCGTGTAGTGAACGCATCGAGCGTGAGAAAGAAATTGACATAGTTTGCCCTCCTAGAACGAGACAGAGAGTCGACAGTCGACAGTCGTCAGTGGTCGGTAGTCAGGATCTTCTGATCCCTGTCCACCAACCTATTTACGAGAGTAGAAATTCGGTCGATCGCACAACGCGCGCGCGGTGGTGTCCCAGCCATACGAATTCGATGTGCTGCCGTGCAACGCGACGATGACCGGTGCGCGCGCGTCGCCCCACTCGCGATAATGAAACCACAAACCATTCAGCGTGACAAATTTGTCTTGAACCGGATCGGTCAACGTGCGCCTCCTTCAACGGAGAAATGAATCGCTTTGCCGCGAGCGCATTGATCCTGAAAATGAAAGTGACCTGGGTTTCCTCATTTATACTCGTTCTGCGAGTTCACTGGACGCGCCGGGGTAGCCAAGACCGAACCGTGATTCATGTTTTTGCTTCGCAATTGCCCCGCCATACCGGAAATGAATCTTGATTCACGGTCCCTATGGGATGCTTTGCAATTTCGATTCCGCCCTGACACATTCCAGATAGATGCCGTACTGACATTCAATATAGTCTCGCCAAAACTCTTGACCGAATTGCTGGAGACCTTCAGGCGATACCATCGGGCGGCGCCAACGAATCGCCTGAAAGCCGGCGGTTTGCAACGCCCATTCGTAATCCGCATGGCTGTGAAAGTAATCTTGGTACACGAGTTGTTTGTCATCGCTCGAAACGACGACTGTGATGATAGCCCCTTCTTCGAGCGGACCTGAAGCCGAGACCTTGTATCCATACTTTTCAAAGAGCGGATAGGTCGCGGGGGATAGTTCAGGATTCAAACCCGCCACCAAGAAACGCCCCCTTGCTCTTAGATTACTATGAACCATCTGACATGCTTTGAGCAAATGCTCTCTTGTCGGAGCCAATCCAAGTATGAAGGAAGCCACAGCCAGATCAAAACTACCCAGTCTCACCGGGGCAAACATATCCCCCAGAATATATTCGATGCCTAACGGGGAACGAGTTTCCTCGGCTTGCGCCTGTTTGATCATTTCCGGCGCATAATCTAACCCGACCACTCGCGCCGCGCCCATCTGCTTCAATGGTCTGGTATAGACACCCGGTCCGCAGCCGATATCGAGAATCGTCTTGCCGGTGACCTCGCCAACCATGTTGAAAAATGTATAATCATCAACATGTTTAGCCGCCGGGAGTTTATCGAGCGATGCGGCGTAATCAAGAGCGATCTCATTATAGTTGCTTGCCACTCTGCTCCTCCTTTGCTTCAGCGTCAGACATCAGGCGCGGCATCATCGAATTTACCATACCGACGGTAAAGCCGCCCATTCCGATCAGGAAAGCAGGGAATACGCCGAGGTGAAAGAGAAACACACCGCCAATCGCCGCGGCACTTGGCACAAAAGAGGCAAGCAAATCTGTCCGCAGATTCGCGCTCAAGCCATCGGCGATTTCGAACAGCCGCCCCAGTTTTTCGAGATTGCCATCCATCAGAACAATTGAGGCAGCATCGGCGGCAACTGTGGACGCGCCGTGCAGCGACACCGAGACGTGCGCTTTTTTCAACGCAATCGCGTCGTTGATGCCATCGCCGACATAGCAGACCGACGCGCCATCCGCTTGCATTCGCTCGACAATGTCCGCTTTGCCGGTCGGCAAAACCTCGGCGAAATAATTCTCAATGCCCAGGTGCTCTGCCAGCGCGGCGGTCACTTGCTGATGATCGCCGGATAGAATATAGAGCGCTAGTTTGCGCGCTTTAAGTTGTTGCATAAGTTGTTTCACTTCGGGGCGGATGGCAGGACGCAGTTCGATCATACCGCTCAAACGACGATCGACTGCGACATAGACGTACGAATGACCCTGCGCTTGACCGACCGCCTGCGCCGCGCGCCAGTCGGTCGGAATGTCAATGTCTTCCATATCCATATACCGCGCGCTGCCCACGTGGACTTGCTTCAGTACATCCCCATTGTCATTGCGAGGGCGTCCTGAGCGAGCGGAGCGAGTCGAAGGATTGCCCGAAGCAATCCCCGATTGGCGTGGTGGAGATTGCTTCGCTTCGCTCGCAATGACAGTTGGCAAATGAACCGCAATGCCGAAACCGGCTTCGTAATGCGCGTCCTGGCTCACGCTCAAATCGAGATGGCGCGCGTGCGCGGCTTGCAGAATGGCGCGCGCAATCGGATGCGTCTGCCGCGCTTCTGCCGAGGCGGCATACCGCAACAACTGGTTTTCGTCCAATCCAGCGCGCACATAGATCCGTCCGAGTTCCGGCTCTTCCAGCGTCAGCGTGCCGGTCTTGTCGAACACGACCGTGTTGACGTGCGCCAGCAATTCCAACGCGCGCCCATCTTTGATCAAAATGCCGTGCTGGGTCGCGAGATTGAGATAGTTCAACACGCTGAGTGGACCGGTCAGGCGCGCATCGCAAGCCATATCCGAGATCAGCACCGCCAAAGCGCCTTGCGTCCCTGCGACCGGCAAAGCCGCGGCCGTCAACGCCAACTGCGGCAAGGCGGCTTGATCGCTGAACTGTTTGCTCCATAACTCGACCGACGATGGGTAATCGGCGGTGTTCCGCAATATCTCGGTGATTTGCGCCGCCGTCGTTTCTTGACCGGACTTGTCCACCCGCAGACGGATCTTGCCCGACACGACCAGGGTCGAGGCAAAGACCGGATCGCCGACGCCGCTTTCAATGGGCTGCGACTCGCCGGTCAACATCCGCCGATCAATCGTGGCGGTGCCGTGGGTGATGATGCCATCGGCGGGGATCCGTTGACCTCCCGAAACGATACACTCGTCATCGGGTTTTAATTGCTCGAATGGAATTTCGATTTCCTGACCGTTGGGCGCGTCTTGAGCTGGTCGAAGGATCCACACCGTGCGCGGTTGTTCGCCTAGTGCGCCGGTCAACGCTTCCTCCGACCTGCGTCGCGTTCGCAAGATGACTTTTTTGCTCAACGCGTCCACGCCTTCATACAGCGCCGCCATCGAAAACAGCCCCGAAGCAATCAAGCCAGTGTTCAGAGCGGCAACGAAAACTGGCGTATCAATCTTGCGTTTCTCAACCAGACTGTGATAGCCATCGCGCAAGTATGGTATAGCGAGTTTGATCAGGATTGGCAGACTCAGCAACGCCAATGGATGCGCGATCAACGCCCCCGCGGTGGTCAAACCCAATGCCGCCGCCGAAAGCGCAACATCTTGACTGAGTCGCTTGTCTTCTGCTCGTAATCTGGTTTGCGTTTCCGCAGAGATTTGCGCGCCGGTCTTGGCGCCGTTCGGCGTCGGGGCCGGCGCTTGCACTCGCTTGGACAATCGGATCCCCGGTGTGATGGATGGATCGCGCGGACGCTCAGCCGCCGGGTCCGGGAGAATCGTTTTGGACCAGGCGTGGCGCGCGGCATCTTTCAAAACTGGGAGGAAATCATCAATCATCTATTCACTGCCTCTCAGGACTAGAGTTCTGGCGCAATTGCTCATCAACTGCCCTAACACCGTACTTACACACGAGCCACTGATCTTCGGTAAAATCCAGCAAGAACCGTTCGGGTCGAATTGCCCGCGCGCGCGCGACGTACCGTTGTGGGTCTTTAAGGGTAGCGCCAGTCAGGTCTCTCCAAGTAAGAGCGTCCCAATCGGGACCTGGCTCGACGATTTCGATGCCGTATTTCTCAGGAGTTCTACCTACTGCTGAACCGCGCACACAGACGAAGGACCCTGTATCCCAGCGGTGAATCAAATCCGCATTCTCCGCCACAAAATCCAAGGTCAATGCGGCATCTTCACCCTGCTCTCCCGGAAAACCAAAGAACAGACCGATTCCAACACCAATTCCGACCTCCGCGCAATCATGCAGAATCCGTTTCACCGTGCTGAGTTGAATCCCCTTGCCCATGCGTTGCAACATCCGCGGAGAGCCGGATTCCAAACCGAAAAATATGTGTCTGCACCCACCTTCGAACAATTGCTCAAGCACACGACGCGTCAGCCCATTCTCGAAACGGGCAATGCCGAGCCAGGTCAGGCGTGTCCTCTGCTGGGCTAGTCCACGCGCCACCTCAACCATAGTTCTCGGATCAATCACTTCACTCTCCAGACTCAGCACAGAGACTCCGAGTTTCTCCTGAAACGAAATCATGCGCTGGACGGCTTGCTCTGAAGAATTGTGGATATAGTCGCCATCTTTGGCGGACCCAGCAGGAAGACGGTCGCAAAACGCGCACTTGCCCCAATAGCATCCTTTTTCTATGGCTAGGTTAATTGATGGTTCTGCTCCCCAATACTCACTCAAAGGTAAGTAGGTAAATCCGCTGCCATTTGAGGTCAGTTCGGGGGGAAACCCGGCGGTGTTCGGCGTTTCAACCAGTCCTCGATGAAGCACCGTCAAGGTGCGCTTGTTGCGCGCTACACGAGACAGAGCGGCGCAATAGTTCACAAATTCTTCACTGCGGGACGGGAATTCTCCCACGTAGAGCAAGTCAATCAATTCCTGAACGAGTGGATGCGTCACCAGATATTCGTGCGTATACGTCGGTATCACGCCTCCCAGCGCGATAACGCCAGCGTATCCTTCCCGCCGAAGCAACTGCGCGATCAGCAATGCTGGAATCGTCTGTGAGGTAAACATCGCCGAAATCCCTACACAGTCCGCCTGCGCCACCGCAGGCAGGATCTTGGTTACTGCAGCCGCGACCGCTCTCCCGAAAACGCTGGAGGAGAATTGGCTGAGCGTTGAATTCAGCAACGCGGGGGGCCAAGTGCTGTATGGCTCAAGCGAACCTCGCCCAATCCTGAATCGCCCCTCGGCAGAACCATTCAGTGCTGCCTGGATCTGTCGTTCGCTCTCCTTCATCTTGAGAATCGCAGGGATACCACTTTGAAAAGCCGCGCGGAATTGCTTGCCCAACCTGACGCGCGTGGGCGCGTCTTCAACCTGGCGCGGGGCAAGGTTGAGACCGCCAGTCTGAGCGGGTCGAGACGCGCATGCGTCCTGCGCCGAGTCAAACAAAAGGTTGAACACCTCAAGACTCAGATCAAAGGCGACTACGTCTGCCGCAGAAGCAAGACTCTCGGCGAGTGCCGCCAATGAGGCAGGAGGAACTAGCGGATCAAAGAAAGGCGGATTGATCAAAACGATTCGCATACGTCTTCCACTCGCCAGGCGGGGCGGTGTGTTTGTTGATGCCATCCCGGAAAATTTTCATGCTTACTTCTCAATGATCGGAGCAACGATAGTTTCGTGCGAATAGTATTCGCAGTCCGGCGGCGGCGAGACCTGGCACAATTGCCATCGAATCTTTGTAAAGCCGGACGAGCGAAGGGCTGCCAGGGCGTCACTACTCAACTCCGACGGCTCATCTGAGTAGAAGGTGAAGAGACCTCCGGGCTTGAGCAACCGATAGGCGTGCGGTATGAATGATGCGTGTAGCGAGACCTGCTCTTCTTCGCTGAGCGGATAGGTGTCAAACAATATACCGTCGAACGAACCGCCCGGCAGTCCCGGCACCACTTCCTCCCAGAATCCTTCAAGCACCGTGATTCGGTTTCGCGGAGCGTGTTGGGCGGCAAACTCACGCGCCATACGCGCAATGGCGGCATTTGCCTCGATGATGACGTGCTCGGACGGGGAATGGTGCTGAATGAATCCCGCACTGATGCCCATTCCAAACCCTACCTCGAGTACTCGCCCTCCACGACGGGTGGCAATCTCCGCGAGCATTGCCATATATGGCTCCTCCCATCGTTCCATGACGGGTTGCCCATACACCTTGAGCGTCTGCTGGGCTTGATCGAAAACGGGCTCGCACGTCCTGAAGGCGCGCCGATCCTCTGGGAAACCAATCTCCTTCTGCCTAGCGTCGCGACGGGCGCGCCAATCGTGATCGACGCGATGCTGTTCTTGGGGTTGCTGGTTCATGTTCGTACGTTCCTTTCCTCCTTATAATCATCTTCTATTTGCACATCTTCTTCAGAAAGTCTGTTGTCACATCCACAGAATCGCCATTCACGTTCTTCACGTTCGGATGCGGGCGTTTTCTGTACAAATCGGCTGCCACCGTATCATCGCCAATGTACAGAGCAACCTGTTTGAGCGGATACATGGCGTGAACGCAGCATGAACGCGGAGCGTGAGGCATCTTCTCCATAACCAACTTCAGATTATCCAATATTCTGGCTTCGCCGTAGGATTCAATCGCGAGACCCAAGGTGTCTCCCGGACGACTCACCGCTTGCCCCGCCGCGAGATATTCGTAGCACCAATTCAGCAAGGCCAAATCAAAAAAACGTTCGGGTGAATTGTGCGCCAGGACTTGTACCCACAACGGGTATGTTTCAGCCAGTAGTGTCTTGGCATCCTTCAGCGAAGGTACCCTGCCGTGTGCCACATTGTGACGAATCAGATTCTCCAGACAACTGAAACTTTCTGCCGACGAAATCTCCACCGATGGATTCGCTCCGCTCACCACAGGTATATTTTTCGCGATGCTCCGTATCTGTCTGATACATTGCTGAACGACAAGATTGTGCCTCTCATCAACCACATCGAAATAGCGCTCCATACAGGATGGGCTGATATTGCCCGCTTCAAACGGCTCCAACAGATAAGTGTAGTATTCCACCCTGGGAATATTGTACCAGACTGTTACCGTTGTCTGTCCATTCAGCGCAGAGACCGTGTCCGCGATGCAGTGGGATAGGCGGGTGATCAGTTCCATTTCATATAACGTCCACGCCTTGTCAACAGAAATTTCGTCAATGCTTGTCTGATGCAGAGACTTGGATTTCCCGTCCAAAAACGCGTATCTCCTGTCTCCGCTGACAAGCTGAACGCTCTCGTTGTCGAACAGACAAGTCCCAAAAACAATGTTGATGTGCGTATCCTCGAATGTTTTCGGAACGAATTCCCCTGCCGAACGGTGGGCAACATAATAGGTGTTGCCGTTGATATGCATTTCGTCATAGACGGCAATACACGGGTTGGCGGATCGGTCTCGGATTTCGGACACAACGCGGCTGCCCAGTGTAAACCGGTCGCTCGCCACGGCTTGGACGATTTCACGTCCTTTGATCAGCCCTTTGTTCAGAACGCGGGGTTTAAAGTTTTTCGGAGCCGGCTCCAACTGGATTTCCCCTTTTGGAGAAATAGCAAACGTGTTCGTGCCGAAACTGGGCGCGACGCCGTTCTGACCCAATGCCAGTACAGGAATATGCCGGACGATGCCGTGATCTGTGTCGTTGTTGATGACGATAAGGTCTCGCGGCGTCAAAGCCCCACCTCATAACCAACGATTTCTTTTGGTGGTGGTGATGGATAAGTGCGCTTGCTGTGAGACAATCGCATATCCACCAATCCCTCCGCCAGCTTCACGGCAGCCACTCCGGGATCGATGACCGGCACAGCGTAACCGCGTTCCGCGAGAGCCAGTTCCACTTGGTGCGCCAAGCCCATCATCGCGGTGCAGCCAAAGACAATGACATGCGCGCCATCCTCCGTCACAGCCCTGGTCGCTTGCTCCACCAATGCCCCCACCACCCGCTCGCGATCCTTGTCTAAATCCAACACAGGGATGTTGACTGAGCGAACCGATGCCAGTTCCTTCTCCAGCCCATTCAACCGGGCCAGCCGATAAAAGGGATGAATCGCCGCCTCCAGTACCGTTATGACCGAAAACCGATGCCCTAGTATAGCTGCCAGGTGCATGGCTGTTTGCCCCGGACCGACCACCGGGATGGAAGCCAGTTCGCGGCTTGGGGACAAACCGGCATCACTCGTGCAATCAATGATAACCGCGTCCATCCCCTCATGCTCTGCCGCGCGCACCTTGGTCAAGAGGTCCGGCACTGCCAATGCCTCCTCGTAATCGGACTCGATGGAGACGGGACCTTGATCGAGGCAAACGACGCTAATTTCGGCATCTGGTCTAGCCGCCGCCGCATACAGGGTCCGCGTGGCATCCACAGTCTCGTATGGTATCACGGGAACAATGACTCGAATTTGCATGAAACAATCCACTCCTGAGCGTAGCCGAAGGATTTCGCTGATGACATCAGCCGGACAAACGCGTGGCGGTTCAGCGAGCCCAATCTGTACACATTAGACGTTATCGGAAATAAGCCAAGACCATTATTGGACACAGATTAACGCTGATTTACACTGATTTTCAATTCTCTATCTGTGTTCATCTGTGTTCATCAGTGTCCAAATTTAATTCCGATAAAGTCTATTGTCGCTCCGGTCGTGTGCGCGTGGCAACGCACGGAACCGCCGCCGCTCACCTCGGTCTGAACAGGCATCGTCTTGCGGCAAATGTCCATCACTCGTGAGCAACGATTTGCGAATGGACAGCCAGTCACAGCAGCCGCAATTGCCGGCCCTGCCCTGAGCGAAGTCGAAGGATCGGTAGAACGATTGATCCGCGAGCGCGCCGCCGCGCGTTGTCGCTGCTGGGCGGGATCAGGCACGGGACTGGACGCCAAAAGCATCTCCGTGTACGGATGCGCCGGACGCGCGAACACGCGCTCGGTCGGACCGCTTTCGACCAAATAACCCAGATACATCACAGCCAGGGTGTGACTGATGTGCCGCGCCATTGCTAGATTATGCGTGATGAACAAGTACGTCAGTCCCGCGCTGGCTTGCAAATCCGCGAGCAAGTTGATGATCTGGCTCTGGATGGATACATCGAGCGCGCTGGTCGGCTCGTCGCACACGATCAGGCGCGGCTCCACCGCTAGCGCCCTGGCGATCGCGACGCGCTGGCGCTGACCACCGGACAACTCGTCTGGGAGCCGCTCCATCACAAAACTTCCCAGCCCCACGCGCTGCAAAAGTTTCGCCACAAGTTCGTCGCGCGCGCGCCCTGGTCGGATGCCGCGGTGACGCGTGATCAACTCACCGACAATTTCGCCGACGACGTGGCTGGGGTTGAGCGATGAGTACGGGTCTTGGAACACCACCTGCACCTGACGACGATACTCGACCAGAGGCGCGCCAGACAGAGAAGACACATTACGTCCCTCAACGATAACCTGACCGCTTTGAATCTGCACCAACCGCAAAATGGCACGCGCGACGGTGGACTTGCCCGCGCCGGACTCGCCGACCAGACCCAGCGTCTTTCCCGCCGGGATCGAGAAACTAACATCGTTCACCGCGCGCGTCGGCGTGCGACGGTGCCGGAACAACGACTGGCGCGCCGCGAACTCGACGCGCAGATCGTGCACGGATAGGAATGGCGGCGGGATCGTTGCGGTCCCTTCGGGACGCTCCGCGTTCGCGATGGATGCGCTCATTGCAACAGTCCCTCCTCGCCCGCGCGAATGCAACGCACCCTTCGACTGCGCTCAGGGCAGGCTTGGCGATCATCGCCAACGGAGGTCAACAAAACCGGGTTGCGACTGCACGCAGGAATTGCCAGCGAACAGCGAGGATGAAAGTGACAACCCTTGGGCCAGTCCTGGGGTTGCGGGATACTGCCCGGAATCACATCGATCCTGCCGGCGCGTTCTAGCCCAGGCAACGTTGCCAGTAACGCCCGCGTGTACGGATGACGCGGGCGCGCGAACACCTCGTCTGTCTTGCCTGTCTCCACAATCTCCCCCGCGTACATCACCGCCACGCGATCACACAACTCTGCCACGATGCCCCAATCGTGCGTGATGAACAGAATCGCCATGCCGAACTTGCGCTGAGCGTCTTTCAACAAATCCAGAATTTGCCCTTGCACCGTCACGTCTAACGCGCTCGTCGGCTCGTCGGCGATCAGAACGCCGGGCTGACAAGCCAGTGCGCGCGCCAGTCCGACGCGCTGTGCCATGCCACCCGAGAGTTGATGCGGATACTCGCTCAGCCGCCGTTGCGGGTCAGGCAGTTGCACGAGCGCGAGTAATTCGAGCACGCGTTCACGCGCTTGGCGCGCATTCAATCCCAGGTGAACGCGCAGTGGATCGGTGAGTTGCGTCTCGATGGTCAGACTGGGATTGAGAGACGTGAACGGATCTTGAAAGACGATGGACATTTCCTTGCCGCGCAGTCGCCGCATTTCCGCATCCGACAGCGACGCCAGTTCGCGTCCTCCCAAGCGAATCGAACCCTGGCTAATCCATCCTGGCGCGGGCACAAGCCCCATCGCCGCCAACGCCGTCATGGATTTGCCCGATCCTGATTCGCCGACCAATCCCAGCGTCTCGCCTGATTTTAGATCGAGCGAGACATCGCACACGACTGCGATTTCGCGATTCTTCTGAACGCTAGTCGAAGGAGCGCCTGGGAATCGCACTTCCAAACCCTGAATCGCGAGCGCGGGTGCATTTTCCAGTCGCGTCGTCGCATGGTCGTGTGATCGAATCGTCGGTGGCGCGACGACGCGACCACGCGACGACGCGACCATCGTGTCGCGCCCCAACGCCGTGTGCAATCCATCGCCCAACAGATTGAAAGCCAGAACTGCCAGCATAATCGCTGCACCCGACGGAATCGCCAACAAGGGATACGCGTCCATATAGTCGCGCGACTGAGCCAGCAAGCGGCCCCAACTCGGTTGCTCCAAACTCGCGCCAATGCCGAGGAAACTGAGCGTCGCTTCGATCAGAATCACTCCGCCGAATTGCAACGCGGCTTGGGCGATGAGCGCGGGCGCGATATTCGGCAAGATGTGATGCGAGACGATGGTCCACACATCCAAGCCGCCGACGCGCGCGCCATCTACGTACAGTTCCTCGCGTTCTGCCAACGTCATGCCGCGCGTCAGACGAATGAATCGCGTCGAAAAGGCAAGTCCGACCGCGATCATCACGGTATCCAGTGATGTGCCCAGGATCGCAATGATTCCCAGCGCGACCATGATTGGCGGCAGCGCGAAAATCAAGTCCACAACCCACATCACCGCGCGATCTAATTTGCCGCCGATATAACCCGCCAGCAAACCGATCGGCACGCCCAGCAGGATGGCGATGAGCACCGCCTCAAGCGCCGCCCACATCGAGAGGCGCGTCCCGTAGATGATCTGGCTCAAGATGTCGCGTCCAAGATGATCGGTGCCGAACCAGTGTGCCACGCTCGGTCCTTGCAACGTGCTCCACAAGTCACCCGTCATCGGACCGTAGGGCGCGATCCATGGCCCGATGACGGCGACGAGGTACAGCGCCAGAATGTAACCAGCGGCGACAAGGGCTAGGCGTTGTTGGCGTAAACGTTGCCACACGCGTGATCGCCGCGACACCTCCCTGGGTTTAGCCAAGTCAGTCCTGAGTCGCCAGTCAACACGCGGTTCGACAAATCCGCCAAATTCATCAGCCCCTGAACGAAGTGATCGCGAACGCGGCGCGTCCCGTAGGGAAGAGTTCACGCCAACCTTACCTTCGGATTTAGCCACCCGTAACTGAAATCAATGAGCAGATTCGTCACGACGACAAAGAGCGCGGTCAACAGCACTGAACCTTGCAACAGCGGAATGTCGCGCATCATCACGGACTTGATCGTGATCGACGCGATGCCGGGCAGATTGAACACTTGCTCCACTGCCAGCGTCAGACTAAACACAACAGCCAGCCGAAACCCAATGACTGTGACGACTGGGACAAGCGCATTCCTCAGCGCGTACTTGCTAACGACCTGCCACAGCGGAATGCCGGTGGCGTGAGCCGCCAGGATGTAGCGCGATTGAAGCACCGTGATCAACGAACTACGCATCTGGCGCGCGATGAGCGCGGCGGTCGGCAGTCCGAGCGCGATACACGGCAAGGTGATGCTCCGCAGCCATTTTACCGGATCCTCGCCCAACGGCGTGTAGCCGATCGCAGGAAACCAGCGCAACTGCACGGCGAAATACATCGCCAAGAGCATCGCCAACCAAAACGCCGGCATCGCGACCCCGATTGAGGCGACCAGCGTGATGAGTCGATCAAGCCAGGAACCAGGACGCAACCCGGCGAGGACACCTATCGCCAGACCCAGGATGATGCCGATCAACATTCCACCCACCGTCAGCGACAACGTGACCGGCATCCGCCGCACGATCACGCCCGTGACCGGCTCTTTGAGTGTCCACGAGTTGCCCAAGTCACCTTGCAGCGCGTTTCCCAGCCAGCGCGCGTATTGCGCCGGCAACGGGTCGTTCAGTCCAAGCCGCGCTTCGAGGTGCGCAATGGTTTCAGGGTTCGCGTTGTCGCCAAGCAACGCGACGGCGATGCCGCCTGGCACCAAGGTCGCCACCAGGAATACCAGCACCGACATTGCTAGCAACAAGGGCACTGTCGCCGCCAGACGCGTCAGTCCATATTTCAACATGGGTGTCATCCTGAGTAGGGGCAATCCCTTGTGGTTGCCCCGATGGGCAGGCACAAGACCTGCCCCTACTGCCCCACCGTCACACCGCGCACCAGATAACCCACATCAACGCCAAAGCGCGCTTCTGCGCCACGCACCTTGGGGCTCACCATCGTGCAGCTACCGCAATCATAGCCCACGAAAATAATGTCGCCCTCTTCTATCGCAATCTTCATGATCTGTGCCCACAGGTCCGCCCCCTGTTCGTCAGGCAGGTTCTTGGCTTTGGCGTACAATTCCTCGATGCGTGGGTCTTGTACATGGAATGGATTGTAGATGCCGTTCTTTAACAGCCGGTTTTCCACGAATGTCTTTGGGTGTAGTTCCGCCAGAGGGCACCAAGCAACAGCCCATTTGCCCGAGGAGCACTCAAGCGGGAGCGTGCCCGGCGTGACGCTGCTAATCTTGAGCGTCACGCCCAGAGGGGAGAAAAAGCCACCCAGTGCTTGGTTTGTAGGCAGTACCGCCGGGCCCGAAGGCACGTTCAACTCCAGGTTGCTGACACCGGCTTCCGCCAATAGGGCTTTGGCGCGTGTCGGGTTGTAGTTCAAGTCCGCCAAATCTTTGACATTGCCGACAACGCCAGCGGGAAAGAGTTGCGTGGACGGGGTGCCGATACCAATCGTCTTGTAGTACGCCGCTCGATCAATGGACAGTGCCAGCGCCTGCCGGACGCGTCGGTCAGCCAGCGCCTTGACCTGTGTACCCTGGCGGTCAAAGATATGCAACGCAAAGGCGCCCATATTGTCAGCAATCCCCTTAAAGCCCTTTGCTTCGAGTTGTTGGCGCGCGGCAAGCACACCCACGTTCGCCGAGTCAACTTGGCCAGTCATCAATGCATTCACTCGTGCGGCGGCGTCCACAATTGGGTAGATCTCGATCCGCGCCACGCCCGCCTGTGCGGGGTCCCAATACTTGGGGAAGGAATCAAATACGTACTGGGCATCGGTTTTCGAGTTCTGGGCATTGTACATCCAGGGACCCGTCCCCACCGGGACCTTGTCGGCGGTCTTGAGCGCCGCGGGGCTGATCTGCCTTCCAGCGGAACGTGCCAGACTGTACATCAGCGCCGGGTCGAAGCTAGTCAGGTTAAGTCGGACCGTGAGATCGTCTATCGCCTGGACCGAGTCAACCGATGCCAGTTCGTTCTTCAGCGGCGCAGGGGTGCCACTTTTGACGTCGTTGATGTTGGCAATAACCGCCTGGGCATTAAATGGCGTACCATCATGGAAGACGACGCCCGGTCGCAGCTTGAAGGTAATTGCCTTGTCGGTAATCTGCCATTCTGTCGCCAATTGCGGCGCGAACTTACCGTCCTTGTCGAACGTCACCAGCGTCTCGTATATGAGTTGATAGTAATCGCCCATCAAGCCCGCCTGGTTCTGGTGCGGATTGAACGTGGTTGGTGCGATGGGGTGCGCGTGCCTCAACGTCGGAGGCCCTTGCCTGGGCGGCAAAGGTGTTGGCGCGGGAGCGCACGCGCTAATCAACACGATCACCGCGAGCACGCTAACAAGAATCAAAAACATGCGTTTCATTTTTCCTCCATTGGTTCATTGAATCGTTGGTTTGTTCAATCATCTGTTCATCGGATTATGAGTTCGCGATTTCCTCCTGCCAGATAACCAGCAATGGTCGCAAGCAATGGCCAGATCTGTTATTGCATTTCACGGATGCGCGATCACCATCAACGTCGGCGCGCGCTGGAGCACGCAATTCATCGCGCGTTGCAAGTTTTCTGGATCGAGCGTGCCAAAGGTTTCGTCGAGAATAATCACATCGGCGTCTTGCAATAGCGCGCGCGCGATAAACAAACGGCTCCGTTCGCCGTGCGAGAGTTGCCAACCCCGTTCGCCAACGGGCTGATCGAATTTGGCGGGCATGCGGTCGAGCAAATCGCCGAGACCCAGTTCGCGGCACACCGTTTCCGCCAGCGCCAGGTCTTGCGCCGTGGGGGGCCAGCGGCGCCCCATCAGCAAATTGAATCCGAACGTCTCGGTGAAAATATGGTTCTCGTGAAACTGGGGCACGATCACAACCTTGCTGCGCCATTCGTCCGCGCCGAGCGTTTGGCGATCATAGCCCCTGAGCAGCAACAAACCCGATTCGTGCTTGCGCAATCCCGCCAACAACGACGCGAGCGTTGATTTGCCGCCGCCCGATGGACCTTCCAACAACACCCGGTCGCCTTGTTGAATCCGCAAATTGCATCCGTCCAAAATAATGCGCCCGCGTTCATAAAATCGGAACACCACGTTGCGCGCCATCAACACCGCGGAATTTCCATCAGGTGGTGGCGAGGCGCGCTTGATCAGCGGCACGCGCTCCGCGTTTTCGATGGTCGTGTCAGCCGTTCGCACCAGCGACGTCACTTGCTGCCATGCCAACATGCCGCGAATGAGCGTGAGAGTACTGCTCGTCAATTCACTGAGCGTTTGCGACGCCAAGAGGATACCGCCGACGCTCAACAAGAATTTATCCAACGCGATTTGAGTGGTAACGTACGGAAAAGCGATTCCCAGAACTCCGACGACCATCCAGCCGCGCGTGGTCAATGCTTTCAACTGCGCTTCGATGCCATCCAAATGTTCCGATTGTTCGATATAGCGAGCCAGACTCGCGTCTTCATCCGTGTGCCATTTGGCGCGCTCTTCTTGCGCCAAGCGCGTGCGATGTCCAACCATAGACTCGACCAAATCGCTTGCCATCTGATGGTAAGTCAGATTCCACTCTTTACCAGAGCGATAAACTCGCCAGCACATAAACAAGAGGAACGCCGTCCAAGCATAGAGCAAGCCCGCGTGCAACCACCCGCCCGCGCCGAACGCGAGCATCACCGACAGCATCATCAGTTCGACGAGCGCGACGAGCACCATCATCAGCACATTGCCGACGCGGTCTTCCAGCGTGCCCGACGCCATGATCGATCCCAGAAATTGTCCCACGCCTTGATGCCGAATCGCGTCCGGGTCGAGTTTCAACGCATTGTAAATGAGCCATTGTTTGACGCCCATGGTCTTGCGGCGAATTTCGCCGCGCACCAGTTGATTAGGCACCCGCGAAACACTGCCGGTCAGTAACAACATCGCCCACGCGCTCAACCAGCCCGTTTCGATCGTGCCGGAGAGCGTGACCAGCCCCAGGATCACCCACGCCGCCAACTCGATTGCTTTTTGCGCGGCGTCAATGCCCAAAAATTTCAGCAACGGCAAGTGCATTTTTTCGTGACGGGCTTGGCGCCACAAATTTGCGCCAGGACTCAACAATACAATCCAGCCCTTGCCCACCTGCGCCGCGCCCATACCACTCCGGATCAACGCCTCGTGCGCGATAGTTCGCCGCGCGCGCGCCACGTCTCGCCGCGATGCGTCTTCGACTTGCGCGAGCCACGCATCGGTCTCGCGCAAAATTTTCTGCTCAAGCGATTCGCACATCAGGTTGCGAACCAGGTCGGTAGACACCTCGCGCGTTTTGTAATCCGAACCCAGAAGCGCGACGCGTTTGCCGGCCTTGAGAAGCGCCAGAAAATACGGCGCGGCGTCGCCTGCGCGCATCGGCAATTGCACGAGCGCGGGCGCCGCGCGCGCTACGAATTGTTCCACTTCGGCATACGTGATGGCAATCGGTTCGATTTCGATTTTCAGTTCGGCGGCAACCGTCGTCATCCATTGCTCGATTGCCGCATCGTCTCCCAGGTTGAGCGCTGATGGGACGGATGGCGCAATGATTTCGGCTTGGGGTAACAAGTTCCGCTTGCGCGCGAGCAATTCAATCGCTTCGCTTAACTTGCTGGGATGCCAGGCGTGGGCATACAGGTCGCTGTCCCTATGGGATGCTCCGCGATTAGTTGTGACCATTGCCACGCTCCGCGTCGCTTAATAGCCCGTCGCTCAACCACAGCCGCCGCCAAGTCGCGCTGCCCCATAAGGTTTGTTGCGCGAGTTGCTCCGCGTCCAACAACGCGCGGTATCGCGACCCAGGTCGCGCCGCCAATTTGATCGGCGCGCCATCCTCGACAATGCGCCCGTGCTCCATCACCAGCACCCGCTCGAAATTTTGCACATCGGCGACATCGTGCGAAATCAAAATGAGCGTCGCGTCCTTCCAGTGTTTGCGCGTTTGCGCTAAAAGTTTACGACGGCTGGGGCGATCCAACGCGCGAAACGGTTCGTCGAGAATCGCCAAACGCACACCCGCGCGAAACAACACGCGACCCAAGCGCACGCGCTGTCCCTCGCCGCCCGAAACCAAGCGTCCACTTTCGCCGAGCAAGGTCTGCAATCCGTTCGGCAAAGTGGTCAGCACGTTGAGCAAATCGGCATCTCGGACGACGGGCGCAATCGGCGTTATGGAGGAACGGCGCGCGCCGTATCGCAAATTCGCCAACAAGGAACGATTCCACAATTGCACGCCCGTATCGATCCACGCGGTTGCTTGGCGGAGCGCATACAATCGCTCGCCTTCGAGCGGCTCATTGTCAATGAACAACTCGCCCGTCGTCGGACGATGCCACCCCAGCAACAAACCGACCATACTCGTTTTGCCCGCGCCCGACGTGCCAACAACCGCCACGTGCTCCCCAGGTCGAATCGCGAGATTGATATTCGCAAGCAAAGTGCTATTGCCGATCTGCACGCCGACGTTGTTCATCCTGATCGAAACCGCAGCCGAGTTTGGCACGTTTGGCAAATTTGACACATTTGACGTAGTTTCTTCGGGCGCTTCCAGAACTTGGGCAAGTGACACTGCGGCAGGACGACAGCGTTGCATATATGTGATCAGGGCGTTACTCGCTTGCTCCAATAAAATCGGAATGTTCAACGTCCAATAAGTCAACAAGAGCATGTTTTCAGCGGTCCCGCCGCGCTCGACATAGTTGAACACAATCCCAATCGTCCAGAGCGCGGGTAACATTGAAACGATTGAGAAAAAGATGGCAAAACGAATCGTCCGTTGCACATCGGCATGCATCAGATCGAGCAGTGCGCCAGCGTGCTCGCGGCGAATCGCGCGTTCTGCGCTGTGCGTGCGCGCAGGAACTAGTCCCAGAAGCGAATCGAGATAAAACAGGTTCAGCGTGTTGGTGTGAGTGAAACAGCGATAGATTGACGTTCCCATAAACGGATCCGCCAACCGTGTAACCAGTAACGCGGTGAGGATGCTGAACACAACCCAGAAGATGCTGGTCGGCTCCAGCAGGCAGATGCACACCGCCGTCACCAGCAATTGAAACCACCCTTGCAAAAATTGAATCAGGAGATCGGGCGCTTCGCGCAATTCGCGCAGCGCATACGCGCGGCGATTCAAGTCTGCCGCAGGACGATCCAGAAAAAAGCGATTGCTGAGGCGCGGAATTTTTTCAAGCAACGCAATTCGCATCCGTGTTTCCAGGCGGCGTCCCATCCGCATCACAATCGAATTGATCGGCAAGCGCAATAGCGCAAGGATGACAAAAAAACTCAAGAGCACACCCATCACGCCGATACGCAACGTGCTATCCAACCCCTCCCCGACCTGAATCATACCGCGCAAAAACAGCGCTTCGATAGCCACCGCGATCGTTGATAACGCCAAACCGATTCCCAAGATTGCAGGCGTGATGACGCCATCGGCGCGCACCGCTTTCCACATTTCCACTTCGATCCGCCAGCGTTGTGGCTTCTTTGCATCCGATGGCAGGCGCGCCGCTTGCGCGTTTGCGGGCTGCGGCAGCGGAACGATTTGTAATGGGTTGATGCGGATAAACTCGACGCCGCGCATCACGAGTTGATCGTTTGAATCCGCGCGCGGTACAACCGACCAATAATCCTGGGGAATTTTTGTTTGCGCGATCCAATCCGCCTGCAAACGCGAAACATCCCGTAGGGAATGTTCGATCATTTTGCCTGCGGCTTCGCCCGATTGCCATCCCCCCGCGCGCACGCCCACGTCAACGGCGCGCGTCGCCGCGTCGAGTATCGCCGTCGAACGCCAGGTCGGATCGTCTAACAACGCCCCAGTCACAAGTTGCGTGGCTTGTTCTTCACCCAAATTCAAGTTGATCAAGCGTTGGTGCAACAAATCCACAAAACCATTCGTGGCAATCTGCTCGCGCCATTCATGTGCCGCGATGGGACGCGCGGCGATTTCAAGTTCGTCCAAGAGTTTTTGGGTCGCGACCCAGCGCAAACCGATCCCAGGTTCCATCACTTGGAGCCACGGACCATGCCTGCGCCAAATCACCAAGAAACGCAGATTAGGGTTGCTCGTCAATTGGCGACCGACGACGATGGCGGGCAGGTTATCCGCCAACGGCATCAACAAATGATCGATCGGCGTCAGCGTCAATTTAGCACCCAACCCAAATTTCTTTGCAACCTCCGCAATTCTCTCGAGCGACGTAATCTCCGTGCCAACCCGTAATGCGCCCGTCAATTGACGCGCGTCGGTGAGGAAACCATAGCCATCCAAAACGCATTTGAGCGCGGACAATCCGCCGTCCAAACTAGAATTTTGCGGAATATCGGGCGCAAAGAAATGCCGCTGTCGCGGCGGATTCGGTTGGGCTTGCGTCATCGGTGATTGTTGTGCCATTGGAGTAGACGGTCAACAGTAGACAGTCCTTACAGGATGCTTCGCGATAGACAGACCGCGCACATTCCCTTCGGCTTCGCTCAGGGCATGCGCTAGGTCGCCGCGGTGACAACGGGCGCCGGGCTCTCCGGCGCTCCGGCGAGTTGACGCAAAACCGAGCGGAACGCGTCGGGGTTTTCAGCCGCGGCATGGCGAATCGCGGTCGCCGCTTGCGCCAGTCGTTCTTTTTCGGGCGCCAGGTACAGTTCGGATGGCACCGTCACCAGTCCGCGCTCGATCAGGATCCCGTGCAACTCCTGTCCGAATTTCTGGTGTCGTTCGGGGTGGACGAGCCACGCCTGGTACGTCAGAGCAACTTGCACGCGACTCTGGACGTTGCCGGCGCGCCATGCGCCGAGCGAGTGCAGGAGGAGGGCGTCCTCCACTGCCTGCTTGAGTTCCGGCTCGCGCGCGACGGTCGCGTCGTTCAGCCACGCCACGTCGAAATTGATCGAGTCGCAATAGCGCGCCACTTGCGCGGTGAACTGCTCCAATTCTTGCGCCGAAAGTTCGTTCAGCCACGCGGCGAAACTTTCCGCTTGCGCCGACAGATGATCGGACAATGCCGCGCGTTTGGGTAACGCCGCGTCGGTGACCCACTGCTGGAATTGTTTTCCCAATTCACGCGTGTCGCTGCGAAATTTGAACCCTCCGCGCAAGCCCTTGTACATTTGCCCAGTCTTGGCGGATTTCTTTTTCGATGCGGGCTTGGACTTGTCCTGCGCTGGCGCATCGGTAGAGCGCGATGCCCACCCCGGTCGAACGACGAACCATAAGAGCGCGAACAACAAAACCAGCGCGATGAGAATGTAGATGTACATCGAATCCTCCTTGTCTCTGACAACGGCGCATTACAAACAGCGCATTGCGATGCAGTCAGTGGTCAGTGGACAGTGATCAGAAAATGCTCCGCGTGACCACCAACCACTGTACACTGACCACTATACCCAAACGCCCCTACTCAAGCCACTATACTGCCGCGCTTGCTGTTTTTTCTACGGGGACGGGTTGCTCGGCTGCCGGGGTCTCGGGTTCGATTGGTTTCGCGACGACTTGGTGCAGGGCGGTGTTGAACGCGGCGGGGTTTTCGTCCGCGACTTTGCGGATCGCGCTCGCGGCTTGCGCTAGCCGTTCTTGCTCGGGTGCCAAGTACAGTTCGGGTGGGCAAGTCACCAGACCTTGCTGAATCAGGACTTGATGCAACCGTTGCCCGTACTCCTTGTGGTGATTCGGGTTGGCGCGCCATTCCCGGTAGGCTAAAAAAGACTGGACCTCCTGTTGGACATTTCCAGAACGCCACGCGGCGAGACTGTACAACAAGACAGCGTCTTCCACTGCTTTTTTCAGCGCCGGGTCGCGTCCGACTTTCGGATCGATCAGCCAAGCGATGTCAAAATTCAGTGAGGCGCAAAACTGCGCGACCCGGCGGGTGAATTGTTCCAGCTCTTGGTCTTTGGCTTCGTTCAACCAGATCGCAAAACCATCCGCCGAAGCCGGCAGAGTCGCGTACAATTCATCGCGTTTGGAGAGCGAAGATCCCGCAACCCATTGCTTGAATTGCTTCGCCAGGTTCCCAGAATCGGAGCGCAACTTGAACTGCCCACGCAAGCCCTGGTACATTTGCCCCGCCTGAGATGTCGCTTGCTTGGACGCTTGAGTTGCCTGCGATGTAACTTGCTTGGAAACCTCACCGGCTTTGGTGGCTGCCTGTTTGGAAACTTCGCCGGTTCTGGTAATCGCTTGCTTGGAAAACTCTGTCGCCCGGGTCGTTGCCTGCTTGGTCATCTGACTCGCCTTGTCCGTCCACTGCGATGTGTCTGGTGGCTTGGGTGCCCAGCTTGGTTTGAGAACGAACCAGAGGATCACGACGGCGAGCAACGCCAAAAGAATGATGTACATTTTTTCCTCCTCTGCTGATTTCTTGAATCACAATAATCCGTAGTCGACAGTCGCCAGTCGCCAGACAGTCTGTCTACTGACGACTGTTTACTCCTGATAAATATCCTGGTAGTCACACCGATGGTCACCTCCCTGTGGGCGTAGGCGTTGGCGTGCCGGTTGGCAGCGGGGTTCCCGTGCTGGGTGGGGTTCCACTCGCTGTGCCAACTGCCGGAGGGTCAGCGCGGAGACCCAGCGGGCGATTCCCTGCCGCAAGCGTAGCGATCTCCGGCGCGGTCAGCACGCGACCGTACAAGCCCACCTCGTCCGCCTGACCGTTGAAAAATGACACATAGTTGCCCGAGTCATTGTCGCGTCCGATTTCCAGCGAGCCATTGTCATAGCCGACTGTAAAACTGGCGCCAATATTCTGCATCGCCACTTGAACGCCGTTGATATACAGCCCTCCGATTTTGTTCGTGTTGTCGAAAACGAAGGCGAGGTGATACCAGGTACCCACCGTGGGAGCCCAATCATTCGCCGTGATATTGACGAATGAAGAAGCGTTGCCAACTACGCCCGTCAGATGACGGACCCCTGCGCTGTAAACCAATTGGTATGAATCGGAATTCCCGGCGCCAACGATCTTTGCCACGAGCGATTGGGTCGTCGTCGGTACGACGGTCCACCGGAACCAGCCGGTGAGGGTGAATGATGTCGGACGCAAGGATGGCGAGTCTTTGATGCTCACCCCGCGATTCGTGCCGTCGAACTGCAGAGCATAACGATTGCCGGTGACAGGCGGCAAAGCAGTGTTCTCCCACACCGGTCCATTCGCCAGGGTGCCGGTGTTGTTCAAGCCGGACGAATCGTAAGCGAGGTTTCCCGTTCCTTCGTCGAATTTCCAGTAACCGGCTAATGCCATAATGGGCGTTGGCGTGGGTGACGGTGTAAATGTCGGCGTACGAGTTGGCGTGTTGGTTGGTGTTGGCGTCGGCGTTGCGTCCGGGTTACTGGGATCGAAACCCACCGGGAAGTTGGATTTTTGGTCGAGCGTGGTCGCGGTGAGGTTGACGGCTTGATCCACCGGCTGTCCATTCATCTGGACAGTGTCGCGAAGCGTCGCGTTGCCCATATTGGCGCCGCGCATATCTGCCCCCGTGAATCGCGCGCCGACCACGTACGCGCCTTCCCAATTTGTGTCGTTGAGAAACGCTCCGTACAATCGCGCTGTGACAAACTGATCTTCTTTTGCGCCGGCGGGCTTGATCACGCCGGATAAGATCGCCTGGCTGAAATTCGCCCCGGAGAGTACCGCGCCGCTGAACGAGGCATTGATGGGCGAGGCGCGCTGGAGACTTGTCTTTTCCATACTTGCGCCGCGCAACATCGCGTTAAGCATACTTGCGCCGCTCAAGTCTGCGCCGGTCAAATCCGCGCCCAGGAGATTGGCGGATTGCAGGTTGGCTCCACCCAGTTGGGCTTTGCTCATCTTTGCGCCATCGAGCACGGCATTGGTAAATGTCGCACCCGCCAAATTCGCGTTGCTCAAGTTGGCTGCCCCCAAGCGCGCTTTGGTTAGATTCGCGCCGCTCAAATCTGCGTCGCGCAAGTCTGCGCCGCGTAGGTCGGCTCCGATCATTGGATTACCTGCCAAGCGCGCGCCGCGCAAATCGGCGCCAATCAACCGCGCCCCACTCAAGACTGCCGCGGTCAAGCGGGTGTCCTTGAGCGACACACGGGTCAGCGTCGCACCGGTCAAATCGGCGCCCTGCAAGTCCGCTTCGGTGAGGTCTGCGCCAATCAAGCGAGCGTTTTTCAGATTCGCGCCGATCAAAATCGCGCCGCGCAGGTTGGCGTTGTTCAGATTCGCTTCGCTGAGATCCGCGCCGTTCAAATTCGCCTGCGCGAGGTTGGTGCCAGACAAGTTCGAGCGATTGAGGCGCGCCTTGTTGAGCGCGGCATGACTATAGTTCGCGTGGCTGAGATCGCGCGCGCTGAGGTTTTCGCCGCTGCACTTGGGGGGACAGTTCTCGGTGCCTCCGCTGGCGCAACTCGTCAGCAAGACGAACAGAATGATATAGATTGACCAGCGGATGAATCGGTATCGGTTCAGCATTATTTCTACTCCTTCGATGGCACTAGAAGTTTGATGTTGGAGGTTAGATATTGAGTGGAGATCAAAAATTTTAGACAACGAATAACTATCCAATCTCCAACTTCTAACTTCCATCTTCCAACTTCCATCCTTCAACGACATCAGTCCGAGTTCGCTTCAGGTGGGATCGGGAAGCCATCGGGCCACACGGTGTTCTTGTCGTAACGCGCGCCTTTAAAGTCGGCGTTGCGATTCAGCGGGGCGCGTTTGGCAGCGTTCAAGGTGCTGATCTTGGGATCGAGGGCAGAATCACCGATGTAGAGCGGCTCGGCGTAGACGAGCATCGCGCCAGTGAGGTCTGCGCCGCGCAAGTCTGCGCCATTCAAGTACGCGCCCACCAGCATCGCGCCGCGCAAGCGCGCCTTGTTCAAGTTCGTTCCCGCCATCGTCGCGCCATAGAGCGACGCCCCGTTCAAGTTAGCGCCGGTCATATTCGCGCCGCCCAAGTTGGTGAGATTCAGCCACGCGCCCGCCAAGTTGCTGTTCATCACCAAAGCCCCGCTCAAATCCGCGCCGCTCAAATTGTCGCCGCTGAGATTGCTGTCATTCAAGTTGGCGGCGCTGAGGCGCGCGCCCGACAAATTGGCGGCGCCCAAGTTACTGCCACTCAAATCAATCCCATTCATCAGCGCGTCGCGCAAATCCGCATTGCCCAGCATCGCGCCCTGGAGTTTTGCGCCGGTCAGGTTCGCGCCCTGGAGATTCGCGCCGCTCAGGTTCGCTTTCTGCAAATCCGCATTGCCCAGATTGGCTTTTTGCAAGTCGGCGCCAATCAGCGTCGCGCCTGCCAATTTTGCATCGCGCAGATTGGCTTCTGCGAGGATCGCCCCGGAGAGGTCCGCCCCTTGCAGGTCCGCACCGCTCAGGTTCGCTTTGGTCAAATTCGCTTCAGCCAAAATTGCCTTGCTCAAATTCAAACCGATCAGGACTTTGCCAGCCAGGTTTGTATCACCGCATCTCGGCGGGCAACCCGCCGGGAGGGGCGAGGCGCACGCACTGAGCAGCGCGGCGAGCAAGCACAAGCCGTAAATAGGGATCAGGGTACAGGGGGCAGGGAGCAGAGTGAGAAATCTATTCATCGCTGCTTCTCCTTCACGGTCGCCGCGTCGGCGTGGGGGTGGGACGATTGAGCGCCGGCGCGGGGGGCGCGGCAAGCGTCGCCGTCACGGGGGTTGTGGCGCGCACAGTCGGTACAGGCGTTGCCGCTACCTCTTGGGTTTCGAACGTTGGCAGCGGTAAAATGTACTGCCCGGTGCTCGGTACCAGCATTGACCGGATCGAAGGCGCGAGTTTGTCAATGTACTGATAAGTCAGCAGGTCTTTGTTCTTGGAGAGCACTTGCGCGATCAAATTCAAGGCATCGGCTTGCGCCTGCGCCCTGGCGCGCGTGGCGTCCGCGTCACCCTGCGCCAACTTGCGCGTCTCGTCGGCTTTATAGTCCGCGGCGACTTTGTTCTGCAACGCAATCTGTTTTTGCTCGACCGACGCGGCATATTCCGGCGAGAAGGCGATATTCCGAAGAACGAACCGGTCGAGAATGAGGCCCTTTTCCTTGAAGACCGCGCGGACTTGGGAATCCAAATCGCGTTCCAGATCCAGGCGTTTGGAACTGTTCACCTCGTCCACCGTGTACTGTGAAACCTGGGTGCGAACGAGACCGCGCACGACCGGGCGCACGAAATCTTCCATATAGCGCCCTTGCCATTCGATGTGGATGCGGATCACTTCTTCCGGATCGATCTGGAAGATGACCGAACTGTCAATCGAAACTTCCTGTCCATCCGAAGTGCGCGCCAGAATCGAATCGTCTCCGGCTTTTTGCCCTTCCGTCGGCTTGGACGCCATCGTGTAGGTCTGCCAGTAGATCGGATAGCGCGTGACTTGCTCGACGAGCGGCACGATAAAGCGCAAGCCAGAGCGCAGAGGGCGATCACGGTACCCTTCCGGCGAGACGAGTGACACGACGACCCCAACCTCTTGCGGCTCGATAAACAAGATACTGAGGTAGAGCATGGAAAGCCCAATGGCAACCAAGACCAACGCCAGAGGGACCCGCGTGAACAGTTGGCGGACGGCCGCGTTGAATCCACGCAAGCGCCATGTTCGCCACAGGGTCATAAACACCCAGGCGCCGAAAATGGTCCAGACAGCGTACGTGAGAACGGCAAAGATTGTTCCGAGTAGCATCGTCAATCTCCTTTCTATGGATGAGCGATTACCATCAGTGTCGGCGCGCGTCGAAGCACGCACCGTAACGATAAAGCCAAGGTTTCAGGATCGAGCGCGGCGAAATTTTCATCGAGAATGATCAGATCGGCGTGCTGCAACAACGCGCGCGCGATGTACAGCCGACTGCGCTCGCCGTGCGATAATTGCCAGCCACTCTCACCGACCATTTGTTGTAAACCGGCGGGCATT
>DYJA01000065.1 GCA_020723345.1 Candidatus Aquidulcis sp. | reverse complement strand
TCACGAAACACGCGAGCATCCCGATCATTTCGCTCGGTTCGGGACCGAACGCGCATGGGCAACTCTTGATCTTCCACGACATGTTCGGGCTGTACCCCAAGTTCAAACCGAAGATGGCAAAAGTATTCGGCAACGCGGGGCAGGTCATCGGCGATGGGTTGAAGCAGTACGTCGCCGAGGTCGCGTCAAAACAATTCCCACAACCGGAGAACTGGTTCGGGATGAAAGACGACGAGTACGCGGAGTTAGTGAGATTAATGGGGCAATGAGATCTATCCGAGGTACGTAGGAGTTTGCTTTTCTGTCTCGGAAGCGTTCCCCTGTCGCCTTCGAATACCACCCAGCAATTTGAAATTGCCGGGTGGTTTTTTCAATCGACTTGGACCTCGACGTGCGCGCCGTCGAGACCGACGACCGCACACGAGGTAACTGTGACAAGCATGAGCATGTCTCCATCTTGTGCCATTCGTGTCCAGCGCCGATTGATTTGACTCCGGGTTGATTAACGAGTATTCTTGCGCCACCAACATGTTTCAAGCGACACAAACGAGGAGACTCATGCTTGAGCGCGAAAATGCAGTTCGCAAGACGACTTTGGAGAATGGCGTTCGAGTAGTTACCGAAACGATGCCAGGAATTCGCTCCATCGCCATGGCGTGCTTGATCGATACCGGTCCGTATGATGAAGCGCCAGCGCAATATGGTTTGTCGCATCTCATCGAGCACGGCATGTTTCTGGGCACGCACGGGCGCGATGCGATGCAAATTGCGCGGATGATGGATGGCGCGGGCGGAAGCATCGGCGCATTTACCGCAAAGGATTACATGTGCTATTACGCGACGGTGCTCGACGAGTACGCGCCGTATGCGATTGATCTACTTGGCGATCTGTTGCTCAACTCCATCTTTCCTGAAGAGGGCTTGGAACGCGAAAAGAATGCCATCTTGCGCGAGATCGCCGGACGCAACGACGATCCCGAACAACGCGCCGACGATTTGCTCAAATCTTTTTGCTGGCGCGATCATCCCCTCGGTCGTCCCATTACGGGTTCAGCCGAAACGGTGCGGCGATTTACGCGCGAAGATGTGATCTACTTTGCGCAAACGAATTACCTGCCGGAGCGCTTGATCATCGCGGCGGCAGGCAATGTGAATCACGCCGATTTCGTCGCGCAGGTTCGCGATGCGTTCTGGCGAATGCTGGGGCAAAGCCAGCCACGCCCGATGACGCTCCCGTCCTTCACCGGCGGCGTGGCAATGGATTATCGCCCGGTCTCGCAGGCATACTTTTCTCTGGGCTTGCGCGCTTTGCCGTATGCTCACCCCAGTCGCTATGTGTTGCACGTACTCAACAACGTTTTGGGCGGCGGGATCAGTTCGCGACTGTACCGACGATTGCGCGAAAACCGCGGACTGGTTTATTCGATCAGTTCCGAATATCTCGCCTATCGCGAAGATGGAATGTTGGTGGTCGCGGGAAGTACTGCGCCAGAATATCTCACCTCCGTACTCGGATTGACGCTCGTCGAACTGTGGCAAGTGTTGACCGGCGCAGAACCAATCGACGATGAAGAGCTGGTCAAAGCCAAGATGCAAATTCGCGGACAGCATCTCATTTCAGGTGAAGGTTCGCACACGCGCATGAGTCGCTTGGCGACCCAGGAATTGTACTTTGGTCGAGCGATTTCTACAGACGAGGTGCTGGAACAAATTCAAGCGGTCGATAACGCGATGGCGCAAGACCTCGCCAATCAAGTTCTGATCGACGCGCTGCGGCAGGTCGCGATTGCCGTGACCAGTCCGGAATCGCCCGATCACTTTAATCAGGATTCGTTGACCAAGTTATTGAAAGATTTCGAGTAACTGTCAAGACCTCCAAATTCGTAAAGCCAACCGATCGCGGCTCATCCAGAGCCGCGATCGTATTTATATCCCAGCGCGCAATACCCCCTTTGTCCGATCCCCCCAAAGTACTAGCGCGCATCGGAACTTTTTTCCTCATCTTTCGGTGCGAATGCCGATTGGTACCGCCCTTTTTTCGTTGTAGATTAGCGGTAGAGGTAAAGCCGATTGCCGAGTTTTCCTATCCTCGGCGCATTCACTCCAGGAGGAACCCACCATGCCAGTTGATCCAGCCATCAAAAAGAATTGGATTGAGATCCAGAAAAAGTACGACTTTCCCGTCAACGCGATCGGCGTCAAGATCGATCCGAAAGATCAAGCCACATTAAAAGTGTGGAAGGAGGAAGGCATCGACCAATTCCAAAAGGAAAGCAAAAAGTAAGGGCTAGGCAGAGATGACTAAACCTTGCGAAGATTGGATGGTACGAAAAGTCGGAAACAAGTTCAATCTTCGCAAGGTTCGGGAAAAAGGGAGGTAACGCCTTATGCCGTTGGATCCAGCCGTCAAAAAGAATTGGATTGAAGTTCAAAAGAGGTACGATTACCCCGTCAATGCCATCGGCGTGAAAATCGATCCGAAGGATCAGGCGACGTTGAAGGTGTGGAAAGAAGAGGGCATCGATCAGTTCGTCAAAGAAAAGGGCAAGTAGTTGCCGGTTATCGCAACGGATGGGTTTGTCTTTTGCCTGTCCGTTGCGATATTTGTCCGGCACGAACGAACTATTGCAAATAGCAAGGAACGCCTCCTGGTCGAATCACCTCAAGGGAACTGAGAAATCATGCCACACCACCTGCAACGCGCGCAGCAAATTCATTCCGCAGACATCGAATTGAAACGCCAAGTGGATTGGCTCGTGCAGCGCCAAGCGGCGGCGCAAGCGACCAATCAGCATCCAGCAACGCGCAACGCGGCGTCCCCCAAAAAGATTCTGGTCGTCGACGATAGCCCGACGATTTGCAAGTTGGTCGCCATCACCTTGGAGAAACATGGCTATCACGTCGTCTCCGCACCGGATGGTTTGGAGGGACTCGCCAAAGTGAACGATACACACCCCAATTTGATTCTGCTCGATATTACGATGCCGCGCATGGATGGCTATCAACTGTGTCGCATCGTCAAGAGCAATCCCGCCACCCAACATATTCCCGTGATCATGCTTTCCGGCAAAGACGGTTTTTTCGACAAAGTGCGTGGACGCGCGGCGGGCGCGGCAAGCCATATTACAAAACCGTTCGAAGCCACTACGCTATTGCAGACCGTTCAGAAATATATCGACGCTGAAAACGCAAACAAAACCCAATCGGAAAATGATCCAACCCAAGAGCCAGTCAAGCGCGCGCGCTCGATCATCTGAGAGCGCATCCGCTTGGAACATACCATTGAGGGTGCAACGTGGCAACGGAAGATGTTTTGAAAGATTCAGGACGCGCGAACGAGATGCTGCCGGTCTGGACGCCTGAAGATCGCGCCAAAGATGGCGCGTTAGAAAATAAATTGATTCTCTTGCTTGCCAGTCTCGAACAAATGCGGGTCAAGCTGGGCAGTCGCCCAGCCCAAAAGGATCCGCTGCTTGCCGTACAACTCCTGGCTGATCTGGCGAACCGCGCGGCGCAATTTTATGAAACGGAATTCTGGGCGACAGAAATCCGGCTCGCGGGCGAAGGCAAAACCACCTTGGAATTGATCCGCGCCGAGACCGAAAGCGCATACCCGCTCGCCCGTTTGCTCGAAGTTCGAAATCACCGCTTGTCGCTTGCTGCCATCGCAAAATTGGATTCCAACGCAGAAGGGGAACCCGACCGGCGACGCGAAAATTTGCGCCAAGTAACCCGCGCGCTGCTACGGATCCTGGAACAGTACTTGAGACGATTTCTTGCGTCCCTTCAAACGCCAACCGCGCGCGTCGAGTGTGAAGACGCGGTCAACATTTTTATGACCGACCTGACCAACATGGTCGAGCGATTGTCTTTCTGATTTGCGTCTTGGCGGTAAGAAATAGATTCCAATATAGGACACAGATAAACGCGGATTAACACAGATTTGAAAACCACAGGGAGAAACACAATGCCAACCGAAACGATTCTCGTAGTCGACGACAGCCCGACGGATTTAAAGTTGATCGCGACGCCTTTGAAAGACAAGGGCTATCGCGTGGTCACCGCCGTGGACGGCGAAGACGCGCTGCAAAAAGCGATGCACGAACATCCTCAAGTGATCGTGCTGGATGTCATCTTGCCCAAAATGAATGGCTTTCAAGTTTGTCGTCAACTCAAGACCGCGCCCGACACCAAGGACATCAAGATTTTGCTCTTGACCAGCAAGACCCAGGACGCCGATCGTTTTTGGGGACTCAAGCAGGGCGCGGATGAGTACATGACCAAGCCCTTCGCCGATGCGGACTTGCTCTCCAACGTCGCGAAACTTTTGTAGTGATCGCCCAGATGTCATCGGTGAAAATCCATGTGCCGCATTATCGGAGTGCTGAATTATAAAGGTGGAACCGCGAAAACCACCACCGTCGTCAATCTCGGAGCGGGCTTGGCTCTGCGCGGCGCGCGCGTGCTGTGTGTGGACATGGACGCGCAAGGCAGTCTCGCCACCTACCTGGGTGTCTGCGCGCCATATTCGACGAAACACCTGCTGCTCAAGATGGTCGAGCCGCGCCAATGTATCGTCAACGCGCGCGAGCGGCTCGACCTCGTTCCGAGCGATGCGAGTTTGCTCGAAGCCGAGGGCGAATTCTGGAAGATGGGCAATCGCGCGACCGCGTATCAGATGTTCGTCGAGCGACTCCAATCGCTGCAAGACGGCTACGATTTCGTGATCCTTGATTATTCGCCGTCCGCCAATCTCCTCGGCGAAAGCGCGCTGCGATACACCGAAGAAGTCATCGTCCCCGTCGCGATGAATTATCTCGCGCTCGTCGGCACGCGCCAGGTCGTTCAAACGCTGAAATCCATCGGTCGAATGCAAGAACATCGCTTGCGTTTGTCGCTCATCGTTCCCACCTTTTACGACCATCGCTTGCGTAAAGACACCGAAACGCTGGAAACTCTGCAACGGCATTTCGCGGGACAAATCGCCGAGCCCATTCGAATGAACGTCAAACTTGCCGAAGCCCCAGGACATCAGAAAAGCATTTACGAATACGCGCCCACGAGCGCGGGCGCGCTGGACTATGCGCGCTTAGTCGAAAGGGTTGCGAACAATGGGTAAAGATAAACAAAAGACGCTGCATAGTTTTTCGCGCGACCCCTTCGCGGAAGTGAAGGACGACGATTCCGCGTCAACCCAGTTCGACGCGCAAGCGCAAGCCGATCAACCGAAACCGGTTGTCGTGAACGAAGAACCCAGCGCCACTCAGCCCGTGTCTTTGGATCAAGCGCAAGCGGTAGTTCCAGAGTGGCTCGCCGCCACGATTGCCAAGTCAGCCAAACCTTCCGCCCCAACGAAATCCAAAATTCCGAAAACGCCGCGTCCTCGCAAAAAAACAGCGGAGCGCGATTTAGCGATTGACGCCAACACGGTGCTCGAGACGCTGATCGAAAACATCGACGCAACTTTTGAAGCGACGCCGAATCTCGCCACGCTCACTCCAGCGGAATCGCCGATCCCGGCGCGCGCCACCGGCGCAATCGAGCAACTCATTATTTTTTCGATGCGCGGAACCGATTACGCCACGGCGTTGAGCAACGTGATCGAAATCGAACGCCCACCCGCCGTAACTAGCGTGCCGAATATGCCAGACTGGGTCATGGGCGTCACCAACTTGCGCGGCGATATTGTTTCGCTGGTGGACCTCCGCGCTTTTCTGGGGATCGGGCAAGCGGGTTATCTGCCCACCGCGCGCGTTTTGATGATGCAATCGCGATCAGCCGAAGTGACGATCGGCATGTACGTCGATCAAGTCGTCGGCGTGCGTTCCGTGCCGCTCGACGAGATCAAGCCGCCGACCGCGTCGATTGAAGATCGCCTCGCGCCGTATTTGCAAGGGATCTACGAACACACTGGGCGCATGATCGTCGTGTTGGATTTCAACAAGTTATTGCTCTCGCCGGAGATACGCCGGTTTGAAATCGCATAAGATTTATTTTTGAATGATACTTGAGCAACGGCTCAAAGGAGATGTGAGGTATGGAAGAGAAACAAGGATTGTGGAGTCGCCTTGCCGATTTCCGCGTGGTTCGATTCTTTGCGAGCAGTATTCGCAACAAATTGCTGCTCGCGTTCTTGGCGCTATCCGTTCCCGCGCTGATCATCCTGGGTATCATCGGTTACGGCGTGGCGTCCAGCGCATTGTCGGAGCAAGCGATCAACGCGCTGCGCTCCGTCGAAGCATCTCGTGTGGTGACTCTGAACAAAGTGTTCACCCGCCTTCGCCGCGATATTCAAGACCTGGGCGACACTGCCAGCAAAACGCGCAATGAAACGTACAACAAAAACCAAGCCATCACGCAACTCAAAGCGCGCGCTTTGCTCGACGTGATGCGAACGTGGGAAGCAGATGTGGTCGACGTGGCAAGCGATCCGGATATTGTGAACGCGACGCCGGCATTCACTGCCGCGTTTCGCAACCAAGGCGCGACCCGCGTGCGCGGTCTGTATCTCGGCAAAGCCGCGCTGGAAGACGCCGCGGACGGCGGCGAGTACAGCAAAGTTCACAACGCCCAACACTCTTTTTTCTCCGGCTATACCAAGATTCACGGTTATCTGGACGCGTTCCTCCTCGATTCGTCCGGCAACGTCGTCTACAGCGCGCTGAAAGACGATGCCTTTGGAACGAATGTCACGACCGGCGCTTACAAAGACAGCGGCTTGGCGACGCTGTATCAACAACTCAAAGCCGCGCCGTCCGGCAAAGCGTACATCGCCGACCTGGCTTTGTACGGCAAGGATTGGGTGATGTTTATCGGCGCGCCGGTGTACGATGGAAATCGCCAGGTGGGTATTCTGGCTTATCGCGTATCCTCGGCGAGCATCAACGCGATCATCCAAGACCGCGCGGGGATGAGTAGCACCGCCGAAACTTATGCGATTGCGCCGGTCGGCAACAAACTCCTCTATCGCTCCGACCGCGTGGTCAAGCAAGGCAAGATCGGCGGTGAGCACGCCGCCAGCAAAGAAATTGAAAGTGCGCTTGCCGGCAAAATAGCCACCGAGGTGAAAGTCGGTTCCACTAGCGCGTATGAAGTGAGTGTTGGCGTACCTTATCAATTCCTCAATCTCAAGTGGGCGCTGGTGACCAGTCAATCGCTCGCCGAAGGTCTTTCGCCAATCGCCTCGGGTCAGCAGAAAGATCATTACACGCTGCTGGCTGATCGCTACGGGTATTACGACGTTTTCTTGATCGGTGAGGACGGCTATATCTTTTACACCGTTCAACACGAACCCGACTATCAAACCAACATTCTCACCGGTCCGTATAAAGACACGAACCTGGGTAAACTCATTGCCCAAGTGTTCAAAACCAAGACGCTCGCCTTCTCCGATTTTGCGCCGTACGCGCCGTCCAACAACGCGCCCGCCGCCTTCGCCGCAGCGCCGCTCCTCGACGCGAGCGGCAATGTCGATCTGGTCTTGGCAGTGCAGTTGCCCCTGAAAGAAATCAACGACACGATGCAGGAGCGCACCGGTCTCGGCAGTTCGGGTGAAGCGTATCTCGTCGGGCAAGACAAACTGTGGCGCAGCGACTCGCGCTTTCTCAAAGACCTCAACACGACGACGACGGTGTTGAACCCGCAATTCAAAGTGGATACCGTCGGTTCGCAGAATGCTTTGGCAGGCAAACCGGGCAACGCGGTCTATCCCGATTACCGCGGTATTCCGGTCTTGGGTGTGTGGTCGCTCGTCGATGTTGAAGCGCCGAGCGCGAATAATCCGCAAGGCGTCCGCTGGGCGCTCCTCGCCGAAATCGACGAAGCCGAAGTCTTTACGCCGGTGCGAACTCTGGCGGCGACTACGGCGTTCGTCGTCATCGTGACGATCATTCTCGTCATCACCGTCGCGTTTGTTCTCTCGCGCGCGTTGGTGACCCAGATCAACGCGATCATGCGATTGTTCAGCCAAATCGGTATCGGCGAATTTAGCGCGCGCACGCCCGTCCTCTCCACCGACGAATTGGGCACGATGGCGACTTCGCTAAACGCGATGTTGGACAATACCCTCACGCTGATCCAATCCCGCGAACAACGCGAATCAATGCAAAGCGCCATCATGACCCTGCTGGACGAAGTGTCCGGCGTCGCGGCAGGCGATTTGTCGAAAGAAGCGACTGTCACCGCCGAAATGACCGGCGCTATCGCCGACGCGTTCAACTATATGATCGCGCAACTGCGCCAGATCATCAGCCGCGTGCAAGACACGACCTTGCAAGTAAGTTCGGCGGCAGGCGAGATTCAAACGACGGCAGAACATCTGGCGCAAGGATCCGAAACGCAAGCACAGCAAATCGTCGATACGTCCGCCGCGCTGGAAGAAATGGCGGTCTCCATTCAACAAGTGTCCGATAACGCGGTCTTGTCGAACACGGTGGCTGAGCAAGCGCTGAACAACGCCAAGCGCGGTACGCAAGCGGTGCAAGAAACCATGAGCGCGATGAATCGGATCCGCGATCAAGTGCAAGAAACTTCAAAACGCATCAAGCGCCTCGGCGAATCGTCCCAGGAAATTTCCGAAATCGTCCGCATCATCGACGACATTGCCGACCGCACAAGTATCCTCGCGCTCAACGCGTCGATTCAAGCGGCAATGGCAGGTGAAGCCGGACGCGGTTTCGCCATCGTCGCGGAAGAAGTCGAGCGGCTGGCAGAACGTTCCACCAGCGCGACGCGCCAAATCGAAACGCTGGTCAAGACGATCCAGGGTGAAACGAACGAGACCGTCGCGGCGATGGAAGACAGCACGCGCGAAGTAGTCGAAGGATCGAAACTGGCGACCCAAGCCGGTCAAGCGCTTGGTGAAATCGAAGGTGTGTCGTCGCGCTTGGCGGAGTTGATCCAATCGATCTCGCTCGCGTCCAAGCAACAGGCGCGCGGCGCGGAAAATTTGTCGCAATCGATGACCGACATTTCGCAGGTGACCCAGCAAACTGCCGCAGGCACCAAGCAAGCCGCCGTATCGATCAACAACCTCGCCGTGTTGGCGGAAGAACTTCGCGCTTCGGTGAGCACGTTCAAGTTGCCGAGTGTTTCGCAGAACTAGAACAGGAGTAGTGCGGGATGGAGCATGAGGAAGAAAAATGGAATCTTCCAGCAGACTCCATCCCGCCCGTCATGTCCGCCGTCGAGTACGCGGTGTGGCACAAGTTCATCCAAGAACGCTGCGGACTGTACTTTACCCAAAATCGTCAACGCTATTTGCGGCAACGTCTCTGGGAACGGATGCGGCTGCGCGGAATCAAGAGTTACAGCGAATACTATCATTACGTCGTCTATAACGCGCGCGGCGAAGACGAATGGGCGAATATTCTGACGCTGTTGCTCAACAACGAAACGAGTTTTTTTCGACACGCGCCCTCGTTCGAGGCGCTGGTGGGGCGCGTGCTGCCAGAGTTGCTGAAAGAAAAAAATCGGCACGGCGTCAACTCGATTACGCTGTGGAGCGCGGGCTGCGCGACGGGACAAGAAGCGTACTCGCTCGCGATGGCGTTTCTCGATTTTCTCGCGACTGCCGACGAAAGAGGAATGCAGCGCGCGGGTTGGCAACTCAAGATCACCGGCACCGACATCGATCTACCGGCGCTGGAGAAAGCGCGACGCGCGCAGTACAAACCCAGCGAAGTGCGTTACATGCCGCAAGCCCAGTGCCATCGCTATCTGCGCGTCGTGGCGGAAGAGAAAGGCGCGCCGAGCAAATATCAAGTCGTGGACGCGGTGCGCGCGGTCACGCAATTCGGGACGCTCAATCTGATTGACCCGGCGTACTGGGTCTCCGGGCAAGATATTATTTTTTGTCAGAACGTTTTGCTTTATTTTGAGTTGGAGCGCCGCCTCGCCGTCGTGCAGCGGCTGTGTCAGTGCTTGAATCCAGGTGGATTTCTCTTTCTCGCGCCCGCCGAAGTGGTCGGACTGAAATTGCCCGGCATTCAACTGGTTCGTCAACCGGATTCATTGATTTATCAACGCATCGCGCTATTCTAGCGTAGAGACGTTGCGACGCAATTTCTCTCCCGGAGATAATCGCATGATGAGAACGGTCAACCGCGAAGTTCTGCAAGGATTTATCGAAGAAGCCGAAAGTTATTTGCCGACCATCTTGAAATTTGTGGATGTGCTCTGCGCCAATCCGAATCAACCCAAAGTGTTGGCGGAAACGCATCGCCTCGTTCACACGATCAAAGGCGCGGCGGCGATGGTCGGCTTGGCGGGCTTGAGCCACATCGCGTTTGATTTCGAAGAGGCGCTCGAAGAAATCGCGGCGGGACAATTGCCGATGAGCGCACAAGCCGCCGCGCTCATGCGCGAGACCGTCGCGCACATTAAAAATTATCTGGACTCGACTTGGGCTGGGACCTTGGACGAAAAAGCGTTGCTGACCCAGGTCACGTTGGGATTTCGTCGTCTGCGCGGTTTGCCGGAAGTAGACGATGCGGCGACGGTTCAGCAAGTTCTCGTTCAAGTCGCCAAAGAGACCGCGCCGATTCCAACCGCAGAACCAGAATCGTCGCCGCCGGCATCCGCGCCGGTCATCGAATCATTGCACGCCGACGATTTGCCGCCCGAACTCGTCGAAGCATTCGCGCTGGAAGCCGAAGACCATTTGCGCGAGATCGCAACGAATCTCGCGGATTTGGAACGACATCCCGACGACAAGAACCGGGTGCAGAACATTCGCCGCCGCGTGCATACGCTCAAAGGCGCGGCGGGCGCGGTGGGCTTGCGCGTCGTCGCGCAGTTGGCGCATCGCATGGAAGACTTGCTCGACCGATTGTACGAAGGCGCGATGACGATCACGCCGGACACGATGCAACTTTTGTTTGCGTCGTCCGATGCGCTGGAAGATTTGATCGCGGGCGGCTTCGACGATGCGACGATGCAAAATCACTTGCGGGATTTGTACGCGCGGTACTCGACCTGGCTTGATCAAGCGCCGTCGCCCGAACCCCAGTTGCCTCACAGCGAGCCGCTGCCCGATGAACCTGCGCTTGATCTCGCCGGACTGGAGCCGCCGAGCGAACCCGCAGCGACGGAACGCGCCGCGCCAACTGCGCCGCGTCTCTCCGGGCAAGTCGTGCGCGCGCCGATTGAACGGCTCGACGAATTGGCGCGACTCGTCAGCGAAGTGGCAATCTCGCGTACGACGTTGGAACAACGCATGACAGATTTCGCGCGCATGGTCGAAGATTTGCGCGCCAGCGGCGAACGCTTGCGCCGCGTCTCCACCAACATCGAAACGCAATTCGAAGCGAGCACGCTGGGCGGCGGCGCGATGGCGTCGGTCATTGCCGGAACCGCGCCGCGGATTGCGCCAACGTTTTCGGAATTCGACGCGCTCGAAATGGATCGCTATACCGAGTTTCATCGCTTGCGCCGCGAGTTGACCGAAACTACGACGGATATTCGCACCGTCGCCGCAGAATTTGCCGCGCTCGTCGGCGATTTGGATAGCGTGCTGGCGCGGCAAGGTCGTCTGTCGAGCGAGTTGCAAGACAAGTTGATGCGCGTCCGCATGGTCCCCCTCGCAACGCTGGCGACGCGCTTGCATCGCGCGGTGCGTACCATCGCGCACGATCAAGGCAAACTCGTCGAATTGATTTTGCAAGGCGAACACATCGAACTCGACAAGACCGTGCTGGAAGAAATGGCGGATCCGCTGCTGCATCTTTTACGCAACGCCGTCGATCACGGCATCGAGCCGCCGGAATTGCGCCAAGTGCTGGGCAAGCCGGAAACCGGCAGGATCATTTTGAAAGCATCGTACGAAGGCAGCCAAGTCGTGATTCAGATCAGCGACGATGGCGCGGGACTGGAACTGCAACTCCTCCGCGCGGCGGCAATCCGCGGCGGTTTTATTTCTGAAACGAACGCGGCGAAAATTTCCAACGACGAATTGAACGCGCTGATCTTTCTCCCTGGTTTCAGCACGGCGCGCGAAGTGAGCCAGGTGTCCGGACGCGGCGTCGGTCTCGACATCGTCAAGACGAACGTGCATAAACTCAAAGGCACGCTCAGCGTCAAGTCGGAACCGGGCAAAGGCATCGCGTTCGTTATTCGTTTGCCGATGACGCTCGCCGTGATGCGCGCGCTGCTCGTGAAAACGAACGGCGAAACGTTCGCGATTCCCCAAAGTTCCGTCGCGCAAATTCTGCGCGTCGAACGCAAAGAGATCGAAACCGTGGGCGAAGAGCCGGTGCTGCGCGTGGGCGGTCGCGTTTATCCGGTGCATCGTTTGGGCGAGTTGATGAATCTCAAGCAACCTGCCGACGCCAATCTGGAACGCGTGCCGGTTTTGATCGTCAATACCGGGGCAGAACAAGTCGCGCTCGTCGTCGAACAGTTGCTCACCGGTCGTGAAATCGTCATCAAGACGCTGGGCAATCACTTGCGCCGCGTGCCAGGCGTCGCGGGCGCAACGCTCATGGGCGACGGCGCGGTCGTTCTCATCGTCAATCCCATCGATCTGTTGACGCCGCACGTTGAAGAACCAACGTTGCCTTCGATCTCCCTTCCAACGCGTACGTTGACCGGCGCGCACAAAGCGTGGTCGGTGATGATCGTCGACGATTCCGTGAGCGTGCGCCGCGTGGTCGCGAATTTGATCCAGCGCACCGGTTGGCGACCGATTGCCGCGAAAGATGGATTGGAAGCGCTGGAATTGATTCAACGTTCGAGCGAGTTGCCCGATCTGATCCTGCTCGACATTGAAATGCCGCGCATGGGTGGATTCGAACTCATGGCGATTCTCAAAGGGCAAGCCGAATATCGCAACATTCCGATTGCGATGCTCACGTCGCGCGCGGGGGAAAAGCATCGCCGCAAAGCATTGGAGTTGGGCGCGGCGGAGTACATCGTCAAACCGTACCAAGACGATGCGTTGGTCAACACCGTTCGCAATCTGATTCTTGGATCGAGGAAAGTCAGTTCGGCATGACCGACCCAGTTCGCGTGGTGGTGGTGGACGATTCGCCGTTCGTCTGCCGCTTGATGACGGCTCATCTCCAAACCGTACCGGACATCAAGGTCGTCGGAACCGCGCTGAATGGATTGCACGCGTTGTCGCTGATCAAAGAGTTGCGCCCGGAGGTGGTGACGCTCGATCTGGAAATGCCGGAGATGAACGGCGAGCAAACGCTGCAAGCGATCATGTACGATTGCCCCACGCCGGTCGTGTTGGTCAGCGGCGTCAGCCGGCAAGCCGCGCAGGTCACGCTCCGCGCGCTCGAAATGGGCGCAGTCGATTTCATTCTCAAATATACGCCGGGTGTCGATACTGATCCGGATGCGTTGCGGCACGAAATTATCGCCAAAGTGCGCGCGGCGGCGCGGATTCACGTCATCCGTTCGGTGCGACGGCGCGCGGTTGCCGATCTGGAATTCGCGCCGCCACGCGAAATTCCATCCGAAGCGCCGGCGCATTTCGACGCGACGCCATTTTCGCCCGGCGTGGTGATCGTGATCGGCGCATCGACGGGTGGTCCCGTGGCGTTGCGCGAGTTAATCGGCGCGCTGCCTGCGGATTTTTCGGCGGCGATCATCATCGTCCAACATATTCCGGCGAGTTTTACCAGTGTGCTCGCCGCGCAGTTGAATCGGCACAGCCATCTGCGCGTCAAGGAAGCGCAAACCGGCGACCGCTTGCAGCCGGGCAGTGTGCTGATCGCGCCCGGCGGATTTCATTTGCTCGTGCGCACGGACGCGCGCGTCGAATTGAACCCAGGTCCCGAAATCGGTGGGCATCGTCCTTCGATTGACGTGACGATGCAATCGGTGGCGCAGTTGTACCACGCGCGCGCGAAGGGCATCGTGCTGACGGGCATGGGCAGCGATGGCACGCTGGGCTTGGTCGCGATTCATGCGAAAGGTGGTCAAACCTTCGCGCAGGACGCCGCGAGTTGTGTGGTGAATGGAATGCCGCAGCGCGCGATTGAAAGGGGCGTGGTTGACCAAGTCGCGTCGCCATCTCAAATCGCGCATTTGCTAAGAATCGAGTGCGCGCGCAAGCGAGAGAGAGCAACATGATGAATGAAACTGCCGCGATGGGAAGAGTACGCTTCATTCGCTGTAACATCGGCGACGAAGCGTACGGATTGGATATGCGCTGGGTGCGCAGTATTCAACGCGCCGATCAAATGAAAACTGCTGCGGAATCGCGCGATCTAGTCGGTTGGCTGCCCGCCCAGAATGGCGATATCCCGGTCTACAATCTTGCCAGCCGCTTGGATCGCACGACGGCGACTCCGGCGCGGTACGGACGCGTCGTTGTCTTGAATCCGGTAACCACGCTATCGAATCGTCCGTGGGCATTGTTGGTGGATCGCGTTTCCCAGGTCGTCGAAATTGCGAGCGCGCAACTCGTTCAACTGCCCGCGCTCGTCACTTGCTCCCCGGCGAATTATTTTCGCGGCGCGATTCGCTTGGGTGAAGAACTGGTTCTGCTGCTTGCGCCGGAGCAGGCGCATCCAGACGCGTCGCCGCGCGCGCGCCAAGCGGCTAACGCGATTCCGCGTTCAACGGCGGAGTTCAAAAATCATGCTCCGTCCGTGTCACCGATCATGTCGGACGCGCAGAAACAAGCGCGACAGGACAAACAGATTCTACTGTTCTCAACCAGCGATCCCGCGCCGGGTGAACGCGTGCTCTCGTTCGCGCTCAGCATCACCCAGGTTCCCGAAATCTTGACGACGGCACGACCGACGCGCGTGCCCGGCGCGCCGCCGTTCGTGCTGGGTCTGATCGATTGGCGTAATCGGCTTGTGCCGGTCATCGATCTGAATGCGCGATTGGGATTGCCCTCGACTGGCGCGGTTCAGAATGAGCGGTCGCGGCTATTGATCGTGCGCGCCGCCGCCGAAGCGCAAGCGGATGTATTTGCGGGCTTGGTCATTCGTCCAACGATCCGGGCGCTCCGTTTGCCGGTGGCATACGAATCTTGCCACGCCAGCCCGGTGATCGAAAAGCGTTGGGTCAGCGGAATAGTCGATCTGGAAAAAGAGACCGTGGTGATTCCCGACCTTGCGCAGGTTCTGCGTTTCGAAGAATTGCAAAATCCAGCGTAGGCGATATAATGGAATGTGATGATCTTGAATTCCCAGATCGTAGACCAGCGCCCTCTCCGCATTTTATTTGTCGAGGATGAGCCGGCGGACGTGGAACTCGCGCAAAGCGCGCTTGCCCGCGAGGGTTTGACATTCGAGTCGATGTCAGTCGATACGCCGAATGCTTTTGAGACCGCGCTAACAGAATTCCATCCCGACATTGTCATTTCCGATTACGCGATGCCGGTGTTCGACGGGATGCGCGCGCTGCAACTCGCCTTGGCGCACGACCCGCATTTGCCGTTTATCGTGTTCACGGCGTCGCGGAACGAAGAGACGGCAGTGGCTTGCATCAAGGCCGGCGCGACCGATTACGTTCTCAAAGATCGCCGCGCGCGTTTGCCGTTCGCCGTACGTGAGGCGCTGAAACAGAATCACATTCGCCGGGAAAAACAAACGGCGGAAAAGGCGCTGCGAGAACAGCGAGATTTGCTGGCGACTATTTTTGACAGTTCGCCCAGTATCTTGATGCTCGTGAATGAACAGGCATGTGTGTCCAAGATCAACCACGCCGGCACTAATTTTGCTAATCGTCCCCTCGGAGAAGCGGTCGACCTGCTGGCGGGCGAGGTTCTCCGATGTGTCAATGCGCTCCAGGGTGAAGGGTGCGGCAAGACGCTCGAGTGCGGCGACTGTCCGGTGCGCGCGCGCATCAATCTGACCTTGGCGACGGGACAATCCTTTTTCAATGAAACGGCGCGCTTGCGGATCGAAAAAAATGACCAGGTGACTCCGCTCGATTTTCTGATCTCGACCTCCAAGGTGGACACCGGCGAGGGTGCCCAAGTGCTCGTGATGGTTACCGATGTTTCTTCGCTCAAGCGCGCCGAGCAGCAACTCCTCGAAAGTGAAGCGCGCTTTGCGACGATTTTTCACGCGAGTCCGCTCAGCATTGCCCTGTCGCGTTTGTCAGATCAACGATTGATCGATGTCAACGCGGCATGGGAAAATCTCACCGGCTGGACGCGCGTGGAAGGCATCGGTCGGACGCGGCGCGATTTGAATCTGTGGGTCTCGCCAGATGAAGAAGACCGGTTCATCGCGTATTCGCAAGCCCATCACCAAGTTCGCGATGTTGAAAATCAAATTCGGCGCAAATCGGGTGAGGTGGTGGATTTGCTCACTTCGGTCGCGCGCGTCGAACTGGCGGGAGAATCGTGTGCGCTGGCGATCGCGCTCGATGTGACGGAGCGCCAGCGGGCTGCCGAAGCGCTGCGAACGAGCGAATTATGGTATCGCGCGTTGTTCGAAAATGCCGCCGTGCCGATTTGGGAAGAAGATTTCTCAAAGATCAAAAATTATCTAGCGAGTTTGAATGTTGCAGACGCGCGCGCTTTTTTCGACGCGCACCCGGAGGAATTGGCGCAGTGCGCCCGTCTCGTCGAGATCATCTCGGTCAACCACGAAAGCGCGCGCGTTTTCCGAGTCAATCACGAAGATGAGATTATGCAACATCAGATCACCGACTATTTTGTGGACGCATCTTGGCAGGTCTTTCAGAACGAAATTGTGGCGTTGTTGGAAGGCAAGACGCGCTTTGAGGGCGAACTCCCTTTTCTCGATTCGACCGGCAAAATTCGCTACAGTCTTTTGCGTTTGTCGGTTGTCCCCGGCTTTGAACACACGCTCGAACGCGTCTTGCTCTCGTTTGTCGATATTACCGAACGCAAGGAAATGGAAGAGACCTTGAGCACCTTGTCGCGGCGTTTGTTCGAAGCGCAGGAAGCGGAACGGCGCAATGTGGCGCGCGAATTGCACGATGAAATCGGTCAAGTGCTCACTGCCGTCAAATCCAATCTTCAAACCTCGCGGATGCTGACGGATCCCCAGATGAGCGCGAATTTTCTTGAGGAGAGTATTGGCATTGTCGATCAAGCGCTGCGGCAGGTGCGCGATCTGTCGCTGAACTTGCGCCCGGCGCTGCTCGACGATTTCGGTCTCGTCCCCGCGCTCGAGTGGTACCTCCATCGCCAAGCAAGCCGGTCGAATTTTGCCATCGAATTTACGGCGACTCCGCGCACGATGAAATTGCCGCAGACCTTGGCGATCAATTGTTTTCGCGTCGCGCAAGCCGCGCTCACCAACATCGAGCGCCACGCGCAAGCCAAACACGTACAGGTGGATTTGCGGCTCCAGCATCAGCGCGTCGACGCGCAAGGCAAGAAAGCGGAACTCGTGCTCACTATCGTCGACGATGGAGTGGGCTTTGATCCCAAAGCGGTTCTCGAAGGCGCGAAGCGGGGCAACACGCTAGGCATCGCGGGCATGCAAGAACGCGTGCGCCTCGCCGGTGGACAAATCGAAATCCATTCGCGTCCGCGCCAGGGCGCCCAAATCAGCGCGCGCTTTCCGATCGTCAAACCCAAAGCGGAGCGCCGCGCTCGTGGGAGGGTCGCGTGAATCCGATTCGCATCTTGCTGGCAGACGATCACGTTCTCGTGCGCGCGGGCTTTCGTTCCTTGTTGCAGAATTTTCCGGGGCTGGAAATTATTGGCGAGGCGAGCAACGGGCACGAGGCGCTGCAGATGATTGCCAAACATCGTCCTGACATCGTGCTGATGGATATTGCAATGCCGCGGTTGAATGGTTTGGAGACGACGGCGCGCGTCAACAAGGAAAAATTCAAGACGCGCGTCATTATCGTTTCGATGCACGCCAATCCCGAGTACGCGCAGCGCGCGATTGCCGTCGGCGCGAAAGGATATTTGCTCAAAGACTCGATGGCGAGCGAGCTCGAATTGGCGATCCGCTCCGTGGCGCGCGGCGAAACGTACCTCACGCCGACGATTTCCAATCATTTTCTCAACGCGTATACGCGCGGACCTTCGGCCGGGACCAAACTCTTTGGGCAACTGACGTCGCGGCAGCGGGAAATTCTCTCGCTGATCGTCGAGGGGTATTCGCGCAAAGAAATCAGTCAAAAATTGAATATTAGCGTTAAAACGTTCGACACGTATCGCGCGCAACTCATGGAGTTGCTGAACGCGCATAACCGCGCGGAACTCGTACGCGTGGTGAGCGAGATGGGTTTTTTGATTCCGGGCAATGCTCCGTTGGAAAAGCAGATTCATCGAAAATAAGCGTACACGATTCAGTTCTTGACACGGTAATAAACTCCTCCCACGATGAAACCTGTGCGACAGGTTCGTATCCTGTCGCACAGTTTTTGCTTTGTTGGAGATGCTCCATTCCGTTGATCATTTTGAGGAAATTCCAATCCTGCGAGAGACAACCGCCATATAGACATAATGAGGTTAAGAAATCCCAACCCGATATAAGTATTTTCCCTAGTGGATTTCCGCTCTTATTTTGAGAGGAGCTCTTGGGGTCAGAGGAAGAAATATGGAACTTAGAACATATATCGCCATCATTCTTAGGCGAAAATGGATCATCGCCATTACAACGGTCGTGACGGTGGTTGTAGCGATTGTCGGCACACTTTTGACGACACCAGTATACCAAGCCACAACAACGGTGCGAGTTGCTACACTGCCGCATGGATCGCTTGAATACCAGAGTTACGATGTTGTCTACAATGATCGGCTGAGAAACACGTATGCCAAGATGGCTACGGCTGCGCCAATACTTGGAGAACTCCAGAGACGACTCGGGCTCGCAAAACTGCCGAGCATCAAGGTTAATGTCACAGCGGACTCTGAACTATTGCAGATCACGGTCGAAAATCACAATCCGGTTCTTGCGGCAAATGCGGCGAACCTGTTAGCGAATCTGCTTATCGCCTTCGTGAAAACCACAGGTACAGCAAGTGGCAAGTCCGCGCAAGAGATGTTGAGCGATCAAATCGCTCAGGCAGAAGATGAAGTGAAACAGGCACGCGCTCAATATTCCAGTTTGGTCACCACGACGCCGAATGATTTGGTGGGCATCGAGAGTGCTAATCGTTTACTTAAGGTGAAAGAAGATACCTATTCGGCACTACTTGGGTTATACGAGCGTGCTCGGATGACACAAGGGTTGCGCGATCCAGTGCTCTCCGTCATCGAGCCGGCCAGCGTCCCCGCGAACCCTTCTCAACCACGGGCGGAACAGAATCTCGCGCTCGGATTACTGGTTGGTCTATTTGGTGGCTTGGGCTTGGGCTTTTTGCTGGAGAACCTGGACACAACGCTCTATACCACGAATCAAATCGAAAAGGCGACTGAGCGAGTTGTTCTCGGCGGCATTCCACAAAGCAAAAGGAAGCAACACGGACTCGTCTTTGACAGCACTTCGCCTCAAGCGGAGGGCTTTCGTCGCTTGCGCATAAATCTTTCCACCCTCGATCACAATGCTCCTCTACGCACGCTTTTGGTTACGAGCGCAGAACCGAGTGAAGGCAAAACGACGATTGCGATCAACCTAGCATATGCCATGGCGCAAGCCAAGCAAAGAGTACTACTTGTGGATTGCGACTTGCGACTTGCCACTCTGCACAAGGTCTTTGATTTGCCCAATGACTATGGATTGAGCGACATCCTCCAACATAACGCTTCTTTGGCTCAAGTCGTCCAAGATAGCAAAAGGATTTCCGGACTTTCCATACTCTCCAGCGGAGCCGCCCCATCCAATCCGTCCGAGTTGATCAATTCGAGTCAGATGACGGCTTTGATCAAACAAGCCGCAGAACAATTCGATATGGTTGTGCTAGACACCCCTGCCTTACTTGCCGTCAAGCATGCCGCCGCACTCGCTTCGACGGTTGACGGCGTACTATTGGTCGTTGAGAGTGCACGCGCGCGACAATCGTCGGTCCGGGCTGCCTGCGAACTCTTGGTCAATGCCAAAGCCCGATCAATTGGCGTTGTCGTGAATAACACCGAACTGGATCAACTCTGAAGAGTGGGATCTGGCTGAATGTGGCAGGTTCGGTTGAAGGAAGGAAATTCATGATCAGGAAACACCCCGCTTGTTGGGCATGCTTCATTCTGGTCACTGCTCTGCTGTTCATTCCTGCAGGAACTTTGGCTGCGCCTTCCGACAAGAGCATTGATCTTTCGCTCGAGGCATTAGGATATGGGGATGAAACTGCCTTCAGCCCATACGATACGCTGTGGTACGATTTCTACCTACCGACGGGGTGGGAGATGGGCGAGGGTAGTTATGTTAGCTTGACATTTGACCACTTTGTCTCGGGTCGAGACACGTCAGCATACGGATTGGGTTTCTTGGATGTGCGATTCAACGATCAGAACATCCACACTGAGGCGCTTGCGCCCGCAACTTCTCGACAGATTCGTGTGAATCTTCCTCGGGAATACTTTCGACCACCTGAAGATTCGCGCAACAATTGGATTCGGGTAGGGTATTCCTTCGAGCCAGGTTGTGATGTCGATGTGCAAGGTCGGCTCGTCCTCAAGAAGACGTCCATTTTCCACATGGTTTATAAAGAGCGTCCGTTGCCTCTAAATTTGGCGCTCTTTCCAAAACCCATATATTCCAGGTCAAAGTTTGAGCAAAGCCAGGCACGCATCGTGGTGCCTAACGCGTTTGACGAATCCGATGCGCGGGCGGCGACCGTAATTGCGGCGCGCCTGGGTCAATTATCCTATGGGCAACTACCAGTCACGGCAACACTCGAATCACAGCTAACCGCCAACCCGCCGCCGGGTGAGCATCTGATTGTGGTGGGCAAACTAAACAAAGATCCCTTGATCGGACAACTCACCCAGTCGATTTCCGTAAAAGAGCGGCGTTTGGCACTCAGCAGCCAGATGCCTACGACGGTCTCCGTAGGTTCGGTGATGAGTTACACCCTTGTAGTTGAGAACACATCTTCGAGTCCGCAAGACCTAGTGGTTGAAGATCGTATCTCACCCGAGGGCAAATTCCTGATGTGCAAAGGTTTGTGCATTCAAACCGCGCCGAGCAAGTTGCGTTGGTCCATCGGTGCGCTGGCTGCGGGACAACGAGTTTCGACGACCGTCGCGTTGCAGGTGACTCCCGTGATTACACCCAGTTTGTCGATCAAGCATACTGCCACGCTGATGGACTCGCGAGGCGACATCCTGAATGTGGACACCCTGGCAGCCCAGATCGGCGATCCGCCCGACAACCGTCTGCGCCAATCCCCATCGAGAAAATCTACCCGGTTCTTTGTTCACGGTTCGGATGCCATCGCAGAAGATGCTGGGATCCTTCAAGAAGTCGTTTCTCCGTGGAATGCGCGCGGCGCGATCATCATCGTCACCGGCTTGGACGATAACGCTGTCCTCAAGGCGGCTTATGGATTGAATCCACAGTACCGTCTTCCGGGGACAACCGGACCATTAGCCATTGTGGAGGATATTCGTCCTACGCCAGTCAGCGCCGCCGCACAACAACGCGATTTGACCTTGGCTTCGCTAGGGTACGAGAATAGAGAGCTGAATGCGTTCGGTTCAGAATCAGCATACTATTCTTTTGATCTCCCGTCGGCGACAATGCTACGCGAGAATTCCCATTTCTCCCTTCACTTTGGACACTCGGCAATCTTGTCCAAGACGGGAGGGAGTATCAAGGTTTCACTGAATGATACACCGATTGGGAGCACTGCGCTCGACGACAGCAATCTCACCGATGGCTGGCTTCGAACACCCTTGAACAAATCCGTCATTCGCCCCGGTCGGAATTGGATCAGAGTACAGGCGCTTCCCGGTCGCGTTGAGCGATGCGAGACAAGGGTTGGTAATCCGCGATGGACGGTGGTCTATGAGGATTCGTATCTCCATCTTGAACCAGGACAAGCCGAGACCAAGCTTGACCTGAAGAACTTTCCCTATCCATACATTGCGCCCGGCGATATGAGTAACTTAGTCTTGGCACTATCCGCCGCCCCCAGTTTGACTGAAGTGGATCAACTGCTTCATATCGGTTTGGTGCTGGGAAGCAATTCGCAGAGCAAAGATCTGATGCCCCGCGTAATCTTTGGTCAGGATGCCACGGCGCCTTTGGTATCCGGATCCAATGTTATTGCGATTGGGCTTCCCAGGGCGAATCCATTTATTCGTGACGCCAATGTCCTGCTCCCCCAGCCCTTTGTGCCGGGCACCAATGATATTTTCCAAAAGGTTGATCGACCGATCTATGGCATCCTGCCCGGTACTGACTTGGGGATCATCCAGCAAGTGGTTTCTCCGTGGAGCAAAGGGGGAAGCCAGGCACTGCTCGCCGTGACAGGCACAACCGACAAGGGAGTGTCGTGGGCGGTGAACGCATTGTCGCGTTCCAATTCTGGACTGAAAGGCGATTTGGCAATCGTACGGGGCGACCAGGTTTACAGTGTCGACACTCGCCCCGTGAGTGTGGGTCAAGTCTTCACCGGAACTGTAGTCCCGACTATCAACGGATCGGTTACGCAGACTGCGACGCCAACCGTCAAAGAGACGCCTACCCGTAATGGCGTCAAAACACCAACACCGCAACCGATCGCCATGGAAATCAAGACGCTGATTCCCTCCACGGAATATTCGCAAACTGAACCCATCGGCCCGTTCCGCCCGGTCTGGCTCGTTCCTCTGTTACTTGTTAGTCTAGCGGTCTTGGCTGGATTGGTCCTGGTTGCGATCAGGAGACCAGGGAAGTAATCAAAACATTATCAGCCAGATGCCAGCACGACATGCGCGAGACAACCTTTTGCTTGGGACAAATTCCGGCAAGCGAACGACAAAGGCCGACTTGCGGTTTGTCGAAGCATTGAAATTGGCAGAAAGTGGAGGTAAACATGTCACATCAAGAAATGAGCATAGACCGTAGACCCATCCTAGTTATTGGGCACGATAAGCGATTTTACTTATGGGTCAAGCGGCTGATCGATGTCGTTGGATCACTTGTGCTGATCGTTGTGTTCTCTCCACTGCTTGTTCTCATTGGCATTTGTGTAAAGCTTGATTCCCCCGGACCGGCATTGTTTAGGCAGACGAGAACAGGGAAAAACAGTCGGCGCAAAGAGCGGCGGCGGCAGAGGCAACCCAGGTTGTCAAACTCGACTGATCGGCGCTCGCACAACGATCGGCGTCAGAGCGATCTGTACGGAAAACCATTCACTTTCTACAAATTCCGCACCATGTATGTAGACAATGATTCGGAAATTCATCGCCAATTCGTCCAACGTTACATCAAGAATCAAACGCCGGATCAGTCTGACGCAAAGAGCATCGACGCGCTAAAGTACAAGATCAACAAAGATCCCCGCGTCACGCGCGTTGGTCACATCCTAAGACAAACTAGTTTGGACGAGTTACCTCAATTGTTCAATGTCCTCAAAGGCGAAATGAGCTTTGTTGGACCACGACCGCCCATTTCCTACGAGGTAGAGCATTATCAAGGATGGCATCGCGAGCGACTGCGTGTCGTCCCTGGGATTACGGGTTTGTGGCAAGTGCATGGACGAAGCCGCGTCCCATTCGACGAAATGGTTCGTCTGGACCTACGCTATATCGAGGAAATGTCACTCATCTCTGACCTCAAAATCATGCTTCTCACGCCTTGGGCGGTAATTTCGGGCAATGGCGCCGCGTGAGGGCACTACGCCGTATCGTACCAGTGACCGATCACTCTCGCAGCAAAGGAGTTGCCACCATGATCAAAGTAGGTATAATCGGGCTTGGTTATTGGGGACCGAAACTCGCGCGCAATTTTAACGATCTGCCGGAGGCTGACCTCGCCTGGGTTTGCGATCTTGATCAGAATCGATTGGACCACATTACAAGTCTCTATCCAGGAGTCCGCGCGACAAGGGACTATCGAGAGTTGCTTGCTTCAGACGTAGAAGCGGTATATATTGCGACCCCTGTGCATTCTCACTATCGCCTTGCGTTGGCTGCGCTGCGCGCGGGTAAGCACGTCCTGGTCGAGAAACCGCTTGCCGCTTGTGTGGATCAAGCCGGTGAGATCATTGCCGAGGGTAACCGTCAATCTCGCGTCGTCATGGTTGGGCACACCTTTGTTTACAACCCCGCCGTTGCGGCGATGAGGGAAATCATTGCGAGCGGTCAACTCGGTGAGATTTACTATATCAACGGTACGCGCGTCAACTTGGGGCTGTTCCAACCTGACATCAACGTCGCGTGGGATCTTGCGCCGCACGATATTTCGATTCTCCTTTTTGTGTTGAACATGGAACCCGTGGCAGCGAGTGCGCGCGGAGGAGTATTCGTCCAGCGCAAAAAAGGGCTACATGACGTGGCTTATCTCAGTCTTATCTTCCCCAATGGTATAATGGCGGACATCCGGGTGAGTTGGCTGGATCCTTGCAAGATCCGAAGGTATACCGTCGTCGGCAGTATGAAGATGCTCGTTTACGATGATGTGGAACCCGAGAATAAGATCATGATCTATGACAAGGGGGTGGAGATACCGCCGTACTCGGATACTGAAGAACAATTCCATCTTTCGTATCGGACCGGAGATGGCGTGCCCTACCCAATATCCTGGGCAGAACCGCTGAGAGTGCAATGTCAGCATTTTCTAGATTGCATCAAGGAAGGAACAGAGCCACGGAGCAGCGGCAGGGTTGGTCTTCAAGTCATTCGAATTCTGGAATCGGCTCAACATTCGCTTCTCAATGGGGGAAGCAAGGAGATTGTCGGTGAAAGCAGAGGATTTTGCGCGTATCGCTCCCGACGTGAAGTTGGGGCGCAATGTAAAGATCTATGCCTTCGTGAACCTGTATGGCTGTGAGATCGGCGACGAAAGCAAGATCGGCACGTTTGTCGAGATCCAAAAAGGGGCGAAGATTGGTTGCCGGGTCAAGATCTCTAGCCACACGTTCATCTGCGAAGGGGTCACAGTTGAAGACGAAGTTTTCATCGGGCACGGAGTAATGTTCATTAACGACAAGTACCCGCGCGCGACAAACGCGCGTGGTAATCTACAAACGGAAACAGATTGGACGTGTGTGCCCACATGGGTCAAGCGTGGCGCATCAATCGGCAGTAACGCAACGATTCTCTGCGGCGTGACAATTGGAGAAAACGCAGTCGTTGGCGCAGGCAGCGTGGTCACGCACGACGTCGCCGCGCGTACGATCGTCGCCGGCAATCCAGCGCGCGCACTCCGCAAAACTGAACCTCAAATGGAGATTGGAATATGAATGTTCCCTTGGTTGATCTGCGAAAGCAATATGCACCCTTGAAAGATGAGATTCTTGCTGGCATCGGACGCGTGTTCGATGGAATGCAGTTATTTCTAGGTGAAAATGTTCAAGCCCTCGAAAAAGAGTTTGCGCAATTCTGCGGCGCACAGTACGGGATCGGAGTAAGCGACGGCACCGCGGCGCTACAAATCATTTTGCGGGCGATGGGAATTGGGGCAGGCGATGAAGTCATTACGGTATCCCACACCTTCATCGCGACTGCCGAAGCGATTGTCCTCGCCGGCGCAAAACCTGTCTTTGTAGATATCGATCCGCAGACATATCTGATGGATGTCGCGCAAGTCGAATCCAAGATCAACGCGCGCACCAAAGCGATTCTGCCGGTCCATCTCTACGGGCAAACCGTCGACATGGAGCCACTGCGCGAAATTGCGTCGCGGCACGGGGTACAAGTCATTGAAGATGCCTGTCAAGCCCATGGCGCGGAGTACAAAGGGCGTCGCGCGGGCAGTTTGGGAGATGCGGCAGCGTTTAGTTTTTATTATTCCAAGAATCTGGGCGCGTATGGCGAAGGCGGCTTTATCGCGACGAACGACGGTGACCTGGCTCGCCGAATTCGCATGATCCGCGATCACGGTTCTGAGCGCCGGTACCTGCACGATCTGATCGGCTGGAATGGGCGATTGGACGAAATCCAAGCCGTGGTCTTGCGAGCCAAACTTCCCCATCTCGAAGAGTGGAATGAGAAACGTCGTCAACATGCCATTCTTTATGCGGAGTTGCTCAAGGGGACGCCTGCCGTGACGCCGGTCGAATGTCCGGGCAACAAGCACGTTTACCATTTGTTTGTCATTCGGGCGCCAAAACGCGACGAATTGCAAGCGTGGCTGAAGAGCCAGGGGATATTCACCGGAATTCATTATCCGGTTCCCATCCATTTACAAAACGCTTTCCAGTCCTCGGGCTATCAAGCAGGCGATTTGCCGGTGAGCGAGCGAGTTGTCGGCGAGATTTTATCTTTGCCGATGTACGCTGAATTGGAAACCGATCAAATCGAACATGTCACGAATGCGATCAAGACTTTCTTTGATCAAAAGCCATAACCCAGATATGGCAGAAAGAATCGCTCACTGGGGTTGAGACCGGATTCAATGTGACCGTGCTAAAAGATGGGTTCACTCATTCTGGTTTCTAACCGAGGAATCGAAAACAATGGAATCTAAAACGCAAACGGCCGGCGTATTGCTTGAGCGAATTCGATCACGCGAGGCGCACGTATGTGTGATAGGAATTGGATATGTGGGATTGCCACTTGCGGTGGCTTTTGCCGAAGCTGGTTTTAGGGTCACCGGGATCGATGTAGATCCGGAAAAAGTATCCGCAATTCAGGCGGGGCAGAGCTATGTCCTAGATGTGCCTTCCAGTCACATTAGTCTCCTTGTTGAGAAGAACCTGCTTACGGCAACACAGGATTGGGACTCCTTGCACGCTGCGGATGCGATCATTATTTGTGTTCCGACGCCGCTTGGAAAGACAAAAGATCCGGATGTGTCCTACATTGTCAACGCCGTCGAGGATATTGCTCAAAGACTACACAAGTATCAGTTAATCGTTTTGGAAAGCACCACCTATCCAGGAACAACGGAAGAGATCGTTCTGCCCCGATTGCGACAAACCGGACTTGAAGTGGGTAAAGATTTCTTCTTGGCTTTCTCGCCCGAGCGCATCGATCCCGGTCGTACCGATTTTACGATTGCCAACACGCCCAAGATTGTGGGAGGTGTAACACCTCAATGTCTTCAAGTGGCTAATGCGCTTTATGGCTTGATTGTCGGTCGGGTGGTCTGTGTCTCGTCTCCCAAGGCAGCAGAGATGGCAAAATTGTTGGAGAATACATTTCGAGCCGTCAATATTGGTCTAGTGAATGAATTGGCTATCATGTGTGATCGTTTGGGCATGGATGTCTATGAAGTGATTGAAGCCGCAGCCACCAAACCATTTGGATTCATGTCGTTTCAGCCGGGACCTGGGTTAGGCGGGCATTGCTTGCCAATTGACCCGCGCTATTTGGCATGGAAACTAAACACACTAAATTACCGAGCCCGGTTCATTGAGGTTGCTGAGGACATCAACTTTGGAATGCCGTCCTACGTCGTGAATAAAGTGGTAAACGCTCTCAACAATCAGCGCAAGCCGGTCAAGGGGGCTTTGATATTGATTCTAGGCATTGCATACAAACGCGACATCGGCGACGTCCGCGAATCACCAGCTTTTGATATTATCGCTTTGCTGCAAGAAAGGGGAGCGCAAGTCCAGTTCCATGATCCTTATGTGTCGGAATTATCGTATGATGGGTTAACGCTCAAATCGGTGACGAATTTGCCGGCAGCATTGTCTGCAAGTGACTGCGTCGTGATTGTGACCGACCACCGAATCTATGATTGGCGCCAAGTGCTGGAACGATCTCAATTGATTGTGGACACACGACATGTTCTTGTTCGCGCCGGGTTGGACGGGAAGGTCGTTGGGCTGTAATGTCGACGTATCTTGTCACAGGCGGCGCAGGTTTTATCGGATCCAATCTGGTTGACGAGCTTTTGCGACGTGGAGAATGTGTCCATGTTCTCGACAACTTTAGCACAGGCAAACGAGACAACCTCAAGACTGCCCAAGAGAATTTCCCTTCCGCGCTTCATGTCTTCGAAGGTGACCTCCGCGACTCGGCGATGATCAGGAAGGCGATGCAAGGTGTTGACTATGTGCTGCATCAAGCTGCATTGCCTTCTGTGCCGCGTTCAGTCGCCGATCCACTAACCTCGCACGAAGTGAATAGCACCGGAACACTCAATATATTACTCGCCGCACGTGAGGCAAATGCAAAGCGGGTGGTTTATGCTTCATCCTCGTCTGTGTATGGGAATAATCCAGTCCTGCCCAAACATGAGGAAATGCCAACGAACCCACTGTCTCCATACGCCGTGTCAAAGCTCGCCGGAGAGAACTACTGCCGAGCCTTTTATCAAGTTTATGGATTGCCCACAGTGGCACTGCGGTATTTCAATGTATTTGGTCCGCGTCAGGATCCGACTTCGCAATATGCTGCTGTCATTCCCAAGTTTGTCAAGGGGATGCTGCAAGGCAAGTCCCCCGTGATTCATGGCGATGGACTACAGTCGCGGGACTTTACCTACGTAGCGAACGTTGTTGAAGCCAACTTGCGCGCGTGCCAATCTGAGGCAGTGGGTGGGCAAGTGTGCAATGCCGCGTTAGGTGGTCGTGTTACATTATTAGAACTCGTCGCCATGCTAAACAAGATACTTGGGACCGATATCAAGCCGGAGTTTGACGCAGTTCGGGCCGGCGATGTCAAACACTCCCAAGCCGATGGTTCAAAATTGCATGAGCTAACAGGATTTGTTCAGGTGGTTAGTTTTGAGGAAGGGTTGCGGCGCACCGTGGAGTGGTACATCGAGTAGAGAATTGTCATGTCACTCCTAATTATTGGCATCTATCTGATCATCATAATTCCACTGGTGTTAGCACTTACCACCAAAGCCGATAATCGACCACTGGTCGCGATTTTTCTCTTGTGGCTGATGGCTTATCCCGTTTTGGTGCAGGAAGAAATTATGCCGCACGTTGGGGGTTATTTTGATTTGCAGCCGACGCGCATGATGTTGCTAGTCGTACTGCCAGCATTGGTATTAAATCGGCTGGTGCCAGAAGCGCTTCGGAAACGTTCTTTCGCCCCGCTTTCCTCCTTTGAAAAATTCCTGGTCGCCTATGTCGCGGCATCGATTTTTGCCATAGCAATCAATTACGAAAGTCTGGGCATAAAACAGGTAGTTAGCGGGGTAGAAAAGCAATTAGCATTTGGAGTATTCTATTTTTCGGCGCGTGATTACTTGTCTCGAGATGATTATCGTGTGATTGAGCGTGGGATCATAGTGCTAGGAATCTTTTCGGCTTTGGTGGCAATCATTCAGTTTGATTATGATCCATATTTCTTCAGAGTGGGAGGCTCTTTTCGCAGTGCGTTTGCCAATGTTGGCAGAAGTACAGGAGCATTTGGCGAAGAATATGAACACGCGATGTACCTCACTTTTGCGACGATTGCTGTTGGTTTGTGGCAGAATGGACGTCCATTGTGGCATTGGATTGGTTTGGCGACCTTATTTGGAATATCGGTTGTCGTGACATTTCAACGGATGCCCTGGGCAGGATTTCTCCTAGCCATCGTAGGCGTACTCATCATTCGAAAATGGGAAGACTCGGTATGGCGGAATGTGGGAATTGTGATGACGGGTCTTGGTCTTGCGCTCGTGATTTGGATGCCTTGGTCAGAAATAGTTTCTTATTATTTACCCCAAAAGTTTGTGACGGGCAGACTAATGGCTGATACGCTGAGTGACCGCATCGCATTCAATGAGTTCGCTGTCTGGCTCATGCCCAAATACCCTCTAGGATTGGGGGAGACCATTGGTTCCCCTATCTATAATCAAGAATTCTACAATTATGGTTTAGACCTCAGGTCAGGCGGGATTGGATATACGATCCACAATGGATTTCTGTCTGCAGCGGTACGATTTGGTATTGCAGGAGGGTTGGCTTTCGGCGGCATGCTGTTCAGCTTTTTAGTAGTCTCTGCTCGCCGCGCTGTAACTTCGAACCTGGAGACTTTTATACTACCTCTTCTAGCTGCGGTCTTGATTCTTTACAACCTGACCGAAGATTTCGCGGCTACAACCGGGCAAATTATTCTCCTGGGAGGTTGGCTGATGGGGTGTTTTGTTGGGCATACCCTGTATCAAGAACGCCGTCAGGGCGCATAGTATGAGAATGTTGGGGGTTACTTCGTGGAACTACAAAGCAAAGCCGATAAAGTGTTTCAAATCAATGAGCATGTCAAGTTAGTTTCCAATACTCGCGCAGTTCAGTCTGGAACGCTTTTCGCGTCTATGTTGGGGGCGATGGGAATAAGTTTTCTCTCCAACCTGATCACAACACGCGTGTTGGGGCCTGCCCTTTATGGAGACGTAAAGTTTGTCCAGACCCTTTGGGCACTGCTGACCACGCTGCTAATGGTTGGATACCACAATACCGGCAGTTTAGTGTTGCTCCAACACAGGGATCGCCAGAGTCAACGCGAGATTATCGGGACGATGATTCTTGGGGGAGTAGGAATTGGGAGTGTCATCGGACTCACTTGCGTTCTGGCAGCGTATCCTATCGATTGGCTCTTTCGAACGAATCTGGCTCTGGTGATGATCAGCATGTCACCATTCGCTATAGTTTTCCCACTCCAGAGCGCTTTGCTGTGGATCTATCAAAGCACAAACCAAGTATATCGGCTGGCGCTCTTGAACACATTGCCCGCCAGTTTATATTTATTGATCGTGCTGGTTTTCCCCAAAGACCGGATTTCCGCCGCCACTATTCTGTTCTTACAACAGATTACCATACTGGTGGTTGTGTTCGGCTTGATTTGGGCGGCGAGACCGCGCTTTGCTTCAATACGGCGATGGGGAGGTGAGATCCAGAAACAACATAGAAATTATGGCTGGCAGATTTATGTAGGGACGTTAGCCGGGGTGGCGACCGGGCAACTCAATCGCTTGGCAATCGCATATTGGGTGGACAATACGGCGGTAGGGTTTTACTCTCTCGCGCTGACCCTGACCGACCCGCTAAAAATGATCCCGAATGCTGTAGCCGCTTCGTCATTCAAGGAATTCGCGAACCAGCGCCGAATTTCAAGTAAGGTGACTCTAGCCACCGCGGGCGCTGCACTCCTGGCTTTTGTTGCCATCTTTGTCTTCTTGGGCGAGCCGTTGGCGTGGCTTTACACGAAAGCTTTTGCCGCCGTCAGTCCGATGGCGCGCGTAGTTGCTTTGGGTGCAGTGTTATACGGCTTTGGCGATTTCTACAATCGCTTTATGGGGGCACACGGTAAAGGTGCCGCCCTCCGCAATACCGCAGTAATAGTTGGGATCGTGAACGTGTTGGGTTTTTTCATTTTGGTACCTTTGTGGGGTGCTTGGGGCGCAATTGCGACTAATATGGCAGTTGGCTTTGTATACCCGGGAGTCATGTACTGGAATTATAGAAAATACACCAAGTTGCTTGTGCCGACAGCCGGTTCAACTGCTTTACGATCTGCCAACTGACCTAGCGCATCTTTAACCAAGTTGGTTTGCATAGACCTGTCAGGTTTTCGGAAACCTGATAGGTCTGGATTCACAACCGGGATGTCAAACATGCACTAGCAACCGGCGTTGGAAGGGGAGTGCCCAGATGTTTGACTCAAAAACCTTGTTTATTTCAGGCGGCACGGGTACTTTTGGGAATGCAGTCCTGCGCCGGTTCTTGCACACGGACATCAAAGAAATCCGGGTCTTTAGTCGCGATGAGAAAAAACAGGAAGATATGCGACTCGCGCTAAAGAACCCGAAAGTCAAGTTCTTTATCGGCGATGTGCGTAACTACAATAGTCTGCTCCCCGCGATGCAAGGCGTGGACTATGTTTTTCATGCGGCTGCGCTCAAACAAGTGCCGTCCTGTGAATTCTTCCCGCTGGAAGCCGTACAGACCAATACGCTGGGCGCCGAGAATGCTATGAATGCTGCTCTGGCGTGCGGTGTCCGGAACATGATCCTGCTCAGCACCGACAAGGCAGTGTACCCAATCAATGCGATGGGAATGTCCAAGGCGCTGATGGAAAAGATCATGGTCGCCAAAGCCCGCCTGTATGGCGACACGCAAACCATTTTCTGCGGCACACGCTATGGGAATGTGATGGGCTCGCGAGGATCGGTGATTCCTCTTTTCATCCAGCAAATCCAAGCCGGCAAGCCGCTCACTATTACCGATCCGAACATGACCCGCTTTATGATGACGATTGATGACGCGGTTGATCTGGTACTCTACGCATTTCAGAACGGCAAACCCGGCGACATTTTCGTCCAAAAAGCAGCAGCGGTGACCATCGAAACTTTGGCATTGACGCTGAAAAAACTCTTGAAAGCAGATAACCCAGTCGCGGTGATTGGCACGCGGCATGGTGAGAAACTCTACGAGACGCTACTGACGCGTGAGGAAATGGCACGGGCGGATGACCTGGGCGATTACTACCGCGTGCCTACAGATGGGCGCGACTTGAATTATGCTAGCTATTTCACCGAAGGAGAAACACAAGTCTCTTTCCAACACGACTACAATTCGCACAACACTTGTCAATTGGACGGAGAGGGCGTGATGAAACTCTTGTTAAAGTTGGACTGTGTACAGCGAGCCATGCGGGGTGAGCGAATCGAAGTGTGAGGGGGAAACAGATCGTGCCAACCGTTTTGGTAACCGGGGCTAAAGGGTTTGTCGGCAAGAATTTGGGCGCGGCGCTGCGCCGACAGGAACAGGTGGTTCTGTACGAATATGATCTGGGTAATTCGCCTGAGGAACTGCGGCAGGCGCTGACCACAGCCGAAATTGTTTTTCACTTGGCGGGCGTGAATCGACCCAAAGAGATAACAGAGTACCAAACCGGAAATGTGGGGTTCACCGCTGAGCTTTGTTCGATCCTCCGCGGACTAAAACGCGCGCCAAAGATCGTTTTTACTTCTTCGATCCAAGCCGAGTTGGATAATCCCTATGGGATTAGTAAACGCGAAGCCGAGGATGCTTTGCGGGACTATGCAACAGTCGCGGGAGCAGAAGTGGCGGTGTACCGGCTCAAGAATTTGTTTGGCAAGTGGTGCAAGCCCAACTACAACGCGGTGACGGCGACCTTTTGCTACAACCTTGCCCATGATCTGCCCATTGCCATTTCCGATCCAGCCCGCGAAATGGAACTGACCTATGTTGACGATGTGGTGAGCGCTTTTCTGACAGAGCTTGTCCCGAACGTTCCGGGCTTTCGTTACGCCAAGCCACTCGTATCTTATCAGATCACGCTGGGTAAACTGGCGGAGACCATCCGGTCGTTTCGACAAATGCGCTCTAATCTCCAGGTGCCCGATTTTTCTCAGCCCTTCATCCGCGCACTTTACGCCACCTATACTAGTTATCTTGACCAAGCAGATTTTGGCTATCAGTTGGTGGCTAAGGCGGACCAGCGCGGCAACCTGGCAGAATTTATCAAAGCCCCGGGGATCGGGCAAATCTTCGTATCGCGCACCCATCCCGGCATCACGCGTGGCAATCACTACCATCATACCAAGGCGGAAAAGTTCTTGGTGTTGCAGGGCGAAGCCGTCATCCGCCTGCGACACATTCTCGAAACTCAAGTAGTTGAATATCGCGTGCGCGGCGAGGATTACCGCGTAGTAGATATTCCCCCGGGCTATACCCATTCCATCCAAAACGTAGGCGACGCGGAAGTCGTGACGCTTTTTTGGGCGGACCAAGTGTTTGATCCCAACCAGCCCGATACCTACTCTGAAAATGTGTGACCGCGGCTTGGCAGAATTCGCTTCCGAGCAGAACATTTGGCTATGAAAGTTGCAACCATCGTCGGCACTCGACCAGAAATCATCCGGCTTTCGCGCGTCATGGCGGCGCTCGATCGCTACGTTGACCATGCCATTATCCATACCGGTCAAAACTATGACTATGAGCTGAACCAGATCTTTTTCGATGATTTGGAAATCCGCAAACCAGACCACTTTCTCAATGCCGCGGGCAAAAACGCGGCGGAGACGATTGGCTTGGTGATTAGCCGGGCGGATGATGTTTTGGCTGAGCTAAAACCTGACGCGGTGCTGATCCTGGGCGATACCAATAGCTGCCTGGCAGCAATTTCAGCCAAGCGCCGCAAGATCCCCGTATTTCACATGGAAGCCGGCAATCGCTGCTTTGATCAGCGGGTGCCGGAGGAGATCAACCGCCGGATCGTTGATCACATTAGCGATATTAACTTGCCTTACAGCACCATCTCGCGCGAGTACCTGCTGCGCGAGGGTTTGCTGCCGGACCGGGTGATCAAAACCGGCAGCCCGATGTACGAGGTCTTGCATTACTATCTGCCCAAAATCAACGCCTCGAATGTGCTGGCGCGGCTTGGTCTGCAAGACCAGAATTATTTTGTGGTCAGTTCACACCGGGAAGAGAATATTGATTTTCCGGAACAGTTCGAGAAGCTGATTGACGTATTAAACGGCATCGCAGAGCGTTACGAAAAGCGCATCATTGTGTCCACTCATCCGCGAACACGCAAAAAAATGGATGAGCTGGGCGTCAAGTTGCGCGCCCAAGTGGAACTGCTCAAGCCGTTGGGCTTTTGCGACTATGTGAGTCTAGAGCTGCACGCCATCGCCACGCTCTCGGACAGTGGCACGATCACGGAAGAATCCTCCATCCTAAATTTCCCGGCGTTGAATATCCGGAATGCACATGAGCGCCCGGAGGGGATGGAAGAAGGCGCCGTCATGTTGACAGGGCTGGAACTCGAGCGAGTGCTGGATGGACTCAAGATATTGCAGACGCAGGGACGCGGCGAAGATCGCACATTGCGGATGGTGGCTGACTATACCGCGCCCAATGTTTCAGAAAAAGTGGTGCGGGTGATTTTGAGTTATACCGACTACGTCAACCGGTTTGTGTGGCGAAAGAGCTAATGCCAGTGCGTATCCTTTTCTCTTTTTTTATCTTTGCGCCCCTATTCTTGATCCCCCAGGGTTCCATTGATAGTACTGCCGGACTAAGGTGGGCTCAGGTCGATAAGGGGGTTGCCTCATACGCCTACCGCGCTGGCGCGATGATGATACAGAAAGATAGGATTTCAAGTATTAGCCAGATCTATGGCACTTTGATGTTCGATGGAACCAGGTGGCATTCGACTACCGACCCGACAAAATTTCCCAGATCTGATTACATGGGGAATATGTTCCTCGACAGTAGAGGCATTGTTTATGTTGGTGGAGTACGGGCTGATTATAACAGGTCAAACACTCCTTATTCGTTTATTTTTGAAAGCACGGATGGTCTGAACTTTACTCCAGTCCAGCAATTTGTGGATGTAACAGGAGGCGGCAAGATATGGAATTTCACGGAAGACAAGTACGGCAATGTTTGGGCGGGCGAGTATACATCGCATAGTAACACGACAGGCGCTCATCTATGGCGAAGAAGACCAAACGGGACTTGGACAAATGTAGCAAATTGGGCACCGCCAGAAGATCATATTCACAATGTCTATTACGATCCATACCGCGACGCGTTGTACGTAGCGATTGGAGATCAAGATCGCGGAATACTAAAACTCCCGTCTGACAAAATAAACGCCGACGGAATTTCCGCCAGCGACTTTGTCTTCATCCTTCCAACCTTTTCGGATGGAACTCCTGTAGAAGTTACGGCGATGACCTCGGATGCTCGCTATCTTTATGTGGGCATGGATATGCACTCACCACGCGGAACAAAGACCCGAGCCATTGCCAGAATAACTGACAATAATACAACTCAAACCATAGAAGTTGTCTACCCCCTGGAGGGATGTACAGTCTGGCAATGGGCTGATGTGGACGATGCTGGGAATATCATCTTCAGTTCAATTGGCATAAACGAATGGTCCTGCGCAAACAACTTTGTGAATCGGATAGTGGCGTCAAGCGACCACGGAACAACTTGGACAATGGTCAAGGATTTCGGGAGCAGTTCCACATCAAAAGGTATGGCTCATACGGGTCTAGCATCACACTATGCCTCGAATTGGAGCGGGTTATATGGTGGTGGCAGTGGCTGGGGTAGGTCGGACCTAAGAGCCACAATCGGCAGAGTTATGCCTACAAACGCAACATTCTATGTAGATGGAACAAATGGTGTTGATTGGACCAATTTTGGCATCTCTCGATCAAAGCCGATAAAAACACTTAATTATCTCGAAATGCTGGACATTCAACCCGGAGATGCTGTGCAGTTTCTTGGTAGTAGCACCTACACGGAGCCCCTGCTTGTTGGATGGAGCGGAAATGCCACAAGCAAAATCTCACTTCGCGGCAATACTACGTCTACATTCGTCGGAGGAAATGCTGCGAATGCTCCCGCGCTCATAGAGACATTCGAGTCTGCAAAAGGTTTGTGGAATTTCACCATCGGCGAAACCGGAGGAGCAGTCACTGCCGATACGTCAATCGTTCATAACGGCACTCAATCTGCGAAAGTTGCTCGAGAAGGATCAGGGACAGTTTATCTACGCCTGAAGAACGTAGCCGGAATCGATATTAACGAAGGCGACACGATGTACCTCAGTTATTGGGTATATTATCCGACAGACCAAACATCACGCAGTGATCCAACCATGCTTCGCTTATTAGACAACTCGAATTACGAAGTAAAAATGATGCTCTACCCTCAAAGTACTAGCAACCTGCTCAACGAAATTGTCTTAAACGTTCCTGCTTGGAGTTCCTGGAATATTCCGGCTAGACGCAGTTTAGCTAGTGGAACTTGGCACAAGATTTATATCGAGGACTATCTTCATTCAACCAGAGGGAGCATCAAACTGTATGTGGATAACGCTCTCTGGATCAACGCCAATGGAATAAAGACGGTTACTACCGGCGGAAAAATGAATGACATTTACTTCTATAACTCTCAGAATCCAATTACCTATTACATCGATGACTTGAAACTTGCCAAGTCGCCATTGGATGCTCACGGCGCAATTGATACCAATGATCATAGTCATCTAGATATTGGCGGCTTTAGAATTCAAGGAACGAATGGGGTTATCGTATCTAGCAATACCACAGACGTTGATTTGCATAATTCCATTTTCAACAGTCTAGCAACAGATGCTATTATCGTCCATGGAAGCACCAACCTGAATTTCTATTACAACACTATTTTCGGCTCTGGAAGGTACGGCATATATGTCACCGGTAGCGCCACGCTAAAAAACAACGTCATTTACAATTCCGCTGCTAACGACGTTTTTATTGTTGCCGGTGCGTCCCTTTTTGGGCGTAACAACTGGTTTAAGGATTCGGGAAAAGGCGGAACAGGAGCATATATTGATGTCGGAAGTACAACTTGGTCAGGTGCTGACCCAGTTTTTGTAAATTCCGGTTCTGGAGATTTCCATTTGTCTTCCTCTTCGCCTTTGATTGATGCCGGAACCTATGTTGCTGGATTGACTTCTGATTTTGCTGGTACGATGCGTTGTCAAGGCGCGGCTCCAGACATTGGGGCTTTCGAGTTCCCTTGCTTCAGGTAAGTTTTGGTAGCACCCCACTTAATCGTGGAGGAGTATTAACAACTTGAAAAAACGTGAATC
>DYJA01000064.1 GCA_020723345.1 Candidatus Aquidulcis sp. | reverse complement strand
AAGCCGCTGGCGATTTGAACGCGACGATCCAATTCGTCATCGGCGCGCCGCAAAGCGGAAAATATTTTTTCGAGATCGCAAACGGCGTCTGCGCGTTTCACGTCGGAACGGCTAACGTGCCTTCGCTCGCAATCACTACTCCGTCGGACGTGTGGCTCAAGATCGCGAATGGCGAATTGAATCCGCAGCAAGCGTTGATGCAAGGGATGTACAAAGCGCACGGCGATTTTAGTCTGTTGCTCAAAATGGGGAGTTTGTTCAAGCAAAACCCCAACGTATCCGTGGACGCACCGCGCGAACAACGCCCCGCTGGTCCGATCGCGCTTTCGGGTATGGCTTGGATGTCGGTAGCGTTTGTGCCGATGATACTTTACTGGGTCTTGATCAATCTGCCGGTGAATCCTTGGATCGGTGTTGGTACGGCTCTGTTGCTATCGCTCGTCATCGTCGGATACAGAATGATCTATGATCGCCCGACCTGGCTCGAAGTTGGCATCCTGTTGTTCTTCATCGTCGTTGCCGGTCTGCTGCTGTTTCAGATCCCCGGCGTGACGCGCCGGGGCAGCATTCTTGCATCGTTGATCATGGGCGGCATTTGGTTATCGTCGCTCGTGTTTGCCGAAATGCCGGTCTCGGCGGAATATTCAAAGTGGAACGTGGTGACGACGTTGTGGCGATTGAGTCTCTTCATCCACCCGAATGCCGTGATCAGTTTGATGTGGGGCTGGCAGTTCATCGCGGCGAGCGCGTTGGGCATGGCGGCGATCGGGCTATCTGATCTGCGTCCGGCTCTCATCATCGCGCAATATGGTTTGATCGTTCCAGCCAGCATATTTACGACGCAGTACCAAAAAGGAATCCGGAGCCGCCGCATCGCCGATGTAGATAAAGCGATGGCGCAAATCCGGATGTTGGCAGCGATCGGGCTTGGCGTCATGTTCGCGATGACGGTGGCGACCTGGGTCTGGTTGTGATGTGCGCGAGCCAAGTCGTAGTCTGCTGAGAAATGAGCACAGCCGCGAAGATGACTCGCGGCTGTGCTATAATATGCCTGAGGCGCAGGAGATTTGGCGAAACGTGATGGAGACGGTATAATACGCTTGCTTCCACGCGTTCCGACCGAGCGCGAGTTGGGTTTTGTAACCTTGCAGGATGTATCGTCGTATACTATTTTGATCTATGTCTGCGCCAATTCTAGCCACTAAACTTTATATCCCCCCGCCGCGACCCAGGGTTGTCCTCCGCCCCCGTCTGATCGAGCAACTGAACGCGGGTCTGCATCGCAAACTAACTCTTCTCTCTGCGCCCGCCGGGTTTGGCAAGACCACGCTGGTCAGCGAATGGATCGCCGGTTGCGACCGATTCGAACCCAAGGTTCGCGTTGCTTGGCTGTCATTGGATGAAGGAGACAACGACCCCACCCGCTTTTTGACTTGTCTCATCGCCGCGCTACAAACGATTGTGACGAATATCGGCGCAGGAATGCAGAGTGCGCTCCAATCCACTCCGCCGCCATCAACCGAATCGATTCTGACGACTCTGCTTAATGAAATCACCAACGTCTCGGACAGCTTTATCCTCGTCTTGGACGACTACCACGTTATCAATGCCCAACCGATTGACCACGTCCTCACTTTTCTGATCGAGCACCTGCCACCGCAAATGCGCCTCGCTGTCGCCACCCGTGAGGATCCAAACTTGCCCCTTGCCCGATTGCGCGCCCAAGATCAATTGACCGAACTGCGTGCCGCCGATTTACGTTTCACTCCTGATGAAGCCGCCGAATTTCTCAATCGCGTGATGGGACTGAACCTTTCCGCCGCCGATGTCGCCGCATTGGAAGCCCGCACCGAGGGCTGGATTGCCGGTCTGCAATTAGCGGCGATTTCAATGCAAGGGCATAAGGACGCCGCTGGGTTCATCCAATCGTTCACCGGCAGTCATCGGTTCGTGATGGACTATTTGGTTGAACAAGTCCTGCAACAGCAGCCCGAAAGCATTCAGACTTTTTTGCTGCACACTTCTATTCTCGACCGGATGTGTGGACCTCTTTGTGATGCCGTGTTGGGAAAGGATGAAGGCGGAAGGATGAAGGATGAAACTAAAATCCATTCCGACTCTCCATCCTTCATCTCTCATCCTTCATCCTTTATCTTGGAATATCTCGAGCGCGCCAACTTGTTCATCGTCCCCCTCGATAATGAGCGGCGTTGGTACCGCTATCACCATCTCTTTGCGGAGTTGTTGCAGCAACGACTGAACCAGAGTGCGATCAATGCGGCAGAACTTCACATCCGCGCGAGCCAGTGGTACGAAGATAACAACTTGGATATTGAAGCCTTTCGCCATGCCGCTGCCGCCAATGACATTGAACGCGCCGAACGGTTGATTAAGGGCGGGGAGATACCTCTGCACTCACTCGCCGCGGTGACTGCCATAGTCAACTGGCTGGCTTCGCTGCCCAAGATCGTAATGGATGCCAGACCCTGGTTGTGGGTAAGATCTGCCACGTCGGTGCTTATGTCGGGAAAGACAACCGGCGTCGAAGAGAAACTGCAAGCGGCTGAACAAGCCATGCAAAATACCGATCTCGATGATAAAACCCGTGACCTGGTTGGACAAATCGCCACCATCAGAGCCACGTTGGCAAACCTTCAATACCAGCCGGATGCCGCGATCATCCAGGCGCGCCGCGCTCTAGAGTACCTGCCCCCCAATAACATGCTTTTCCGCAGTAGAGCGAATTGGACACTGGGGTTTGCATACCATCTCCTGGGGAACCGTGCCGCAGCCCGTCAGGTCTATACCGAAGCTATCAGACAGGCGTCCGGGAATACCTACTACACTGTACTGGCTACAACCAGTTTGGGCAGAATACAGGAATCTGAGAACCAACTTTATCAGGCGGCCGAAACCTACCGACACTCCCTGCAACTCCTTAGTGATCAGGGACCTCCGAATGCCAGCGAGGAGTATATTGGCCTGGCCCGCATATTCTACGAATGGAACGATCTGGATACTGCTGAGCAGTACAGTCAACAAAGTCTTCAACTGGCAAGGCAGTATGATCGCGCGATTGACAGATTCGTTACCTGTGAGGTGGTTCTTGCCCGCGTTAAACTGGCTCAGGGTGATGTGACTGGCGCGGCTGCCATCTTAGCGGAGGCAGAGCAGTCTGTACGCCAGCGTAACTTTGTGCATCGCATGCCTGAGGTAGCCGCCGCCCAAGTGCTTGTCTTGCTTCGCGAGGGCGATGTAAAAGCTGCCGCCCGTCTCGCACAGGCACATGATCTGCCACTCAGCCAAGCTCGCGTACTCCTTGCTCAAGGAGACTCAGCGGCAGCATTGGCGGTACTGGAACCATTTCGCCAGCAGATGGAAGCAAAGAGCTGGCAGGACGAACTTCTCAAGGTCATGGTTCTACAAGCAGTCGCTCTGCACGCGCATGGCGAAAAGGACAAGGCGGCGCTAGTGCTGGGCGACGCGTTGGCGCTGGCAGAGCCGGGCGGTTTTATTCGTCTCTTCGTTAACGAAGGCGAACCGATGCAATTGATGATTTCCGATTTGCGATTTGCGATTTTGAAAACTTCGCCGCACCTGAGCGCGTACCTGGAGAAACTGCTGCTGGCATTTCAAATTCCGCAGGCAAAATCAGAAATCGAAAATCGAAGATCGAAAATTCTGGTCGAGCCATTGAGCCAACGCGAGTTGGAAGTACTTCGCCTCATTGCCCAGGGACTCTCGAATCGTGAGATTGGCGAGCGACTTTTCCTCGCCTTGAGTACGGTCAAAGGACACAGCCGAATCATCTTCGACAAGCTTCAGGTCCACAATCGCACCGAAGCGGTCGCGCGCGGACGCGAGCTGGGGCTGTTGTAACTTGAACCTCCGGTTACCCCGCTTTAGAATTTCTCCTCTCCATTCTTCACAACAATACCTCCGAACAATACTTTAGTATCTAGCCAGCAATACCATCGAACAGGTATATTGTCTGTGCATTGAACAAGTGACAGACGGTTAAGGAATCATGAATCGCCAAACGTTAAGAAAATTGATCTTACTCATCTCTTTCTCGATATTTCCGATTAGCGTTATCTACCTCGCACCCGCGCCGCCGATCATGAGTCTGAAGGAAGGAGTAGTCAATTTGAGTGTCATTGTGCTTACCTCTTTGTTCCTTTCAGGGTTTTTGTTTCGGCGGGCTTTTTGTGGTTGGCTCTGCCCTGGCGCCGGGTGTCAACTGGTCTCGGAATCTTTGAACGATAGGGCGATCGAACGCAAGATGAACAATTGGTTCCGGGTAATCATCGTCAGTGTTTGGGCAATTATGATGGCGGCAACTGTCTTCATAGGTGGGGTTTCTCGGATTGATTTGGGATATCCAGGAACCGGCCGTTTTGCTACTTCTGAAATCCGCTATTTTTTGCCGTACATCCCCGTCGTTATATTTATGTTTGTTTTTGTGCTACTCTTTGGTCGCCGGGGGTTTTGTTATCGGGGCTGTTGGATCTACCCCATCGTCGCTGCCAGTACTTATGTGGGCCGTCGGTTGCGCATGCCTAGTCTGCATGTAGCAATCCGTGATAGGGAAGCCTGCCTAGATTGTACGAAATGTAATCAGAATTGCCCAATGAGCATTGATGTGTTGGCGGTTGTTCAGGAAGATAGCACTTTCCCAAACAACTGCGTGCAATGTGGAACCTGTATTGATACCTGTCCGAAGAACGTGTTAGCGTATCGTTTCGCATCTGAACCGTTTCAGGCAGTACATCCTAGCAACGCCAAGTGTCTTCTGACGAATTTACAACCAAGAACACTTGACAGAGGAGCTAACAACAAATGAAGGACTTGCAGAAGATGGGCGGCATTGCCGCACTGATCGGAGCAACAACAAACCTCTTTGCCCTTGTGATGTTTATAATCATACTGGCACCCAAAGGTTACGGTTCCGACGACCCAGGCAAGATCGTGGCTTTTCTTGCGGACAACCAGACGTTCATGCGCGTATGGTACCTAATCATCTATTTGGTCTTCGGCGTAGGTCTGATTGTCCTGTCACTGGCGCTCTATGAGCGATTGAAGGCTGGCTCATCTGCGCTGGTACAGACAGTGACCACCTTCGGACTAATCTGGGCCGTCCTGGTCATTGTGATGGGCACACTCTCAATCAACAACTTGAGCACAGTCGTCAAACTCTATGGCGAAAATCCGGCTCAAGCTGCAACGGTCTGGTTGACGCTCGACTCTGTGGAAACCGGTTTGGGCGGGGGCGGCGGGGAAACGATAGTTAGCGCCTTATGGTTTCTACTGCTAAGTTGGGCAGCCTTGCGGGCAAGGGAGCTTCCCAGGGTATTGAACTACCTTGGCGTGGTGACCGGTGTAGCAGGCATCCTCTCGGTTCTGGCCTTGACCGACCTGACGGCTGTTTATGGGTTTGGTCTCATCATCTGGTTCGTTTGGATCGGGATCGTCATGCTGCGCGGGAGCCCGGGCAAGACAGTTTGAAAACCGGATGAGTTCGCGCAACAAGGCAAATCAAAAAAGGAGAAAAAGATGAAAATCTGCATCATCGGCGCATCCGGCAAACTGGGACAGTACATGGTACAGCACGCGCTTGACCGGGGTTACGAGGTGGTCGGCGTATGTCGAGAACGCAGCGTAGGCAAACTCGACGCGTTCAAGGGGCGCATCACCATCATTCCCGGCGACACAAATGATCGCGCGGTTATCCAAAAGGCAGTCGCCGGGTGCGACGGAGTGCTCACCGTACTCGTGCCTTGGGGCAATCAGCATTATTCGACCGGAACCGCGCAAGCCGTACTCGATTACGCACAACCCGGCGCGCGCCTCATTTTTTCTTGCGGCTGGCACATCACGCGCGACGGCAAAGATGTGTTTCCGCCCGCCCTGAAACGCGACGAAAAGATTGCGCGCTGGATCACGCGAATTGTTCCCTTCATTGATCTTGACGATCAGATCGAAGCGTGCCGACGAATTTTTGCGAGCGATACGCGTTGGACAGTCGTGCGCGGGAGCGATCTCGAAGAAGGCGCGAGCCAGGGATTGCCGGTGTGGAGTCGGCACGTAGGCGATCCGATCCTCGCAAGCAATATGACGCGCCGCGTGGACTATGCGCTCTTTATGGTAGCCGCGCTTGAGAATGACGCGCTCGTTCACGAGGCACCGGCGATTGTAGGATGTCAGACTCCTTCCGCGCGCGCGATCCAAGCGAAGGGCTAGAACGCGAAATGTCAAACGAACTCGCCGCACAATCCGATCCCGATCGATCCCAGGTCTATCAAATCAGGATCAAGGGTCATCTGGACAGTCAATGGACAGACTGGTTTGAGGGCATGACCATCACGCTGGAAGAAAACGGCAATACGCTTTTAACCGGCAAGGTGATTGACCAGTCCGCGTTGCATGGCTTGCTAAAAAAAGTGCGTGATTTAGGAATACCATTGGTCTCGGTCAGTCCTGTCGAACCCGGACGTTCGACTACGCCCGGGCCAGGCCAGGCGGATCAGCCAGACATCAAATCGTAAATTGGCGTGAGCGGCTTGTTTACGCCAAAATCAATCACAACAAGGAGAAAAAATGAACACGTACAGAATGAATGCAGTGATGGCAGGCATCCTCTATTTCCTCGGGACGGTCTTTGGGATTCTAAGTGCTGTCGTTGGTGGTGAAGTGATTTCTTCGATCGTACAGGCCAAACCACTCACTAGTTCGGATTTGTTGAGCATCCTCGCTGCCGATCCGTCCCGGCTTGTCGGTGGTTCGTTTTTAATCCTCTTGATGGGGATTTCACTTGCCGCGATGACGGTTTTCCTGTACCCGATCTTCAGGAAAGACAGCAAGGAACTTGCGGCAGGCATGTTGCTTTTCCGTGGAGCGTTGGAAGGCACCTATTATTTTGCGACGACGCTCGGTTTCGTAGCCTTGTTTACTCTTGGAAAAGAATACGTCGCCACCGGCGCTGATTCGGCTGCTTTGCAATCCATGATAAAGGTCGTGTATCAGTTCATGGACATCCTTGGGCCGGCCGGGACCATCTTATTTCTTATCGGGGCTACGTGTCTGTACATCTCCTTCTACCGCACCCGGCTGATCCCCCGCTGGTTGACTGTTTGGGGTCTGATCGGTGTGATCCCCTATATGGCTTACGCCCTGTTGCATTACTTTCACCTGGATACCGGCTATGGGTTGTATTTGCAAATGGTGTTGATGCCACAGGAAATGGTAATGGCGGTCTGGCTGATCGTGAAGGGATTCAATCCATCTGCGATTGCCGCCCTGTCTGCTAAAGCAAATGTGAATTGAGGAGATCGAAAATGAACACAAACAAAAAGATCGCCAGAATCGCCGGGGCGCTGTATCTTGTTTACATCGTGGTTCACGTCTTTGCGAATGTGATTGGTCGTTCGAAGATCATCGTATTCGGCGATGCCGCCGCGACTGCCCAAAACATTCTGGCTTCCGAGTGGCAATTTCGGATCGGTTATGTGAGTGATCTCATCTCGGCAGTGTTATTCCTGTTGGCGGCGTGGGCTTTGTACGGGTTACTAAAACCGGTCGATCAAAACCTGGCTTTGCTGTTCTTGTTGTCGAACCTGGGCGGCGTCGCGATCGAATGTGTGAGCGATCTGTTCCTGGTTGCCAGCGCGCTACTGTTGAGTGGCGCGGATTACTTGAAGGCATTCCAGTTCGATCAACTGCAAGCGCTGGCGATGTTATCGCTGTACGTGTACAAAAACGGATTCACCATCGCCCAGATATTTTTCGGCGCGTGGCTTTTTCCGCTCGGTTATTTGGTTTTCAAGTCGGGCTTCCTGCCCAGAATATTGGGCATTGTGTTGATGGTGCATTGCGCTTTCTGGTCGATGACTGCCCTTCAGCCCTACCTTTTCCCCGGCTTCGACGCAATAACCTATGTCAGCTATCCGCTTGGGTTCATCGCGGAATTTGGACTTACTTTGTGGCTTTTGATTATGGGCGCAAAGGATCAAAAACCAGCATGAGTTGAGAAACGGTAACGCGCACATCAATCCGCATCGCAAGGAGAAAGCAAAATGTTAAAAGCAGGTTCGATCGTTCTCTCAATCTGGAGCGGCATCAACTTTATACTTGCCGCTTTGATCTTGACCAGTGTCGTCGTTTTCAACGCCGACTCGCCGCTCTTGGCGATGGTGTTTGAAAAATCTGAAATCGCCAATCTGAATCCCAGGGTCATTGAATCGCTCAATACATTGACGATCCTGTACAACTCGTGCTCGGTGGTGGTCTCGGTGTTCGTGTGGACGATCATTCGCAACAACCTGGTCGCTGGTCAAAAATGGGCATTCTGGTTACTGCTGTTCGCGATCGGCTTTATCGAGGTGATGGCTTTTATCGCCTCCGCCGGAGTCGGACACGCGCGCTGGCAGGTGAATGTCGTTCAAAGCGCGTTATACGTTGTGGGGATCGGATTGGCGGGCTACTCAATCTTCAAACAAATCGGAGGACGCGTATGAAAGCGATTGTCTACGAAAAATACGGACCACCCGATGTGCTTCAGCTCAAAGAGGTAGCAAAACCTGCGCCCAAGGACGATGAAGTGCTCGTCCGAGTTCATGCGGCGTCTGTAAATGCCTATGACTGGCATTTCCTGAGCGCGGATATTTTCTTGATTCGCCTGAGCGCGGGGCTGCTCAAACCCAGGAACACGCGACTCGGCGCCGATATGGCGGGTCGCATTGAAGCGGTTGGCAAAAACGTCAAACAGTTTGAACCCGGTGACGAGGTGTTCGGGGACATAGGCGCATGGGGTAATGGCAGTTTTGCTGAGTATGTATGTGTCCCTGAAATTGCATTCGCGCTGAAACCGGTCAATTTATCGTTTGAGGAAGCCGCGGCTGTACCAATGGCTGCTCTCACTGCCCTGCAGGGTCTGCGCGATGAAGGACAAATTCAGCCGGGGCAAAAGGTTTTGATTCAAGGCGCGTCGGGCGGCGTCGGAACATTCGCCGTGCAGATTGCCAAATCGTTCGGCGCGCAAGTCACCGCCGTTTGCAGTGCGCGGAATTTGGATCAGGCGCGTTCGCTTGGCGCAGACCAGGTCATTGATTACACCAAAGAAGATTTCACTAAAAGTGGACAGCACTACGATCTGATTTTCGCCGCGAACGGATACCATCCAATTTCAGCATACAAGCGCGCGTTGAGTTCCAAGGGCGTCTACGTTATGGCTGGAGGTACAGCGACTCAGATATTCCAAGCCATGCTCCTGGGATCTTGGATGTCAGAACGCGAGGGCAAGAAAATGGGAGGCGTAGTCGCCAAAAGCAACCAGAAGGATCTGATTTTTCTGAAAGGGCTAATCGAAGCCGGCAAGGTAAGGCCGGTCATTGATCGATGCTACTCGCTTGGCGAGACGGCGGATGCGCTCCGCTATCTTGGAACGGGCCACGCGCGCGGAAAAATCGTCATCACGATTTGAGCATAGCAAAAAACGGAAGTGTCGAGGGGAAAAATATGAAAGCAGTCGTATATGCAAAGTATGGTCCGCCCGATGTGCTCGAATTCACAGAGATCGAGAAACCAATGCCGAAAGACAACGAGGTGTTGGTCAAGGTTCACGCGACCACCGTCACCATCGGCGATACGATTATGCGAAGTTTCAATCTGCCGCCCATCTCGGGCTGGCAGAAATTTATGGCGCGTCTGATCTTGGGATGGCGCAAGCCCAAGCGTCCCATCCTGGGAATGGAACTCGCCGGAGAAGTAGAGTCCGTCGGAAATAAAGTGACCCGCTTCAAACCCGGCGACCCGGTTTTCGCTTCCACCGTCGTGGTCAATTTCGGCGGTTATGCCGAGTACAAATGCCTGCCCGCAAACGGGGTGATCGCGATCAGACCGGCGAATCTCACGTTCGAGCAAGCCGCCGCGCTGCCGGGCGCGGCGATGACGGCACTGCGTTGTCTTAGAAAAGCAAACCTCCAGTGCGGACAAAAAATCCTGATCTACGGCGCATCCGGCGCGGTCGGCACATATGCGGTGCAGATTGCCAGCCGCCATTTCGAGGCGGATGTGACCGGAGTGTGCAGTGGCGCGAATTTGGCATTGGTGAAATCGCTGGGAGCGAGTCAGGTGATTGATTACACTCGGGACGATTTCGCTCACAGCGCCGAAACCTACGATGTGGTTTTCGATGCGGTCGGCAAACTTGCGCCGGCGTTAGCCCGAAAGATGCTCAAGCCGCGCGGCGTCTCCCTCAACGTTCTGACCGACTCGGGCAACGGCGAAAAACTTGCCGATCTACTCCGCGTCCAAGAATTGGCTCACGCCGGCAAAATCAAACCAGTCATTGACCGGGTTTATCCGTTGGCACAAATCGTCGCGGCGCATCGCCATGTCGAGCAGGGACACAAAAAAGGAAACGTCGTCATCACGATTTGAAATCCAAATCTACCAGGAGATAAAACGATGATCACTCAAGCAAAGAAAATCCCGGCGTTGGGAACGATCCGCACATTTTTGAAGGAAGGAACCTGATCGCAAACGATTATGGCGGTCGTTGACCGCTCATTCAATCAACCATTGGAACTCGAAGAGCGCGCCGTGATGCAATTAGCGGGTGGAATTATGGGTAGTGGCTATCAATGCGGAATGTTGTGGGGCGGCGCGCTTGCCGCCGGCGCGCAAGCGTATCGGCTGTATGGCGCAGGTGCGCGCGCCGAAGCCGAAGCATTGATCGCATCGCAAAAACTGATCGAAACGTTCCACACTCGCGCGAGAGAAATCAATTGTTCTGAAATCACCGAGATGGAATGGAAGAAACCATCGAAAGGTCAGGTGGTCAAATTCTTCGCCAAAGGCGGACCGATCGGTTGTTTTCGTTTGGCGGCGGATTACGCGCAGATTGCCTTCGATACGATCAACCACGCGCTTGGTGAAAAGCACAGCGATGCGCCAACTCAGCCGGTCAGTTGCACGGCACTGCTGGCGCAAAAGATGGGCGTCTCGGAAATGTACGTGGCGATGGCGGCAGGACTTGCCGGCGGCATCGGTCTGAGCGGCAGCGCGTGCGGAGCATTGGGCGCCGCGATTTGGTTCAAGGGAATCGACACGCTCAAGAATGGCGGCAAACTGAGTTTCGATCTCACGGTGCCTTCGGCCGAGTTGGAGAAATTCCTGGCAAGCACCGATTATGAATATGAATGTGCCAAAATCGTCGGACGCACGTTTGAGAATGTCGCCGATCATTCCGCTTTTGTGCGCGAGGGTGGCTGCGCGAAAATCATCGAAGCGCTAGCCGCGCCCAGGGCAGCATAGCGTGTGACGTTTGGCGAAAATCGCCCATGCCGATATAATGTGAGCGGCGATTGATCGCGCAAAGGTCTCGGACGTGCTCAACAAAACTAGCGTAGCATTTCCTCTCAACCTACTCAACCTGGCGGCTTGTCTCACGATCGCGGCGACAGGGATCGCCGGAATTGCCCGTATGCCGTCCAACGCGAGCCGCTTGGTTGCGTTCGGTTTGCTGATCGTCCTCGGCGCGCTGTACCGCAGGATGGTGATCGGCTTGACGCAAAATCAGCCGCGCGTCGCGGTTGTTTCGTTGATGCTGCAAACCTTGTTGGTCACCTTCCTCTCGTTGCTTGATCTTTCCTCAACATCTTCGACGAACTACCTTGCCATGCTCTTTTTCATGTTGAGCGCGGAAGTGATGCTTGTCGTACCGCAAAAGATCGCCGTGGTTTGGATCGGCGTCTTCGCGTTGGTGAGCGGGGCGATCTACATCTACGCGAGCGGAATCGAAAGCGGCTTGCGAATGGCTTTGATCATGGGCGCAGGTTATTTTTTCTTTGGAGCATTCGCCAGCGCGCTGCGCCAAGCGCAAACCGCGCACACCACCAGCGCCCAATTGCTGGACGAATTGCAAATCGCGCACAACCAATTGCGCGCGTACGCCGATCAAGTCGAAAGGCTCGCGACGATGGAAGAGCGCAATCGGCTCGCGCGCGAAATGCACGACTCGCTCGGTCACCGACTGACGGTCGCGGCGGTGCAACTCGAAGGCGCGCAACGGTTGATTGTCAAAGACCCCGATCGCGCCGCGCATATCGTGGAGACCGTGCGCGAGCAAGTGCGCGATTCGTTGGGCGACTTGCGGCGTACCGTCGCCGCGCTGCGTCAGCCGGAGCAAGTGGAAATCGCGCTGCCGCAGGCGATTCAGCAACTTGCCACTTCGTTTGGACAAGCGACCGGACTTGCTGTCCAAACAGTTCTGCCCAACGCGTTACCCGACTTGCCGTTGGCGCATCGGCTGACTTTGTATCGCGCCGCGCAAGAAGGACTGACGAATGTTCAGCATCATGCCCAAGCCAAAAACATCTTGCTCGTACTTTCTTGCGAAAGGGGAATGGTCGCGCTCTCGGTGAGCGACGACGGCGTTGGATATCCAGAAACCAAGCCGACAGGATTCGGATTGCTGGGACTCAAGGAACGAGCAACGTTGCTGGGCGGACAACTCTCTCTGGAAAACCGACCCGAAGGGGGCGCGCAGTTGACGCTATCACTTCCTTGGTCTGCATCAGTCGAGGAGAAACATGACTGAGCCGATTCGCGTTCTGTTGGTGGACGATCAACGTCTGCTGCGCGAGGGACTGCGGACGCTGCTCGAACTCGAACCCGACATGCAAATTGTCGGTGAAGCAGAAAATGGACAAGCCGCGCTCGACGCCTACGAACATCTCCAGCCGACGGTCGTGTTGATGGACATTCGCATGCCCGGCATGGACGGCGTCGAGGCGACGCGGCGATTGCGCGCGCGTTGGCAGAATGCGCGCGTCATCATCTTGACAACCTTCGACGACGACGAGTACGTCTTCGAGGGGTTGCGCGCCGGCGCGCTGGGGTATCTTCTCAAAGATGTTTCGGGCGCGGCGTTGGCGGAAGCGATTCGCAAGGTTGCCGCTGGCGGCGCGTTGGTCGAGCCATCTATCGCGCGCAAAGTACTCGCCGAATTCGCGCGTCTCGCGCCGCCGCTACGCGCTGCGGATGCCGGTTTGCCCGAACCGCTTTCCGCGCGCGAACGCGAAATTCTCGCGCTGCTTTCCCAGGGATTGAGCAATCGCGAGATCGCCGCGCGGGTTTCTCTGGCAGAGGGGACGGTCAAAAATCACATCACGACGATTCTGCAAAAACTGGGTGTCGACGATCGGACCCAAGCCGCGCTGCGCGCGCGCGAGTTGGGACTGCCAAGCTAATCGTATCCATGTGACTGGCTTTAGAAAGGAGCAAGACAATGACTGTAGAGATCAAAACAATCGACTTGGGCGCGAATGCCTACTTGATCAAAACTGACGCGGGCTATTTCCTGATCGATACGGGGATTTCAAACCAGCGCGGCGATCTTGAAAAAGAACTCGTTGCTGCCGGCTGCAAACCTGGGAATCTGAAACTGATCATCTTGACACACGGAGATTCTGATCACGCCGGCAATTGCGCGTATCTCCATCAAAAATACGCTGCCTCCATTGCCGCGCATCGGAGTGAATCCAATATGGTTGAACGCGGCGATATGCTTGCAGGTCGAAAGAACCCGCCGCTGCTGGCAAGGATAATCTTCCCTTTCTTTCGGTTGAGCGCGTCCGCCAGATTCAAACCCGATATTTTTGTCGAAGATGGAGCCAGTCTGTCTGACTACGGTCTAGATGCCCGAGTCCTTCACCTGCCCGGGCACACGCAAGGTTCAATTGGAATTTTAACCGCTGCCGGCGATTTGTTTTGCGGCGACTTGCTGATCAATGTTTCTGACAAACCGAGTACGCGCTTTATCGACGATTGGACTGCTTTCGATGCCAGCATCGGCAAATTGAAAAGATACAACGTAATCACAGTCTATCCCGGTCATGGCAAACCATTCCCGATGGAACTGTTCACGAAGAACTATCGAAAGAATAGCCAGGAGCACAAATTCGGCTAGTCTCTGCGTCTGGATGCATCCAGAGTTAGAGCATTTGAAACGCGCGGTCGAAGAATTCGACCACGCGTTTTTGATATTCCTCGCGCGCGACCTCTTCGATCTTGCGATGCGCCGCGCCGGGGACGATCCACAATTCTTTCGGTTCGCGCGCGACGCGATACAATTCGTGCGCTTCGGCGACTGGCGCGTCTATGTCTGCCGCGCCGTGCATGATCAGCACCGGGCGCGGCGCGATTTTTCCGATCCAGCGCGCCGGATCCGCCGCGAATAAATTCGCGCGCAAACGCGCGCTCGCGAACGCGACGGTGAGCCAGCCGACGACGGACGCGACCGGTTCCGGCAAACCGCGCCGCCGCGCGACTTGGCGCGTCACGTGCCACAGTTCCGCGAACGTGCAATCGCTGATCACGCCGACGACCAGCGGGCTGAGGGGCGCGGCAGCCAGCGCGACCGCGCCGCCCATCGAAAAACCGAGCAAGCCGACGCGCGTAACGCCGCGCGAACGCAAGTAATCGAGCGCGGCAAGTACGTCATCGCGTTCAAAATAGACTACCGAGGTGGAATTGCCGTCGCTCGCGCCGTGCCCGCGAAAATCGAAATACAGGAGGGGGTAGCCCGCGGCGCGCAACAACGGCGCATAGTCGAGATCGGGCGAACAATCGCCGGCATAGCCATGGCAGAGCACGAGCGCGCGGTTTGAATCGGACGCGGGAATGAACCACCCGCGGAGCGCGAGTCCGTCGTTCGTCCGGAAGGAGACGCTTTCGTGAGCGAGTCCAAAATCGGCGGGTGTTTGGCAAGCCCGGCGGTGGGGTGGGTAGATGAGTTCTCCCGCCCCATTCCAGGCGATCACGAAAATCGCGGTGATGAAGCCAGCGAGAACGACCAGAAGGAGGGCAAAAAGGACGTCCATTTCTGGATGGTACTCCGGTACCAGGGAAATCAATAGTTGCTTTGCTTGTGAAAATGGTGTATTATCTAAAATGGGATGGGATAGGAGAAATACCATGAAACTCTGGGCAGCGATTTTCCTCAGTTTATTTTTGACCGTTGGCATGATTTCTGATTTGAACGCCGTTGCCCCGTCCGAAACTCCGTTTTGCGCTTTTATGCCGGAGACAGGGCATAACGTTCATGGTGTGTTCCTAGTGTTCTATCGCGCGCGGAATGGCGCCGAAAACTTCGGCGCGCCATTGACGGAGGCATTCTGGGAAAAGGATCGGATCGTTCAGTACTTTGAGCGCGCCCGGCTCGAATTTCATCCCGAAAACCCGGAACCGTACCGTGTGCAATTGGGACTACTCGGCGAACAGTACAACATTACCGATCTGCCGATGAAGTCCCAGGCAATTCCCCCCGCCAACAATCCCAATTTTCGCTATTTCCCCGACTCGGGTCAAATGATCTCGTTCGCCATCAAAGAGTATTTTGACAAGAGTGGAGGAATCGACATCCTGGGTTATCCGGTGTCCGGGTTGCGGTTCGAATCAGGCAGTTTTGTGCAGTACTTTCAGCGGCAGCGCGTGATCTGGAATCCTGCGGAAGCGGGCGCAAACAAAGTCCGCCCCAGTCCGGTCGGACGCGTTGCGCTCGACCGCAACTATGCGGCGGATTTCAAGTGGCGGGCGCGGATGCCAAACGATTGGTGTGGTACAGTGCCCAAAGAGCCAACGCCCACGTCCGTCCCGTTCGTAATTCCGACTCCCTCAGGCGGCAACGCGGCGTTGTCGCTTCAGGTGCGCGTGCGTTTTCGCCAAACCGGCGTCACGGGACCGCAGTACGTTGACGTGACGGTCGAGGACCAAAACGGCAAACGCATGTCGAATGTCGCGTTGTACTCCGTCGTCTATCTGGCGAACGGCGAACGGCATTTCCCGCTGCTGGCGACGAATGCCTCCGGCAATTCCACCTTCGGCTTTGAGATCGGCAATCAGCCGACGAATTCGACGGTGACGGTCGAGGTGAACGCGTTCTCCGGGTCATTGACCGCGCGCGCGCGCGATAGTTTCACCGTCCACTAGAATTTTCTCCAAACCTTGCGAAGGTTGATCCTAATTGCGCCTCGCACTTGAATCAACCTTCGCAAGGTTTTTTGTTCGCCCTATTTTTCAACCGCCGATTCGTCCTGATCTTCCCAGCCGATGATCCAGACGCACAGCCCGGCGAGGATGATCGTCGCGACGACGAGCGCGGCGAGTTGCGTGGGCAACAAGCCCACATCTTTCGCCGACCACAGCAGAATGATGACCATACCGATCGCGAGCGCGCACCACGCGACGAGGCGCGGGTGTTGGCTCGCCCAGGTTCTCAGTGTCGTCATTGGAATTCCTTCCTCTAATAATTTGCCGCTGGCGATTTCGCCGGCGGCAATTCTGCTAGACAGGTTGCGTGATCATTTCCGTACGCAAGCGTTTTGCCCAAATGCGTTCTCCCGGTTTGATGCGCTCGCGCACGATCGACTGCCAAACCGTGTGGAGTCCATTCAATTCCACAATCTGATAGCCCGACGCGCGCGTTTGTTCGATGATGTGCAGCGGCGCATTGATTTCGAGAAAAACCACCACGACTTCGCAAAGCAGCGCGCGGGCTTCATCTTCGATGAGCGCCAATAGCCGCGGCAAAACTAAGAGCGTGATGTAACTCGATTCCGCCCACACTTCGCGCACTGTCGCGACCAGATTCTCGGCTTCCCATGCGGCAAACGCGACGATCCGTCCATCGCCGATGGCGATCCGATAACCGCCGGAGCCGAACCGCTTGAGCGCTTCTTCGTGCGAAAGCGGATGCGGGCGATTTTCGCGCTTGGCGATGGCGACGGCGAGCGCGTTGAGATCGCCGCGCCGCGTACGCCGGACGTCGAATTCAGTTAGTGTTTTGACGGGCGGGACTGAAACCGGCGCAGGTGTGGGAGGCGGCGCGGTTATCTCCGGCGCGGGAGCAACAACCGGCGGTAGTGTGATCGTGTCGTCAGGCGCGGTTGGCGGTGGCGTGACCGTGATGACGGGCGCAGGCGGCGCGACCGGCGTTTCCACGCGCAGAACGTTCCACAACCATTCGCTTTTGTCGTGTGCGGTTTCAGGTCGCAACGCTTTCCACATGCGCGTGACTTGGGCGCGCGTCGCTTCAAGAGCGCCGCCGTTGTCGATGACCACGTCGGCAAGGCGCAGTTGTTCGTCGAGCGTGCCTTGCGCGGCAAGCCGCGCGCGGACATCGTCCGCGTTAACCGAACGTGTGCGCGCCACGCGTTCGATCTGGGCGTCGGCGGGACAGGTGACTGCCCACAACGCGTCGCACCACTGATTCATTCCGGCTTCGACCAACTTGATCGCTTCGAGGACGACGACGGACTGCGTCGTCTCGCGCAGTAAATCTCTGGTCAGCGTGCCGACGGCGGGGTGAACGATGGCTTCGAGTGTTTTGAGCGCGCGCGCGTCCGCAAAGACGCGCGCGCCGAGCGCGCGGCGATCGACGCGCCCGTCGTACGCCAGAACGCTCGCGCCGAACGCGTCGACAATCGCGCGCCAGGTCGGCGTGCCGCGCTGCATGACGACGTGCGCGAGCGCGTCGGCGTCAATCCCGCGCGCGCCCAACTGCTCCAGCATCTTGCGGACGGTACTCTTGCCGCTTCCCAGGTTACCGATCAAACCGATCAGGTAGAAATTTTGCACTACTTTAAATCCAACTGATAACCAATCGGCACGATTTCAAACCAGGTGGTGCCTGGCTTGAGTGCCAGCGTATTGCCCGCACTATCGGTAAATTGCCAAAATTCCTGTTCGCTCTTGCGCTGCCATTTGCCTTGGATCATCACGCCATCGCGAAAGAACGCCGCGTCCCCTTGCCCGGTCAGCGGAATGTACACCGACACCGCGTTATTCGCGTCTTCGATGATGTTTGTTTTTTCATGCCGCGCGTACAAGACGACGACGTTGGACGCGCTGATCTGGGTCGAGGTATCTGGGCTCGTGGTAACACAATCCGCGCCGTTGCCCCATTTCGCCGTGATCGAGTGAATCGCGTCTATGTGCGGATTGCCGACGGAAAAGCGCAGATATTTTCCGCTCGCGCTGTCGTACTTCCAGTTGGCTTGCGCGGTGGGGGGCCACGGCGCCTTGCTCAATGTAATGCTGGTAATGGCTTGCCCGCCGGAAGCGCGATCGGAAAAAGTAAATCCGTACAGCGGAGACGGCGCTTCCCATCCTTTTTGGCGCAGCCACTCGCGAATGCGCGGCGCGGTGGTGAGCAAGCGTCCCTGGTAGCCGCGATTTTTATCGTAGCAGTACGCCGGTTGATTGTAATACTCGTCCAAGTTGATCATCGGCGTTTGTTCAAAGAGCCAGCGCGTGCCGTTGCTGCCGCCGGAAAAGACGAGCGCGCCGTTAAGCATCGGCACCATTTGGAAATTGATGATGCGTCCGCTGCGAATGGGTCCGATGAGCGCCGGGTCTTGGCTGAGAAACACCGCGCTAAAACGCGTGTTCGCGTACTGATTGTTCAAACTGTCGATCAGTTCTTCAAAAACCAGGTCGGCTTGGCTCAAGCCCGCGTGCCATTTATTCGTCCGCACGGTCTGTTCGTTGCCGATGCGCGCGACGAGCGGACGACGTTGCAACATTCCCGGATCCGCCGCGAGTCCGGTGAGCGGATTGATATTCGCGGGACGATTGGGAATTGGCACCGGCGGAAATGGTCCGAACTTTGGCAAATAGGGTCTCGCCGCCTCGACCGGCGCGATTGGCGCGGCGGCGCGCGGCGCGGCGCCTGGCTCAACGGTTGCCGGACTCGATTGCGGATTGGTTTGGATCAGCGGTTGCGGTGTTGTTGCGATGAGTGGTTGCGGCGTCGCGCCTAGAATCGGGGCGCCGATGGGACCTGCCGCCGAGGGTGCGGACGCGGCGACTGTTTCGCCGGGACCCGGCGTGAACGCGGTCACGGGCGAACCCGCGCGCGGTGTCCAAGTGGGGCGCGGCGTCGGCGATGCCGTCTCAGCTTCACAAGCGACGAGCGCGAGCGCCGCGCCAATGAGAATGATTATGATTCCACGGTGAGCGAACAAAGACATGGGGACGAACCTCGAAGCGAAAGTTACCCTCATTATAATCCAAAACGTGGGATTGGCAAAGTGCGCGGTTGCATAAAAAACCAAATTCAAGTATAATGCGTTCAGTTGGACGTCGTCGTATGAAACTCTGGCGAACGGTGTCCGACTGATTTTTTATCCAGAAGGGGTCGTGCCGCATGGCTGAAAAACCCATTTTCTTGACGCCCGAAGGTCGAGCGAAATTGGAAGCGGAACTCGAACAATTGAAAACAGTTCGCCGCGCCGAAGTCGCCGAGCGGATTCATTCCGCGAAAGAAGAAGGCGACATCATGGAAAATTCCGCGTACGACGAGGCGAAGAACGAGCAGGCGTTCGTCGAAGGACGCATCATGACGATCGAGCAGATGCTGAAGAACGCGGTGATGATCGACGAAACGCGCGCGAGCGATTCGGTCGGGATTGGTTCGTACGTCAGCGTGCTCGAACGCGGCGGCGGCGACGACGAGATGTACCAAATCGTCGGCTCTGCTGAAGCCGATCCGACGCGCGGACGCATCTCGAACGAATCGCCGGTCGGACGCGCACTGCTCGGCAAACGCGTCGGCGACGAAGTGCAGGTGAAAATTCCCGACGGCGTGCGTCATCTCAGAATCACGGAGATTCGATAGATGAGAGACGAGAGATGAGAGATGAGAGAAGGGATTCCGACTTGCATCTCTCATCTTGCATCTTTCATCTTTGAGGTTTTCATGGACGATTTTCTCGCGCGTTTCAACGAGCAGGAACAACAACGTCATCAAAAAACGATCCGCTTGCGTGAGCGTGGCGTCAATCCGTACCCGCTGCGCGCGACGCGCACGCACACCGCGCGCCAAACCATCGACGCGTTTACGCGCGGCGAAAACTTGTCCGGCGTCAAACTCGTCGGGCGGCTCGTCGCGCTGCGCGATATGGGCAAGTTGTCGTTCGCGCACATCCAGGACGGCAGCGCGAAAATTCAATTGATGTTTCGCAAGGACGCGGTCGGCGCGGACAATTACGCGATGTTGCTCAAAGATTTCGATTTGGGCGATTTCATCGGCGCGGAAGGCGATGTGGTGCGTACCAAGACCGGCGAGATCACGTTGCAAGTCGCGCGTTTTGAATTGCTCGCCAAAACTTTGTCGCCGCTGCCGGAGAAATGGCACGGACTGAAAGACACCGAGACGCGCTATCGGCAACGCTATCTCGATTTGTTGTCGAACGAGCAGGCGCGCGAGATTTTCGCCAAGCGTTCCAAGATCGTGACCGCGATGCGAAAATATCTCGACGAGCGTGGCTTTGTCGAAGTCGAGACGCCGGTGCTGCAACCGTTGTACGGCGGCGGCGCGGCGGAGCCGTTCGTCACGCACCACAACAAATTGGATCGCGATATGTATCTTCGCATCGCCGATGAATTGTATTTGAAACGCTTGCTCGTCGGCGGCATCGAGCGCGTGTACGAAATCAGCAAAGATTTTCGGAACGAGGGAATTGATTTCAAGCACAATCCCGAGTTCACGATGATGGAGTGTTATCAGGCGTACGGCGATTACACGACGATGATGACGCTCGTCGAAGAATTGTACGCGGCGTGCGCGCTCGCGGCGAACGGGACGCTCCAAATCACGTACCAGGGACACGCGATTGATTTGACGCCGCCGTGGCCCCGCGCGACGATGCGCGATCTCATTCTCAAGATGAGCGGCGTGGACATTTACGCGGATGCGGATTTGCCATCGCTGGAACGACGTGTCGAAGAACTCAATCTCAAAATCGAACGCCAAAGGACCTGGGGCAAAACAGTCGACGAATTGTTCAGCGCGTTTGTCGAGCCGACATTGATCCAACCGACGTTCGTGATGGATTATCCCGAAGAGATTTCGCCGTTCGCGAAAAAGAAACCGGACACGCTGCGCGCGCGCGTCGTCGAGCGGTTCGAGGCGTTTTCGCTGAACATGGAACTCGGCAACGCGTTCACCGAACTGAACGATCCGCTCGATCAGTACGCGCGCTTTATGGAGCAAGCCGAACTGCGTAATGCCGGAGACAAGGAGGCGCACCCGATTGATCTGGATTTCGTCGAAGCACTGATGCACGGGATGCCGCCGACGGGCGGACTCGGCGTCGGCGTCGATCGGATGGTGATGCTGCTGACCGATCAATCGTCGATCCGCGAAGTGATTTTGTTTCCACAGTTGCGAACCTAGCCACCGAGTCAAACAAAACACACAGAAGATATTCTTCTGTGTGTTTTTGCGTACTTGTCCAAAACATGATCGTAGTGCTATTGTTCTTTCATCAATTCTTGAATGGCGCAACCAAGAACGCGCTCAATCTTTCCAACAATCTTTTGTGCCGCTCAGAGGAAATGTCACCAATGCTCCCGATGATGTTCTTGCTCGGCAGCACTGCCAGGAAACCTAAACGAATTACCGAGTCGGCGATTAGCCCGCTGGCTTGAAAGTCGTTGTCTTGGCTTGTGATTGATTCGTCAAAGTCCGGCGCTAGTTGGTGAACCTGGGTGCTGACGCCGCAAACCAAGAAATCCCCAAACAGTGGCATTTCTCTCAAGATGATCGCGGGGCGGTTCTTGATCTTTCCATCCGATTGAGGCAGCGGGGTCAGAACGACATTTCCTTCCTTCATGGCTGAAAATCCTGGTTGTGGACTTGAACCAAATCAATCGAGTACTCAGGTTCGTCATCCGCATAAGCAGTTGCCAACCCCTGGGCTGACAATTGGTACCATGCTTGACGCTCTCTGATTCCCGTCAGTGGCATAATCATGATCAAAACGTTCGCACCCGGGGAAAATTCAATCGGCTGCAACAATTCCAAGTGATGGGAGTCAATAACTTGGGCTCGTACAGATTGCACTGTTTCCTCCTCGCACCGCGCTCGCATCTGCCACCATGCTACAACAAATTTCGGATCGCGTCAAACGCGTTGTGTTTTTACTTGACCTCGCACACGCGTTCGATTATAATAGCGGCAATGGAAAAATCGGCAAAGAAAATTGACAAGAAACCGCTCGGCGTGGTTGATGCGCTCACCAGTGGTTTTGAATTGATTTGGATGAATCCCTGGATTCTGCTCGTGCCCATCGCGCTCGATCTATTTTTGTGGCTGGGTCCACAGATCAACGCGAAACCACTTTTTCAACAGGTGCTCGTCCTGCTCGAGCTGGCGGTGCCTGCGAATGCGCCAGTCGACACGTTGCAAAATATCGAGATGCTCGAAAACATTTTGAAGACGACGGGCGATTCGGCGAATGTGCTGGGCGTGCTTGCCGCCGGAATGCCGACGGTGATCGGAATAGCGCCTCCGACCGCGACCACACCGCGCGCGGTGTTCGTCGTGAGCGATAGCATCGTGTTGCTGGGCTGGCTCGCGCTGTTAGGACTCTTGGGCGTGTTGATCATGAGCGGCTATCTCGAAATGACGGCGCGTCCCGTTCGTAACGAAACCGACGCGCGAACATTTCTCGCGCGCTGGCTGCGGTCGTTCGTGGACTTGATTTTGTTGGCGCTCCTGGTTGCGGTGGGATTGTTCGCGCTGATGCTGCCGGTCGCGATTGTCGCGGGCGCGTTGAGTGTGGCGAGCCAAGCCATCGGATCATTTTTGCTGCTCGGCGGCATGATGCTGATTTTTTGGGCGATGCTGTACCTGGTCTTCGCCGTGCCGGCGATTTTCGTCAGCCGCGTCAACGCCGCGCAAGCGCTGCTCAACAGCATCAGCGTTTTCCGTTTCGATTTTTGGTCGGCGATCGGTTTGGTGTTCATCGTGTACCTGGTGCGGAGCGGTTTTACGTTCGTCTGGCAATTTTTCGACGATAACGCGTGGGGCGTAGTGTTCGACGTGATCGCGAACGCGTTTCTCAGCAGCGGTTTGCTCGCGGCGATAATGATTTTTTACAACGACCGTATGTATTGGCTGACGGCGGTGCGCGAACAAAAAGAAAGGATGAAGGCGGAAGGATGAAGGATGAAACTCCCTTGTTGTTTTCATTCTTCATCCCTCATCCTTCATCCTTCTGCCTTTGAGGATTGGTGCTATGGCAAAAAAACAGACAGAGGAAAACGTAACTGAGAATCTGCCGGTCGAAGTGTACGATGCATCCAAGATTACGGTGCTGGAGGGCTTGGAAGCGGTTCGCAAACGCCCCGGCATGTACATCGGCTCGACCGATATTCGCGGCATCCACCATCTCGTCTTCGAAGTGGTGGACAACGCGATTGACGAGGCGCTCGCGGGCGTGTGCGATCACATCGAGGTCACGATTGACAAAGACAACGTCGTGACCGTCGTCGACAACGGGCGCGGCATTCCGGTCGACGTCCACAAACAGACCGGCAAGTCCGCGCTCGAAGTGGTCATGACGAAATTGCACGCCGGCGCGAAATTCGGACAGGGCGGCTACAAAGTCGCGTCCGGTCTGCACGGCGTCGGCGTGAGCGCGGTCAACGCGCTGAGCGAGTGGTTCGAGGCGACCGTGCGCCGCGATGGTCAAATCTTTCGCCAGAAATACACGCGCGGCGTCCCGAAGGCAGATGTCAAAGTCGTCGGCAAATACCCCAAAGACGAACGCACCGGTACAGTTCAGCGTTTCTATCCGGACAAGCAAATTTTCAAAGAGATCGATTACAAATTCGACGTGCTCGCGCAGCGGTTCCGCGAAATGGCATTCCTCACGCGCGGGCTGACGATCTCGTTCACCGACGAGCGCGACGGTCGGACGATGACGTTTTATTTCGAGGGCGGCATCACGTCGTTCGTGCGCTACCTCAACAAAAATCGCAACCCGCTCCACGCGCCGTTCACCGTCGCCAAGCAAGTCAATGGCTCGCAGATCGAAATCGCGGTGCAGTACACCGACGCGTACGGCGATTCGATGTATACCTTCGCGAACAACATCAACACAGTCGACGGCGGCACGCACTTGACCGGCTTTCGTTCCGCGCTGACGCGCACGCTGAACGATTACGCGCGCAAAGCGAATCTGCTGAAAGAGAGCGATCAGAATCTCACCGGTGACGATGTGCGCGAAGGATTGACCGCGATTGTCTCGGTGAAACTGGAAGAACCGCAGTTCGAATCGCAGACAAAAGCGAAACTCGGCAACGCGGAAATCAAGACCCAGGTCGAATCGGTTTTCACCGAAGGGTTTGGCGCGTTTTTGGAAGAGCATCCGCGCGAAGGCAAAGAGATCATCCAAAAATGTCTGACGACCGCGCGCGCGCGTGAAGCGGCGCGGCAAGCGCGCGATCTCGTCATTCGCAAGAGCGCGCTCGAATCGAACAGTCTGCCCGGCAAGTTGGCGGATTGCTCGGAAAGAGAATCGGACAAAGCGGAGTTGTACATCGTGGAAGGCGACAGCGCGGGCGGGAGTGCGAAGCAAGGACGCGACCGCAAGTTCCAGGCGATTCTGCCGCTGCGCGGCAAAATTATGAACGTCGAAAAGACGCGGCTCGACAAGATGCTGCAGAACGAAGAAATTCGCGCGATGATTACTGCAATCGGCACTGGTGTCGGCGATGGATTCGATCTGAAAAACTTGCGCTACAATCGCGTCGTGATTATGACGGACGCGGACGTGGACGGCAGTCACATTCGCACGCTTTTGCTCACCTTCTTCTTCCGGTACATGGAAGGGCTGATCGAACACGGACATTTGTACATCGCGCAGCCGCCGCTCTACAAATTGAAAGCGGGCAAGATAGAGTCATACATTTTCGACGACAAGGAATTGGATGCGTGGAAGAAGAAAAACAAGAGCGACAAGTTTGAACTTTCGCGCTACAAGGGTCTCGGCGAAATGAACCCGGAGCAACTCTGGGAGACGACGATGAACCCGGCGAATCGCACGATTCTGCAAGTGAACTTGGACGACGCGGCGGAGGCGGACCGCACGTTTGAAATGTTGATGGGCAGCGAGGTCGCGCCGCGCAAGCGATTCATTCAGACACACGCGAAGAGTGTGCGGAATTTGGATGTGTGAACCAGTCGGCTTGTGCTGTTGATGAAGTGGCAACCGGGAGGTAAATCATGGATGCGATTGTTTCTATTCAAGTGCCGCGCGAAATTCTACACGCCGCGCGAATGACATCCGAGGAACTGCGTTGTGAACTTGCGCTCCACTTGTTTCAGCAAGGGAAACTCTCTTTTGGCAAAGCGCGCGAGATGGCGGGGATGAGCGTGGGAGCTTTTCAGCAATTGCTGGGCAGTCGCGGTATTCCCGTCCACTATGACCTGCAAGAGTACGCCGAAGATCGCGCCGCCCTCAAAGAACTGGGGCAATTATGACGGCGGTCAGCAATGCTTCTCCGCTCATCAACCTTGCGCGCATTGGGTTGCTCGACTTGCTCCACAAAATTTACGGATCGTTGCTCATTCCCTCGGCGGTCTGGGACGAAGTCGTCGTCCAAGGCGCGGGACAAGCAGGGGCGGAGGAAGTACGAACGGCGGATTGGATCGCACGCCAGGCGATTACAAACGAACCGCTCGCGCAGGCATTACGACAGGAACTGGACGCAGGGGAAGCCGAAGCGATTGTCTTGGCGTTGGAAACCCATGCCGAGTTTGGGGCTGCGTTGCATCGGATTGATTGGTGTGCTGATTGCCGCCAAGCGGCGTGGTTTGATAGCGTCCATCAAGCCGCACTTGGACGCGCTGCGTGACGTTGCGGGTTTCCGCGTGGACGATGCCCTGTACCAACAGGTATTGAAAGACGAAGGAGAAGCATAGCTTCGGCGCGCGAATCATATTTCTGGCATCAACGAGGATGACGATGAAAGTCTTTATCTCGTACGCGCACGCAGACGAATCGTTCGTTCAAACTCTGGACGCGGAACTTGCCAAGCACGGCATTGACGCGTGGTACGACCGCAAGCCGGGCGTCGGTTTGCGCGGCGGCGAAAAGTGGGAAGACCGTCTCGCCTCGGAATTGACCGCGGGTTCGTTTGTGCTCGTCGTCCTCTCGCCTGACGCGATACGCGCTGGCTCGTTTGTGGCGAACGAGTACCAATTTGCGCTCAACAAGCACGCGCATGTTATTCCTCTGCTTTATCAAAATTGCACTGCCCCTCTCGCGCTGACCAATCTTCAGTACGTTGATTTCTTCCGCAAATCCTTTCCCGACGCGTCTGCCGACTTGCTGACCGCGCTCAACGTTGTCCATACGCCGCGCTCAATCGCGCCAAATCCGTTCGACGACATCGGTTGCATTGATGATCCCGCGCAGTTCTTCAACCGTGAGGGCGAGATGAAGCGTATTTTTGATGCGCTCGCGCGCAACAACTGCGCCTCCATCGTTGGCGACAGCAAGATGGGGAAATCATCCGTGCTCTGCCAGGTGGTAAAGCAAGGCGCGGCAAAAGTCAACGCGCAGTTTGCGTACCTGACGCTGGAGCGCGTGACGAGCGGCAGTTCCTTTTACGAAAACGCGTGCCGCGTGCTGGGCGGTAATGGCAAGCACAACCGTGAATTGGCGCGGCTGATTGATTCGGGGCAACGCAAAATTCTCTGCATTGACGAGATGGAGAAACTGTGCGACAAGGGTTTCGGCGACCACATTCGTTCCTTCCTGCGCGGCTATGCCGATGGCGCGAACGCGCCGCTGAAACTCGTTGTCGCGTCGCGCCGCGCGCTCGCGCAACTCTTTCCCGACGATGCGAACAATACCTCACCGCTCTACAACATCTTTGCCGAAGTCATCAATCTATCCAGCTTTTCCCGAGCCGACTGCGACCGTTTTCTTGACGCGCGCCTTGCGAGCACCGGCGTCACGTTTGACGCCGCAACGCGCGACGAAATCTGGACGTTCACGCAAGGACATCCGTACAAACTCCAACGCGCCGCACACCACCGCTACACCGCCGCGAACGACCCGACGTACGATTGGCACGCGTGGTTTCGTGAAGATGCGCTGTTGGTGAAGTGAACAGTAAGCAGTCAACAGTAAACAATGGACACGCGCTAGAAACTGTTTACTGTTCACGGTTCACTGTCCACTGACCACTGGATGCTGCTATGCCAGAAACAACCGTCCCCAAACTAGACCTTGCGCCCCAACTCAACCGCCCACTGTCCTTGTGGAATCCGTTGGATTACTTGCGGCTGTTGTATTGGGCGTTCTTTTTTCCGCAGGCGATAAGGTGGTATGTAGATAGGTTTAGAAGAGTTGAATACAATCCTCGACGAGGAGGCTGGAGCACACTGCTTGCCGTCTTCCGTCAAGACCGATTACAGCGAAACCTGTACATCCAGTCTCTTGTTCTGACTGTTGTTGTTCCTATCCTTGCAGGTGTATTTGCCCAAAACGCTGGCTTGCCATGGGATTGGCTTGGTGTGATGTTTGGCGTTGCGTTCGGCGTAGTATTCGGTATGGTGTTTGGTGCTGTGGAGGGTGTGGCATTCGGCATGGCATTCACTGTGGCAGTCGGTGTAGCAGTCGGCGTAGCGTTCGGTGTGACTTTCGGCGTGGCGGTCGGCGTGGCGGTCGGCGTGGCGGTCGGCGTGGCGGTATGTGTGACGATCGGTGTGGTTGGAGGCGTGGTGGTCAGTGGGGCATTCGGCATGGTGGGAGGGGTCGCTATCGGTGTGGTTAGAGCCGTGACCTTCGGCGTGACGGTCGGCATGGCGGTCGGTGTAGCATTCGGAGTGGCGTTCGGCTTGGTGTTCGGTGTGGCATTCAGTGTAGTGGGAGGCGCGGTGATTGGCGTGGTGGTTGGTGTGGTGTTCGGTGTGGTATTCGGTGTGCTTGGAGGCGTGGTGGTCGGCTTGGTGTTCGGTGTGGCAATTAGTAGATTATTCGATTATTTCTTTTGTGTCGTTCCTGCACGCTGGGCATTTCGACGAGGAATGATCAACGGCATGTGGTTGTTAACGCGATTGGTGTGGCTACCTCTCCCTTGGATTCAAGAGCGTTTGCAAGAGTGGGCAGAAGTGAATTGGGATCGTGCTATAGAAAATACAAATGAATTGCTTGCCTACACGTTTCAATTTGTTCCAGCCGTGCGCGCGTGTAATGTTGCACTGGCACGTATGCCAAACGAGCGACTCTTGGTTGCGGTGGATAAACTAACTGTCGCTCCTTATGGCTGGGACCTACTACGTTATTGTTCAATATCTCTGCATGATGCAATGTGGCTCAACGCGATAGAAGGGATCGTTGTGATTCCCCGACATCTCAAACGACGTTTGAAAAAGAGATTTGATAGTGATCCTCGAAAAGACACTCTTCCCCACGCGGCCTGTGCCGGTTATTGGCTCCTTCACGAACAAGACCTCCAGGGGGCAATGAAGGCATTCACTGTCACCCGTACATTGCCCCACGGTGAAGAACTCTACCAAATTGTCCACTTGCTTGCCGCGGCGCGTGATTGCCAGGATTTGAAAGCCGTAACTGCGTTTGAGAATACATCACGCTGGCTGAGTTCTCCACTAGAATCTCCGCTTCGTTCTGATTCGCTCAAAACGCTGAGTCGCCTGCGTCTTGTCGCGCTGAGTGCTACCACCGCAAACGCAAGTGTTTCTAGGCTGAATCGTGCTATCGCGCTCAACCGCGTGCTCGATGAATTGATGCTGTTGTATAGAGACATTGAGCAGACTTGCCCACATCCAGAACGTGAGATCGTAGAGAAGATCGTGAAACGGTGGCGAAATATCCTCGGATTCGCTGCTGCGGAAGTCAGTCAAATCATCATCGAAGAACCAGTTGAAAATCCATACGTCATCGCTAATCCAGTCGTCGGCAAGCAGTTCGTTGGGCGAGATGAAATTATCAAGCGGCTTGAGGAGTTGTGGAGGAGTACGGGACAACGACCATCGGTTGTGCTCTATGGTCATCGGCGGATGGGTAAATCGTCCATTCTGCAAAACCTGGGACACCATCGGTTTGGCGCGGATACGGTCGTCGCGTATTTCAATATGCAGCGCGTCGGTCGCGTGGAGCATACGGGCGAATTGTTGTACGACATCGCAGTCGCGTTGTGGCGCGCTTGTAGGGGCGACGTCATGTCGCCCGCATTGGGCGGGGTGACCCCGCCCCTACCCGAACCCGCGCTTGACGATTATCAGCAGAATTGGTACGCGCGTTTTAATCTTTTCGTGCGCGAACTCGACGCGCAGCGCAACGGTCGCCGCTTTATCCTGACGATTGACGAGTTTGAGTTGATCGAGCAGTTGATTAACGAAGGCAAGGGCGAGCGCGCGCTGATGGACTATTTGCGGGGCATCATCCAGACCGAGCCGTGGCTCATTCTCGCACTCGCGGGCTTGCACACGCTCAAAGAAATGACGAGCAACTATTTCGAGCCGCTGTACGCGAGCGTTGTTCCCGTGCACGTTTCGTTTCTGAACGAAGCATCACTGCGCCAGGTAATCGCGAATCCCTCCGAGGATTTTCCACTTGACTATGCTCACGCCGCACTTGACCTCATCTGGCAATTGACAGGCGGTCAGCCATACCTCGCACAACTTATCGGGCACAACCTCGTGCGCGCGTTCAACCAAGCGCGTTTTGAGCAGGGTCGCGCGCGCGAAACCAAGTTCACCGCCGCCGATGTTGAAGCCGTCATCTCCGCGCCCGATTTCTTCGAGCAGGGGAGTTACTACTTTAACGGCTTGTGGACGCAAGCGCAGCAACCGCCCGCGCACCAAACGGACATTCTGCGCGTCCTCGCGCCGCACCGCGATGGACTGCCGTTCGCGGATATTCTCGCGCAAACGCATCTCGACGAATCCACCGCGCGCACCGCGCTGACCAAATTGCAAGACCACGACGTCGTGGCAGAAGTGGATGGCGTGTGGCGCTTCCGCGTCGAACTGATGCGGCGCTGGGTGGAGCGCAAATAGAATCAGGGCTAATGCAGATCGCGCGCCCGCAAGGCAATTGCCTTGCGGGCGCGTTGTTGTGTACAGGCAAGAAATTCGGTATTGACAACGCGCAAAATTTGTGCGATACTTGCCTTAGTTTGTTGGACGCCCAAACAAATCAATGGACAAGACAAACCCCCAAAAAACAGGCGACCAGATGCTCGTGCGGCGGCTGAACACCGCGATCATTCTGGATTGCTTGCGCCTCAATGCTCCGCTCTCGCGCGCCGGCGTCTCAAGCCACACCGGCTTGAATCGCAGTACGGTCTCCAGCATCGTCAGCGAACTCATTCGCGGCGGACTCGTCCGGGAAACCGAGTTTCAAAAAGACAAACTCGGTCGTCCCGGCTTGCTTCTCGAATTGCGCCCTGACGGCGCGTGCGCGATCGGCATTCAGATCGGCGTCGATTTCATTTCCGTGATGCTCGCGGATTTCATGACGAAACCGCTCTGGCACAAACGCGTCGAGGTTAGCCCCGCCATCGGGCAAGCGGCTTTGATCGAAAGCACCGGCGATTTGATTCGTCAAGCGTTGCGACGCGCCAAGCGTACGGGTTCGCAAATGCTCGGCATTTGTGTCGGCGTGCCGGGCTTGGTCGATCTCAAATTGGGCGAACTCGTTTTCGCGCCGAATTTGAAATGGCATCACGTTCCGCTGCGCCAAATGCTGATGAAACGCTTCGACGTGCCGGTCTTTGTCGAGAACGACGCGAACGCGTCCGCGCTCGGCGAATATTATTTCGGCGTCGCGCGCGCGGTCAAAGATTTCATTTACCTCACCGCCGATGTCGGTTTGGGCGGCGGCATCGTTCTCGGCGGCAAATTGTTTCGCGGCATCGGCGGCTACGCCGGAGAAGTCGGGCACATGTCGTTCGATCCGAACGGCGCGCTCTGCGAGTGCGGTCGGCGCGGCTGTTGGGAATCGCTCGTCAGTCCGCGCAGCGTCGTGCGAAATATTCAGACGCACCTTCGCAATGGCAGCGTGAGCCGTATTCGCGATCTAGTCCAAGACGACTTGGACGCGATCACATTCGACATCGTGCTGCAAGCCGCGAACGCGAATGATGCGATCGCGTTGCGCGCGCTGCAAGATGTCGGACGATGGTTGGGGCTGGGCGTCGCGAATCTCGTCAACGCGTTCAACCCGGAACTCGTCGTGCTCGGCGGCGCGCTCGCGCGGGCAAGCAAAATTTTGACGCCGGTGATCGAAGCGACAGTGAAGGAAAACGCGCTGCGCCAGCCGCAAGAATCGCTCAAGATCGCAACCTCGGCGTACGGCGATGAAGCGTGCGTCGTCGGCGCGGTCGCGATTGTCCTCGACGAAATTTTGCGCTATCCATTTCCGTAACGCGGCATGATCGCAATCCAATCTCACCGCGAAGCATGTCCTGAGCTTGCCGAAGGAACGCAAAGCGCGCAAAGAATTTTATGGTTTTTCCTTCGCGGTCTTGGCGTCTTGGCGGTTCAAAAAACTTCGCGGTCGTGATAGATTCTCTCGGCGGTTTGAAAGGGGGTGATGCAAAGCGGCATCCTGATTGACACTGTTCGTCTATCGGTCAAATTATCAAAACTTGAGGAGGAGAAAAATGTCTCGCAACATGCGCTGGGCAATTGTGTTGTGCCTGGCATTGATCATCTTGTCAATCGTAATCGCGTGCGCGCCTGCGCCGACTCCGGCGCCAACCGCCGCGCCGCCGACGGCAGCGCCCAAACCCGTGGCGCGCGGCAAACTCGAAATGTTCTCGTGGTGGACGGCGGGGGGTGAAGCCGATGGCTTGAACGCGATGTACGACATCTACAAGAAAACCTATCCGACCGTCGACATCGTGAATGCGACGGTCGCAGGTGGCGCGGGCACGAACGCAAAAGCGGTGCTCGCCACGCGCTTGAGCGGCGGCGATCCCCCGGATTCGTTCCAACTCCACGCCGGACTCGAAGTCGAATCGTACGCGCCGGACAAGTACCTCCAACCGCTGGACGCGCTCTATACTTCGGAGGGCTTGGACAAGGCATTCCCGAAAGATTTGCTGACGCTGCTCAAGTACCAAGATCACTACTGGGGTATGCCGGTGAATATCCATCGCGCGAACGTTTTGTGGTACAACAAGAAAATCTTCACCGACAACAACTTGCAACCGCCCAAAACCTGGGATGAGTTCTACAAAGTCGCCGACACACTGAAAGCCAAGAACATCGTTCCGCTCGTGATTGGCACGAAGGAAGGTTGGGAAGCCGGTCACACTTTCGAAACGGTTCTGATCGCGTCGTTGGGCGCGGATGGCTATCGCGGTTTGTGGACGGGCAAGACGCAGTGGACGGATCCCAAAGTCACTCAGGCGCTCGAAACCTACAAAAAGGTGATGACGTATGTCAACACCGATCATTCGGCGCTGACCTGGGACGCGGCAGCACAGTACCTCGTCGATGGCAAGGGCGCGATGCACATCATGGGCGATTGGACCGACGGCTGGTTCACGTCGAAGAAATTCACCGGCTATGGTTGGGCGCCCGCGCCCGGCACGACCGGCGTCTTTGATGCGCTGTCCGATTCCTTCGCGGCGACCAAGGGCGCGAAGAATCAAGACAACTTGATGAACTGGCTCAAACTCGCCGGTTCGAAAGCCGGACAGGAAGCGTTCAACCCGAAGAAAGGATCGATCTGCGCGCGCACCGACTGCGATCCAAAACTTTTCAACGAGTATCTGCAATCGGCGATGAAAGATTGGTCGTCGAACGCGATCGTGCCGAGCGTCGCGCACGGCGCGGCGGCTGTCGAAAAATGGGCGACCGTGTACAAAGACATCCTGAACAGTTTTGCGACCAAGGGTGACGTCGCGGCGGCTCAAAAATCGTTGCAGCAAGTGTGCGTAGATAACAAGATGTGCAAGTAAGATCGTGGAAAGAGACCTCACAGGTTTCCGCCGGAGGCGAACCTGTGAGGTCCCAAACGGAGCGCCATAATGCGTCGTGTCTCATCGGATCGAATCATTGCGCTCGCGATGCTTACCCCATCTGTCATCGCGATTGCTATTTTCGTTTATGGCTTTATTGGCTTTACCGGTTTTTCCTCATTCACCAATTGGAATTCGCTCGTGCCCGATTTTTCGACGGTCGGTTGGCGCAACTACGAGCGGCTCTTCAGCGCGATTCCCACCGATCGATTTTTGCTCGATCTCCGCAACACGGTGTCGTTCACGATTTTATTTCTGATCGCCTGCATCGTTCTCGGTTTCCTGCTCGCCGTCTTGCTCGATCAACGCGTCAAAGGCGAGGGAATTTTCCGCAGCATCTTTTTATTTCCGATGGCGATTTCGTTTATCGTGACCGGCGTCGTGTGGCGCTGGCTGCTCAACCCCGGCACCGTGCAGACCGGCAGTTCCGGCGTGAACCTGCTTTTTGAAAAAATTGGGCTGGGTTTCTTGCGCTGGGGCTGGTTCACCGATCCGACGATCTGGCACATCAAGCCCGACACCGGGTTGGGGCAGTTTCTCGTCGGTATCGGTCTCGATGGAATCGCCAGTCCGTACTTTGGCGTACCGGTCGCGATCTTTTCGCTCGTCATCGCCGCGACGTGGCAAATGTCCGGTTACACGATGGCGATGTTTCTCGCGGGCTTGCGCGGCATCCCGGAGGAATTGCGCGAAGCCGCGCGCGTCGACGGCGCGAACGAAATTCAGATTTATCGCCACGTCATCATTCCGCTCTTGCAGCCGATCACGTTGAGCGCGGTGATCGTCCTGGGTCACATTTCGCTCAAGATTTTCGATCTTGTCGTTTCGATGACGGGACCGGGACCCGCGTTCGCGACCGACGTGCCGGCGTTCTTCATGTGGGATACGACGTTTCGCGGCAATAATTTCGCGCAAGGCGCGGCGATTGCGACGATCCTGCTCGTCTCCGTCGCGGTGCTGATCGTGCCGTACCTGATCAATACGATGCGGACGGAGGCGGAACTATGACCGCGCAAACACAAACTCGCAAACCGATCCGCGCGAGTCGCATCGCGATCTATGCCGCGCTGTTTCTCGCGGCGGCGTTTTACTTATTGCCGGTCTACGTGCTTTTCATCACCGGCATGAAGAGTTTCCAAGAAGTGAATCTTTCCCGCATGTGGGATCTGCCTTCGGGCTTTCACTTTGATAGTTACATCACGGCTTGGTTCGGTTCGGAAAAAGAAAGCATCACCGGCTTGGCGGGAAATTTCATGAACAGCATCTACTTGGCGATCCCCGCGACCTTGTTCTCCGCGGTTCTCGGCTCGTTGAACGGATACGTTCTCGCCAAATGGAAATTTCGCGGCTCGAACATTCTGTTCCCGTTGATGTTGTTCGGAATGTTCATCCCGTACCAGAGTATTCTCATTCCGTTGGTGCAAGTGTTGAAGAATATGTCGCTGTACGGCAGCATCCAGGGTCTGATTTTCGTCCACGTCGTCTACGGCATTCCGATCACGACGTTGATCTTTCGCAACTATTTCGCCGAGATTCCGACCGAACTGATCGAAGCGGCGAAAATTGATGGCGCGGGAATTCTGGGAATTTACCGGCACATCCTCTTTCCGATTTCGATGCCGGGTTTTGTCGTCGTGATGATCTGGCAATTTCAGTCCATCTGGAACGACTTTTTGTTCGGCGTGATCGTCACCAGTCGCCCGACCGTGCAACCGATGACCGTCGCGCTCAACAACATGGCGGGCAGTTACGTCGTCCAATGGAACGTGCAGATGGCGGGCGCGCTGATCGCCGCGCTGCCGACGCTGTTGGTGTTCATTTTCCTGGGGCGGTACTTTATGCGCGGGTTGTTGGCGGGATCGTTGAAGGGGTGAGACCGTTTTTCGATTATCGCCGCTTGTTGAAAAGAAAAGGCACAGCGTTGAACTGTGCCTTTTTGATTTTTCAGTTTGCGGTATCTATTGCGGGCGCCTTCTTGCCATTCGCAAGAATATATTGGTCGAGCAATTTCAGCGCGAGGTGACCCTGCGCGTACGCGCGGCGAGTACGCTCAATTGCGTCGCGAAACTGCGCGCCGATTTCGCGCCGCATTTCCGCGTTCGGGTAAGGAATGATAATGCGCAACAAATCTTCGTCCCGGATGCGGCGACGTGAACTCGAAGTGCCGCGCGCGAGCGGAATGAATTGACGTTGTGAGGTCTGCGCCTTCAGCGCGAGAGCGACAAAATATGGATCTGCCCCTGGTCGTACGCGCAAGATCGCAAATTCGGTTGAGCAAAGAATTTCGCCTTCTAGATCTTCAGGAATAACGGCGACTCGTACCTTGGATGGATTCAAGCAGGAGAAAATGACTTCGCCGGGATGGCAGCGCAATCCTTTGGATGTTGGCCTGTGCGCCGCCGCCGCCTCCCAATCGATGTTTGACTTTTCGTCAACGTGCAAGACGGAGATAAAGTACTGGGTGCGTCTAGTTCGTCCCGCAACTATCGGTTTCACGAGTGAAACCAAGTCTCCTAACGAGCGCGCCTCTTCGTTCATCGCCGCTACAGTTTTTTCGGCATGGAGGCGATCCGGGTGATACGTGTGCGCCGTGAGCGTGTCGCGCAAATCGGAACGCGGCACCAGCGCAATCATCTGACTACTTGCCGATTCGGGTACAATTCCTGTTGTTGCGCGCGCCTTGTACGCCTTGACGATGTCAAGCAGATCATTACCCTGTGGATCAGGCACTTCGACCGTACCTTTTTTGACGTAACCGACATGATTGGCAACCGCCATGAAAACTGGATGCGGCAATGGATTCCCGCCTTCCAATTTTTGCAGACAGATAAAACTGGTTTTCGCGGTCGTGCCTGAAATGGCAAAAGTGTCTTTGGGCAGACTGACCACCGCTCGTAGCGCCGCTTTGCCCAGCAAGTACTGGTGCGCGTAGGTGTATGCGCTTTCCAAAATGCCGTCGGGCAAGACAATCAGCAACAAACCATTGGGCTTGAGCAATTGCAGATTACGATCAAGGAACAGGAGCGCCGGATCCGCCCGTCGCAACGGTGTCTTGACGCCATTTCCTGGTTTCCACGACCAACCCAACTGCAAACCTAAATCGCGCTGGCGCATTTTCTCCAAGCCGGGTTCGGTCTCGTACTTGCCTTCACCAAAAGGTGGATTGGTCAGCAGCAGATCAAATTTCCCTGCCAAACGATCCACGCGTTCATCCAAGATGGAGTCCTCGACCGTCAGCAGTTGCGCGTGCGGTTCTCCGAACATTAGGAAATTGATGCGCGCTTTCAGAATCGAAGAGGCAGATTGGTCTGCGCCGAAGAAAGAATACTTTTTGATTTTGGCAAGCCAAGCCAATTTGCCCGCGTTGTCTTTTTCTGGAGCGTTGACCACGCGGTCCCTGATTTCCGCCAATGCCCGCACCAAAAACCGCGCGGTGCCGCAACAGATATCGCCAATCAGGAACGCAGGTAAATCTTCCTCACCCGAAGCGGGTTGCCAGCGAGTCACTTCGCCCGAATCGCCACGGCGCGCCCACAACTGCTGGTCTGAAATGTGGCTGAACCCCATCTCAACCATAGCGTTCACGACCGGCGTAGGGGTCAAGTATGTTCCCAACCCTCCCGCACTATCGTACCTGCCTCTCAAAAAGACGTCAAAAGCCGAACCCAACATGTCTTGGTGCGAAAATGCTTCCCATTGCTTCCGCGAATCGTCCAAGACTTGGGCGTCAGACACGGAGAGTTGTCTTTTCGAGACGATGGCAATCGCTTTGGCTAAAACGTCGGGGTGGTCGAGGCGGAGTGGTTCTTGGTACGCGAAAATGGTTTGCGAATCGCCGCAAACTTGAATGGCGGCGTATCGCGGTAGTGTCGAAATTTCCAAGAACGCATCTTGCAACTCTCGCACTGCTGATTTGCCGTTAAGTTGGACATAGGATGCTCTGAATATATCGGCGAATCGTTTGTCTTGCGCGATACTCCTTTGCATCCGATAGTCAGGTTCATTTTCGAGGTGAAGTTTGAGGAAGACGAGTTTGCAGACTTCGTCAATCGCCGCATTGGTGGGCTTGACGCCGCCTTTCTTGTAAATCTCTTCGTGCAGATCATTGAACTCTGCCTGTATCGCGTGTAAATCATCCAGCATATCGAACATTAGGTATGCTCCCGTATCGGTGGTGACTGACGTTACCCGTCCTCATCCTGTCATTCATTATAGCAGAATTGGAGGATTTGTAAATATGTGTATCTCACATACGCACAGCGCGGCATTGTTGTAAAATGACCGCGCCATTCCTTTCAGGATATTTGAAATTGGTTACCCTCAAGAAACAGAACCTCATTGGCAGTCGAGTCAGAACCGCGCGCCTGAAATCCAAACCGCCGATCACGCAGGGAGAACTCGTGGCGCGATTGCAGACCGAAGGACTTGATTACATTGATCAAGCCAAGGTGTCGCGGATTGAGAGTGGGTCGCGCCCAGTGCGCGATTACGAAGTTGTGGCTTTGGCGGCGGCGTTGCGCGTCTCGATAACTTGGTTGCTGGGAGAAAAAGATTGACTATGGCGAATCCAACTCCATCCGAAACCGAGCAAGAAAACCTCAGCCGACAGGCAGAAGAATTACTCGAGGAATTGTTTCTTGATTACCGCAGGATAATGAAAAAGTGGGCGGAGAAAACCGGTCAAGGCGCGCAGTTGGATTCGGGCTATATCGCTCAGCATCTGGTTTCATTGCTGACGGGAAAACGCGGATGTGGTTGGCGAGGCAAAGGTCTAGATTTGGAAGACGGCTCGGAGGTAAAATCTGCTTGCATAGTTGATGGCGTGGACGTACCCAGGTGGAATCACAATTTCGCATCCGCCGAAAAAATCAGACAGTGGTTGGCTGCTCCGGCGATCTATTACGTTCTGTTCGATTACGCGCCTCCAGAACTCTCTCGCGTGCGCGTCCGTGTTTGGATGGTGATCCCTTCCTCAGACAAAGCATACAGAACTGTCTTGAAACGTTGGCGCGATGTGTCTCGGAAATCCGACAACTTTCAACTGCATCCGCCTGTCAACAAGGATAACAACCTGACGACAAACGAATGTGGCGATTTGGAACTCCCGCTGATTTTCCATGCAGAAGAAGCAACAGGTGCAAAACTCACATACAAGCCAGCATTACGGCCGGCTTTCTGAAATTG
>DYJA01000063.1 GCA_020723345.1 Candidatus Aquidulcis sp. | reverse complement strand
TTTTCTCCTGAAAATGGACGGTTGCGCGAGCCGCTGGCTCGCGCTGCGACGGGCGCGCCGCCCGCGCAACATTTTCATCCGAACGCTGGTGAACGCAAGTTCATGATGAATTACCCAGAAACTTGGCGTTCGCAGTATGCGCTTCAGCGCACGGGGCGGCGATGCATCGCCCACGACGAACACGCGCGCAAGTTTCTGATCGCGAACATACCGCGCGGCGGTATGTACTCTCGAAATGACACATAACAAGTCCTGTGACAGGTGACATGTGCCCGATTTAGATCCGACGACTCCGCATGACGAGCCGTTCTTGGAAAATCTACCCGAACCGCCAACGCTCCCCGAAGCCGTTTCGACGCGCGAAGTGACCACGCGCCTGCAACGCCGCTACACCGATCTGCTCGCGATGTACACAGCCGGCGCGCGGCTCGACGTGACGCGCGAAGAGAAAAATCTGTACAACGAAATGCTCGCGACCGCCGTACATCTCACGCGCGCGCACGGCGGATCGCTGATGCTGCTGGACGACACGACGGACGATTTGTACATCGCCGAAGGATACAACCTGACCCACACCGTCGTCGTCGCGACGCGCGTCAAGATCGGAGAAGGCGTCGCGGGCTGGGTGGCCGCGCAGCAACAACCCTTGCTTCTGATCGGTCCACTCAGCCCAGCGCAATATCCCAAAGCGTTTCCCAAGCCCGACCGCATCGGCTCCTCGCTGTGCGTACCGCTCCTCACGCGCGATTCAGAGACAGCCGCCGCGCGCTGTCTGGGCGTCCTCAATCTCAGCCGCAACGTCCAAGCGCCGGCGTTAACCAATGAGGACTTGCAACTCATCCGGGCATTTTGCGCCAACGCGGCAAACGTCATTCACAACGCGCGGCTGTGCAAGACCATGAAACTGCGTACGCGGCACTTGGAGCACTTGCTCGAAATCAATCACAACCTGACGACGAGTCTCAACCTCGACGACGTTCTGCACTCGGTCATGTCGACTGCGGTCGAATTGCTCCACTGCGAAGCCGGTTCGCTGCTGTTAACCGACGAACAGACCGACGAACTTGTTTTCCGTGTGGTCGTCGGTCCCGCGAGCAAGAAATTGCTGGGCACGCGTCTGCCGCCCGGTGTCGGCATCGTCGGGAGCGTCGCCAAAGACGGCAAACCGCTGATCGTGAACGACGCCAAATCCGACCCGCGCCACTACCGGGGCATCGATCATCAAACGTCGCTGCAAACGGTTTCGCTGTTGTGCGTGCCGCTCATCAACAAAGGGCGCGTCATCGGCGTGCTCGAAGTGATGAACAAGAACGACCGTACGCCGTTCCACAACGACGATCTCGACGCGCTCGCCTCGCTGGCGATTCAAAGCGCGATCGCGTTGGAAAACGCCAAACTGTATTCCGATCTCAAGCAAGCGTTTACCGACACGGTGCGCGTCATCGCGAATGCGGTCGAAGCGCGCGATCCGTACACCGCCGGGCACACGAACCGCGTCACGGAAATCGCGCTGGAAATGGCGCGCGAATTGAACTGGTCGCGCGAACGGATCGAGAACCTGGAAATCGGCGCGCTCTTGCACGACATTGGCAAGATCGGCATCGCCGATATGATTTTGCGCAAGCCAAAAAGTCTGACGACGAACGAATATTCCTTGATGCAACAACACCCCGTCGTCGGCGCGCAAATGTTAAAGGGTGTCGCGGTGCTGCGCCCGGTCTTGCCGTGCATTTTGTTTCATCAAGAACGCTACGACGGCAAAGGGTATCCTTTCGGCTTTGCCGGAGAAGAAATTCCAATCGAAGGTCGTCTGCTCGCCGTCGCCGACACGTTCGACGCGATGACGTCGAATCGCCCCTATCGCAATGCGTTGAGCATGGAAAACGCGCTGGAGGAAATCGTCAACAATCGCGGCACCCAATTCGATCCAGAGATGGTGGACGCGCTGCTCGGCGTCCACCGCCGCGGACGCTTGAAAACGCCCAGTCAATCTACGCCGCGCGAGGAATAAAGCCCTTGGCAGATCAAACCGTCACGGAAGTCAAATCCACTCCGATCATCACCCAACCCTGGGGCGATTTTGACACGGTCTTGCGCCACGCTGAAAAGGCGCGCGCCGCGAACGATCTGAATCGCGCGCACACTTTTTTCGCGCGCGCCATCGAACTGAATCCCAACGACGCGCGCGCGTGGGCGGGCTTGGCAGCCACCGCGCCCACGCTCGACGAAGCAATTATGAGTTGGGCGTACACACTCGCGCTCGCGCCGGATAATCTGGACGCGCGCGGCGAATTGGATACGTGCGTGCAGGAACGCCTCGTGCGCGCGCGGCGCGTCGACGCGGCGGTGTTGGGCGCGCTCGGACGCACGCTGGCTCAAGTGGGACAGCGCCCCTGGGCATATCGGCTTTTGGTGCGTTCGACGGAACTGGATCCGCGCAGCGAAGAAGGGTGGCTGTGGCGCGCCGGCGTCGCCGAAGAAAACGACGAAACGATTTTTTGCCTCAAGCAAGTGCTGCTGAACAACCCCGACAATCAGCAAGCGCGCGCCGGACTTGCCTGGGCGGAAGCGCGCGCGATGCCAGTCCAAGCACCGGTGACCGCCGACGCGGCGCAAGAATCCGAATCGTTCTTCGAACAAGGTCAACACGCGTTACGCACCGGCAGCATGGAACGCGCGTACGATTTCTTTCGCGGCGCGACGAACCTCAACCCGCAACACGAGTCGGCGTGGTATTGGCGCGGCAGTTCCGCGCCGAACCTCGACGACGCGATCGCGAGCATGGAACACGTTCTCGCGCTCAACCCGCAAAACGCGACGGCGAAGGATGCGTTGTGGCTGCTCCGGATCAAAAAACTGCGCGAGAACGCGCAACGCGTGACCGAGCAGCGCGCGGAACGTTCTCCCAACAATCAAGCGGCGTGGCGCAAAGCGAATCGCACGCGGCGTCCGCGCGGGCGGTTACTTTCCATCGCCATCGCAATCACGATCATCACGCTGGCAATCGTGATCGCGATCTGGATTTGGTTGACGCTCATCCCCGGCTAGGCGGACAAATTTCCAATTTGTCCGCCCATGGAGAAAACACCATGGCACAAACCTACACGATCAAACGCGGCGACACGCTGTTGAAAATCGCGAAACAATTCGGCGTCACGGTCGATGCGCTCGTCCAAGCAAACGATATCGCAAATCGCAATTTGATCAAACCCGGACAGGTGTTGACGATTCCCGATTCGACGCCGCCCGCGCCGCCAACGCCACCATCGCCGCCGACACCGCAACCGACCGCGCCCGCGACGATCGGACCGCCGTTTCCACGCTTTAACTTGAAAGACCCGACCGCGCAAGACCCAAACAATTTGATCGCCAACGGGGGCATGGGTCCCGCGCATCACGACACGCCGTACGGCACCGTCGTGGATGGCTGGGAACCGTTCGTCGTCAGCGGCAATCCGCCGCGCTTTCAATGGGTCGACAACGAACAAATCGAGCCAGGCGGATCGCAGCAAATTTTCTCTTCCGAAATTTTCGACGCGGGAGTTTGTCAAACGATCCGCGGTCTGAATCCGGGAACGTACTATATGTTTCGCCTCGGCTACAGTCTCGCCGCGAAATGTTACGCCGGTCCGAACGTGCGCGTCAACACGATTGGCAGACAAGTCGGCGTCGATCCGTTCGGCGGCAGCGATCCGAAATCGTCGAACGTGCTGTGGGGTCCCACTTTGTTCGACGGGAATGTCGCGGTGAATCGTCCGGAGATGCAAATGATTTTCGCGGCGCGGTTGGAGCGCGCGACGATTTTTCTGCGCGTGATCGCGCGCGACGGATCGGGCGGCGAAAATCGCGTCTGGTTCGACGCGGTGTGCATGGAGCCGCGCCCCGAAATCGCGCCGTACCCCATTACCGCGCCAACGCCGCCAACACCACCTCCGACGCCTCCGCCATCGGGACAAACGTACACAGTGAAAAGCGGCGACACGCTGTCAAAAATCGCCAAGCAATTCGGCGTCACGGTGAACGCGCTCGTTCAAGCGAACAACATCGCGAATCCGAATTTGATCAGACCGGGACAGGTGCTGAAAATACCGACAAAGTGAGTCGCGAATTATACTGCTCACGGGTACCGATTGCGGTTTTAGAGTTGAGTCCTTCGACTTTGCTCAGGACAGGCTGCTTGCGCGGTTTGCCGCAAGGGAAAAACCCGCTAAAGCGTCGAATCCAAGCATCGGGAACTTTACACAGATACCATGCCGTCGTATAATGGGCTTGCTCCTGAATACAATCATCAATCGGTTGACCACTCTGCCGAAGAATATGTGTGCGGCAAAGTTCACACAAACAGTATCGAAAATTTCTGGTCGCTTTGGAAGCGTCGCATCAAAAGGACACATATTCACTTTGACCCAAGTACATGACACGATACTTGATGAAGAAACCTTTCGCTCCGATAATCGCGAAAATGACGACGCGGGGCGGTTCTTCTTGGTGGCAAATTCAGTACTTGGGCATCGCTTGACACACAAGGATTTAACAAGTAAGATATAGTTGCTGGGTGCAGAATTGCGGTATCAGGGTAAATGCCGTGCCGTATACGCGTGGATTCAAAGATGAATTGGACTGGAACGACCACTTTGATAGACATGGTTTTGAATTTGGCGCGACAACTAGAGAGGAATACCTCGCGCTTGCCGATGAATTCCTGGGAACTCCAGCGGATGAAAATACGCATGATTGCATACGGCGTAGTGACCACGCATTAGTGCGTTGTAATACGCGTACAGAAGCAATTGGAATTCTTCGTAGAGATGGTTTTATTGGAACGTTTTTTCGGAGTCGAAACAAACGAAGGTTTCCTTCGGTTCTAGATAAATGGAAGGAGTTTTGCAAATGAACTATCAGTGTCCTGTGTGCGGTTATGACCAATTGGTGCGACCGCCTGAAAACTACAGTATTTGTCCTTCCTGCTGGACTGAATTTGGAAATGATGATATAGATTACACAATTGATGAATTGCGCGCCCGTTGGATTCGAGACGGATACCCGTGGCACAGTCGCGTGTTGCCGCGACCACGCAATTGGAATCCGGTTTTACAGTTAGAGCGTGTCTTGAATCCTGTGGCAATTAGGTCAACAGTATCCCGATCCGAGATAAACTACCCTGCTGATTTTGTCATAGTCCCTGCTATCGTGTTTTCCTTTCAGCCCAAGAGCGGACGCCTAGTGGACGCAACGACAGGTTCCGCAGCAACAAAGAAACTAAGTTACGCAGCGGTCTGAGGACTGAGATATGCCAAAACTTCTATTCTTTGCTCCCTGCGAAAAGGTCATCATAGATGAAACTAGTAAGACTCTTTCCCTAGTCACTGTGCTAGAACAGGTCACGGGAGAGATGCCTGCTAATGCTACCACGAACGATAAGGTCACGGCTGCCCTGAACTGGTATGCTGTAGCCGTGTGGCTGAAAACCCCAGATGATATTGGAAAAACTTATGAGCAACGAACATGCGTGATACAACCCAATGGTGATGAGACACTTGCGGGGACAGCCGAATTTCAAATATCTATGCGGACGCATCGAACCCTTGCTAGGATATTCGGATTTCCAATAAACCAGACGGGAGAACATATAGTAAGACTTGCCCTCAGAGAGCAGAATGGGCAGTGGGTTACGATGGCTGAATATCCCATTCGTGTCATCCATAGAGGAGACAACAAGAATGAGTAACAGTCAACTATATTGGTGTCCAAAATAGTGTAGAGGCGTTCGATTGAACGCCCCTACGATTTTTTATCGCCTCTTCGGTTTTTTGCTCTCGCGTTTCTGCAATTCCATCGCCGCTGCCGAGCCAAGAAACGTCCCCGCGACTCCCCCGGTGATCGTGCCAACGCCCAGGGCATTCAACATGCCGGCAACCAGCGGAAAGAACAGCGCGCCGCCAAATCCGACGATCCAGGCAAACAGCAGCGCAATCGCGAAACTGAAACGCGGCTGGAAATTCTTCTGCGGATCCGCGTCGCCAAACGCGAGACCGACGATGCCCCACGCGATCAGCGAGAGCGCGCCGCCGGTGATCGCGCCGACGACGCCCGGCGGAATTTCCAGCGTCACGCGCGCGGCATTGAATGCGAGTCCGATCAGCGCGCCGATCAACGCGCCGACGAAAAGCCCGCCGCCCAAACCAAGCACCGGCGAGAACGGGACGTTGCGCGCAAGCACGAGCGCGCTGAGCGCGAAAAACACGACGCCGACGGCAAGTCCGGTTGACTCGCTGACGATCCACATCAAGAATCCGGCGGACGAAATGAACGAGCCCATCAGCGCGCCGAAGAGCGTAAAGCCGATCATGGTGCGAACGTTGGATTGAGTCATTGTTTTACCAATCCGCGCAACACCGTTTGCAAAATTCCACCGTTTTTGTAATAGTCCACATCGACCGGCGTATCGAGCCGCGCGATCACTTGAAAGCTCAAACGCTCGCCTTGCGCGTTCATTGCGATCACGGTCAGTTCCTGGCGCGGCTTGATGTCGCCCGAAATGCCGAGGATGTCGAACGTCTCGCGTCCGGTCAAACCTAGCGTCTCGGCGTTTTCGCCGGGCTTGAACTGCAACGGCAGAATGCCCATCCCCACCAAATTTGATCGATGGATGCGCTCGAACGAAACTGCAATCGCGGCTTTGACGCCCAACAACATCGGACCCTTTGCCGCCCAATCGCGCGACGAGCCGGTGCCGTACTCTTTGCCCGCGATGACGATCAGCGGCACGCCTTCCGTTTTGTATTTCATCGCGGCATCGTAGATCGACATCTTCGCGCCGTCGGGCAGGTGGAGCGTGTTGCCGCCTTCCTCGCCACCGAGCATCAAGTTCTTGATCCGAATATTCGCGAACGTACCGCGCATCAAGACTTGGTGATTGCCGCGCCGCGTCCCGTACTGGTTGAAATCCTCCGGCGCGACGCCCCGCTCGATCAAGAATTTGCCCGCTGGAGAATTTTTCGCGATGCCGCCCGCCGGTGAAATGTGATCGGTCGTGATCCCGTCGCCGAAAACGCCGAGCACGCGCGCGCCGTGAATCTCGCGGACAGGTTCGGTTTCGAGTTTCAGATTCGCAAAGAACGGCGGATTTTGGATGTACGTCGATTGCGCGTCCCAGGTAAATGCGTCGCCGCCGCTCACGGGAATCGCGTTCCACATCGGATTGCCGTCGAACACGTTCGCGTACACGCGCTCGAACATTGCCGGATCAACGGACGCGGCAATCGTGTCCGCGATCTCTTTTTGCGAGGGCAAAATATCGCGCAAATAAACCGGCTTGCCGTCCTTGCCGACTCCCAGCGGATCGGTTTCGAGATTGATGTCGGTCGTGCCCGCGAGCGCGAACGCGACGACGAGCGGCGGCGACGCAAGGAAATTCGCCTTGACCTGTTGGTGCACGCGTCCTTCGAAATTGCGATTACCGGAAATCACCGCCGCGGCGACGAGATTGTTTTCGTTGATCGCTTTGGCAACCGGTTCGGGCAAGGGACCCGAATTGCCGATACAAACGGTGCAACCATAACCCGTCAAATAGAAACCCAGTTTTTGCAGGTACGGCGTTAGCCCGGCTTTGTCCAGATATTCGGTCACAACTTTCGAGCCGGGCGCAAGCGATGTCTTGACGTGCGGCTTGACCGTCAGTCCTTTCTCGACCGCTTTTTGCGCGAGCAGTCCCGCGCCGATCAACACGGACGGATTGCTCGTGTTCGTGCAAGACGTGATCGCGGCGAGGACGACGGAGCCATGAGTAATCGGTGATTGGTGATTAGTAACTAGTGATTGCGGATCAAGCCCGTAGCCGCCCTTTATCACCGGCGCAATCAGCGTTTCGCGCAAACGCGTTTTTAGATCGCGCAGCACGACGCGTTGTTCTGGCTTTTTGGGACCCGCGAGACTGGGTTCGACTGTTGCGAGATCGAGTTCGAGTGTGTCGCTGAAAATCGGATCCGGTGTTGTGTCGGTGCGGAAGACGCCTTGTTCTTTGGCGTAGCGTTCGAGCAAATCGGCGGATTTACCGCGCCCAGTTCGTCTTAGGTAACGCAGCGTTTCGTCGTCCGTCGGGAAAAAGCCCATCGTCGCGCCATAATCGGGCGACATGTTCGCAATCGTCGCGCGATCCGGCAGCGACATCGTCGAGACGCCCGCGCCGTAGTATTCGACGATTTTGTCGACGACGCCTTTCTTCCGCAGCATCTGCGTCACCGTCAACACGAGATCGGTCGCGGTCACGCCTTCGCGCAGCGCGCCCGTCAATTTGAAACCGACGACTTGCGGCGTGACGATGTAGAGCGGCTGACCCAGCATCACCGCTTCCGCTTCGATGCCACCGACGCCCCACCCCAACACGCCCAGTCCGTTCACCATCGTCGTGTGCGAATCGGTGCCGACCAGCGTATCGAAGAACAATTCGCTTTCCTTCGACTGCGCTGCGTTCCGCTCAGGACGCGCGATCACACCTTGCGAAAGATATTCGAGATTGACTTGATGGCAGATACCGGTCGCCGGGGGCACGACGCGTAAATTCTGGAACGCCTGCGAACCCCAGCGCAGAAATTCGTACCGCTCGCGATTGCGCTCGAATTCGAGCTGCGCGTTTTTCTGCAACGCGTCGTCGCTGCCGAAAAAATCCACCAGCACGGAATGATCGATCACCAGATCGACCGGGACGAGCGGATTGATTTTCTTCGCGTCTTTGCCCAGTCGCTTGACTGCGTCGCGCATCGCGGCGAGATCGACGACGCCGGGCACGCCGGTCATGTCCTGCATCAGGACGCGCGCCGGCATGAAGGGCAGCGCGCCGGCATCCGGCGCGGCGGCGTTCCACGCGGCGAGTCGTTTCACGTCGTCACTCGTCACGAGATAGCCGTCTTCATTTCGCACCAGCGCTTCGAGCAAGATGCGAATCGAAAACGGAAGTTTGTCGAGATTGGGCGCAACACCGGTCTTCGCCAATTGATCGAGACGATAGATGAAATGATCGCCCAGGCGCGCGCGCGCCCCGAAACTATTTTTCTGGTTGGGCATAGCAAACTCCTCCTGAATTTTGTAGCAACCGCGTCGACGGACAAAATTATATCCGACAAGGCAAAATCGCGCAAGGACAGGTTTTTTGCCGTTGCCCACCGTCGTTTCAAAACGACGGCTCAATGAGGTGGAAACTCGATGAATCGAGTTGGCGTGAATCGGTTTCCAACCGATTTTCACCTGACTGAGACGCCGATTTCTAATCGGCGGCGGACTCGTTCGCGGCGATCTGATCGTAGCGCGCGCCCAGATTCAGCAGCCGATCCGTTTCCACGAGACTCTGCCGATCTTCCCAGGTGCAGATCATTTCTTGCACGCGCGCCTGGCTTGCATCTTGTTTCAGCACCTTGAGCACATCGCTTACGCTTTTGATCATCGCGCGCAAAACGGTATTCGCGCAAAACATGATCTTGAAACCGAGCCGCTCCAGTTCCGCCGCCGAAAGCAACGGCGTCTTGCCGCCTTCGACCATGTTGATCACCATCGGCTTGCGCTTGAACGCCGCGCCAATCGCGCGCATCTCTTCCACCGAGAGCGGCGCTTCGATAAAGCCGATGTCCGCGCCGAGTTCAAAATACCGATGGACGCGATCGATTGCTGCCTGCAAACCATCTGTCGCGCGCGCGTCCGTCCGTGCGATGATCAATGTTCGTTTGTCGACGCGCGCATCCAACGCCGCGCTCAAACGCGCGAGCATTTCGGCGGTCGTCGCGATTTTCTTGCCGGGAAAATGACCGCAGCGTTTGGGAAACAATTGATCTTCCAGCATGATCGCGCTGACTCCGGCGCGTTCGAGTTCGCGCACGGTGCGCTGAATATTCAGCGGTCCGCCAAATCCCGTATCCGCGTCGACGATCAATGGAATCTTCGTCACTTCGATCATCCGGGTCACGACGCGCAACAATTCATCGAACGTCAAGAGACTGACATCCGCCAGCCCCAGGTGCGCGTTCGAGATGCCCGCGCCGGTCGCAAAGACCGTTTCGAACCCGGCGCGCTCGACTAGTCGCGCGGTGAGCGCGTCGTATGCGCCCGGCACGATCAAGATTCCGGGACGGTTGATCAGATCAACTAATTTTTGCTTTCGATCCACATTCACCTCTTGCCTCGGGGATTGCTTCGTCGTAACCGCTTCGCACTCTTCACAATGACACATCGACGAAAAATTCAGTACAGTTATAACCAGTTTGGACATTTTTGCAACATCAGATACAATGAAACTAAACATGCCAAATGGAATTCGCGCGCAACATCGCGTCAGCGCGGCGTGGGCGATCTTTCCAATGGGTTTTGCTACCGCGCTGTCGCTGATGGGCGATGTCACACTTTACACCGTCCTCCCCACGCGCTTTGCCGATGCAGGGATCGCGCTCGGCTTTGTCGGCGTGATCTTGAGCATCAATCGGCTCATCCGCTTGTTCACGAATAACGCGATGGGCTGGTTCTTCGACCGCTTGCCGAATCGCCGCGCGATTTTTCTTGGCTCACTCGCGCTCGGCGTGATCACGACGACGATGTACGCGACGAGTGTCGATCTGCCGCCGCTGCTCCTCGCGCGCTTGTTGTGGGGACTCGCGTGGTCCGGTATATGGGTCGGCGGAAACGCGCTGGTGCTGGAGATGGCGCCGGAAGCGCAGCGCGGTCAGTGGGTCGGCATTTTGCAAATGTGGTTTTTTCTCGGCTCCGCGCTCGCGTCGTTCACCGGCGGCGCGCTGACCGATGCAGTTGGCTATCGCGGCGCGTTGTGGGTCGGCGCGGGCATTTCCGCGTTTGGCGCGCTCGTCGCGTTGCTCGCGCTCGTCACGCGGCGCGCCGAACATCGTCCGATGCCGCCCATCGCACGCGCGCGCGATTCCTTCTGGACGAGCATACGCGCGATTTCTCCGGCGATGTGGGCGGCGGTGACCGCGCAAGGCGTCAATCGACTCGCGGCGGCAGGAGTTGTTTCCGGGACGCTCGGTTTGATCGTGCAGCAAACTTTCGGTACGGGCTTACAGATCGGCGCGGCACAAATCGGGATCGCGAGTTTGAGCGGCGTACTGCTCGGCTCGCGCACGCTGATCAGCGTCGTCGGCGCGCCGATTGCCGGTCGCATGTCGGATCGCGCGGGCGGACGCTGGAAATTGCTCGTGATCGCGCTCTTCGTCGGCGCGATTGGCACCGCGCTGCTGCCCGCGCAAAATTTCGTCGTTCTGATTTTCGGCACGATCATTTCCGCGCTCGCGTACGGCGCGACGCAGGCATTGTCGACCGCGCTCGTCGGCGATTTGGCGAAGAAGGAAGAGTACGGCAAAAACCTGGGTATCTACAACACGTCGGGCGATCTTGGCAGCGCGATCGGTCCACTCGTCGCGTACGCGCTGCTGCCGATCACCGGCTTGCCCGCGTTGTACGTCGGCTGCGGCGCGGTGATGCTGGCGATGGCGACGTGGGCGATAAAGTTCAAATCGTAGAACGGGCGGCTCGCCCGTGGCAAAGCGAGCGAGCCGCTCGCCCGTTGCCTAGCGAGCGAGCCGCTCGCTCCACAAGTTACTTCACGGAAAGGAAAGTCACATGCCAGAAAAATCCGAATCGGTCCCAAACGAAATGCGCGCGACGTACGACGCGATTGTCGCGCTCACCGACAAGGTGTGCCAAGAGCACCTGAACGACGAGTACGCGGAAATGTGTCGGCGCCTTGCCGCCGCGCTCGCGCGCAAACGTCCCTCGCCGATCACGCGCGGCAAGCCCGAAGTGTGGGCGTGCGGGATCGCGTACACGATCGGGATGGTCAATTTTCTGTTCGACAAAACGCAAAAGCCGCACATCCGCGCGGACGAATTGTGCCAAGCGTTCGGCGTGAATCAAAGCACCGGCGGCAACAAGTCGCAGGCGATCCGCAAAATGTTCGATATAATGCAGATGGATCCACGCTGGACGGTGCCAAGTATGATGGATAAAAATCCGCTCGCGTGGATGATTTCGGTCAACGGCTTGATGATCGACGCGCGTCACGCGCCGCGCGAGGTGCAGGAGATCGCGTTTCGCAAGGGCTTGATTCCGTACATTCCGGGAGAACGCGGATAGTTCCACAGACCTTCGAGGTTTTGGGAAACCTCGAAGGTCTCTTTGCGTAAATCGTAAAGCACAAGTATAATCGTTGCGAGTACTCAGACCTTCGAGGTCTCCAAGACCTCGAAGGTCTACTTCGACACTCGGAGACCTCGAAGGTCTGCATGAACAACTTTAGCCAGTACGTCATCTTCATCTGGACGATTGCCGAACTCTTGCGCGACAGTTTCAAGCGCAGCAAATATCAAGACGTGATTTTGCCGTTGACCGTCTTGCGCCGGATCGATTGCGTTTTGCAGCCGACGAAAGAAAAGGTGTTGCAGCGCAACGCCGCGCTAAAAGGCAAACTGGAAAACCTCGCGCCACAACTCCGCAAGGCATCGGGTTACGCGTTCTACAATACCTCGCGTTACGATTTTGAAAAACTGCTGGACGACGCGCCCAACCTCGCCGCAAATCTGCGAAATTACATCAACGGTTTCTCCGACAACATGCGCGAGGTGTTGGAGAAATTCGATTTCGAGAACACGATTACGAAACTGGACGAGGCGGGCTTGCTCTACCTCGTCCTGGAACGCTTTAAGAATATTGATCTGCACCCGGAGGTGGTGGACAACCACACGATGGGGACGATCTTTGAAGAATTGATCCGCAAGTTCAACGAAGCGCTGAACGAAAACCCCGGCGAACACTTTACCCCGCGCGATGTCATCCATCTGATGGTCGAATTGGTCGTCGCGCCCGACCGCGACATGCTCAAAAAGAATCACATCGTCCGCAAAGTGGCTGACCCTGCCGCTGGCTCCGGCGGCATGTTGACGATTGCCAAAGATCGCATCAGCGAAATTAATCCGAACGCCGAAGTGTATCTGTACGGACAAGAGGTCAATCCTGAAACGTACGCGATGTGCAAAGCCGATCTCTTCATCAAAAGCCCCGACGGTCGCGACGCGGAAAACATCGCATTCGGCAGTACGCTTTCAAACGACCGACACGCCGACAAACGCTTCGACTATATGCTGACGAATCCGCCGTACGGCAAAGAATGGAAGATGGATCAGGAAAAAGTCGAGGCGGAAGCGGACAAAGGTTTCGCCGGACGATTTGGCGCGGGACTGCCGCGCATCAGCGACGGACAATTGCTTTTCCTGCAACACATGTTGGGGCGGATGGCGGACGCGAAAGAAGGCGGCAGTCGCATCGGGATTGTGATGAACGGCTCGCCGTTGTTCACCGGCGACGCGGGGAGCGGCGAAAGCGAAATCCGCCGCTGGATTCTGGAAAACGATTGGCTCGAAGCGATTGTCGCGCTGCCGGAGCAATTGTTTTACAACACCGGCATCGCGACGTACATTTGGATTTTGACGAATCGCAAAGCGAAAGCGCGACGCGGCAAAGTGCAGTTGATCGACGCGACCGATCTGTGGACGCCAATGCGAAAAAGTTTAGGCGACAAGCGGCACGAAATTGCAAACGAACACATCAAGCAGATCGCCGAAAGCCACGAAGTATTCGCCGAAAGCGCGCGCTCCAAGACTTTCCCGACGACTGCATTCGGCTATCGCAAGATCACGGTCGAGCGACCGCTGCGCTTGAATTTCCAGGCAAGTCCGGAGCGCATCGCGCGCTTGAAGACCGAGCGCGCGTTTGTCGTGCTTGCCGAAAGCAAAAAGAAAAAGGGCAAGGAACACGACGCGGAAGTTGCCGCCGGACGCAAGAAGCAAGAAGAAATTCTGGCGCGGTTGGCAACGTTGCCGCAAACGGTGTTCAAAGACCGCGCGGAATTCGAGAGAGACCTTCGAGGTCTCCAAGACCTCGAAGGTCTAATCAAGACCGCCGCGCTCCGCAAAGCCATTCTCTCCGCGCTCTCCGAACGCGATGAGACCACGGCAATTTGCCGCGATGCGGACGGCAATCCCGAACCCGATCCCGAATTGCGCGACACCGAAAACGTGCCGCTCGGCGAAGACGCGCAAGCGTTCTTTGATCGTGAGGTGAAACCGCACGTGCCGGACGCGTGGATCAACGCCGACGTGCGCGACCTGAAAGACAAGGAAATCGGCAAGGTTGGGTACGAAATCAATTTCAACCGGTACTTTTACAAGTACCAACCGCCGCGCGCGTTGGAAGAAATCGAAACAGACATCAAGACATTGGAAAAGGAAATTCTGGAGATGTTGCGCGAGGTGGCGGGATGACGGAAACGCCGCTAGAATCGAAAACCATTCGGCACTATTTTGTTGATGAAGCCGGTGATCTCACCCTGTTCGACAAAAAGGGGCGGGTTTTGCTCGGCAAAGAAGGCGTCTCGAATTTTTTTATGGTCGGCGTAGCGCATTTGCCCGAGCCCGAACTTGCACGGGACAAATTGGAAACGCTGCGCGCGCGGTTGCTCGCCGATCCGTACTTTAAAGATGTGCCATCGTTTCAACCGAGCGAGAAGAAAACGGCGATGACGTTCCATGCCAAGAACGATTTACCAGAGGTCAGACGAAGTCCTCGCCGTTTTGCCGGGGCTCAACCCCGAGGTTCAAATCGTCATTCGCCGCAAAGAGATGCTTGTCCGCGAAGCCCAATCGCTTTTTCGTTACGGCAAAAAGATCGACCCCAATGGCATCTACGACGATTTGATTAAACGATTGTTTCGCAACCTGCTCCACAAGGCGGACGAAAATCGCATCGTTTTTGCGCGGCGTGGCAAAGTGGCGCGCAAGGACGCGTTGGAGCAAGCCATCGCCAAAGCCAAACGCAATTTTGCGACACGGTGGGGCAAGTTTCATGACAAGCCAACCGATATCCAATCGGCTTATCCGTCCGAATTTGCCGGGCTTCAGGTGGTGGATTACTACTTATGGGCGTTGCAGCGATTGTACGAAGTGGGCGAGGAGCGTTTCTTTCTGTTGTTAGCGAAGGATTACCGGTTGATTATGGACATTGACGATACGCGGAACAAACGGTACGGGGAATGGTACAGCGACTCCAACCCGCTGGCGCTGGAAAAAGTACAGCCCTCAAACAGACTAGGTTCAAGCGGATAAACCGCAAGAACACACGGCATGGAGCCGACGTTCATCTGTCGCAGGGCTAGTCTCATACTACTACGAAAATGGATAAAAATCAAGTAGCCGCAAAAACGGCATCTCAGACCTTCGAGGTTTTGGAAACCTCGAAGGTCTCCCGCCCGCGCCACCAACCCTACCCCACCTACAAACCCTCCGGCGTCACGTGGCTGGGCGATATTCCCGCGCATTGGGAAGTCAAGCGGTTGAAAAATGCTGTTCGTTTGAATCCTGAAACGTTGCCGGAGACTACCGACCCCGATTTTGTACTGCAGTACGTTGACATCAGTAACGTTGAAGAGGTCAGCGGCGCGAATCCACCACAAGAAATGCGTTTTGAAAGCGCGCCGAGCCGTGCACGTCGCGTCGTTCGTGCTGGAGACACAATTCTTTCAACGGTTCGCACGTATCTCAAAGCAATTGCCTATTTTGAAAATCCGTCAGAAAATTTGATTGTCTCGACCGGGTTTGCGGTGTTACGCCCAAAGCCAGAAATCGAGCCGAAATTTCTTCACACTTTGGTACGCTCCAAAGAATTTATCGAAACTGTTGTCGCGCATTCGGTCGGCGTTGGCTATCCGGCAATCAACCCATCCGAGTTGGCATGTTTGCCTATCTGGATTCCTCCTCTCCCTGAACAACGCGCTATCGCCGCGTACCTTGACCGCGAGACCGCGCGCCTTGATACGCTGGTGGCAAAGAATGAGCGACTGATTGAACTGTTGCAGGAGAAACGTACCGCGCTGATTAGCCACGCGGTTACGCGCGGATTGGACACAAACGCGCCACTGAAAGATTCCGGCGTGGCGTGGTTGGGGAATGTGCCGAAGCATTGGGAAGCGCGTCAATTCAAACATGTTGCCGAGATAAATTACGGACTAACGCTTGAATTGGACAGAACCGAAACAGAAGGGACTTGCATTCTTTCGCTTCCGAACGTGACAAAAGAAGGGCAACTTGTTTTGGACGATGTTCCTAAAACTCCGCTAACCCCAGAACAAAAGAAACAGCTTCTGCTCCACAAGGGCGATTTGCTTTTCAATTGGCGAAACGGCAGCGCAGATCATGTTGGAAAAACTGCGTACTTCGGCGCGGAGGGTGAATACACCCACGTTTCTTTTTTGTTGAGACTCAGATTCGATTTGTCCAAATTCGAATCGCGATACTATCAGATGTTTTTGAACAATCTCAGGAACAGGGATTTTTTTTCTTCCTCCAAGACAAGGGTAAACACAACATACAACCAAGCAGAATTAGGTCGGCTCGTTGTAATGGTGCCGTCGCTCGACGAACAACGCGCCATCGCCGCGTACCTCGACCGCGAGACTGCCAAGATTGACGCGCTCATCGCCAAAGTGCGCCAAGCCATCGAAACGCTGAAAGAGTACCGCACCGCGCTGATTTCGGCGGCGGTGACGGGGAAGATGGATGTGAGAGAAATGCCAGGTTGATGCTTGTTTCTCGCACTTGCATTCACCACAGATTCGGATATGATTCAGAGGGAGGCAATGATGGGTTCAAAACAGAAACGCCAAGCGCAAACGTCAAGCCCAAACATTCCGCACGTTGGTCCCGCGCCAATTCAACCAAGCATCCCGGTGCCCGGCGCGGTGGTCAAACTACCCCCGCCAGCCGAAACGCTGGCACTGATTCAAGAAATCGAAAAGATCCGCGACTCGCGCGTTATCACTTTTTTTGCCTATCCCGACGTGATCGTGCGGGGAGACATCCCCAGCCAACTGTACGCGCAATTGAGGCGCATCGGGCGCGTTCCCAAGATTGATTTGTTTGTCCACAGCACCGGCGGTGAAAGCGAAGTACCCTGGCGAATGATCACACTCATTCGGAACTTTTGCCAAGAATTTCGCGTGCTCATTCCGTTTATGGCGTACAGCGCGGCGACCCACATTGCGATGGGCGCGAACGAAATCGTGATGGGCGATATGTCAGAACTAGGTCCCGTTGACCCCGCGCGGACGCATCCCCTGTTGCCCAAAGAGAATAACCAATCGCTGCTCATATCGGTCCAGGACTTGCGGCACTGTATCGAGTTCCTCAAACGCGAAGGCGGGGAGTATACACCGGAATCACTTGCTACGATCTATTCCGCGTTGTTCGACAAAGTGCATCCCCTTGCGCTTGGCGCGATTGAACAATCGTACGCGCTCGCGCGATTGATTTCAGCCCAGGCGCTGAAAACACACATGAACCCGGAAACCGAAGCGGAAAAAATCAAAAAGATCGTCGACGCGTTCTCTGACGAATTCTTTTCACACCATTATCGAATCGGATGGAAGGAAGCGCAAGACCTGGGGTTGCCTGTAACGTACGCGGACGATGCTTTATGGGAAACGATGTGGCGGTTGTACGAGCATTATGCCGCGTTCGGCGGAATCGCGCGACCGATCGGGGACAATCCACAGCACATTGCCAGACCCATTGTGTGGATAGATAGTACATCGCGTCGTCAGGTTCTTGAAGAGGTTTATGTTAGCGTACAAGAGAAAGAACAACCCCTAATTCAAAAGAGGCAAACGATTGCGGCACAATGGCTTGATCTGCCCTGGCAAGCAGAAGGTACTTCCAACGCGCCTGACCGCGTCAATGTGACACATTCATAGGAGCAGTCGCAATGCCTTTTCCATACCACATTCTACCCAGAGATTTTACTTTTGACCGCTATCCGCGGTGGGGTGATGTGTATTGGTTCGATTTCGGGGCGGCTCGCTCAAACCAAGATCGGACGATGGCAGAACCCCATCTCGCCGTCGTGATCAACAATACGGAGCTAACATTGCGGGGAACAGTCCTGATTCTTCCGCTATCTGGCGCAGAACACCGCAAACCCAATTACACTCCGCATGTCATCATTACCAGACGCGAATGTCCCAAACTTGACAAGGACTCGATCGCGAAAACGGATCAAATCTATTGCGTGTCGGTGCAAACTGGATTGCCCGACCAATATTTCTTGACCCACCTCTCTCCGCAGATCATGCAGCGCATATACGAGCGACTGTTACGCGTGCTCAACTTCGACCAGATAGTAAAAACCCGCTCGGCTAACTGACCGAGCGGGTTTCGGGGTTCATCAAGTAAAATGCTTCGAGTTGTACCTCTCTCATCCGATCCACGAGAGCAAGATCAGCATCACTGACCCAACCATCGCTAGCCAGATATGCCGCGCGCGGCAGCGGCGTGGAAAGAATGGACCCAAACGCGCTAGCCACTTGATCGATCAACGCAATCTCGCGTTGAGTTGAGACGTAATCAAAAGCAACAACCCGCAGGGCGTCACCAACGTACACGCGGGGCGTATCTCGAAAGGTTGAAATTGCCTGAAACGACTGCGCAACGCCGGAATCACTGCCAGTCATTCTGGAACGATTCTCATCCATGAGATAACTCCTTCTACAATTTGATTATATGCCCCTGCTGGCATTTGTCAATTGTATGAGTCGAACACTAGTTCGCGCTTTGAATTACGCGGAGCAAAAACATGCCGGTAGACTATTCCGAAAAGAATTTTGAAGCGACAATCGAAGCATCTCTTCTTGCTGGTGGACCCGACGGTGCGACGGGAGACATCGCGCGCGAAGCGCGAACGAGCGGCTTTGTGCCCGGCGGCTATTGCAAACGCGCGCCGGACGAGTACGACAAAACGCTTATGCTCATCCGCCGCGACGCGCTCGATTTTGTCTACGCGTCGCAACCCAAAGCGTGGGCGAAATTCAAAAAGCAATACGGCAACGACGCGCCAGACAAATTTTTTCACCGGCTGGCGCACGAGATTCGCCAGCGCGGGACGCTCGACGTTCTCCGCAAAGGCATCAAGGCAAATGGCTGCAAATTCCAACTCGCGTATTTTCGCCCCGCGAGCAAAATCAATCCCGAAACGCAACGCCTCTACGCGGCAAATCTCTTTTCGGTGATGCGCCAGGTCAAGTACAGCGCGAAAAACGAAAACTCGCTTGACCTCGTTTTGTTCCTCAACGGTTTGCCGATCATCACCGCCGAACTGAAAAATCCGTTGACCGGGCAAACGGTCGAAGACGCGGTCAAGCAGTATCGCACGACGCGCGAGCCGCGCGAGCCGCTCTTTGCGTTCGGGCGCGTGCTCGCGCATTTCGCGGTTGACCCCGATCTCGTTTACATGACGACGCGCCTCGAAGGCGGCAAGACGCGTTTTCTCCCGTTCAACCAGGGACGCGAGGGCGGCGCGGGCAATCCCCCCTCGTGGCAAGGTTTTGCGACCGCGTACCTCTGGGAGCAAGTCTGGGCGCGCGACAGTATGCTCGACCTCGTGCAGACTTTCATCCAGTTCATCGAAAAGGAAGACGAGGACGGCAAAAAGACCGGCACGTACGAATTGATTTTTCCGCGCTATCATCAACTCGATTGCGTCCGCCGTCTGCTCGACGACGCGCGCGCGAAAAGCGCGGGACAACGCTATCTGATTCAGCACAGCGCGGGCAGCGGCAAAAGCAACTCGATTGCGTGGCTCGCGCACCAACTGACGAGTTTGCACGACGCAAACGACCAAGCGATTTTCGATTCGATCATCGTCATCACCGACCGCCGCGTGCTGGATCGACAGTTGCAGCGCACCGTCCGCCAATTCGAGCAAACGCTCGGCATCGTCGAGAACATTGACCAGACATCGCGCCAACTCAAAACCGCGCTCGCGGAAGGCAAAAAGATCATCGTCACGACGCTCCAAAAGTTTCCGATGATTACCGATCAGATCAAAGAACTGGAAGGCAAACGCTTTGCGATCATCATTGACGAGGCACATTCGTCGCAGGGTGGAGAAGGACGATTCAAATTAAACGCGGTACTTGCGGCGAAAAGTTTGGAAGAAGCCGAGCGCGAGGAAAGCGAAGCCGAAGACTCGGAAGATGCCATCAACGCGCAGATGAGAAAGCGCGGACATCTGCCGAACGCGAGTTATTTCGCGTTCACCGCAACACCCAAGAGCGAAACGCTCGAACTCTTCGGCACGCGCCAACCCGACGGACGCTTCGGCGCGTTCTCACTGTACACGATGCGCCAAGCCATCGAAGAACGATTCATTCTTGACGTGTTGGAGAACTACACGACCTACCAAGCGTACTGGATGCTACTCAAGAAAATCCAAGACGATCCGCGCTACGACCGCGAAAAAGCGACGCGCCTGCTCCGCTCCTTTGTCGAATTGCACGAACATAGCATCGCGACCAAAGTGGCAATCATGGTCGATCACTTTACCAGTCAGGTCGCGCATCGTATCGGCAGCAAAGCCAAAGCGATGATTGTCACGCGCTCGCGTTTGCATGCGGTTCGCTACAAACTGGCAGTAGACAAATACCTAGAAGAGAAAGGGCATCCGTTCAAAGCGCTCGTCGCGTTTTCGGGCACGGTCAAAGACCCGGATAATGGCTTGACCTACACTGAAGCGCAAATGAATTCGACGCCAGAGAAGAATATTCCAGAGAAAGCGACTGCCGAGACGTTCAAGCAAAACGAGTATCGCTTGATGGTCGTCGCGGAGAAATTTCAAACTGGCTTTGACCAACCGCTGTTGCACACGATGTACGTGGACAAGCGGCTTGCCGGTGTTCACGCCGTTCAAACCTTGTCGCGCTTGAATCGCATCAATCCCAACAAAGACGAGACGATGGTACTCGATTTCGCGAACCAAGCAGACGATATACAGAAAGCGTTCGAGCCGTACTTCGACAAGACCCTGCTCAAAGAAGCCACCGACCCCAATTTGCTGTATGATCTGCAAACGCAATTGTCGGCGTTCCAATTCTACACGGAAGCCGAAATCAATCGCTTTGCCAACATCTACTTTGACCCGAAAGGTACGCAAGACAAACTGCACGCCGCGCTTGCCCCGGCGATAGACCGCTACAACGCCGCGACCAAAGATGACCAAACCGAATTTCGCGGCAAACTCGCGGACTATGTTCGCCTTTATGCGTTTGTTTCGCAAATCATTACTTTTACTGATGCCGATCTCGAACGGCTTTACGTATTTGGTCGTCTTTTGCTCCGCAAGTTACCTGTGACCAAAGACAAATTGCCGGTCGAAGTCCAACGCAACATTGACATTGAATCGTACACCGTCAAGCAGACCTCACGCGGAAAAATCAAACTACCACGCGGCACAGCGGAGTTGCAACCGGTAGGCCCGAAGGGCGCGGCAATCCCATTGCCCGAAGATATGGAACCGCTCTCGCAAATCATTCGCGAATTGAATGAACGGTTCGGCGCAAACCTGGGCGAGAACACGCGGGCGTCTATTCACCAATTGGAAGCACAATTAGCGCGTGATCCCGCGTTGGAAGCGAGTCTCCGCGCGAATACGCGCGACAACGCGCGACTCACTTTTGAGCACGTGCTCAACGACCGTTTGCAAGAGATCGTAGATTCGGATTTCAAGTTTTACAAGCAAGTCACCGATAATCCCGAATTCGCGAAAACATTGCTCGACTGGATGTTTGAGCGATTGTATCGCAAAAAGACCTTCGAGGTTTTGGAGACCTCGAAGGTCTGAAAGGCAAACCATGCCAATTCCCAAACGCAATGAAATCAAACCCGGTCTGCGCGTGCAGATCGTCCAAAAGCAAGATCAGCGCACCGGCGCGTTGACGGAAGGAATCGTCGCGCGCATTTTGACGAGCAGCCCCAAACATCCGCACGGGATCAAAGTGATGTTGGAGGATGGCAAGGTTGGACGCGTGCAAAAGATTCTTGGAGAAGAAACGGAATGAAAGCCGCCATCTTTCGCGAATTTCGCCAACCGATCAAAATCGAAAATGTTCCCGATCCCATCGCGCCCGCCGACGGCGTCGTCGTGCAAGTCAAAGCGAACGGCATTTGCCGCAGCGATTGGCACGGCTGGATGGGACACGATTCCGATGTACACTTGCCGCACGTGCCGGGACACGAACTCGCCGGCGTCGTCGCCGAAATCGGCAGAGATGTCCGGCGTTTCAAAATCGGCGACCGCGTGACGGTGCCGTTCGCATGCGGCTGCGGCGCGTGTCCGCAATGCCTCTCCGGCAATCAACAAATTTGCGACAATTATTTTCAGCCCGGCTTTACCGCGTGGGGTTCGTTCGCGCAGTCCGTCGCGATTCGTTACGCGGACGCGAATTTGGTGCGCTTGCCGGAGGAAATGGATTTCGTCGAATCGGCGAGTCTGGGCTGCCGGTTCATCACCGCGTTTCGCGCGGTCGTCGCGCAGGGACGCGTCGCGCCCGGCGAATGGGTTGTCGTCCATGGCTGCGGCGGCTTGGGCTTGGCGACAATCATGATCGCGCGCGCGCTCGGCGCGCAAGTGATCGGCGTGGACATCAAAGACGAAACGCTCGAGTTCGCGAAAACGATTGGCGCGCAACACGTCATCAACGCGCGACGCGAAAACCAAGTCGCGGCGGCGATTCACGATTTGACCGGCGGCGGCGCGCACGTTTCGATTGACGCGCTCGGCTCGCGCGAAACGTGCCGCAATTCGGTGTTGTCGCTCCGCAAGCGCGGCAGGCACGTCCAGGTCGGCTTGATGGTTGCGGATTACAAAGACGCGCCGCTGCCGATGAACGCGGTCATCGCGAAAGAATTGGAAATCGTCGGCAGTCACGGGATGCAAGCGCACGCGTACGAACCGCTGCTGCGAATGATTTTGTCCAAGCAGCTCAATCCGCGCGCGCTCATCAAAAAGACGGTGACGCTCGAAGAAGCGCCCGCCGAGTTGTACGCGCAAGGCGATTTTCGCGGCGTGGGCGTCGTCGTGATCGATCAATTCTGAAGAACGCCCCCGAATGAATTCGGGGTCTCAGCAAGGTGGAAATCGGTTGGAAACCGATTATGACCAACTCGATTGATCGAGTTTTCACCTTGTTGAGACGCCGATTTCCAATCGGCGGCGGCATCTGAGATTTCTCGCAACACACAACGTTGCTCGAAATGACAATACGCCGAAACTATTATGAACCGCTCCATCGCTTACTTTATTTCGCCGCACGGTTTCGGGCACGCGGCGCGCGCGGCGGCTGTGATGAGCGCGCTGCGCGCGCAAGATCCGACACTGCACTTTGAAATTTTCACGCGCGTCCCGCGTTGGTTTTTCAAAGATTCCGTCGGCGGCGCGTTCGCGTACCATTCCACGCTAACTGATATCGGACTCGCGCAAGAAAACGCGCTAAGCGAAAATATTCCGCAAACGCTCAAACACTTGCGCGAATTTCTGCCCTTCAATCAATCCCTAATCTCCGGTCTCGCGCAACGCGTCGCGCGACTCAAGTGCAAACTCGCGCTGTGCGACATCGCGCCGCTGGGCATCGCGGTCGCGCGCGCGGCGGGTATTCCGTCCATCCTGATCGAAAACTTTACCTGGGATTGGATTTACGCCGGGTACGCGCGCGACGACGCGCGCTTTCACAAACACATCGCGTATCTGCGCGGTATTTTTCGCGCCGCGGATTATCACGTCCAGACCGAACCGGTGTGCCATTACCGCGCATCCGATCTCGTCACGCGACCAGTGAGCCGCGAACCGCGCACGTCGAGAAAACAAATTCGCGCGCGATTGGGAATCCCGCCGCGCGCGCGCGTCGTTTTGATCACGATGGGCGGCACGCCAAGCGCGCAGCAGCACGCGTTTTTGGATCGGCTGGCGCAAGTCAAGCGCGTGTATTTTGTCATGCCCGGCAACAGTCGCCGCGCCGAGAAACGCGGCAATTTGGTTTTGTTGCCGCATCGTTCCGCGTTCTATCATCCCGATTTGGTGAACGCGAGCGACGCGGTGATCGGCAAAGCCGGGTACAGCACCGTCGCCGAAGCATATCGCGCGGGGATTCCGTTTGGCTATGTGCCGCGCGAGAAATTTCGCGAAGCGCCGACGATGGCGCGTTTCATCGAAGCGGAAATGGGCGGGTTTGAAATTTCCGCCGCCGATTTCGAAAGCGGACACTGGGTCGCGCGCTTGCCCGATTTGCTTGCCTTGCCGCGCCGCGTGCGTCGCGACGCGAATGGCGCGGCGCAGATCGCGGATTTCATTTTGGGCGCGTGACGACGATGTCAGGTTTCCACGTCCGCCCGATCTACGACGAAAACAGCAAAGTGCGGTACCTCTTGCTCAAATTGTACGCTTGGAAAGAGGTCGAACTGCTGCGACTTTTTTTTGCGCTGAGCCGCTGGCGCGTCATGCAGTCCGCGTGGTTTCGCAAACCGTTCTACTACGCGCTGCTCCACCTGCTCGGCACGCGAGGAATCACAGGACAGGCAACCACCTTGACTGAAATCGAAGAATTCATCGAGCGGCTTTCCGACGCGTATCAAATTGCCGTAGGTCCGTGTCGTTGCCGCGTTGGCAACCGAAACTGCGATCACGAAATAATGACCGACATCGTCATCATGCAAACCGCGCCGATTTGGTACGCCGATCTGTTTCCACAAGATTATCGCGTCATCACGAAAGACCAAGCCAAAGCGATTTGCCAAAGATCGCGTCGCGCCGGACTGGTTCAGTTTATCGATCGCCATCTGTACCTGCGCGATTCGCGCAATTATTTCGTCATCTGTAACTGCTGCAAAGAATCGTGCATTCCTTTGATCACTTATCGTTTGTTCAAACGCGAGCGCTTTCGATTTCTCCCGTCCGCTTCAATCGTCCAGATCGATCAAGCCAAGTGCCGCGCGTGCGGCAAGTGTGTTGAGGCGTGCCCGTTCGAAGAAAGAAAGTTGGATGTTGGCAAATTGTTTGCGACGACAATCCATTGTCAGGGTTGCGGTCTGTGCGTCGATGTATGTCCCACCGGCGCGAATCAGATGGTACTCCGAGCGAATCGAGCGCACCCAACACGATTGACCAAAAGTTCGGTATTGAGTATGATACGTTCAACAACCCCAAGGAGGTAAAACCATGAATCGCTTCATCTGGCTTGTCGTCCTATTGATCGTTCTCGTCGCGTGCGCAACGCCAACGCCGCCACCGGTCCAACCCACGCCGACCGCAACCAAACCCCAAGTGATCATCACCGCCCCTATCAGCAGCATGCAGTATTGGGCGGGCACGAACATCTCAATCAACTCAACATCGTCGGACGCGCACGGCATCGTGCGCGTGGAATTGCTCGTGGATGGGCAATCCATTCGCAGCGATCCTATTCCATCCGGCAAGAGTCAACCGCACTTCCAGGTGGTGCAGACGTGGAAGGCAACGCCCGGCACGCACACCATCGTCGTGCGTGCGACGAACGAAACGGGCGCAACTGCCGACGCCGCCCTATCGCTCGTCGTGGTCGAGCCGACTCCAGTTCCGACCCGCACGCCGTACATCTCGCCGACGCGACCGCCAATTGCGGTAATCGCGACGAACACCCCGGCACCAATCAGAATCGCCACGCCCAGCGTGCCCGCGCCCACCGCGCCTGCGCCGACCCTCGCCGTCGCGCCGACCGCGATGCAGTACACGTTCACGGTGAATGAAGAACAATTCAACAAAGTCGCCAACGACGCCCTTGCGCCGCGCGTGATCTGGTCCGCAGACAGCGCCACGGTGAAATTGCAGGACAACCAGATCGCCATCTCCGCGAATTATTACCCGCCGAACATCAAGCCCAGCATCAGCAGAGTGGTCCTGGCGGCGAGCGCGAAAAATTGCAAACTGAGCATCGCCGTCGTCGGCGCGACTTTCGGTTATTCGGCGCTGCCCGAAACGCAGCAAACCGATCTCAGTCAATCCGTCGAGCAAATCCTGGCGTACCAACTCGCGCAACAACGCAACTATACTTGCGTGGATTCCGTCACAGTCGGCGGCGGCGTGATGACGATCAAGTACCACTAGCGATTATCCCAAAAACTGTTTGTCGAAAACAGTGACCTGGGTCATTGCCGCAACATTCCGCCGCGCACTATCGCCAAATGCGCGTCTGCGTTATGCTCTGCCGCAAAGGTTGGACAAATTTGCAAATTTGTCCTACGGTCGAAAGAGGTAAATTGATGAATCGTTCAATCGGGTTCGCGATGGGGTTGATCGCGCTCGTCGCGTGTTCATCGCCAGCGCTGCCGTTCAATCCGCCAACGCCCACCGCGACCAAACCGCAAGTGATCATTGGCGCGCCGATCAGCGGTACGGCGTTCGCGACCGGCGCGGAGGTCGTCGTTCAATCCACGTCGACGGACGCGGGCGGGATCGCGCGCGTCGATCTGCTCGTCGATGGGCAAGTCGTTCGCAGCGACACGATTCCGACCGGCAAGAGCCAACCGCAGTTCCAGATCGCGCAGACGTGGAAAGCGACAACGCCCGGCGTGCGCATCGTCGTCGTCCGCGCGACGAATGAGGCAGGCGCGACCGGCGAAGCCGCGATTTCGCTCACGGTCAACGAACCGCCCAAGCCGACGAACACGCCCGCGCCGACTGCCGCGCCGACCAAGCCGCCCGTCGCGCCCGCGCCAACCAAAGCGACTGCGCCGGGCGCGTCGCAACGCACGCTCACGCTGACCGAAGCGCAAGTCAACGCGGTCATCAACGCCGCCATCGCCTCCGGTCAGATCGAGTACGTGAGCAACGCGAACGTCTCGCTTCAAAATGGACAGATCACGATCACGGCGAGTTACGCGCCGCCCGGACTCAAACCGATCAGCGGCAAGATCGTCCTGACCGTGAGCGCGAGCAATTGCGCGCTGCGCGTGACGGTGGTTCAGGCAAGTCTCGGCGTCTTTACGCTCAACGACGCGCAAAAAGCCGCGCTGGGGCAATCCATCGAACAGGCGCTTAAAAACCAATTGCCGCAACAACAAACGTACTGCGTGGACTCGGTCACCGTTGCCAACAGCGCGCTGACGATCAAGTATCATTAATGTAGGGGCGAAGCATTTGCCGCAATTGTTTTTCTTGAGCCAAGTGGTTTGCCGCTTGAAGAACGATTGTCTCCAATCAGACGCGTTGAGCAAATGCTTCGCCCCTACTTGTCTCCCTACGCCCCTCGTGGTAAAATAGCGCCACGAAAATTTGTTCTCAGGATCAAATCAATGTCAACCGATGCTCCCGTATTCTGCGTCAATCATCCCAAAACGGAAACGTTGTTGCGCTGCAACAAATGCGGCAAGCCCGTGTGTATCAAATGCGTCGTCCGCACGCCGGTCGGCTATCGCTGCAAAGAATGTTTGAACATTCAGCACGCTGGATACTACACCGCGACCTCGCTCGATTACGCGATTGTCGCGGCAGTTGGCACGCTTGCTTCGATCATCGCAGGCGGAATCGCGGCGGCGTTGGGCGGTTTTTGGTTCTTTGCGATTTTTTACGCGCCCGCCGCGGGCGGCATCATCGCGGAGCTCATTCGTTGGGCGATTCAAAAACGGCGCGGCAAGTACACCTCGCTCGTCGCGTGCGCGACCCTGGTCGTCGGCGGATTTATCGGCGCAAGCGCGTTTCCGATTCTTTTCGCGCTCGGCGCGCGGCGCATCGAGTATCTCCTGCTCGCGTCCGGCGCGTTCTTCAATCTCGGCGTGTGGATTTTCGTCGTGCTGGGCGCGAGCACGGTGTATGCGCGATTGCGAAGTTGAAAAGTCGCATAGTCGCGTAGTCGGGTAGTCGAATAGTCAATCGCCCGCCCGATGACTAGGCGACCACGCGACTATCGGACCACGCGACTATCGGACTAGGAGACTATGCTGGCAGAAATTGATATTACGAATTTCGCGATTATCGAACACTTGCATTTGCAGTTGCATCGCGGGTTCAACGTGATGACGGGCGAAACGGGCGCGGGCAAATCGATCATCATCGACGCGGTCGGGATGCTGCTAGGCGGACGCGCGCAGAGCGAATTCGTGCGCGCGGACACCGACAAGGCGCGCGTCGAAGGAACATTCGCGTTGAGCAACTCGGCGCGCGAAAACATCGTGCCGATTCTCGACGAAATCGGGATCGAGCATGAAGACGAAGCGCTGATCGTCACGCGCGAGATACATCGCGAAGGGCGCAATACCTGCCGCGTCAACGGGCGCACCGTGACGATGCACACGCTCCAGCGCATCGGCGAATTTCTGATCGACATTCACGGACAGAGCGAACACCTTTCGCTTTTGCGCGTGCGCGAACACGTAGATTTTTTGGATCGCTATGGCAATTTGTGGGAACAGCGCGCGCGCGTCGCGGAAAAAGTGAAAACGCTGCGCGCAGTGCGAAATGAAATCAAAGCGCTGATGCTGGACGCGCGCGAAGCCGCGCGGCGCGTGGATCGCCTGACGTACGTCGTCGAAGAAATCGGCGACGCGAATTTGAAAATCGGCGAAGAGGAGGCGTTGAAACAAGAGCGCGAACTGCTCGGCAACGCGGAACTGCGCGCGAATCTCGCCGATCACGCGTACCGGTCGCTCTACGGCGCAGGCGAGGACGAAAAGGGCGCGATCGATTTGCTCAACGAGGCGCTGCAAGCGGTCACCGGCTTGGAAAAGTACGACGCGTCGGTGAAGAGCGCGCGCGAGGAAGCGGAGAGCGCCGCCGCGCAAGCGGACGACCTCGCGCGCTCGCTCCGCGCGTACCGCGACGGCGTGGAACACAATCCCGCGCGCCTCGCGCAGATTGACGAGCGCGTGGATTTGATTTTCCGCTTGAAACGCAAGTACGGCGACACGATTGAAGAGATCATAAAGTACGGCGAAAACGCGGCGGCGGAACTCGCGACGATTTCGCACAGCGAGGAGCGCACGAAAGAATTGCAGCAGCAAGAGGCGCGACTGCTGAAAGAGATCGCCGCGCGCGCAAGTGAATTGTCGCGCGCGCGGCGCGACGCGGGTGAGCATTTGTCGCGCGAAATCGAAATGCAACTGCAAGACCTGGGAATGGCGAAAGCCAAGTTCGGCGTCGCGCTGGAACGCGCGGACGACGCGGACGGTCCCGAAATCGACGGGCGGCGCGTCGCGGTAGACGCGACCGGCATTGATCGCGCCGAATTTCTCGTCTCGCCGAATCCGGGCGAGCCGTTGAAGCCGCTCGCGAAAATCGCGTCGGGCGGCGAAACGTCGCGCTTGATGCTCGCGATGAAATCGGTGCTCGCCGTCGCCGACAACACGCCGACGCTGATCTTCGACGAAATTGATCAGGGGATCGGCGGGCGCACAGGCGGCATCGTCGGCAACAAATTGTGGGCGCTGACGCCGACCGCGCGACAAGTTGCAAACACGCCGCAGCACCAAGTCATTTGCATCACGCACTTGCCGCAAATCGCCGCGTTCGGCGACGCGCATTTCAAGATTCACAAGGAAATCGTCGGCGAGCGCACCATCACCAAAATTGACGACTTGGACAACGCGGCGCGCGTCGAAGAAATCGCGAACATGCTCGGCACCGCCACCGCGACGACGCGGCAGAATGCGGAGGAGCTGTTGAGTGAAGTGAAAAAGCAGAAGAAGACGTGATGCGTGATGCGTGATGCGTGAAACGTGAATCAGTTCGTCCGCGAATAACGCGAATCACGCGAATGAAAGATCAAGAAAGGAACTGGGAAATGAGAACAGGAACTGTGACTTTGCCTGTGTCGCTCGTAGAAAAAATGCTCACCGCCAGCGAGTCGTTCACGCAATTCAGCGATGAACTCGAAGATTTTTTGCTTGCCCGAGACCCCAAATTCATCGCCAAGATGCGCGCGGCACGCGCCGATCATCTCAGCGGCAAGACGCGTCCGTTTGAAGAAATCGAGCGCAAGATCGCAGCGCGCGTCAAGGCGCGACGAACCACTCGCAGCCAACGCGCATAACGCTGCACAATTCGTGGAGAACACTGATGTATTCGCTTGAAACCACGAGACAATTCGACACAGATATCGAATCACTTGATCCCATGGTTGCCCTGCGTCTTGCGAAGAAGATCAAGTGGCTTTGCCAGAATCCCAAAGTGTTGCGCTTTGGCTTGAAACACATGCCCAAGGATTTGCGCGGGCTACAGAAATATCAGATTGGCGATTATCGCGTGCTATTGTGGATTGACCACGCCGCGCAAGCGATCACGCTGTACGGCGTCGAACATCGGCGCAGCGTATACCGCCAACTGAAGTAGCACTCGCCGCAATCTGAAATCTGAAATCTGAAATCAAAACTGGAGGCAACGTGGACGGCTTGATTCAATGGGGACTCGGCGTCGTGCAATGGATTCAAACATTCCGCAGCCCAATCCTCGATCAGTTTATCTTCTCGATCAATTTCCTCGGCGACGAAGAATTTTTTCTGCTCTTCCTCCCCTTCGTCTACTGGTGCATCAACAAAGCGTTGGGCTATCGCTTTGCGTTTCTGTTCCTCCTGGCTGAATTCGCCAACGAATTCCTCAAAAGCATTTTCGCGCAACCGCGCCCGCATCAAGTCAGCGACAAACTGTACGCGCCGATCAAAACGGAGGGGTACGGCATTCCCAGCGGTCACACGCAGAGAAACATCGTGACGTGGGGCTATCTCGCGACGCAACTTGGCAGACCATTCACGCGCGCGTTCGCGTGGCTGTGGTGGGTCATCGCGCTCGTCATTCCGATTCTCGTCGGGGTCGCGCGGATGTACCTGGGCGATCATTTTCCGCAAGATGTGATCGCGGGCTGGGTGATCGGCGCGGTCGCCGTCGTGGTCTACCTCGCGCTGCAACCGCGCGTCGCCGCGTGGCTGACGCGCGCGTCGTTCGCGCTGAAACTCGCGATTGCGATCATCACGCCGCTCGCGCTCGCCGCGATTCTCCTCGTGCAAAATACTTCCGTGACGATGGGCGCGCTGTTGGGCTTTGGCGTCGGCGCGGTGTTGGAAGAAAAGTACGTCCGCTTTTCGGCGCGGGGCGAGTGGTGGAAACAAATCGTCAAACTCGCGATTGGTCTCGGCATCGGTTTGGGCTTGCGCGTCGTACTCAAGCCGATCCTGGGCGACGCGTTGCCGATGAATTTTGCGCGGTACGCGATCATCGGCTGGTGGTTTGCGTTCGGCGCGCCGTGGGTGTTTGTGACGGCGCGGTTGGCACAACGTTCCGCCGAATAAATTCGGCGGCAAATCAGGTGGAAACCCGATGAATCGGGTTGGGCAAGCCAATCGGTTTCCAACCGATTTCCACCTCGGTGAGACGCCGAATTCATTCGGCGGCGACAACGCCCACGAATGAATTCGCGGGCTAACCAGGTGGAAACCCGATAAATCGGGTTAGCGCGCACGCAATCGGCTTGAGCCGATTTCCACCTCGGTGAGACGCCGAATTGATTCGGCGGCGTCCATTCGGCGGCGTCCATTCGGCGGCGTCCATTCGGCGGCGTCCATCGCATCGCAAAAACGGGAGGAGCAAAATGGCATATTGGCGATTGCACTACCATCTCGTTTGGGCAACGTACCAACACTTGCCCTTGATCACCGAGTCATTGGAACGACAAATCTACGGAACAATTCTCGGCAAAGCCAAAGAACTTGGCGTCATCGTCCACGCGATCGGCAATATCGAAGATCACATCCACGTTGCCGTTTCGATTCCGCCCAAGATCGCCGTCGCCGATTGCGTCAAACATTTCAAGGGCGCGTCGTCGCACTATGTGAATCATCAGCCGAACGCATCGGAAAATTTTAGTTGGCAAGAAGGTTACGGCGCGTTGACGTTTGGCGATCGCGCTATGAACGATGTCGTAGAATACGTTCGCAATCAAAAAGAACACCATCGCCGTGGCTCGACCCGCGCTCCGTTCGAGCGAATCGCCGAGGAGAATGATGGTGTTCAAACTGAGCGTGACTGATGTCTGCTTTACCAAACCCAAAGCAAGGAGGAAATTGAAATGAAAAAACTGTTTCTCGTTCTAATCATCGCGCTCGCGCTCGTCGCTTGCGCGGCACCAACTGCAACGCCCGCGCCGACCGCGACGCCTGTGCCGCCGACGGCAGCGCCGCCCACTGCCGTACCGACGCGCGTGCCACCCACCGCGACCGCAGTTCCGCCCACCGCGGTTCCGCCCGCGCCAACCACTGCACCCACCGCGCCGCCAACCGCGACTCAACCCAAAGAAGTCACCGCGACGCTCACCTGGCTCGGTCATCCGACGTTCATTCTCAAAACGAGTTCGGGCTTGACCGCGCTGCTCGATCCGACCGCGACGACGATGGGCTACACGCTCACGCCAATTGGCGGCGTTGATCTCGTCACGGTCAGTCACGAGCACGCCGATCACAACAACGTCGCGCTCGCGACCGGCAGTCCGACGATTTTGCGCGGTCTCGCGGGCAACGACTGGGCGAAGATCGATCAGACGATCAAAGGCGTGCGCGTTCGCACGGTCGCGACATACCACGACGACACGCAGGGATCGGCGCGCGGCAAGAACGCGGTTTTCGTCTTCGATCTCGACGGGCTTCGCATCGTCCATCTCGGCGATCTGGGTCACAAACTCAGCGACGATCAGGTCAAGCAGATCGGCGCGGTAGACGTTGCGATGATTCCTGTCGGCGGATTCTTCACGGTGGACGGCAAAGGCGCGGCAGAAGTGATCGGGCAACTGAAACCCAAGATCGCGATTCCGATGCACTATACCACGCCCGTGCTCGTGGCATCCACCGCCGCGCGTTTGACGGATGCGGGACCCTTTGGCGCGGCGTTCGGCGCGTCCGCCAAGGTGACGCAGACCGCGCAGACGATCACCATCTCGTCGCTCAAACTGCCGACGGAGTTGACGGTGATGGTGATGAGTTACAAATAGGTCACGTAGTCAATTGGTCAATTAGTCGCGTGGTCAAAACAAACCACTGCACCAATACGGGAACCAAGGTGATTGTGAAGGGAGTACCCCTCCGATGCTCGAGCAACACGACGCGGTTGAGCGCCCTCAAAACCTTGACCTTTTTTCGCTGCCCACTCAATTAACCTCGTTTATCGGACGCGAGCGCGAGATTGCAGAGGTCAAGCAATTGCTCGCGTCGTCGCGCCTGGTCACGTTGACCGGCGCAGGCGGCTGCGGCAAGACGCGCCTCGCGCTGCGCGTCGCGTCCGATCTCCGCGATCACTATGCCGATAGCGTGCGCTGGGTCGAACTGGCGCCACTGGCGGACGCGACGCTCCTGCCGCAAGCCATCGCGAAAGCGCTGAACGCGGTGGAGCAACCTGGGTGCGCGCTCCTCGACGTGGTTTTGGATTTGCTCCTCACCAAACGCCTCTTGCTCGTTCTGGACAATTGCGAGCATCTGGCGAGCGCGTGCGCGGAATTCGTGCATGATGCGCTGTGTGACGCGCCCCAAGTCAACATTCTTGCCACGAGCCGCGAGCCGCTTGCCGTGATAGGCGAGATGCTTTACCCCGTCGCTCCTCTCGCGCTGCCGCCCAAGTCGCAAGTCGCGGACATTGCGCCGTTTGACTCGATTCGACTTTTTGTCGAACGCGCGCGTGATGTCCTGCCCAACTTCAAGTTGACCTCAAGCAACGCGCCAGCCATCGCAGACATTTGTCGCCGCCTCGATGGAATTCCTCTGGCGATTGAACTTGCGAGTGCGCGCGTGAACGCGCTGACCGTCGAGCAAATTGCCGCGCGGCTCGATGATCGTTTTGCTTTGCTTACCTCCGCGCGGCACAGCGTGCCATCGCATCATCGCACGCTACGCGCCGCGCTCAATTGGAGTTACGATTCGCTCTCAGTGCAGGAGCAAATCTTGTTGCAACGACTGTCGGTGTTTGCTGGCGGTTTTTCGCTAGAAGCAGTCGAGGCGGTGTGCGCGCAAAAGGATGAAGGCGGAAGGATGAAGGATGAAACAGAGACTCAGGCGAATCATTTCATCCTTCATCCCTCATCCTTCATCCTTGACACGCTCACTTCCCTCGTCAACAAATCGCTGGTCGTGGCGGAAACGCTCAAGCTGGGTGAGGCGCGCTATGCGATGCTCGAAACGATTCGACAATACGCGCGTGAAAAGTTGATCGAAGCAGGCAAGCACGAAAGCGTGCAGAATCGTCATTTGGAATATTTTATGAAACTGGCTGAGGAAGCCGAGCCGAAACTAATCGGCGCAGAGCAGATGACCTGGTTCAAGCGCTTGGACAGTGAAAACGACAATCTGCAGACTGCGTTGGATTGGTCGGCAGGCGAGGATCGCGTTGAGAAAGGATTGCGGCTGGGTGGGGCGTTGTATCGCTTTTGGTTGACGCGGGGCTACTGGAATGAGGGGTACCGACGATTAGATAACCTGGTGAAAATCAAAGGCGCAGACAAAAGGAACCTTGCACGCGGCAAGGCGCTAAGCGTCGCAGGGAACTTTGCAAATAAGACAGGATCGGCTGAGATATCGCGCCGTCTTTTTGAAGAGAGTGTTTCCATTCTCAGAGAAACTGGAGCAGAAGGCAGACCCTGGCTGGAAAGCACACTGGGGACTTTTGCCTTTTCGCTCATTCACAGAGACATGGACACTGCACACACCTGTGCCGAAGAAACCGCACAATTGAGCCGTGAATCCGGCAATATTGCAGGCTATGCGCAAGCGCTGATTGTTTTGGGGATCGTTGCCAGGTGGAAATGTGATTTCACTGCCGCGCTACAATGTCTCGAAGAAAGCAGAACACTTTATCAAGAAATCGGAGATAATCGCGGTGTGACCGCCGCCATGAACAACCTGGTATGGTCCTATATCTATCAGGGTGATTTGGAAAAAGCGAAAGAATTGGGCGAAAAATCCCTAACGATTTCACGCGAGATGGGAAACAAATATCATTTCGCCAGTGGATTATTGCGGCTCGGGATAATTTGCCAAGTCCGTGGTCAGAGCGATGAAGCAGAATCGCTACTCCTTCAAGCCATCTCCGAGCTAAGAGAATTGGGGGACAAGGCCTATATTGCGTTTGCGCTTATGTACTTGGGGCGTCTACACTTGAATAAAGGATCGGCTACCCGAGCACATCAGGAGTTGCAAGAATCACTTGTCTTGTTCAGAGAGGTTGAGGCGTTATATTTTATTCCATATTTGTTGGATAGCTTTTCCTTTCTGCTTTCGGCGTTGGGTAGTGCACAACGTGCGGCGCGGCTCTTCGGTGCGACGCAAGCATTGCGCGATAAATTCGGCACTCCGCTCCCGCCAGTTCATCACAAAGAGCATGAATCGTACCTTACCTCCACCCGCACACAACTCGATGACGCGACCTTCAATGTGGCATGGAACGCTGGTCGCGTGATGACCTTGGATCAAGCCATCGAGTTTGCGCTCGCGGAAATCAAAATTCAGGATACGCAGGATGCGCCCGCGCTCTCGCCGCGCCAAATAGCGAAAGAAAAATTCGGCGGGCTGACCGCACGCGAACGCGAGATTGCCGCGCTGATCGCACAGGGGAAATCAAACCGCGAGATTGCCAACACGCTCGTGTTGAGCGAGCGCACAATCGAAGGACACGTCAGTAACATCCTCAACAAACTCGGCTTCAACGCACGCTCGCAAATTGCGGCGTGGGCAGTGCAAAAAGGGTTGGAAAAGAACTGAAAAACCGCAGAAATCTGCGGTTTTTGTTTTCCCCGTACTGCCTCTCCAAAAATCCCCGTACTTGTCTCGCCCCAACCAAGTGTTTTCCACGTTATCGAGTGTCAGCGTTTGTGGTTTAATGGCGTCAGAGGGTGAGACAAATCTCACTCACCCAACAGGAGGATAAAATGCAAACTTCAACTACTCTACGCCACGTCTCGCCAAGTGCGATTGCGCTCGCGCTTGCCATCACGCTCACTGCCGTTGTTTTGTTCGTGGTTGGTGCACAGAACTTTGTGCAATCTTCGGCGCCAATGCGCGCGACGAACACTGCTGAACAGGACTTGCGGCTGGTCATGCAAGAGTTGGAGCGCGAGCGACTTGACCAACTGAATGCGGATGCGTTCACGCAAGCACTGCGCGCGCGGAACGCCGCCGAACAAGACCTGCGAATGGTCATGCAAGAGTTGGAGCGCGAACGACTCGATCAATCGAACACGACCTTGCAGAGTTTGGGAAGCCCTGTTGACACATCATCCATCACCTGCAACGCGCTGCGTTCGAGTTGTGACCGCTGAATTCCCTTTGACGAAAAAGGCAGAGAACCCGCCCAGGTCTCTGCCTTTTGCTTGCCGTCTACTGCTTTCTGTTCGTCGGTCAGAATACTCGCAGTCGGGTTCGCCCATCTTTCGCGGCACGCTCGAAACCGTCGCGGGGCAAAAGTTCGAGTTCAACACACTCGCCGAACTCAACAGTTTGTTGTGTGAGATTTGTGGCTGGATTGACGCGCCACCGAAGTAGTGAACAAAGAACTGCGAATTTTGTACACAAAAAATCGCGGCGGGGTAAAATCCTCGTCGCGATTTTTTCTTTTTCCGATTATTTGCGCCGCCGAATTTCATCGAGCGATTCGTGGCACGCGCCGCGCACAACTTGACTCTGATCTTTTTCTGCGCGTTCCTCCAGCAATCGTTCCACCGTCAGATCGCCCACCTGACCAAGCGCGGACGCGCAATCCCAGCGCACAAAAACCGCGTGATCGCGTCCCAGCGTCTCCGCCAACTCTTTTGTCGCGATAGCATAACCCAGGTTGCCGAGCGCGATCGCGCACGCTTGCCGCACGCCGGCATCGCGATCGTGCCACAACGATTCGATGAGCGGACCCAGCGTCGCCGTCGTACCGATTTTGCCGAGCGCGACAGCGGATTGTTGTCGCACGAAACTAACTGGGTCATCGCGCAGAACTTGCCAGAGCGGTTCAATCGCAACAGGATCGCGGCGCTTGCGGAGGACGAACGCGGCTGACCAGCGAATCATGCAACTGGGATCGCTCAGCAAACGCTCAATCACCTGCGGCGTCGAACTTTTTCTGAGCCAGCCGGGTACCGCGAAATTTGCATCGTCGGGCACGACGTTTCGCGCGGGCGCGGGCTGCAATCGTTTTAGGAGGCGCGCGATGCCGCCGCGCGTTTTGGGCGCGGGTTCGGCAGGCGGCTCAGTTTGCGCCAGCGGTTGATGTTCGGCGCAGAAATTCGTCGCGTCTTGCGCGTCGCGCGGACAACGCTGGCGATCAGCAGTCAAACCATGGCAACGCATTACAGAAATCCAGAGATGAAAGATGAGGGCGATACGGATTATAGCACAAGGAATCGGGATCAAAAAATCGCGACACAGTTGCGCGTCGCGATTTTTCGTGGAAACAAAAACAGAATCCGTCCTGGCAATGACCTACTCTCCCAGCGGTGCGTACCGCCAGTACCATCGGCGCTGACGGGCTTAACTACCGGGTTCGGCATGGGACCGGGTGTTTCCCCGTCGCTCAAATCACCAGAGGAATCTGTTTTTGATTGACGATTAGGTTGTAAAGAAAACTGAATAGAAGGTTATGTTTTCAATTCATCAATATCCCGAGAGCAAGCCCTCGCGCATTAGTATCGCTTGGCTGAACGTGTCACCACGCTTACACCTGCGACCTATCAAGGTCGTAGTCTACGACCGCGCTTACTCGGTAAACCGATGGGGGATCTCGTCTTGGGGCATGCTTCCCACTTAGATGCATTCAGCGGTTATCACTGCCGAACTTGGCTACCCAGCAATGCCGTTGGCACGACAACTGGCACACCAGCGGTCCGTTCACCCTGGTCCTCTCGTACTAAGGGCAACTCCCCTCAAATCCCCTGCGCCCACACTGGATAGAGACCGAACTGTCTCACGACGTTCTGAACCCAGCTCGCGTACCGCTTTAATGGGCGAACAGCCCAACCCTTGGGACCTAATTCAGCCCCAGGATGCGACGAGCCGACATCGAGGTGCCGAGCGAGATCGTCGCTGTGAACGCTTGGATCTCACCAGCCTGTTATCCCCGGGGTAGCTTTTGTCCGATAAGCCACGACCGTTCCACACCGAGTCGTGGGATCACTAAGCCCGACTTTCGTCTCTGCTCGACTTGTAGGTCTCGCAGTCAAGCTCCCTTGTGCCTTTGCACTCAGCGGCTGGTTTCCATTCAGCCTGAGGGAACCTTTGGGCGCCTCCGTTACATTTTAGGAGGCGACCGCCCCAGTCAAACTGCCCGCCTGGCACGGTCCGTCCGCCGGATTACGGCTAGACGTTAGGGTCGAAATTTCTTGAGTCTGGTATTTCAACGTTGGCTCCACCGAGTCCGCGAACCCAGCTTCAAAGCCTCCCAGATATCCTACGCACAACAAACCTCAACTCAATGCCAGGGTACAGTAAAGCTCCACGGGGTCTTTTTGTCCTAGTGCGGGTAAATGGCATCTTCACCACTATTTCAATTTCGCCGGGTCCCCCGTTGAGACAGCGCTCAACTTGTTACTCCTTTCGTGCGGGTCGGAACTTACCCGACAAGGAATTTCGCTACCTTAGGACCGTTA
>DYJA01000132.1 GCA_020723345.1 Candidatus Aquidulcis sp. | reverse complement strand
GCAACATTTTCATCGGAACGCTGGTGAACGCAAGTTCATGAAAAATTACCCAGAAGCTCGCGATACCGCCGCCGATTGAAAATCGGCGGCTCAATGAGGTGAAAACTCGATCAATCGAGTTGAGCACAATCGGTTTCCAACCGATTTCCACCTCGCTGAGACCCCGAATTCATTCGGGGGCGTTCCCGCGCGGCGCAAGTTTCTGAGTGCGAACATACCGCGCGGCGGTATGTATTCTCGAAATGACAGGCAGAGTAACTCCGCCTCACTTGGTTCTGCCTTGCCGATATTTCTCGATCAACAAATTTGGACGATTGGTCGTGATCGAGTCTACACCCAGGTCGATCAGTTTCCACATCTCGACAAAATCGTCCACCGTCCACGCGCCGACGATCAACCCGGCTTGTTTGAATGCCGTGATGAGCGGTTTCGCCAAAAACGATTTTTCCACGCCAACTCCTTGCGCGCCAATCGCGAGCAGTTCGGCGGCAATCTCGTTGGGTCCCTGGGACTGCATTCCTTTTTTGCCTAAATACGCCGTCGAGATGTACGCAACGCGTTGCAACTGCGGCTCCAAGCGTTGGATCTCTTGCAGCGTCGCAAAATCGAACGAGCCCATCGTCGTGGCGCCGACCGCGTTGTTCCGCCGCACAACGTCCACTACTTTTTGCTCGATGCCCGGATAACGATTGCCGCGCGCGTCCACTTTGATCTCGACGTGAATGTTCGTGCGCGAGCTGAGCGCGTCGTACACCTCTTGCAACGTAGGAATCTGCTGCGCGCCGTAATCGGTTCCGCCTTTGAATTTTGCCGCCGCGTTGACGCGTCTGATCTCGGCGAACGTCAACTCGCGGACGATGCCGGTCCCATCGCTCGTCCGCTCGATACGCGGATCGTGAATCACGACGAGTTCACCGTCCTTGCTCAGATGAACGTCCAACTCGACCGCGTCCGCGCCGACCTCCACGCCGCGTTGAAACGCCGCGAGCGTGTTCTCCGGCGCTTCACCCGCCGCGCCGCGATGCCCGATAAAAATGATTTTATTTTTCGCAGGCGTAGGAATTGTTGGCGCGGTTGGCGTGGCGATCTGAGTCGTCGCGCAGCCCACCGCCAACATCAAGAGCAGGATCAAACCAATCCGGTTAAACATTATCATTGCCCACATAGCGATCAGGGTGGCGACAACAACCGCCACCCTGATCCAATCATCAAGTGTTCGTCTAGCGCGATGCAATCAAGTTACTTGAACGTTTCGTTGTACGCTTTGGTCAGCGCGGCGGCTGCCTCTTTCATCGCCGTCGCAGGATCCACCTTGCCGACGGTCAGTTTCTCCACAAGTTGGCGGAAGATTTCGGTGCCTTCAGGCACGGAGATAATGCTTGCCTGTGGGCGGACAAACTGAAGTTGATCCACGGCGACCTTGAACTCGGGATTCTTCGCCATAAAGTCTTTCATTTCCTGGCTGTTCACCGCGGTGGTGCTGATCGGCATATAGCCGGTTTTCTGCACAAAGTAGACGTTGCTTTCGGTGTTCGTCATGTACTTGATGAACTTCCACGCCGCGGCTTGCTTTTCTTTCGGCGACGCCGCCATGACCGACAGAACGGATCCGCCGATTGGAACCTGGCGACGCTTGGCAGCGGGCATGAAACCAACGCCGACTTTGAACTTGCTCGTCGTGACGATATTCACCAAACTGCCCGTCGAGCCAAAGTGCAATCCGGAGCGTTGGTTGGTGAATTCACCTTGCGCGCCGTCGGGGCCGGTGCCGGGAATCGCGATGCCTTGCGTGATCAAGTCTTGTAAGAACTTGGCTGCGGCAACGCCTTCCGGTTGGTCAATCAACACCTTGAACTTGTCGTCGGAGACATCGTTGCCGTAGGCGTAGAGTAATTCCTGGAAGTACCAGTGCGCGGTCGTCGTCCCCATTTGCACGGCGTAGCCGACGCGTTTCGTCTCCGCGCCTTCTTTCTTCGTCAGCTTTTTGCAGAAATCCGCGAACTCGTCCCAGGTCTCTGGCGCACGATCGGGCAAGCCGACTTCTTTGAACATATCGCGATTGTAGTACAGGATCGGGGTGCTGCGCGCGAAGGGCAGTGCGTACAACTTGCCGTCAAAGTAGCCGTCGGCGAGCAGACCAGGAATATAGTTCTTGAGATCGACGCTGTCCGCGCCCTTGGCGAAATCGTCCAACGGCGCAAGCGCGCCGTTCTTGGCAAAGTACGGCATTTGCGGCGAGTCGAACATCACCACATCCGGCGTCACGCGCGCGGCAAGCGCGGCTTGCAGTTTGCGCTGCAATTCCGGATACGTGCCCTGGTACTGCACTTCGACCTCGACTTCCTTTTGCGACGCATTGAAGCGTTTGGCGATTTCCTCTTGCGCGTCGCCCGGCGCGCCGGAGAGCGCGCGCCAGTACACGATCTTGACCACGCCGGGAGCGGCGGGCTTGCTCGTCGCGACCGGCGCGCTGGTTGGCGCGGTCGTCGCGGCGGGCGCGGCAGTCGCAGGCGGTTTCGTCGCCGGGGCTTGCGTCGCCGCGGCAGGTGGAGCCGTTGGGCTGGCGGGCGCGGCGCAACCTACCACAACGCCGACCACCACGAGCAGCGCGAACACTGCAAAAATCTTTTTGTTCATTTTTTCCTCCTTTGGAAAGGGTAGGACAAATTTAGAAATTTGTCCTACGAATTTTCGGTTAACCTTTGACCGCGCCGCGCGCGATCCCTTCGATGATTTGCCGCTGCGCGAGGAAAAAGACGACGAGCACCGGCAGCAACACGAGCAGCGACGCCGCCATCACATGCTGCCAGCCCAGCGTGCCTTCCGCTTCGCGCACCATCACCAAGCCGATCGGCAGCGTCCGCATGTTCCACGTATTCGTGACGATCAGGGGCCACAGGTACGCATTCCATTTGGCGATGAAGAGGAACAACGCAAACGTCGCGACGACCGGACGCGTGATCGGCAGCGCGATGCTCAACAGCATCCGCAAATGCCCCGCGCCATCCATCCGCGCGGCGTCGAACAGATCCTGGGGAATCGAGAGGAACGCCTGGCGCAGCAAGAAACACCCGAACGCGCTCGAGACGTACGGGATGACGATGCCTTGATGCGTATTGATCCAGCCGAGGTTGCGCAGCGTCAGATAGTTTGGCACGAGCGCCATTTCGCCCGGAATCATCATCGTCGCCAGCACGACGAGGAACAGCGCGTCGCGATGCGGAAACTCGATCCGCGCGAACGCGTACGCCGACATCGCGCCGACGAGCACCTCCAGCACCAGACCCGCTAACGTCGTGATGATGCTGTTGAGATAGAACATGTCGAACGGCGCGGCGGTCCACACGCGCGCATAGTTTTCCCACAACAGTTCAGACGGGATCCACACCGGCGGAAAAAGTCCGACTTCGACATCGCTCTTGAACGAGGTGCTGATCATCCAAAAGAACGGTAGCCCAATAACAACCGATGCAAAGATGAGAACCGAGTGCGACATCAATCGGCTGGCAATGCGCTGCGCGACGACTCTGAGATGGCTGGTCTGTACGGCTGTGATCATTCGCCTCACCTATTCTAATAGTGTACCCAGCGGCGCGAAAGGCGCGTTTGGAAAATCGTGATCGCCAGCGTGATCAAGAACAACACCATCGAAAGCGCCGCGGCGTATCCCACTTTGAAGAACTTGAACGCGTTTTCATAGACATAGTACACGTACACTTTGGAACTATTCATCGGACCACCGCCCGTCATCACCGCGACGAGATCGAACACCTGGAGCGCGCCGATGATCGAGGTCACGATCAGAAAAAAGGTGATCGGGGAAAGCATCGGCAAGGTAATGTGACGGAAGAGCGACCAACGCCCCGCGCCGTCCACGCGCGCCGCTTCGTACAATTCCGCCGGGATGCCTTGCAGACCCGCGAGGAAGATCACCATGTCGTACCCCAAACCGCGCCAAACCGTGACGATGATGAGCGCGGGAATCGTCCAGTTGATGTCGGTGAGCCAGTTGGGCGAGACAATTCCGAGCAGGTTGAGCGGAAGCCGCAACAGCCCCAAGTCTTTGTGCAGAATCCACGTCCACACGAGCGCGACTGCCGCGCCCGTCGTGAAGGTCGGCGAGAAGATGATCGCGCGATAAATGTCGCGCCCGGCCAGTTTTTGATTCAGCACCAACGCCAGCGCGAGCGCCAGCACCAAGCGGATCGCGATGGAACCCGTCGCCAGATAAAGTGTATTGCCGAGAACTTTCCAAAAGATCGGATCCGCGATCATCGTCGCATAGTTATCCAAACCGATCAGCGTTGGCGTCGGCGCGATCATGTTCCATTTGGTGAAGGATAAATAGAAATTGTAAATCAGGGGCCAAAACGTAAAAATGCCAAAGAGGATAAAATTCGGCGCGATGAGCGCGAGAAAAGTCAAGCGCTCGCGGCGCGAATGGGTCAGGCGAAGAATATTTAGCCCCGGAACCCAGGACTGATTGGGCAATCGGATCTGTGAACCCATGCTGCCTCTCGCGTCATCAAGATTCGGCGTTTGCCACGACGATGCCGATGCCGTCGTGCGCCAACGATTCGCGCCAATCGTCGTCGAGCGCGGTGTCCGTGACGAGCGTGGTCACTTGCTTCAAGGGGCACGTGACAAACTCGGCGACGACGCCGATTTTGGTATGATCCGCGACGACGATGATCGAGCCGTGGGTTTGTGCGATCATCGCGCGCGCGATCTCCGCTTCGTCCTGAATCGGCGTTGTGAGACCGCGCGGCACGCTGATCCCATCCACGCCGAGAAAAGTCTTGGAGGCGTTGATCTGGGCAATCGTCGCGAGCGCGAGCGGACCGACGAAACTATTCGACTGCCAGCGGTACGTGCCGCCGACGACGATCAATTCGATAGACTCTTCGCGATTGCACAGTTCGGCGATGGCGCCGGCATTGCTCGTGATCACGCGCAATTTCGGAATGCGCCCCAAGTGGGAAAAAATCTGTCGCGTCGTCGAACCGCTATTGATGAAAATTGTTTCGCCTTCGCCGACTAGTCCCGCCGCTGTTTTGCCGATGGCGCGCTTGGCTTCGATTTCGATCCGTTCTTTTTGAACGTACAGCGGTTCCTGCCGCATCCGCTGCGTGAGAATCGCGCCGCCGTGAGTTCGTTCGAGAATACCTTGCTCTTCCAGTTTTTCCAGATCGCGCCGAATCGTGATTTCGGAAACGCCCAATACTTCACTCAGCGCAGAAACTCGGACCGCTTTTTTCTGCTGAATCAGAGTGACGATGTATTCTTGCCGTTCCGCCGGCATGAAATCGCCCTGCTGGATTATTTCCGACATGTGTGCGCTTTCTGGTAGGGGAAATATGAAAAAGAGGAGCGAGACTTGAGTCTTGATTTGTTACTACTCAGCCATGACCGAACTTGAATCGAATTTGTATTGCAAAGC
>DYJA01000062.1 GCA_020723345.1 Candidatus Aquidulcis sp. | reverse complement strand
CGGAATTTCAGCCTAGTAAACGATTCGGCGTCTGGTTGCACAAAACCTACGCTAGCAACTGTGCGGATATGGATTCGGGCTGGCATAGAAGTCCACGCATGCGACATTGGCAAGATCGAAAGCGAACTGGACATTGTGCTTGTCATCAAAGGATGGCAAGGGAGCGATGAACGGAAGAAGATAATCGAGCGAACGTCACGCGGGCGATACACTAAGGCTCAGCAGGGGAAAGTTGTAGGTAACGGTAAACCACCCTATGGATACCGCTATGCTGACGGGCGTCTCATTATTGTCGAGGGCCACGCAAAGATCGTACGATGGATCTATCAATGGTATGTCTCCGGCGATGACGACAACAAGCCGATGACCTTGTGGCAAATCGCTTTCCGATTGAGCCAGATGGGAATTCCCACACCTGCCGAAACAGACGGGCGCAAGATTCGCCGCAAACGCAGTAACCATGTCTGGAGTATCGAGACGGTCTCGGGTATCCTCGCCAATGAAACATACACAGGGGTGTGGCGATATGGTAAGCGCATGGGGAATCGTGGAAATAGAGGACGCCGACCGACTGATCAATTGGTGGCTGTGCCGGTGCCTGTGATTATTGAACAGTCACTGTTTGAAGCAGCGCATAAACGACGGGAGCACAACAAGCTGCGAGCCAAGCGTAATGCCAAGCGCGATTACTTGCTGTCTGGTCATATTCGGTGCGAGATTTGTAATTATGCAATGACTGGATGCGCGCGGTCTGATGGATGTGGCCAGCGGTTTTATCGTTGTGGCAAATACCGTTTCAAAGATATGGCAGAAGATCTGTGTAAGCGAAAGCAAGTACGCGCCGACTTGCTTGAAGAAAAGGTTTGGAACTACCTTCTCGGTATAATCAAAAACCGCGCAGAATTCGAGGCGGCTTTGCATGAGGCACAGAAAAGAGAGCGGAATGCACAAGCGCCCAAGCGCGAGCAGTTGGCGACTGTGATAGAGCAGATCGCCGAAGATGAAACCAAAGCGGCTGATTTTGCCGATGCTCTATTCCAGACCCCGGAAGGCACAGTCAGGAGAGCCTTGCAGGAAAAGATCGCTGATTTTGAAAGGTTGCACACCGAGCGGATCAAACGACGAGACGAGCTAGAAGCCGCGTTGGGTGAACAACCCTTGAATGATGCTGACATCGAGGCGGCTCTACAATTCCGGGCGGATATCATTGACGGCATGCAATCCCCAACATTTGAGGATAAACGTCGGGTTTTGGAATTACTGAGGGTACGCGTCAATTTGACGGAGGAAAAGGCAGTCGTGACCTGTGTTATACCGATGGATCCGTATGTAATTGATTCAGGCATTTCTCGAAATCGTTGATGTAGAACGCGGTCAAGCGGTCGGGCGGCACGACATTATCCACGAGCGCGACGATGCCGCCGCGTTTGCAGACGCGCGCCATTTCCGCCATCGCTTTGCGCGCGTTGAGATAGTGGTGCAGCGCGATCCGATTCGTCACGAGGTCGAACGCGTTGTCATTGAACGGGAGCGCGTGCGCGTCGGCGGGTCGAAATTCGACATTCGTAATTGCGCGCGCTTGCGCGATTTTTCGCGCCTCGTCGAGCATTTGCGGCGTCAAGTCGGTTGCGACGACGCGCGCGACATGCGGCGCGAAGGTCAGCGCGGTGTGCCCCGCGCCTGTCGAAACGTCGAGCACGTTCCAAGCGCGCTGCGGCTTCGTCAGTTCGACGAGCCGCGCGAGCGATTCGCCTTGCGCGTGGACAGCGCTCGTCGCGTACGCGCGCGCGTGCGCGCCGAATTGTTGCTGGACGATTTTGCTCGGATCACTCATCGTTTCCTCTGTCCAAGTTCAATTGCGCCTGCCGCGCGCGCACTTGCTGCGCGACGCGCCGCTGCGCGTCGCTGAGTCGGCAATTGGCAAATCGCGCCAGATCGTTTTCCAAGAGATCGAGGAATCGCGCGAACGCTTGCTGTACCGCAAGCAAATCAAACTGCGGAAGCGTCGCGCCCAGGCGCGCTTGCAACGCGGCGTCTTGCTGATCGAAAAACTTGAGCGGGCGTTCGCCGCCGCGCGTCGCGGCGTACAACTCCATCACGATGCCGCGCATGCGATGCAACAATTCAACTGCCATCCAGATTTGGCGTCGGTGGATTGCCACGTCCACGCCGACCGCGTACCGCACACACGCGTCGAGACGCGCGCCGGGCGATTGATCTTGCGCGCGCCGATTCTGCAAACCCACCTGCTGCATCGTCGCTTGATCAATTTTGCCCGCGACAAGTTGCAGATCGTCCACGATGTTTGGGCTAGTCGTCGCGAGCGCGTGATAGCGGATCGAAAATTCCATCAGTGATTCAAGCACCACATCGCCCGCATCATCGCCATTGGGAACAATCAGCGCAACGCGTTCGCCAACAGACACGAGCGCGTCGCCCAAACGCCGCAACTCTTCGGTCGGATTCACCCGGACAGCGTCGTCGATCACGACGTCGAGATCGAGATCGGAAAATCGATCCCAGGTTCCGCGCGCCAGCGAACCGAACACGGCAACCGCCAGAACGCGCGGATCATTCGTGTAAAAATCAGCGATGGCGCGCAAGAGTTTTTGGTGTTGTTCTGTTCCCAGAGTGGTGTAAGGGCGAAGCATTTTTTTGCGTCCTTCGGCTTCGCTATCTTTTGTTCAGGGCGCAAAAAAATGCTTTGCCCCTACAGTCGAAAATCTCACCGCAGTATCTGCTTCAAGAATTTTCCCGTGTACGACTGCTTCATCGCCGCGACATCCTCGGGTGTGCCTTCCGCGATCACGCGCCCGCCGCCGTCGCCGCCTTCAGGTCCAAGATCGATCAGCCAATCCGCCGTCTTGATCACATCGAGATTGTGTTCGATCACGACGACGGTGTTGCCCGCGTCCACCAAGCGGCTTAGCACTTCTAGGAGTTTTTCCACGTCCACCATGTGCAAGCCAACCGTCGGCTCGTCGAGAATGTAGAGCGTGCGTCCGGTCGCGCGGCGCGACAGTTCTTTCGATAGTTTGACGCGCTGCGCCTCGCCGCCGCTGAGCGTTGTTGCGGGCTGACCCAGATGGATGTACCCCAAGCCAACATCGCGCAGCGTTTCGAGTTTCGTTTTGATGCGCGGAATGTTTTCGAAAAACTCGCACGCTTCTTCGACCGTCATATCGAGTACGTTGGAAATATTTTTGCCTTTGTAGAAAATTTCCAGCGCTTCGCGATTGTAGCGTTTGCCGTGACACACTTCGCACGGCACGTACACGTCGGGCAGAAATTGCATTTCGATTTTGATGATGCCATCGCCCTGACACGCTTCGCAGCGACCGCCTTTGACGTTGAACGAAAAACGTCCCGCTTTGTAGCCGCGCATTTTTGCTTCGTTCGTCGTCGCGAACAAGTCGCGAATATCGGTGAACAAGCCGACGTACGTCGCGGGATTCGAGCGCGGCGTGCGACCGATGGGCGATTGGTCGATGTCGATCACTTTGTCGAGATTGTCGGTGCCTGCGACCGCGTCGTGCTTGCCCGGCTTGTCTTTCGAATTATAGAAAACTTGTGCGAGGCGGCGATACAAAATATCCACGATGAGCGACGACTTGCCCGAACCGCTCACGCCCGTAACGCAGACGAATTTGCCGAGCGGAATTTTCACGTCGATATTTTTCAGATTGTTTTCTTCCGCGCCTTTGACGACAAGAAATTTTCCGTTCCCCGCGCGGCGCTGCCCGGGCACGTCGATTTTTCTTTCGCCGCGCAAGAACGCACCGGTGATTGAATCGGGGCAGCGCAGCACATCGTCGAGCGTGCCCGCGCAGACGACGTGACCGCCGTGTTCGCCCGCGCCCGGTCCCAGGTCGACGATGAAATCCGCGGTCCGCATCGTCTCCTCGTCGTGCTCGACGACGAGCACCGTGTTGCCGAGATCGCGCAGACGCAGCAACGTTTCGATCAGGCGTTTGTTGTCGCGCGGATGCAAGCCGATGCTGGGTTCGTCGAGAATGTACAGCACGCCCATCAACTGCGAACCGATTTGCGTCGCGAGGCGAATGCGCTGCGCTTCGCCGCCGCTCAGTGACGCCGCGCTGCGGTCGAGCGTCAGGTAATCGAGTCCGACGTTGACGAGGAAACCAAGCCGCGCTTTCAACTCTTTCAGGATTTGGTACGAAATCGTTTTTTGTTTTTCGGAAAAGCGATTCGGCAAATCGTTGACAAACCGCAACGCTTCGGTAACCGACATCTTGGTAACCTGGACGATGTTCTTGTCCGCGATCGTCACCGCGAGCGCTTCGGGTTTGAGGCGCTGACCGCGACAAACGGGGCAAGGTCGCGATGTCATAAACGATTCGATTTCCTGACGGATGTAATCGGAATCAGTTTCTTTGTGGCGGCGCAGTTGATTCGGAATCACGCCTTCGAACGTCGTTTCGTACTCGCGCATCCGCCCAAATTGATTTTCGTATCGCACGCGGATCACGTCATCGCCCGTGCCGTACAAAATCTTGTCGAGTTGGTCGCGCGTCATTTCGTTCACGGGCGTGTCCATCGCAAAGCCGTACTTGCGCGCGACGGCTTCGATCAGCTTGCCGAAATAACTATCGTCGTTGCCGCTGTCGATCCCGTTCGCGCGAATCGCGCCTTCCGAAAGCGAAAGCGTTTTGTCGGGGATGATGAGATCGGGATCGAGTTCCATCTGCGTGCCGAGCCCCGTGCACGCCGGACACGCGCCGTGCGGCGTGTTGAACGAAAATGTGCGCGGCTCGATTTCGCCGAGCGAGATGTTGTCAACGGGACAGGAGAAATGTTCCGAGAACATCAAGTCTTCTTCGCCCTGCCGCGTGACGAGGACGACGCCGCCGCCAAGTTTCAGCGCAGTCTCAATGGAATCCGCGATGCGATTGTGGTCGCCGTCACCCTGAGCTTGTCGAAGGGTCGCGCCTTTGATGACGAGACGATCCACGACCGCTTCAATCGTGTGTTGTTTGTAGCGATCAAGTTTCACGTCTTCGTTCACGTCGAGCACGTCGCCGTTGACGCGCACGCGCACAAAGCCCGCCTTGCGAACATCGTCCAAAACTTTTTTGTGCTCGCCTTTGCGGTCTTTGATCAGCGGCGCGAGAATCATAATGCGCGAGCCGTCGGGCAAAGTTTCAACCGCGTCTACGATCTGCTCGACACTCTGCTGCTGAATCACGCGTCCGCATTTGGGACAATGCGGTTGACCGACGCGCGCGAAGAGCAAGCGCAGGTGATCGTAGATTTCCGTCACCGTGCCGACGGTCGAGCGCGGGTTGTGGCTCACGCCTTTTTGGTCAATCGAAATCGCGGGCGACAGTCCCTCGATTTGCTCCACGTCGGGCTTTTCCATCTGCCCGAGGAATTGGCGCGCGTACGCGCTCAGCGATTCGACGTAGCGGCGTTGTCCCTCCGCGTAAATCGTATCGAACGCGAGCGACGATTTGCCCGAACCCGACAAGCCCGTGACGACGACGAACTGGTCGCGCGGGATTTCGAGATTGATATTTTTGAGATTGTGTTCGCGTGCGCCGCGAATGATCAATTTGTCTTGGGACATAGGTTTGAGATTGGAGCGTGGAGACTGGATGTTAGATGTTGGAAATTGGAAGTTGGATGGTTTGTTCAAAGCGAACTTTTGTTCGCTCGGACAGTCATTTTATCACGAAAAGGGAAAATAAGCAACGATGAAAAATTCGCGGTTCAAAATCATGTTTCACCGAATTTCCAATCTCCAATTCCCGGTCTCTGTGGTATAATCTGCTCAAGGAGGCAAGGATGCCCAACGACAAATTCATTTTGCGCGTCGGCGCGATTGCCGGCGCGGTCGCCGTGGTTCTGCTCGTCGCGATGATCTTCGTCGGTCTGCAAATCGGACCTGACTTGGAGAACTTGACTTCGATGTCGCCGTCGCTCGTCGCGGAATTGTTCGTCAACAGTCAAGGCAAATTGCGCGGCATGATGGCGCTTGACGACGTGTTCGCGCTCGCGTACGTGATCGCGTTCATCGGGCTGGCGGCGTACGCGCGACGCCGCGCGCCGCTCGTCGCGGCAATCGGCTTGGGTTTTGCGCTGGCGACGGGCGCGCTCGATTGGCTGGAGAACAGCATCACGCTCGGCTTGATCGCGTACATCCTTCCAAAATTCGTGATGAACACGACGCCGCTGCTCAGTTCGGATCAGTTGCTGATCTTGAACATCGTCACGCAGATGAAATATCTGTGCGCGAATGGCGCGGTCGCGCTGTTCGGCATCGGCATTTGGAATGAGCGCTGGCTCAATCGTGTCGCGGCGATTTTGTTTTGGCTGTTCGTCCCCATCAATGTCCTCGCGTTCATCAGCGTGCCGATGGCAACCGCGCGAATGTTGGGAATGTTGGCGCTGTTGATCGTCGGCGCGATCGTGTTGTGGCGCAATCAGACCGCCGCCGACTGACCGCCGACCGCTGCTGTCATCCTGAGCGGAACAAAGTGGAGTCGAAGGATCAGCAGTCGGCGGTCTGCCATCAGTGGTCGTGACCGGCGGTCGTGACTGACTTGCTTAAACGATAAAAGTGGAGTATCATAGGAACACGACAACAGGGTTGGACAACGCAATAGATGCCAAACGATCAGCGGAGGAGGTGGTGCGCAGCGATTTGAAATCGAACCGATAGACCTCGTTTCCACCAAAACCAAAACGTTCTAGGAGGAGAAGAAAATGAAAAAGTACGTTTTGCTCGTCCTTGCATTGATCGTCGTGCTCGCGGCGCTCGCGGCGTGCGCGCCGGCACCCACCGCGACCCCGCTGCCCAAACCGACGGATGCGCCCAAGCCCACCGCCGTGCCGCCGACCGCCGCCCCCAAGCCGACGGAAGCACCCAAGCCAACCGATGCGCCCAAGCCAACGACCGCGCCAACGGCTGCACCGACTGCAACCGTCCCACCGGCAGCATGCGCCAAACTGCCCAATATGCCAACCGTGAAAGCCGGAGACCTGGGTTCGCCGGAAAAACCGATCGTGATTACGTTTGTGCCATCTGGCGACGTACCCACAATCACCAAAGCCGGCACCGAAACTGCCGAGTGTTTGGGCAAGATCACCGGCTTGTCATACAAGATCGAAGTCGGTACGTCGTACGCCGTCTCCATCGAAGCGATGGGCGCGGGCAAAGCGCACGCCGGATTCCTGGCGACCTTTGCAGCGATTCTCGCGCGCGAAAAGTACGGCATCGAACCGGCACTGGCATCCACCCGCGCGTACACGAGCGGCGGCGATAGCGATCCAGACAAGGCGCTCGCCGGTCAGCAGACCGACTTTTACAAAGGGCAATTCATCACCAAGAAGGACTCCGGCATCAAGACGCTTGCAGATCTCAAAGGCAAGACCTTTTGCAGTGCCGGTGCAACTTCGACCTCGGGCTGGATTATTCCCAGCATCAACCTCAAAGCCAACGGAATTAATCCAGACAAGGATTTGAAGGGCGTCACGCACGCGACGGGACACCCTGCCGTTGTCATCGCAGTTTACAAGGGTGACTGCGACGCGGGCGCGACCTATGTGGATGCTCGAACGGATGCGACCGTATTGCGCACCTATCCCGACGTGAACGACAAAGTTGTGCCGTTCTTCCTCAGCATTCGCATCCCGAACGACGGTTTGCAATTCATCAAGGGCTTTGATCCGGTGCTTGCCAAAGCGACAACCGACGGCTTGCTCTCGATGATGGCTGATCCGGGCGGCAGAGCCGTAGTCCGCCGAGCATACACGTACGACGCTCTGAAGACAGTGCCCTCAACCTTCTACGATGAATTCAAAGAACTCTTGAAGAAAGCGGGCGTGGACGCGGCGTCGTTGGTCAAATAACTCTCGTTCAGACCCGAAGGGTTTCCCCAAACCTTTCGGGTCTCTTGGAAAATCCCCATGCTCAAAGTCGAAAATCTCAACAAAGTCTATCCGAACGGAACGGTTGCGCTCAAAGACGTCAGTTTCGAGGTCGCCGATGGCGAATTCCTCGCGGTCATCGGCTTGAGCGGTTCAGGCAAATCTACGTTGATGCGCTGTATCAATCGCTTGATCGAGCCGACTTCAGGACGGATTTTCTGGGATGGCACCGAACTCACCGCGCTATCCGCAGACGAGATGCGGAAGGTGCGCCGCCAAATCGGTATGGTCTTTCAGCAATTCAACCTCGTCAAACGTTCTTCGGTGATGATCAATGTTCTTTCCGGGCGACTGGGCTATGTCTCGCCATATCAAAGTTTGTTCAACTATTTTTCCTCCGCCGATCACGCGCGCGCGCTCAAGAACCTCGAGCGTTTGGGATTGCGCGAAAAGGCGTATGTGCGCGCCGATTCGCTTTCGGGCGGACAGCAGCAGCGCGTCGGCATTGCGCGCGCGCTGATGCAAGAGCCCAAGTTGATCCTGGCGGACGAGCCGGTCGCCTCGCTCGATCCGGTGTTGTCCCATTCCATTCTCAAGTATCTGGAACAGATGAATAAAGAAGATGGAATCACCGTGCTGTGCTCGCTCCACTTTCTTGACTTGGTGCATCGCTATTCGACGCGCGCGATCGGGCTCAAGGAAGGCAAACTCGTCTTCCAAGGATTGCCTCAGGAGATTGACGACGCGCAGTTCAAGACGATTTTTGGTCAAGAGGCAGAACGGGTCACCATCCTGTAATTTATGATTTTCGATTTCTGATTTATGATTCTGTCTTTTGCGTATGTAAATCGGAAATCATAAATCGTAAATCATAAATCATTATGAACACTTCCACCATTGAATCTCCCCCACATTCCAAGAACGCGCCCCTGGCGAGCGCGCTCTCCCTGGTCGTCCCCGGCGCAGGTCAACTGTACCTCGCCAGGCGCAATCGCGGGCTTGCCATCCTGGCGACGACTCCCTTCCTGATCTATCTGATCAACTGGGCGCTCACGAACTTTAGGATGGAGTCCATCGCGGTTTGGTTGTGGCTCGGCTTGGCGCTGTTTTGGGCGTGGAATGTTTTCGATGCTTATCGCCTGGCGCGTGGTCAAACCACGGTTGACTGGTTGGGCTTGATCCTCCCGCTCATCGTCATCTATCTCATCAGTTGGCAGGTCACCGACATCAACCTTGACCGGCTCGTCAAGCGCTTTAGCGATGTTCAGGTGGTTTTCAAGGCGCTGATGTATCCTGACTTGTTTACGCAGGTGGACGGTTCCTGGCAACCCAGCGAAAACTTTGGCGACATCATCGGCAAAATCGTGGACAAACCCGCGCCGGGTTGGCTCGTCCAATTGGGCTTGGCGCAGAAAGATGCCAAGGTGCCGACGCCGGTGCTCGGCAAAATGGCGGAAACGATCGCGATCGGTCTCATGGCGACTTTGCTGGCGATCCTCCTTGCCGTGCCGCTGAGTTTCTTCGCCGCGCACAATATCATGTCGCGCGTGCCGGGCGGCACGGTGATCTATTACGCGATGCGAGCGTTCCTCAACGTTGTCCGCTCCATCGATACGATGATTTGGGGTATCATCATCGTCGTCTGGATCGGCTTGGGATCATTTGCCGGAACCATGGCGTTGACGATTCATTCGATTGCCGCGCTGGGCAAATTGTATTCGGAAGAAGTCGAGCACATTGACGCCGGTCCAATTGAAGCGATCACGGCGACCGGCGCGAATCTGTTCCAGGTGATTCGCTACGCGGTCATCCCGCAAATCATTCCCCCCTTTCTCGCCTACACGCTTTTGCGTTGGGACATCAACATGCGGATGGCGACCGTCGTCGGATTCGTGTCGGGCGGCGGCATCGGCTATTTCGTCGTGGAAACGATCTACAAGGGCGCGTTCGAGCAATACGCGGCGGCATTTTGGGCGGTGGTTATCATCATTATCCTGGTAGACTATGTGAGCGCGAAATGGCGCGAGCGGATTTTGGCTGGCGAGGTCAAGGTGACGGCGGCAGCGCCCAAGCCATTTTACACATCGCTCCGCGCGCTCACGTGGCTGGTGATTGGGCTGGCAGTTTTCGTATTGTGCTGGCAACTCTCCGAGATTGACCCGCGCAAGTTGTTCGAGCCGGCGCCAACCTTCGTTAAGAACATTCGTGATTTTGTAACGATTGATCTCAGCCCGGACGTGTTCGACACCGTCCTCAAGCAAACGCTCATCACGATCTTCCAAGCATTGCTCGCGACCACCATAGGCGGCTTGTTGGCAGTCCCGTTCAGTTTCCTCGCCGCGCGCAATTTGATGGGCGCCAATCCGCTCGCCCAAGTCATCTACTATTTCGTGCGCGGGGCATTGAGTGTCTTGCGTTCCATCGAAGTCTTGTTGTACGTCTTGATCTTTGTCATCTGGGTCGGCATCGGACCGTTTGCCGGAATGCTCGCGCTCGCCATTACGAGTTTTGCGCTGATCGGCAAACTCTTCTCCGAAGCGATTGAGAACATCGACCCAGGTCCCAGCGAAGCCATTGCCGCGACGGGCGCAACGGGTTTGCAGGTAATCATGTATGCGATCTTGCCGCAGATCATTCCACCGTTCGTATCATACTTGATTTATCAGTGGGACATCAACATTCGCATGGCGACGATTGTCGGCCTGGCGGGCGGCGGCGGCGTGGGTTTTCTGCTCAAGACCTATTTCGACTTGCTCCAGTATCACAAAGCCGGCACGGTCGTAGCGATGATCGTCGTCGTCGTGACGGTCATGGACTTTGCGAGCGCGAAGATCAGGGAAAGGATGGTGTAGCGGAAATGCCGCGCGTTTCTCTGCGCGGCGTTTTACTCTTGCAATTTTGAGGGCTGCGTGCTATACTAAAAATGCAAGTTTGGCTTTGTCCCGCGGGGTGCGGATAATTGAATGAACCGGAGTTGATCGCTGATTGGCCGGTTGCCGAGGAGGGCGCTGGATGGTTGGCTGTTGCTCGTGGGGCGAAGTGAATATCTGCGATTATTGCAGTGCGATTTGTCAAGCACCTGTCGTTTGGCGCGTCTGGGAGACGCGCGGGCGACAGGTGCTTGTTGGTTTTCTGCTACGATGGGTACGGCAAGATACGGTCTTTGATGTCAAATTTTCAATCGCTTGATTCGACAAGATGGGGGATAATGTGGATCAACAAGCAACGAGCCATGATCTGCGAGCAGGCAGCAAACTCCTCGAACTGGAATACGCGCATGCCACTCAGAACCTGTTCGATATCGAGGCGAACCGCAATAGGCTTGCCCAATCCTATCTGATTGTTACAGGTATAGTAGTGACCATCAGCCAGATACCTGGAATACTTCCGCAGGCTGTAGCAGGATTGGCATTCCTTGCTTTTGTGTTTGGACTTGTCACAGTAGTAGCACTCGCGCGTTGTCGAATGAACACTATTGCCAGTTACCAAGCACAAACATTGATACGCCAATACTACATCAGGCATCACCCCACGTTGTTCCGCGAGGATTTGCGGAATGCTCTATTGTGGGATGAACCAAGCGTTCCGCAAAAAGAGAGTTTGGCTTCCTACAATTTCCTGAGCTCATTCTCAGTAATGCTCATGAATAGTGCTGTATTGGGCGTAGCTGTCTATGAATGGTTGCAATCATTCGAGATTGCGGCAGGGACGTTGGGGGTAGCTTGCGGCATCCAGGTTTGGATGTACCTTTTAGTGCTGAATCACGAATTTGCCAGATCAGAGCAGACAGAACGTTTTCAAGAGAAAGTGAATGCCCTGAGAAAGTAGTGCTTACCCAATTCGAAGCATTTCGTCAATCAGTGTAAGGGAGAGACAGATGTCTGATCCACAACGCGCTCGAATCATAAAATTCGTCAATGGGCACGAAGCGTATTCCGTTTTCGTTCGAAAAGATGTAGATCCGGAAAATATCCTCTCGGAACTACATTTGAATCCTCTGCCTAAAGGAGTCATTTGCATAAGTGGAGGTGCCACAGCCTTTCCTACCGAAATTAAAGACCAAACGGTAGCACTCATCGAAGATGTGGTCGCCCCTCTTGCCTGCGAGTATGATTTGCTCGTTGTTGATGGAGGCACAGAGGAGGGTGTCATGCAGATCATTGGCGAAGCATTCAAGAAACATCGGGTCAAGGCACACATAATTGGTATCCACGAAGGTGATACTGCAGTTGAAACAAGGGATTGGCATGAGCCACTATTGATGGGATTTGTCCCTGAATCTCAAGTTACCTATCCCGGAGATACCCGTTCGCCGAAACCCAATATGCAACTTGATCCCAATCATGTCTACTTTGTGATGGTGATGGATGCTTACGATTGGGGCGAGGAAGTCGAATGCATGTTTTCATTCATAGACTATTTGGCCGATCAGCGCCTTCCAGTGATCAACATCATCGCCAACGGAGGACGGATTACACTCAAGGAGGCATCCCATACCGTACAAAGGAACCGCCCTGTTATCATTTTGGAAGGCAGCAAAAGGGCAACGGAGGTCATTGTTTCTGCGCTTGATGGTACACCGGAAGGCGACTGGGTTAGTTTGCTTATGAAGCATGAGATCGCTGGGAAAAATTCCGAGCAATTTCAAGAGGCTCTTGACTGGTTGATCCAAATTGCCAAATACGACAAGATCGTTCGCTTTGACTTCTTATCGCGTCCCTTGGATGAATTCAAACCAATCGTTCTCTCCGCGTTAGGCATAAGTGCTTCGTGAGAGACTCACTCAAGGAAGGTACAATCTATGATTTCAAATCCTCCGGAGACACCCAAAACTCTTTTGGCATATTTCAGCCACAGTTACCGTCCCAGCGAAAAGGAAATCAACCTCTTTTTCTGGGATCTACTGAGCAAGCACCATCTCTATTTCACAGTGGACTCAGAAGAGAATCGGGGCAAACCGATGGATATCTCCTACCTAGAATGGATGATGCGACGCTCGGCTTGTTTTGTTGCCGTCATTCCACGCCGCGATGACTCGCCGCCATACAACTGCTCCCCCTATCAGATTTTTGAAAATGGACTGGCTATCCGCGCCAAGAAGCCTCGGTTGATTTTTGTCGAAAAGGGATTGAATGAAACTATCTTTGGCGTCCGGCCCGGCGAAGTTTACTCTTTTCGCCGAGAGAAGGAGTGGTTAGAAGAAGAAAAATACGGTTACATGGAAGCTACCGCACGCCTTGCACAACAGGCGCATACTTTTTTTTCACCCAATTTAGACTTGGTAAAACCGGTAGCACTCCTTGCAGATATGAAACAAGGAACAGCATATTCCCCCGATACTCTTGAAATCATTGAGCAAAGAATGCTTGAAGGCGGGTTCTCGCTCCGATCCGTGAGCCCAACTTTCGAGCATGATTTTCTCTTTCTGCAAAATATTGAGCAGTATAGTGTGTTAATCTCAGAGGTGCGGCTGCCTTACATTGCTCCCGATGTATTTGGTCTAGTACATAGTCAATGTATACCAATGATTCGAATCTGTCATCTCGAGCAACACGAAGTCGCCGAAGAGGCCAAGGTAGCCATGCACTTGCCTAGCGTGACTGGTAAATTGACGGATCGGGTTCGCCACGGATGGCCGCGAGTGCTTAGCAGGTACCAAATTGACGGTGACATGGAACCGGTTATCTTTTGGAGTCAGCCAGACGAGCTGGCAGAAAAGATCGGCAGACGACTACAAAAAATGGCCGATCAGCGTCGCGACTTGCGGACAGAACAAAAAGCGCGCTACTATTTTCTAAGTATAGGCCGACTGCGCGGGAAAGTGTTCATCAGCAATCCCAAAGCACAGAACGAGTTCGTCGAGAAGTTGAAGGAAGAACTGGAACAAAGAGCAGTAGATGCATTTCATTACAAAAATAAAGACGCCATTCTTATAGGATCAAGCGAATGGAAAAATGAGATTGTCAGGGAAATCAACAATTCACTTGTCTTCATAGCAGTAATTGACTCAAACTATACGCAAAGCCCCAACTGTATGGCTGAGTTGGATGAGGCGATCACCCTGTTTCACAGTGGCAGAATTGAAATCTATGCCTATGTTGTCGAATCTGGCGCGCGTTTGCCCGATGACTTATCCAAGATGCAAGTAGATTTCATAGAGACCCGGAGTGATGCGGAAAAAATAACCCGAATTGCGGGACATGCGGTGAGTTTCTTCGAGATGGGGAAAAGGGTTCATCTACGTCCCAGAGACCGAGAGCAGATCGTGAACCTGTTAGCCACTCTCCCTGCACTGACCTCGCCAATGGCGCGGAAATCATTAGTGCAGGCTGCTGGTGTGTCCGAAGAAATTCTCAAACAAATACGTGCAGATGCCCCGACAAACACGCGCGCAGCAATTGAGATAGTTGATGACTTGGCCGGCTGGACGCAAGAGCTCAAACCACGTACAAAAGCATTGGGATTGCTCTTATCCCATGTGGTAGGGCTTGTAAATTCGATCGAAGACCAAAAATTCCTAGCCGGTATGATTAGGGGCTACTGGCTCATGCCGGATATCAGGCTACAGATCGGATCGCTTCCATCCTTGCGCGAGCTCTGCTCGGTTTACCACTATGCAAGGAAAAAGATGGGAACATTCCAGGCGATTACGAAAGGGACTCTCACCGAAATCGCATTAGAGTCTGGCGAACTGAGTGCGAATGTGTACTCTTCATCCGTTCAGATCATTGCTGATCGAGTGGGTTGGCAGAAGACGTTACAAGTCATTGGGACGGATATATTTCGCCACAAAGTCTTTGAGAGCGTGCTTGCAGACTACGGGAAAATGTTGGAATCCCAAGGGATTCGCAGAGAACAAGTTGGATTCTGCTTTGCCAGCGATGGACCGGGGTTGCGGGTTCCCTTCGAATGGGCAATCATCGCAGGCCAGAATTCTCCGTTATGCCGGAATCATCCTGTGCGACGCTTCCTAGTCGAATGTCCTGAACCTAGGTCTGCCCTGCGCGCTATGCTTGAAGGAGATGTCGCAATTCCTTTGCGCGTGTTGTTAATCGCCTCGAACACAGGCAGTATTCCAAATGTGGAGCGCGAGGTTGAAGAGATATATTCGATGTTCCGCGAGCTGTTTGCCCAAGTGGGTTGGCCCGAATCGAACATCCGCAAGTTGGATTCTCAGACTGCCACAGCAAGTCGGATCCAACAGGAGATCGCGTCCGGGCACTACCACATTCTCCATTTTGCCGGTCACGGCGGCTATGATGATGATGGTAAGCCAGTCTTGCAGGTTTATTACGATGCGGATGGCAAACAAATCGAAGGGATCACTGCCATCAAACTGAAAAATTGGATCGAGAATTCCGACTTACGCTTTGTCTATTTAAGTACTTGTCGGAGCGCGTCCACTGAGATGCCCGATTTGACCAACAAGATTCAACAATTTGAGAACATGGCGCAGGCAATCGTGGAGGCGCGCGTGCCTGAAGTGATCGGTTTCATCTGGCCCATCCAAGACGTCGAGAGCAAGTTTCTTGCCAACCGATTCTATAATAATTTCTTAAAGAGGTTTGATGCTTCTCAAGCCCTTTATCAAGCAAGAGCATCTACGAACGAAGATGACCGCATCTGGGCAGCGCCGGTGCTGATCCAACAATCAGACAGCCGGAACCAAGCATGATTTTGTTGTCCACTTGATTGTACGAACCAGAGAGTAATGCAATGTCACGCCGTGATAAACTCCTCTTCCACCTCGGTCGCTTGCTTGCTGTAATCGCGCTCGGGTTTTGGATTTGGTTGCTCCTGCCCATTGCATCCTGGTATGTCAAACACATTCCGGACAAGACCAAAAAAATCCCGTATGTGGAATGGCTGCGAACGTATGAACGCAGGTTTTACGATTGGCTGAGTGAATTTCTAAAGACCTGGCTGCTTTCTTCGGTGGGCATTACAATAGGATCGTGGATTCTGATGGCGTCGGTCGCGCTGGTTGACGAGTTCGTGCTTCACCGCCTCGGTTTTCTATATGACAGCCCGCTCAAAGTTGTCTTGTTCCTATATCTCACGTTTGTTGTTGGTACGGGTTATCTGGGTTTTTCCTCTGCCAAGTCTATTTGCTGGGACGCGTTGTTTTGGCAGGCGGAGCCAGCTGCCAGGTTATTAGTTGGCGAAGAAGAATACAAGAAACTGACGGAACCTCAAAAGGAGGAACTCAAACGCTACGTGGTTGACGCCGAGATTGGCGTCAATAAAGGCGCATGGGTTGTCCGTGGAGGAAAAACCCAGACCATCAGACCGCCCAGCGGCTCACTGGCAAAATTCGGCGGTCCTGGAATTCTCATCGTTCAGACCGGGCATGCGATCGTGTTGGAGCGCAAGGGAAATCAATTCCGAATCGCCGGGGAAGGTTTTCATCGGTTGCAATCTTTCGAGCGACCGGAGATGGTCATTCCCCTAAACACCCAGGCAGCCAAGTTGAAAGTCAAGAATGTCATCACCAAAGATGGCGCGGTAATTGACGAATTCGACGCGTTGGTCTTTCACAAGATGGAGTCGGGAAGGAAAACACGCGACACCTCCGGACGTTATCCTTTCGATGAAAATATGATCTGGACTGCTTGGGATACGAAAGGCGATAACCCTGGGGACTCGGTCAAAGCGATTGCCGAAACTGTCGTTCGGACGATAGTCGCCAAACACACGCTTGAGGATCTTTTTGTCGGCCATGACATCGCGCGCGAGAAATTACGCGAAGAATTGATTGAAGAAACCAACAAGATCACCAGCCCGTTTATCGGCATCACGGTGATCGCGGCGGCGATTGACGACATCGTGTTGCCTGAGGTTACGAAGCAAAAACTGTGGCAGACGTGGGCGACTGAACGCGATGCGGCGATGCTCAGGAGTATGAGTACGACGGAAGCCCAAGTCCTTGATCTATTAGAGAAGACGAGAAATATTGCGCGGCAAGATTTGCTAGAGAAGATCCGGATGGGAATTTCCGCTACTGCCGGTGCGTTGCCGCCCGACTTGGCAAAGCAATTGTTGGAAATGGTTGAGAAGTTGTCGCAAGAGACCGTCACCGAGGATGTGACTTCCAAACGGCAATTGGAACTATTGCGACAATTGATCGAGAGCGACGCGCAGAAAAATATCTACGTCGGGACACCACCCATGGTTGGATTCGGCCGCAGAACGTCCGGTTAGGTCTCTTCGTCAGGCGCTCCGATTACTTTTACATCACTCAGCCGAGGGGCATGTTCCTCGATGAATCGACGCTCCTCGGGTATCGGTGGGGGCCAATTGTTCGACGCTTCGGGAAGTCCCAGTGCCAGCGCCAGTGTAGTCAACGCGGCACGAAATCCTCGGAGATACGCCTCGCGATCAAAGTCAGGGATTTCGTGTGTTATTTCAATTGCCATGAACGCGGTTGCGCGCAAGATATTCTCAATATCAGTTTTGAGCCAAACATCCATTCCCATTGTGAGCATCTCCTTTGAATGTATATTAGCACTCTAGTTCTATGTTGTCAAAACCGATGAACGCGCAATCATTTCTCTCCCTCGAATCCACCGTCATCGCGCACGGGCTCCCCTACCCGCACAACCTGGAGACCGCGCGCGAACTGGAAGCCGTCGCCCGCGCGCACGGCGTTGAGCCGCGCACGATCGCGATCATCGGCGGCGAAATCAAGATCGGCTTGAGCGACGCGGAGCTGCAATACCTCGCGCAAGCGCGCGACCCTTCGTCCTTCGATTACCGCTCAGGAGGCTCAGGGCAGGCGGTACTGAAACTCGCGCGCCGCGACATTGCGCTGGCGGTCGCGCAGAAACGCGACGGCGCGACGACTGTCAGCGCGACGATGTGGCTCGCGCACCGCGCCGGCATTCGCGTGTTCGCGACCGGCGGCATTGGTGGAGTACATCGCAGTATTCAGTATCCAGTTTTCAGTGTTCAGTCGTCACAATCAAGATCACTGAATACTGAATACCGAACACTGAACACTGCACTTGACATTTCCGCCGACCTGCCCGAACTCGCGCAAACTCCGGTCGCGGTCGTCTGCGCGGGGGCAAAAGCGATTCTCGATTTGCCAGCGACGCTCGAATGGCTGGAGACGCACGGCGTGCCCGTGCTGGGTTACCAAACTGACGAGTTTCCCGCGTTCTATTCGCGTTCGTCGGGGCTGCGCGTGCAGGCGCGCGTCGATTCGGCGGAAGACGCCGCGCGCGTGATCAAGACGCATTGGGAGTTGGGATTCACAAGCGGCGCGCTCGTCTGCGTGCCAATTCCGCGCGAGCACGAGATTCCGCGCGAGGTGATCGAGCCGCACATTGAGCGCGCCCTGAGCGAAGTCGAAGGGCGCGAAGCAGAAGAACAGCAAATTGTCGGCAGCGCAGTCACGCCTTTCCTGCTCAAGCGACTCGCGGAGTTGACGGAAGGCGCAAGCGTGCGCGCAAACATCGCGCTGCTGAAGAATAACGTCGCGGTCGCGGCGGAAATCGCGAAACAACTGGATGTCGGAAGTTAGAAATTGGAAGTTGGAACGCGCCAACGCAACACGCAGCACGCAACACGCAGCACGCAATACGCAATACGCAATACGCAATACGCAATACACATCACATTTCACGCGCCACGGATAACCCATGAACATCACAGATCCAATCGCCCTCCTCATCGCGTTTCTGTACGTCTCTCTCGTACTCGCCACCAGCGAAATATTGCGGCGCGGCGCGCATTTATCGGTTGATCTGACGCGCAAGTTCGTCCACATCGCGGTTGGAATGATCGCGTTTCCGCTCGCTTTGCTCTTTTCGTCGTGGCAGTTTGCGATCATTCCGCCGCTCGCGTTCATCGTCGTCAACTACATTTCGTATCGGCGACAAATTTTTGCGGGGATGGAAACAGGCGCGCGCGGACAACTTGGCACGGTCTACTTTCCAATTTCGTTCTCGATTCTGATTCCGCTGTTGTGGTCGCAGCCCGCGCTCCTCGTCGCGAGTCTGATGCCGCTGACCTGGGGCGACGCGTTCGCCGCGCTGATCGGTCAGCGGTTCGGCGCGCGCAAGTTCACGGTTCTTGGACAGACGCGATCTATCGAAGGCACACTCGCGATGTTCGTCTTCAGTCTGCTCGCGGTGTTTCTCACGCTGCTCTTTTTCGCGCAGCCCATCGCGACGAGTCTTGTTTTCGCGCTCGTCGTCGCGTTCATCGCGAGCATCGTCGAGGCGCTGTCGCCGTTTGGGATTGACAATCTCACGGTGCCGCTGTCGTCGGCGATCGCGCTGGTCGTGTTGAAATCCGTAATCTAAACAGAAACCCGCCTTCTTGCCGAAAGCGGGTTTCTCAATTACGGATCGCGGATTTCAAACTGCCTCGTTTTACCGTCATAGACGAAAATGAATCCGTCAAGCATGTCGCGTCCCAAGACGATGAACCTGCCATTCCATTCACCAACCGCGCGACGCTCCAGCTTCGTTTCCGCAAATTCGAGATTGACGATATACGTAGGGCGCGCCACATCCAAACCATCAACGCCACTGATAAGCATTTGCGAGTGGCTGCGTACACCGATCTGCCGCGCGAGTCTATGTGGAATCAGCGTTACGTCTGCGCCCGTATCAACAATTCCATCCAGTTCTCTTTGGCGAGTTAGATCGTTGGGATTCTGCACTGTGACCGCGACAATCGCCGCAGGCAAACCAAAGCCAGACGCGAGTGGCTTCATGGGTGTTGAATCCACGCGGATGGAATTCGATAGACTCGCGGCGTCTCCAAAACCTCATCCACATAGAATGGTTTGTCGCCTAGTTTTTGCTCGACTCGCCAAATGAGTTCGCCCATCCTAGCATCGCTGTCCACAACTTGCCCCTGATAGATCGCAACGAACTTGCCGCGATACGACTTGAGCAACTCGGGCAACATTCGCTCGAAAGCGGCCTTTTCGACGTACCATTCTGGCGGAAAATCCTCCGGCTCTACTGCGCGATGTTTCCACGCGAGATAAGATTCGTATTCTTCGATTGAGATCACCGCGCCGACTGGCGCCCCATCGCGCTCTAGCACGATCGGTTCGCGCTCAAGCCGCGCCGGATCAATTTCGATTGCATATGCCTCGCGTATTTCTTTCAGTTCGATTGTTTTCGTCATTTCGCTGACCTACGATCTTTCCCACTCATCTGCACCGATTCCCAAATCGCGCAATATCTTCTTGAACGTACCGATCTTGATGTCTTTCGCGCCATGGCGTGGAATCGTGGTGTACCTTCTACGGCAACGCGATTCCATCTTCCCGCATCAATGCGATCAGATTGCGCGCGACATCTTCAACATTTTCAATCGCCTCAACGATCGTTTCTCCTTCCGCGTGACACCCTTGCAAGATCGGACAGATCGCGAGATAGCCGCCTTCTTCGAGCGATTCGATCTCAATCGGCAGTTTATATCTTGTCAGTGCTCTCCTTATCATTCCGCCGCCACTGGAACCTGGGGCAGCTCCATCACCGCGCCCTGTTCTGCTGCCGCGTTCTCGCGTTTGCGAAACACGATCCCTTCTTTATCGTCCGCGTCCACAAAAATGAAATCGCCGGACTTGAATTCGCCCGCGAGCAATTTGCGCGACAGCGGCGATTCGACTTTGCGCTGCAACATCCGGCGCAGCGGTCGCGCGCCAAATTGCGGATCGAAACCTTCTTTTGCCAGCCACTCACGCGCCGCGTCCGTCAATTCGATTTCGATGTCGTGTTCCTTCAAACGCGCGGCGATTTCCTTCATTTGCAGATCCACGATCAGTTTGATCTGCTCGCGGCTCAAAACGTGGAAGATGATCACTTCGTCGATTCGATTCAGAAATTCGGGACGGAACGTTCGCTTGAGCGATTCCTCGATCTGTTCGTAATTCTTTTCCAGTTTGCGATCCGTTTCGCCGCGCCGCGTCTGAAAACCGAGCGTGCCGCCGCGCTGCGCGAACTCGGTGCCGATGTTCGAAGTCATGATGATAACCGTGTTGCGAAAATCGACGATGTGTCCCTGCCCATCGGTCAAGCGTCCGTCCTCCAAAACTTGCAATAGCGTATTCCAAACTTCGGGATGCGCTTTCTCGATCTCGTCGAACAAAATCACTTGGTACGGCCGCCGCCGCACCGCTTCGGTGAGTTGTCCGCCCTCTTCGTAACCGACGTACCCCGGCGGCGCGCCGATCAGCCGCGAGACGGTGTGGCGTTCGCGATACTCGCTCATGTCGACGCGAAAGAGCGCGTCCGCGTCGTCAAACAAAAATTCGGCGAGCGCTTGCGCGAGCGCGGTCTTGCCCACGCCCGTCGGTCCCAAGAAAATAAACGAGCCAATCGGTCGCTTGGGATCGGCGAGACCCGAACGCGCGCGGCGGATCGCGTCGCTGATCGCGTTGATCGCTTCGTCCTGCCCGACGATCCGTTCGTGCAAACTCGACTCCATCCGCAAAAGTTTCTCCGCTTCCGTCTGCATCATCCGACTGACGGGAATCCCCGTCCACTTGGCGATCACTTCGGCGATGTCGGAGTCGTCCACGATTTCGTCGAGTCCTTTGTCTTTTTGCCACGCGTCGCGTTTTTCGTTGTACGTGTTTTCGAGCGCGAGGCGTTCCGCACGCGCTTTCGCAGCATCCTCGTAATTGCGCGCGCTCCACGCGGTCTCTTCTTCTTTCTGCAACGCGCGCAAGTGCGCCTTCATCTCTTTCAACTCCGGCGGCATGGAGAAAATCGCGACGCGCAATTTCGCGGCGGCTTCGTCGATCAAATCAATCGCCTTGTCGGGGAGAAAACGATTCGTCACGTAGCGTTGCGACAACTTCGCGGCGGCATCAATCGCCTTGTCGTCAATCGTGACTTGATGATGCTGCTCGTACCGATCGCGCAGACCGCGCAGCATTTGGATCGTCGCTTCGACATCGGGTTCGTCCACGTAAATTGGCGAAAAGCGGCGTTCGAGCGCGGCGTCCTTTTCGATGCGATTGCGGTACTCATCCAGCGTCGTCGCGCCGACGCACTGTAATTCGCCGCGTGCGAGCGCGGGCTTCATCATGTTCGACGCGTCAATCGCGCCCATCGCCGCGCCTGCGCCGACGACCGTGTGCAATTCGTCGATGAACAAAATAATTTCGCCTTTGGCGTTTTGAATTTCTTGCAGCGCGGATTTCAGGCGTTCCTCGAACTCGCCGCGAAAGCGCGTGCCCGCGACCATCGCGCCGAGATCGAGTTGGACGACGCGGCGATTCATCAACGGCTCGGGCACGTCGCCCGCGATGATTTTCTGCGCGAGCCCTTCGACAATCGCCGTCTTGCCGACGCCCGGCTCGCCAATCAGCACGGGATTATTTTTCGTGCGGCGCGAGAGCACCTGAATGACGCGCAAAATGATTTCGTCGCGACCGATCACGGGATCGAGTTTGCTTTCGCGCGCGAGCGCGGTGAGATCGCGCGAATATTTTTCCAGCATCCGATACTTGCCTTCCGCCGTCGGATCGGTAATGCGTTGTCCGCCGCGAATCTCCGGCAAGATTTGCAAAATGCGGTCGCGCGACAAACCCAATTCGTTCAACAAGCGCCCCGCCGCGCCGTCGCGATCCACCGCCATCGCCAACAACAAATGCTCGGTCGAGACGTACTCGTCTTTGAGACGACTCGCTTCTTCGTTTGCCACTTCGACGATCCGCTTGACGCGCGGCGTCACGTACACTTGCGCCTGTCCGCCGCCGTACGGATTATAGTAACCGCGCAGACTTCCCTGCAGCGATTCGTCGATCCGTTGACGCAACATATCCACGTCGACGTTGGCGCGGTCGAGAATCGCCTGCACCGCGCCGCCGGTCTGCTCGATCAGCGCGAGCAGCAGATGTTCGGCGTCGAGTTGCGAATGGCGATAACGTTGGATAATTTCGTGTGAGCGCGCGAACGCGTCTTGCGCGCGTTCGGTGAACCGATCAAATCGCATCATAGGCAGTCCCTCTTTCTGTAGTAATTATATCCCCAACGCGATATTGCGTCAATCCATTCAGACAACAGACCACAGAACACAGACGACAGATCATGTCTGGAATCTGTATTCTTTTGTCTGTGTTCTGGAATTCTGATATAATGCGCCCCGATGAATTCACAATCTACCGAACCACTCGAAGTGATCTTGGGCAGATTACTCACCGAGAAAAAACAGACGCTCGCGATTGCCGAATCGTGTACGGGCGGGCTAATCACCCATCGCTTGACGAATGTGCCGGGCAGTTCGGCGTACGTCATCGCGTCGGTGATCGCGTACGCGTACGAAGCGAAGGTCGCCGCGCTCGGCGTAACGTGGGACACGCTAAACAAACATGGCGCGGTCAGCGAAGAGACAGTTACGGAAATGGCGCACGGCGCGCGCGAAAGATTTTCCGCGACGATTGGACTCGCGATCACCGGCATCGCGGGACCCGGCGGCGGCACGCCCGACAAACCGGTCGGACTCGTCTACATCGCGCTCGCCGACGCGCGCGACGTGATTATCGAACGCCACATTTGGCGCGGCGACCGCTTGCAGAACAAAGAGCAGAGCGCGGAAGCGGCGCTAGAGTTGTTGTATCGCTATCTGAAACGTGATACGTGATGCGTGAACCGTTCACGTTTCACGCATCACGCATCACGGAGTTGCCATGAACATCCTTCAAGCTATCCTCCTCGGCGTCGTGCAAGGCGCAACCGAGTTCATTCCGATTTCCAGTTCGGCGCATTTGATCATCATCCCGTGGCTTTTCAATTGGGACGATCCAGGTCTTGCGTTCGACGTTGCGCTGCATCTCGGAACGCTCGTCGCGTTGCTCGTGTTCTTCGCGGCGGATTGGGTGCGCCTGATTCGCGCGGGGATTATGAGCATCGTCGAACGCAAGATCGGCGACGACATTGATCGACGGCTCGCGTGGTGGCTCGTCATCGGCAGTATTCCCGGCGCGATGGCGGGCGTACTGTTCGAAAGCAAAATCGAAGAGCTGTTTCACGCGCCGAACGCGCAGCACAACGCAAGCGCGATGATCGCGATGGGCATCATCATCGCGCTCTTGGGCGCGGCGTTGTTCATTGCGGAACGAATCGCGCGGCACACACGCGCGCTGAAGCACGTTTCGCTGAGAGACGCGATCCTGATCGGTTGCGCGCAAGCGCTCGCGATCTTTCCCGGCGTGTCGCGCTCGGGCGCGACGATCACGGCGGGACTCGCGCTCGGCTTGGAACGCGAAGCCGCGGCGCGCTTTTCGTTTCTCCTCTCCGCGCCGATCATCGCGGGCGCGGGCGCGAAAAGTGTGTTCAATCTCGTGCGCGATGGCATCGCGTCGTCAGAGTTGACGATCTTCGCGGTCGGCTTTCTCGCGGCGATGATCAGCGGCTATTTGTGCATCAAATTCCTCCTGCGCTTTTTGCAGCGCAACTCGACGGACATTTTTGTGTACTATCGCTGGCTGCTTGCCGCGCTGGTCATCGTCGTCGCGGTGATGCGATGACACGGGATTGCCGCAAAACCAGAATCGGATGGTTTGTAGGGATGCAATTAGTTGTAGGGACGCAATTAATTGCGTCCCTACTATCCGCCTGCGCGCCGCCGCCGCGCAAGCTCGTCCACCTACAAATGATCGGCAGCGATTCGATGCATGGGATCGCGCAATCGCTCGCGGACACGTACACGCAGCAACGCCCTCACGTAACCATCACCGTCCGCGCGGCGAATTCCGATGTCGGCATTCGCGCCGCGCGCGAGTACTCCGGCACCCTCGGCTTGGTCGCGCGCGCGATCAAGCCGAACGAACTCGATGGGACGCGCGCGGTCGTCGTCGCGCGCGACGGCGTCGCGGTGATCGTGCATCCGTCGAATCCGATCAACGCGATCATGCGCTCGCAACTCGTCCAGGTTTTCTCGGGCGAGATCGCAACGTGGCCCCTGGGTCCGATGGTGGGCAAGCCGATTGTCGTCGTCAGCCGCGAAGAGGGTTCGGGCACGCGCGACGCGTTCGAAACGATGGCGATGAACAAGACGCGCGTGACGCGCACCGCGCTCGTGATGCCGAGCGAATCGGCGGTCGTGGATTTCGTCGCGCGCAATCCGACCGCGATTGCGTACACCTCAATGGGCGCGCTGACGCACGACGTACGCGCGCTGACGGTGGACGACGTGCCGCTTTCGATTCAGAACGTCGAGAGCCAAAAGTATCCGTTCGTACGGACGCTGTCGTTCGTCGTCCCGCAATCGGCTGATATCGAAACGCAAGATTTCATCGCGTTCGCGCTGAGCGCGGAGGGACAGCGGATTATCGCACAGAGGTACGGGCGTGCGCCGTGACGGTTGACGATTGTGCTTGGGTGCGGTAGAATACGCGCGAGAGATAGTTGAAAGGAAGGCGTCTGATGATCGAACAGTGGCAATTGAATCAAGTCGTCAAGTTGAGTCAGCAACAGCCCGAATTTGCGAGTCGTGTATTCGGCGATCTTTTTCGCGAGCACGACGATTTGTGGTATGCGGTAGTTGTCGGTGCGTACCTCGACCGCGAGATCAATTTGGGACGCGCGGCTGAATTGCTAGGGTTGCCGCGCGCCGAACTGCAAAAACGATTTATCGCGCAAGGCATTCCTCTACGCGTGGGTCCACAAGATTTAGCCGAAGCACGCGCGGAATTGAACGCCATTGAATCGTGGCGGCAACAATGACGGTGTTGCTGAACAACACGACTCTCTCGAATTTCTCTGCCATCGCACAACCCGACCTGGTGCGCCAAGCATTTCCGCGCGAGGAAATCGTGACTGTCGCAGCAGTCCTCACTGAGCATGCGAATGGCGTGAATGGCGAGCATTTCGCCGCGTGCGATTGGAGTTGGCTAACGGTGCTCCAGTTGACGCCAGTTGAACAGAAAGAGTTGGAGCAAATACCGCGACGTCTTGGCCTTGGCGAATCGGCGTGTTTGGTGATCGCCAAATCGCGCGGGTTGCGGTTCGCAACGGATGACTGGGATGCTCGACGCGCCGCGCAGCGACTGGGAATTCCAATTACGGGGACGGTCGGTGTGTTGGCGATCCTGGTCAAAGATGGCAAACTCACTGTCGCAGAAGCCGATGCGCTACTCGCGCGCATGATCGCTGCTGGCTTTCGTGCGCCAGTCACCAACGTCAAAGACGTGATACAGAAAGAGTGACGGTTTCTCATCCTTCATCCTTCAGGAGACCCGCAATGCCCAACCCCTTCTTCTACGGCGGACGTGTCAATCCAGAGCAATTCGTTGGACGGCGCGCAGAGTTGCAGCGAATCTTTGCGGGCTTGGAAGTCGCGCACACGGGGCAGATGCAAAGTTTCTCCGTCGTCGGTCCGCGCCGCATCGGCAAATCGTCGCTGTTGTTTTACGCGGCAACAAAATTCGCGGCGCACTTGGCGCAACCCGCGCACTATCGTTTCGGCTATTTTGAATTGTCCGACGCGCATTGCCGAACGCTCGACGGTTTGCTCGACGGAATTCTCAAGCAACTTGACGTGGGGCAACTCGACGGCAAGAAATCAGCGCTGACAGAATTTCAAGACGCGATCATCGCGCTGAAAGCGCGCGGCGCGTTTCCCGTTGTCTGCTTGGACGAGTTTGAGGAACTGACTGATCATCACGATGAGTTCACCGCCGACCTCTACGATTCGTGGCGCTACTTGATCAACCAGCAAGCGATTGCGTTCATCACCGCGTCCAAATCTCCGCTGATCGATCTCGCGCAAACGCTTGGCTACACTTCTCCCTTCTTCAACGTCTTCACGCATCTACCGCTTGGCGAATTGACCGACGACGAAGCGCGCGAACTGATTGCGCGCGGCGCGAACTGCGACCGCCCGTTCACGCCGACCGAGCAAAGCGACGCGCTACTCCTTGCGGACAAGCATCCGTACAAATTGCAACTCGCGGGCAGTTTGCTCTACCAAGCCAAAGCCGATCACCGCACGGTGGATTGGGCGGAACTGCGGCGCGAGTTTGTGACGCAATTGCAAAGCGTTGGACTGGAAGCGAACGCGGCGCGAACATTGAAACGCGTTGGGCAGAAATCCAAAGGTACGGTGATTTCTGCAACGAAAGCGGCGATACAAGAATTGTTCAAAGCGTGGATTGATAGTATGAGCAAGCCGCGCTAAAAGATTACAACGGACGGAATGGGATTGAACGGACAAACCTTGTGGGCAAGCGTCCGTTAAATCCCATCCAGTCCGTTGTCATCCCCCGAGGCACCCATGAACACCACCCTCAAATTCCCGCAAGACCTTTTGCGTTTCCTCTACTGGGTCTTCTTCAAACCATTAGCGCTTTTCGAGAATGTCCGCAATATTGGAATTGAGATCAATGTCCCTCTAATTTCCCTTCGAAAATCTACGGCAAAAGTAGGGAGGACCGAAATTTTACCCTTGTTAGAGTTGACTTTTTTTCACGCTATGATTACTCCTGCCATAACTGTTTTGGTACTTTTGTCGATACTCATTATAAACAACTTTACGATTAGCGAATTAGGTGCGATACTCGGTGTAGCGCTAGGAGTCTTTCTAGGATTGTTGACGTGTCTCTTGGTAAGTCCTAGGGCTGGCTTGGTCTCTAGCATGGCGAGTAGTGTTTCCTTAGGCATAGCTCTAGGTGTGTCTCTTGGGTCAGGTTTAAGGTTTTCAGACACACTTACTTTGGCATGGATTGCATTGTGTCCTGCATGGTCGATAACCAGTAGTGTACTCCTTGTACCGAACCAGAGGTTTGGGGCCTACGTATCCCTTGGTCTTATTTTCTTCTCGGTTATATCTATATCAACTGGTTTGATGGTAACCATGTCTTCTGATGTGGGGTTAGGGATGTTCATTGGTATCGGATGGGGGCTACTCTGTGCACTTATTTACTTTCATGTTATCCCATACGTTTTCGAATTTCCTCTCCAGGCGATTCTTTCTTTTATCGCACGAGTGACACCAGACCGCGCCATATCGCTGTTCAGGTTTTCACCTATTAATTGGGATCAAACAATCGGACTGCCACTTTGGAGCTTGGATACTCATCTAGGCGTTATTGGCAGACATGATCGAGGAAAGGCCCAACACCTAGTTGTAGATGTATCACAGACTTTGCAGCAATGGGCAGCGCGCAACGCGCTGATTGAACTGACCGCGTATGACGTTGAACGCGCGCAGAACGCGTCAGCCATCGCCAACATCGCGGAGCAATTCGCGTGGTTGCCGCCCACAATGCCCAAAGATTTGGAAAACGTCTTGCCGCCCATCCGCGACATCGCCGCGTACGCGCAAGCCGCGCTGGAAAGCGATTCGCTCTACAACAAGCAAACACAACTGCGGAACGCCATCGCGCAAACACAACGCGTCCGCGCAGGTCTCGCGCTGAGCAGCAATCGCCAAATCGCGGCGCGGTTTGGGCGCGCACTCGAAACGTGGGAGCAGGTTCTCGGCAAGGAACTGCGCGGGCTGGACGCGCGCGAAGTCATCCCCAACGTTTACGTCGCGGGTTCGCCGCTTGCCACCGCGAGCAAGGTGTTCAAGGGGCGGCACGATCTCTTCGTCGCGCTCGAACGCGAATTGGCGAGCCAGGCGGAAACGCGTCCCACGCTCTTGCTCTTTGGCGCGCGGCGCAGCGGCAAAACGTCCGCGATCAAGCAAATGCCCGTCCGCCTCGGTCCCGACGTGATTCCCGTCGAGGTGGATTTGCAATCGGCGGCGACGGCGGAGGATGCGCGCGGCTTGCTCTTTGTGCTTGCTGATCAAATCAAACGCAACGCGCTGACGCATCGCCGTGTACAATTGCCCGCGCTCACGCGCGACGATTTGCGCGCCGATCCGTACATCGTCTTTGGCGATTGGTTGAACCGCGTCGAAGAAGCGGTGGGCGCGCGCTGGATTTTGCTCAACCTCGACGAGTACGAAAAACTCGCGCAGATGATTGACGATGGACGCATCGACGCGCGCGTCTTCGATTTTCTGCGCGGCATCATTCAGCATCACCCGCGCGTCACCGTGCTGTTGAGCGGCTCGCACACATTGGACGACGTGGGGGCGCGCGATCGTGTAGGGGCGCAATTAATTGCGCCCCTACAAACGCCCCTGTCCGACTACCTCATCAACGTCCGCGTCCTCAGAATCGAAAACCTCAAAGAGGACGAAGCGCGCGAACTGATTTGCAAGCCGATTGACAATTTCCCGCTGGAGTACGAACCCGCCGCCGTCGAGCGCATCCTTGCGGTCACGGGCTGCCAGCCGTACCTCGTCCAAGCGACCTGCCGCGATTTGGTGAACGCGCTCAACGAAGAGAATCGCACGCGCGCCACGCTCGCGGACGCCGACCGCGCGCTCGATTCCGTGCTGACGACCGGCATCGCGTACTTCCAAGACCTCTGGGGCAACGCGCGCGACAGCGACGACGCGCAGCGCGCGGTGATGCACGCGATCGCGACGCAAAAAGACGTAGGGGCGCAATTAATTGCGCCCCTACAAAACGCCGCGCTCCGCAAACTCGTCCACCGCGACATCCTGCTCCCTCCCCTGTCGCAGACGGGGGAGGGTTGGGGTGGGGGTCTCCCTCCCCTGTCGCAGACGGGGGAGGGTACGGGGTGGGGGTATCGCGTCGAACTCGTGCGCCGCTGGGTGGAACGAAACGTGTAGGTCTGCCCCTATGGTCGCGTCGGACCCGGACGCGTTTCCTCCACGCGTCAGCACCCCGGCTCGCCATCGTGTCCACAACACGGCTGGCGCAAAATAAAGCGACGACTGAAATTCCGCGCGATGACGACAAGTTTTCGCGGCATCGGCGGCGGCGCGTTCAAATTCGTGACGTATTCGCGTAAAGTACCGCGACGCGGTTTCGCTTGCATCAGCCGCTCCCCGGTTCCGCCGAATAAACTTGGAATTTGCCCGACATCGTTTCGCCCACCACGCGCACCTGAATCATGTTCGTCCGCCCCGATACGCCCGCCGGGACGCCGCCGGTGATGACGATGCGATCACCCTCTCCAACCAAACCTTGCTCCAGCGCCGCGCCGATACTCTGCACGACAATTTTCTCCATCGTGTCCACGTGCGTGATCAGCATCGACTGAATGCCCCATACCAGCGCGAGACGCCGCTGCGTCTTTTCATTCGCGGTCACCGCAAAAATGCGCGTCAAGGGACGATGCCGCGAAATCATGCGCGCGGCAAAACCGCTGAACGTCGCGGTGATGATCAACTTGGCGCCCAACTGTTCCGCGATTTCGCACGTCGCGTTGCCGATCGCGTCGGTCACGCTCATCGCGTCGCCGCCGTATTTGCGAATGCACGACTCGAATTGTCGACTCGCCTCGACCGCGTCTGCGATGCGCGCCATCGTTTGCGCCGCGGCGACCGGATACTTGCCTACCGCCGTCTCGCCGGAAAGCATCACCGCGTCGGTGCCGTCGAGGATCGCGTTCGCGACGTCGCTCGCTTCCGCGCGCGTCGGGCGCGGATTTTCGATCATCGACTCGAGCATCTGTGTTGCGGTGATGACCGGCTTGCCCGCCGCGTTCGCTTTGCGGATGATCGTCTTTTGGTAAAGCGGCACCTGCTCCACCGACGCTTCCACGCCGAGATCGCCGCGCGCGACCATCACGCCGTCGCTCGCGGCAAGAATCGCGTCGATGTGATCGATGGCTTGAGGTTTTTCGATTTTCGCGACGACGGGGATTGCCGCGCCGCGCGCATCAATCAAATGTTTTAGTTCGATCACGTCGTCCGCGCTTCGCACGAACGACAAGGCGAGATAATCCAGATCGTGCTCGACCGCAAACGCGGCGTCCGCGCGATCTTTGTCGGTGAGCGCGGAAATTTTCAGCGGCACGCCGGGCAGGTTGACGCCTTTGTGCGGCGTCAGTTCGCCGCCGGTGATGACGCGCGTCTGTACATCGCTCTCACTCACCGCGATGACTTGGAGTTCCAGCAAGCCGTCGGCGAGCAAGATGCGGTCGCCGGGGCGCACCGCTTGCGGCAAATCCGCGAAATCGATGCTGATCGATTCAGGCGAACCATCGATTCTGCGCGTCGTCAGCGTGAATGTCGCGCCCGGCGTGAGTTGGATCGCGCCGCGCGCAATTTTGCCGACGCGAATCTTCGGTCCCTGCAAATCGCCCAGCAGCGCGACGACCGCGTGTTCTTCGCGCGCGATCCGGCGGACGCGTTCGATGCGCGCGGCGTGCGTCGCGTGATCGCCGTGCGAAAAGTTGAGCCGCGCCACATCCATCCCGGCGCGCATCAGCGCGCGCACGCTCGCGTCCGAATCGGACGCGGGACCCAGCGTGCAGACAATGCGAGTTCGTTGCGCCATCGTTCACCCCGCGCGTTTGACCCACACAAAATTCGCGACTTCGCGGCTCATCGAGAGTACTTTGCTGCCCAGTTTCAACGTGAGCGGACCGTTGAGCGGCGCGATCTCGGTCACCGAAAGTTGCGCGCCGGGCACGAGTCCGCGCGCTCCGAGATAATCGAGCAGTTCGCTGACATTCTCCGCATACTCGGAAATGCGGACGACCGTCACGCGTTCGCCTTCGCGCGCCGCGCTGAGTTGCAGCGCCTTGCCATCGCCCACCGCGCGCGCGTTGCCCGGAATCGGGTTGCCGTGCGGACAAGTCGCCGGATACCCCAGTTGCTTGTTCAGCAACTCGAACACCTCGTCCGACATCGCGTGTTCGAGTTTGTGCGCCTCCGCGTCCGACTTTGCCCAATCGAATTCCAACACGTCGGTCAGCCAGCGCTCGACGACGCGGTGGCGCTGCTGCAAATGTTCGGCGATGGCTTGCCCTTTGGCGGTCATTTGAATTTCTTTATGCTCGTTCAGTTTCACCAGACCATCGCGCACCATGCGCCGCAAGGTCGCGGTCACGGTCGGGCGCGAGACGCGCAGCGCGTCCGCCAGCCGCGCGCCGATGACCGGCTGTCCTTCTGCCGCCATCATGTAAATGATTTCCAAGTACGCTTCGACCGTCGAAGTGGTCATGTCTGCCTCCTGACGCGTAGCCCGCGCGACCTCGTTTCTTCGAGTTGACAAATACTAAATGTTAGATTACGCTAACAATACAAGTGTGACTTGGCTTACCTGAACTCAGGTTCGCCTCTAATTATACTCCAAAGCGCGTGTGTGTAAAATCGCGCGGAAAGGACAAATAATGGTTTCAGCGTTCTTAATCACTTTGCGCGAAGGACTCGAAGCCGCGTTGATTGTCGGGATTGTCCGCGGCTACTTGCGCCAGATCGGTCGCGGGGATCAGATGCGTTCGGCGTGGCTGGGCGTCGGGGCTGCCGCAACGGCGAGCGTGCTGATCGCCGTCGCGGTGCGCGCCATCGGCGCGGAATTGGAAACACCCTTCGAGCAGATGTTTGAGGGAACGACGATGCTGCTCGCCGTCGCCGTGCTGACGTGGATGGTGTTCTGGATGCGCCTACAAGCCCAGTTTCTCAAACGCCGTTTGGAAAACCGGGCGCAAACCGCCGTGACGCGCGGCGCGGCGTGGGGGTTGTTCGGCGTGACGTTCCTCGCGGTCTTCCGGGAAGGCGTGGAAGCCGCGCTCTTTCTGGCGGCGAACGCGTTTGCGTCGGACGCGATGAGCACATTCGCTGGCGCGCTGAGCGGCATCGCGTTCGCCAGCGCGGCGGGCGTGCTGATCTATGCGTACTCTGTGCGGCTCGACCTCAAACTGTTTTTCGACGCGACGAGCATTTTGCTGATCGTCTTTGCGGCGGGCTTGCTCGCGCACGCCGTCCACGAATTTCAAGAGATCGGATGGCTGCCGATTTTAGCGAGCGCGGCGTGGGACACGCGCGGCTGGCTCGACAACGGCTCGGCGCTCGGATCCCTGTTGCGCGCGCTGATTGGATACAACGCTCGACCTTCCTGGCTCGAAGTTGCGGTGTATATTGGATATTGGCTGATTGTGCTGCAAGTGATTCGTCTATGGACGCGGCGGTTGGGCGAACGTTTTCTACACACCAGTGTTTGAAGATCGTAAGACTTGCCGCGATACCTGAAAAACACGCTGAATCCACGCGCACGAACACGCTGAAGGACATGGCTCTGGTAGCATGATGCCGCAGATCGGGAGAAACAAAACCAAGCCCGATCAAGGAAGGGGAAAAGTGTTCAAGAAAATTTTGTTCGTGTTTCTACTCGCCGCAGCGCTACTCGCGTATGCAGGATACGGCGTGCCAGCGGCAGCGGCTTGCTCCACTTTGAGTACCGCCGATTGCGCACCGATTTATGGGCCGAACTTTGATCCTATCGTGAACTTTCCGGCGATAGGCGCCGCACTTGGCACTGCTAGTATGACCTCGCCCAGCAGTGCGAACCTCAACGTTTCATCTCCAGTCACCGATCCCGCGCGGATGGATGACCGCAACGACAAGTTCGAAGTGTTGTTCGAACAGTAGATCGTCTGTGTCAGAAGAGAGCGCCACCGGGCAGTCCTGTGTCTGCCCAACAAAAAGCCGGAGGAAAGCATCCTCCGGTTTTTCAATGTACAGCGAGCAGAGATAATCTGAGCCAGACCTGAATTCAGATCGCGCCCTGCGCGATCTCGATAGCGTTCGTCAACGTCCACGCGCGTCCGCGCGCAAGCGCCGCCATCCATGTCGCGTCGTCCAACGCGGCGCGCACTGCCGCTCGATTGTGATCATATGCGCGTCGGTCGGTCATCGGAAGCGGCGTCGTGAGATTATCGATCAGCGCTTCGACCGCGCCGAAGAGTTCGGCGGCTTGAACTGTTTTTCCTTGCGCGGCAATGCTCGCCGCCATCGCCGCGAGACACATGGCGACGCCGGGTTGTTCCTCCAGTTCCACATTGAGCGCGAGACTGGTCCGACACAGCGTGGCTGCCCGCGCATGATCGCCCCGGCGCAGCGCGATCATTCCCAACCGCCGCAGCGAATACGCCAAGAAACTTTTTTCCCCCAGTTCGCTCAGCAAAGCGACGCTTTCGTTATAGAACGCTTCTGCTCCTTCCGCCTCACCGCGATTCAGAGCCACATCGCCGAGGAAGATAAGCGACCAACTGACGCCGTACTTGCCCGCCGGTCCTAATTCTCGTCCAACCGCGAGACTCTGTTCGAGGAATGCGCGCGCGGACTCATAATCGCCTTGCAAATTCGCGACGAGTCCCAGGTTGCGCAGCGCGGTCGCGATATTCCACTTGTCGCCGGACGCGATGCTTTTTGCCAAAGTCGTTTCGATCTGAAAACGCGCCCGGTTCGGATCCGTTTCGCCCCATTGCAGAAACACCGCGTCGACTTCGCCCGACTCGATGAATTTTTGCCGCCCGTATTCGCGCACCGTTTCCAACATGCGATAGCGCGTCTCGCCGGTGTGACGCGCATGATCGACGAGCACGAGCGACTTGGCAATCAGGTGCGTCAACAGATCGAACACTCTCGTCCCGCCCAGCGTCTGAACGTTCAACGTGCCCGCCACGGCTTGCGTTGTCGGAAGCGTGAATCTGCCTTCCAAGATCGCCAAGCGCCGAAACAACATTCGCTCCGGCTCGGTCAATTGATCGTAACTCCAATCCAACGCCGCGCGCAAAGATTGATGGCGCGGCGGCGCAGTCCGACTTCCCTCGGTCAATAAATTGAAACGATCGTCCAAATGCGCTGCGATTTCTTGAACCGACAAGGCGTTGAGCCGCGCCGCCGCCAGTTCGATGGCGAGCGGGTTGCCGTCCAAACGGCGACAGATCTGAGCAACCGCCGACGCGTTTTGTTCCGTCAACCCAAACTCCGATTTGACCGCGCGCGCGCGTTCGACAAAGAGGCGCACGCTCGCATAGTGCTCCAGTTCTTCCAGCGGCGGAACTTGCGTCAACTCGGGCAGCGGCAAGGGCGTCACTTGTCGAACGGTTTCGCCCGTGATGCCCAACGGTTCGCGGCTCGTCGCCAAGACTTTCAACTCCGGACACGCGTGGAGCAAATTCTCTACCAGTTCGGCGCACGCTCCAGCCAGATGCTCGCAATTGTCTAGCACCAACAACAACTGCTTCCACACGAGACAACCTGCGAGTGTTTCGTGCAAGGTTTGGTCGGACACATCGCACGCGTCTACCGCCTTAGCGACCGCGTGCGGAACAAAAGCCGGATTCGTCAACGGCGCCAACTCAACCCACCGCGCGCCATCCTGAAAATGACCGATGGAATGCAGAGCCATTGCCACTTCGGTTGCCAGCCGTGTTTTCCCAACGCCGCCCATGCCCGTCAAAGTCAGCAAGCGCGTCGTGGAGAGATGACGCTTGATCTCTTCAACCTCCTCCTCGCGTCCGATGAACGTGGTCAGTGGGACCGGCACATTGGAACGCGGCGGCGCAACCGGCGCAGCGGGCATCGCGCTCAGCGCGAGCCGCGCGTCTTGTGCGATGGCAAAGCGGGGAACAAAATCGTTCTCGCTTGCCAGAGAGCTGTCGGGCGGACGAGTCCCGTTGCGGAGTTGCTCGAACAGCGCGCGCGTCTGTTCCGATGGCTCCACGCCAAGTTGCGCGCGCATCGATTCGGTACACCGTTGGCAGACCACTGCCACTTTCGAGAGATCGCCGAGCGCGCTGTGCGCGCGCATCAGCGCGCGGTACGCGGGTTCGGGCGTTTGTCCGAGCGCGATCCAACGTTCGCCCCAATCAAGGACCTCGCTCCAGCGTCTTTCTTCCACAAGCATATCCACGAGCCGCGCCATTTTCTGTTCAAAGATCGCCTGCACGCGTTCGCGTTCCAGAATGACCCAATCGTCGTAAAAGCCGGGCAAGAGTTCGCCGGTGTACGTCGCGAGCGCGTTCATCAGATCATTTGTGGACGCGGCTTGTTCGTTCACCTGCTTGAGCGCGGACACGTCGAGTCGATAATCGGCGGCGGCGTCAAATGCGATCGAAATTTCATCGACGCGCAAATACGGCGCCGCGTGATTGCGCGGCGCGTTCGGTTCGATTACTTTACGGAGACGCCAGAGTTCATGCCGGAGATAACCGCGCGCGTTTTCTTCGGCTGCATCGGGCCAGAGCAGCCCGGCGAGTTTTTCGCGGCGATACGCCGTACCAGCATTGAGAATGAGAAAAGCCAAGAGGGATTGCGCAGGGCGCGAGGGAATGGCAATTGACGCGCTGTCTTGACGAACGTCGAACTGCCCAAGCAGCTTCACTTTGAGCATGGCACTCCGATCTAGCAGCAGCCATCACCACTGACGGATTGTTGCATTTGCAAAAGTATGGAATCGTTTGTGGGCGAAAGTATAGCACGAGACAAGAATTGACGCAAGCGAGTTTTTCCAACGCTAGTAAATACGGATGACGCGTGCTTACGGATTGCCACTTGGTTGACTTGTCCGACTATGCTATAATTCAGCCAGTGGAGGTACAAGATGTTCCTCTGTCTGCGTCTGACGATTTTCGTTGCCGTCGTACTCTGCGCGTGCGCGCCAACTCCAACTCCGCCTGCGACTGCCGACCGTTTCAACGCGCCGCGCCAACAAATGGTCGCCGAGCAAATTCGCGCGCGCGACGTGCGCGACGTCGCGGTGCTGCGCGCGCTGGAAACCGTCCCGCGCCACGAATTCGTGCCTGTCGAATGGCTCGCGCAAGCGTACGAAGATCACCCACTCCCAATTGGACACGGGCAAACGATCAGCCAGCCGTACATCGTCGCGGCGATGACCGAACTCGCGCAAATCAAACGCGGCGACCGCGTCCTCGAAATCGGTACAGGATCGGGCTATCAAGCCGCGATTCTTGCCGCGCTGACCGATCAGGTTTACTCGGTCGAAATCATTCCCGCGCTCGCGGAGAGCGCGGCGGCAAACTTGAAACGACTTGGCTACACCAACGTCGTCGTGAAAAACGCGGATGGCTACAACGGCTGGCAAGAGTTTGCGCCGTTCGACGCGATTCTCGTCACCTGCGCGCCCGATCACATTCCGCCGCCGTTGATCGCGCAGTTGAAAGACGGCGGACGAATGATCATCCCGGTCGGTCCCGTCGGCGGATTCCAAACGCTGCGGCGCGTGTTCAAACGCGGCGATCAAGTTCTCACCGAGAACGTGATGGGTGTGTTGTTCGTGCCGTTGACGCGCGCCAAGTAGGACAAATTTACAAATTTGTCCTACGCGTCCCAGCCAACAACGCCAACACATACGCCCCCGCTCCCGCGAGCATCACCCAGGAAAAACCCCACGTCAGCGCGCCCATCGTCGCCAGGATCGAACTGATCACAGACGCGCAGCCGTTGATGCCCCACGCCAGCGGCACGCGGTTCGGCGCGATCTCGTTCAAGCGCGCGATCCCTTTCGGAAATGGAATGCCCATCAGAAATCCCAGCGGCGCGAGGAGCACGAGCGCGATCAGTACGCGCGCCGCGAACGCGTAACCCAGAAACATTTGAAAGACGAACGGCAACAGCGTCGGATAGATCAGGATCGCGACGACGAGCGCGATGAACGCGCCGCGCAGCGACACGCGCGCGGAGGCGAAACTCCCCGCGCCCGAGGCGATCAACAGCGCGAACAAAACCGTCGCGAACGCGTAGACCGGCTGATCGAGAAATAGAATGAATCGCTGAATCAGCGGAACCTCGACGAACAAAAATCCGACGCCGAGACACGCGAAATAGAACCACTCGTTTGTCATTGCGAGGAGCGCAGTCTGCGACGAAGCAACACTCGCACCGCACGCAAGCGCAGGTGTCTCCGATCCACGATTTGGGGATTGCTTCGTCGCGAAAAACGCTCCTCGCAATGACACAAGCGGCACCCCAATCAACAACCCCGACGCGACGACGCTCAGCGCGAGCAGCGCAAACAAAATGAGATAGCCGCTGCCGCCGAACGGCTGCCACTGCTTGCCCATCAACTGCAAAACCTGCGGCGTTTGTTCCCATTTGAAAAAATGAAAAAAGAACGGACGATCATCCGTCGGCGGCGTGATGTCGTACGCGTAATTCGCGAGAAACGCGCCGCGCCGTTCGCGGTCGAGCAACGGTTGAAACGCGTTAAAGTAATCATTGTTTGGCAGAAAATTGTAGCGATTCGTCTCGGGATAAAAACGACTCGTTTCCCAGGGACGAATATCCGGCGCGGCGATCCAATCAAACTGCTGCTGCTCCGCGAACGCGCGCGCGATCGCGATTTCGCGCGCGGTGAATGGCGTGCGCTTGACGAGCAGCAGCATCGTCGAAAAAGAACGCAACGCGAGAATGTGCTGAGTTGGATCAGTCGTGTCGAGCGCGGCAAGCGCGAGCGCGCCGACGCGCACTTCTTCCGTCGGCGGAAGTTGGAGCCAGCGACTGACGACGAGAATGCCATCGTCGTTCAAGTGATTCAAATAATCGCGGAACGCTTCGCGCGTGTACAAATAATTCTCGCCGAGCGCGTACGCGCCCGCCGTTACCGGTCGAAACGAATCGCTGAGCGCGAGATGCACGATGTCGAATCGATCAGGCGCACGCGCGACGAAACTGCGCGCGCCGGTCGCGATGACGCGCACGCGCGAATCGCCAAACGCGCGCGGCGCGTATTCCCGCGCGGCTTGCGCCGTCAGCGGATTCTCTTCGACCGCGATGATTTCGCGCGCGCCCACCCCTTCGGCTTCGCTCAGGGCATGGTTCAGCGCGGCAAGCACTTCGAGTCCGCCGCCGGGTTTCAGAATCAACGCGCGCGCGTTCGGGCGCAGGCGATACGCGAGCGTGACCGGCAGCGCGTCGAGCAGCGCAGTCGGCGCAGCAGCGGTGAGCGGGCTGGCGCTCTCCGCGTCTTCGAACAGCGCGCGCTGCGTCGGCAAATCGCCGCGATACGCGAGCGACAGCCCGGGCGCGGATCGTATCGCCGAACTCTCGACGACCTCAACGCGCGCGTACGCGTTCGATGCGGAGAAAACGCGCCGCGCGTCGGGCAGGCGCATTATTTGGCTCAATCCTTTGTAGGGCGAAATCTGCAATTCGAAAAGAGGCGGCGGCGCGATGAGCAACGCGAGCCAGAGGAGAATGAGCGCGAAAGGCAAAATTGAAATTGGACACAGATGAACACTGATCAACACAGATAATTTGCTTTTTCCGTGTTCATCTGTGTTAATCCGTGTCCGATCATCTTGCGCTGCAAATGCGAGCGCGGCAAGCGCGGCGAGGAGCGCGGCAAAAATCACCGCGCCGGGCCCGCCAAAGAGTGTCAGCGCGGCAAGCGCGGCGATGCAACCCAACCCGGAACCCGCGAGATTCGCGGCGTACACGCGCGCGGCGCGCGTTGGGAACGCGACGAGCGGGATGCCTAGAATGAGTCCGCCAACAAAAAACGGCGCGACGAGCGCGAGATAGTAGAGTATCAAGTACAGCAATTGCGCGCGCTCGAACGCGACGCGGTACGCATCGAACGGGAGATAATTGATCGCGAGGTAACTGGCGACGAGGGAGAGCGAGAACGCGAGCGAAAATCGCACAAGGCGCGGCATCACGTCAGCGCGCGCGAGCGCAGGACGCAGCGCAAGCGCGGTCCCGCTCGCGCCGAATCCCAAGAGCGCGAGCATGATCGCGAGAAAACCAAAGTGATAGCCCTGCGCGATTGCAAAGATGCGCGTCAGCGCGATTTCAAACGCCAGCCCGGCGGCGGAAATCAGCGCGATGGCAAAGTAGAGCAACATCATCGTCCTCGATCTACATTAGACTTTATCGGAATTAAATTTGGACACTGATGAACACAGATAGAGAATTGAAAATCGGTGTAAATCAGCGTTAATCTGCGTCC
>DYJA01000061.1:32767-40514 GCA_020723345.1 Candidatus Aquidulcis sp. | reverse complement strand
GGAAATCCATAGGGCAATCATATCACACCCTATGCACTTTTTCTACACATGAGCGCGGGATTCCAGCACATCAAGATTAAACGGTTTCGTAATATAGTCATCTGCACCTATTTCCAGTCCACGCACTTGAGCTTCACTCTGATCGAGGGCGGTCAACATTATGATTGGTATTCGAGATGTTGCCTCTAGCGAGCGGCATCTCGCGCAAACTTCAAATCCGTCTACACCAGGCATCATTACGTCTAGAAGGATTAAGTCAGGGATGCTAGACTCGGCGAGCTTGAGGCCCTCAGTACCGTTAGCAGCTTCAAGCGTTTCATATCCGGCCGCTACCAAGGTCTTAACGATAATACGGCGAATGAGGGGATCATCATCAATCAGCAGAATTCTCGGTCGTTGACTCACAAGGCAACCTCCAATAAGTGCAATTGTATCAGATCTGGAACATTTTTCTTCCGCTCACTCCACCTGCGCGCCTTTTTCCCCTCTTTCACTTTCATCTCGCGCGCGTCGGCAATTACCTTGTGCTGGTAACTCAAATCGCAGCAACAAACACGTAAAGACTACCTTCACGGTTTGAATTCGGCCGACGAAGGTCGGCTTCGCGATCTTGTTGCCGCGAATTCATTCGCATCAGCGCGGCTGGCGCGCCATCACGGATCGCTTGCGAGCGATGGGTGTTACGCGGTATTCAGTTTTTCTCTCTGCGACAACTTTGCCGGTGTGGCTGGGTGATTCCAAATAATCTGAAATACGCATCTCATCGTTGATGGCGCATTTGTCGGGATCCCAAATAATCATCGTGCGGTCGTGGCTGATTTCATATTTTTCGCGTTCGGCGGGCGAGGCATTCTGCACTGTAGGAATCCACCACAACGGTACTGCCAGCGCGCGTCCGTCGGTCAGTTCGATGTGGATATACTTGTCGTCGAATTGGACTTCCCGTATGCGCGTCTCGCGCGGAAATGTGTAAGCCGAGACAGGATACTGAATCTTGTATCGCTTTACCCGGAATTGTTCATCGCGTTGCTCTTGCCTTATACTCATGCCATTCCTCCAGCAAGAATGGGTGGTTCTGTTTGATCACTTGCAATGCGCGGTTCAACTCATGCCGCTTCAACGTTCGCCCAGTCCTTGCCACTTGGATCTTCGGCTCAAGCCAGATTTTGGAATCATTGGAATCGTCTTGCGACCCCTTGCCAACATGCACGCTTGCCCGATCCTCGTTCAGTGCATCGTGGCTGTGAAACCAAAAGACCATGTCACCTTCGGTCAAAACTTTTGGGCTCATCGTCGTATTGCCTTCCGCTCATTCCGTTCGCACGCGTCTGCAAACATTTCACTGCGCACGCGTTCCGGCGCGGCGACGACATCAATGGAATCCAATTTCAAACGAAACCTTCTTTCTCATACCGCGCAAAACCCTTTGCCGTCAGCGCAGCAAGTTCCGCCAGCATCTCATCGTCAATCGTCGTGAAATTGAAACACGCTTTGCCTTGCATCCGTTTCTTGAGCGCGGGCGAGATGCCCTTGAGCAAGTCGGGAAACGCATAGACCGGCATCAGATAGAAACTGACGTAGCGTTTCTTGACCTGCGCCGCGCCAAAGAACATCTGCCGCTCGAATTTTCCGAGTACGCCGCGTCGAGATAGTACGCGTCCGGCTTGTCTGCCGTCACGGTCAAATGCTTGGCGTGCTTTTGCAAAATCTTTTTCAGACGCGCGAACGTCCTTTCGAGATCTGATCCTTGTTCCTTCATTCTAAAAACTCCATCACCGCGCGATTAAACTCGTCCGTCGCCTCGATGTGCGGCAGATGACCGACGCCGCGCAGCGTCAAAAATTTCGCGCCGGGAATTTCGGCGGCGAGCGCTTGACCGTTTGGGTACGGCACGAGCGGATCGCAGTCGCCGTGGATCACGAGCGTCGGCATGCGAATCTCGGCGAGGCGCGCGCGGACGCCACCACTTTTGTGGGCTGCCGCCGCGTTCAGTTGTCGCTGGTACGCTTCGGGCGACATTTGGAATCGGTAGCCGTGCTCGATCGCGCGCGCGACATCTTCCGGATGCGCGTCCGCGAATCCGGGTCCCGTGATGACCGCATACGACCGGCGCACGCGCGTTTCAATGTCTTCGTTCGGATCGCGGACGAGCAGCGCGGCGATTTCCGGCTTTGGGTTGACGTGCCCCGCGCCGCCTGCCGAGGTGGCAACGAGCACCAATTTTTTCACGCACGCGGGATACCGCAAGGTCAAATGCTGCGCGACGAATCCACCCATCGAAACACCGACGACGTACGCGGCACCCAGGTTCAGATTTTCGATCAAGCCCGCGACATCGTCCGCCATATCGGGAATGCTGTACGCCTGCGCGCTCAAACCGCTATCGCCTGCATCGCGATTGTCGAGATTGATCACGCGGTACTTTTTCGAGAACGGCTCGATCTGTTTTGACCAACCCAAGCGCGAGCCGCCCAAACCCGGAATCAAAATCAGCGGATGTCCCGCGCCGTACTCGTCGTAGTAAATTGTCTGCAATCCAATTTGCGTCGTTGGCATCTTCATCTCGCGAATGGCAAATGGCAATTCACAACACGCATCGCGTTTCACGCATCACGCATCACGCAATACACCATTTGTCATTTGCTCATTTGTCATTTGTCATTTGTCATTCACACCGCTTCTTTCCACTCCGTTCTTCCCCGCGCCTTCTTCTCCTCTTTTGATTTTTGCTCGCGCGTGTCGGTAATCACTTCGCTGCGCGCGCGTTCGAGCGCGGCGATCACGTCAATATCGTTGCCGCCCTCCTTCGATTCGCGCGCGCCGACGCGCACCATCACTGGCACGCGCACGAGCGGACCCAGCACCACCGCCTCGCCGACGTTCAAGCCGGGCAAGTCCGCAAGCAATCCTTCGCTGATCCCTTCCGACGAAAGTCGAATCGCTTGCTGGTCTTGCGGATTCGTCAGGCGCATGATGATTTGCGAGTTGCACTGCGACAGCGTATCGGCGTGAACTTTGTACGGGCGCTGCGTGATCAAAATCATGAACAAGCCGAACTTGCGCCCTTCCGACGCGATGCGTTTGATGATCGCGGCGGAGTGCGATTGCGCGCCCGCGCCGCCCGGCACGAAATTGTGCGCCTCTTCCAAAACGAAAAAGACCGGACGCGGTAAACCCTCGTTGACCGCGACGCCCCAGGTTTCGTTCAGCACTTTCGCGACGATGAATTCCGAAATCCATTGATCCACACCGGCGACATCAATTACCGAGAGCGTCATCGGACGCAGCAATTCTTTCATCGGCACATCTTCATAGCCCCAAATGTCTACACGCTCCAGCAACTCGATGTACTTGAGCGCCTTTTGCGCGCCGCTGATCGCGTCCATCGTCGGCATTTTCGAATCTTTCGCGGCTTTCGCGTTGCTTTCGCGGCTTTCGGGTTCCGGTTTTCCGAAATCGTCCCACTCGACATTCGCCTTTTCGGAAACGCGTTGCGCGAACCCGCGTTCAAATTCTTTTTCGTCGCCAATCGCCGGATTCAGCGCACGCGGTCCGCGCGACATTCCTTTCGGCGCGCCTTGTTCCATCGCGTCGAATCCTTCCGCGAGTTGTTCCAATTCTTCCTTGAATTGCTTCGGCGTATAATCGCGCCCCTGCAATTTGTCCCACACCGTTTGAATCGCCTTGCGAATATTCGTCGAAGTCGGCGCGATGCCGGTCATCTGGCAAATCTCGTCCACTTCGAGTTTCGAAAATTGCATCGTAAATTTTTTCGAGCCGCCGATTTCGTCGTCGGGAATGCGCCCGGCTTGCGTCGTCGGCAGCCGATAAATTTCGACGTGCTGCGCGAACGACGTGACGCGATGCTGCGGATCGCGGCGCATCAGCACGTAATCGCTGTTCGGATCGAAGACGACAACCGTGCCGCCGAGTTGCAACAATTTCTCCAGGATGACGCCGACGGTGTACGATTTGCCCGCGCCGGTCTGCGCGATCACCGCGAGATGGCGGCGCAAGCCGTTCGGGTTCAACATTACCGAGACGCGATCGCGATTGATCAGCGTGCCGATCTCAATGCCGGATTCGACAGCGGAGAAAAATTTGCGGAGGAGATCATCGGGCGCGGGCGTGACGCCGGTGCCGGGCGTCGCCGCGTGGCGCGGAAAGCGCACCGCATTTCCTTCGAGATAACCCAGGACGTGCGCGGTGCCTTGCACAATCGGCGGCGACGATTTCAGACGATTGAGAATCGCTTCAACTTCGGTGTAGCCGAGCGACGTATTGAGCAAGCGCGACGAGACGCTGAGCGACGTCACTTGCGCGAGCACGTCGATCTTGCGCGTCGGCTCGTGTACCTCGACGACGATGTACTCCAAGCGCGGCGGCGCGATCTCGCGATTCGTGACAAACGTAAATTCATCCGTACGCACTTCGCCGACGACGTAACCGACTGCGTTCATTCGACTCCTCCAAATTGAACAATCGTTCTACTGCGGGCATTATAGCCCAAGCGGTGGGGAGTGTCAAGCAAGTCCGCTCATTGCGCGCCCAACTCCTTTAATTGATCCTCCGCCAATTTGCGATCGGTCGAACTGCGCGCGAGTTCCAATGCCTTGCGAAAATCGGCAATGGCTTTTTCTTTGTCCGGCAGCGCTTTGTACGCCAGCCCGCGAACGTAGTATGCCGTCTGATTGCCGGGTTGAATCCGGATCGCGTCGCTCAAGGCGGCGACCGCGCGGTCGTATGCGCGCTGATTCATGTAGACAATCCCGCGGCTGAGGTAAGCGTCGAGAAGATCGGGCTTGAGTTTGATCGCGCGATCCACGTCGGCAAGCGCGCGCTCCCAGTCGCGCCGGCTGATGTAGAGCTTGGCGCGGCTGTTGTACGCATCTGCGCTGTTGGGATCGATTTTGAGGGCTTGGTCCACATCCGCCAACGCGCGATCCGCGTCGCCCTTGCCCGCGTACGAGAACGCGCGCGTGAGGTACGCGTCGATGTGATTCGATTTGAGTTGGAGCGCGCGATTGCAATCGGCGATGGAACGCTCCCAGTCTTGTTTGTACGCATAGACGGTGCCGCGATTGACGTAGGCATCCGCCAGATCGGGCTGGAGTTTGATCGCCTGATCGTGATCCGCCAGCGCGCGATCATACTCGCCCAGTCCAGCGTAGGCGCGTCCACGCGCATCGTAGGCGTCCGCATAATCGGACTTGAGTTTGATCGCTTGATCGAGATCAGGAAGCGCGCGCGCATAGTCGTACTTTTCGATGGCTGCCACCGCGCGCCGATAATATTCTTGCGCGGTCGGCGTGGCAGTTGGCGCTGGGGACGGAATGGGAGTTGAAGTTGGAATCGAAGTAGGTAGCGGCGCGCGTGTCGCGGTCGGGACAGCCGTCGCAGTCGGCAGCGGCGCGCTGGGCGGCGGCGCCGCGGTGGGCGCGGGCGCAGGACTCGCGCAGCCCATCAAGAGCGCGCTGCACAAAACAATCACACTCAGACCGAACAAACCGTCGCGATTCATTTCGACCTCCTTGTGCGAATTCGTTTCCGATTATTGGATCACAAACGTATCGGAGATGACCACCTGCCCGCCGACGCGCACGCTGAATTGATAGCTGCCGCGATCGAGCGGATATGCCTCCGACCTGGGATGCACCAACCACTGCGCCGACTTGCCAGAGGTCGCGCCGAAACTGTCGCGGTCGCCATCGATGCGCGCGCCGTTGAATTGCCATTCGTACTCAAAGTTTGTATTGGGCGCGACATTGGCGTACGTCCAGTACGCGTAAATCGCCTTGACGCCGAAGGGAAACGTCCTGCCTGGCTCAATGGGCGTCCACGTCTTTTCGTCGAATCCACTACTGAAGGTCACCGCGCTGAAACTAGGCGCGCCGGGTTGCGTGGACGACAGCGCGCTGCCCCACTCGACGCGCGCTTTGTCCGGCGTGAGGATCGTCAACCGGCTGAACGCGACGGCGGTGTTGGTATTGTTCTCGCCCGTGCCTGCGATCACACCCACCGCGCCTTTACCCGCCAGCGAATCGTCGGTGATCGTATTGACCAACACGCGATTGATGTACAGCGCAAAGGTGTTGCCTTGCGCGATCACGCCGATCAGATTTTTATTTTTGCCCGGCTTGACGGCTGGAGTGAATGATACTTTGACCGGATCGACATCGCTCCAGTTGCCGGCGATGCGCTTGTACATGAAATATTTGCCATCGGTCGTCACGCCCAAAAAATAATAACTGCGTGAGTTCTCCGCGCCGGCGATGCGAAAACTCAAACCATATTCGGCATAGTCATCGCCGACCGGCTGCGCTTCGGTCTCGACGCCAAAGTTATCGTACTCGCCGGTGGGCCAATTCAAGCCAAGCCAAAGTTTCTTTTTGATCGTAAGCGTGAACTTGTTCGCCGACCAAGTATGGTCGACGTTTTCGCCGGTCGCGAGCGTCCACCCATTGCACTCGGAAACTTGGCGCGAGCCAAAGTCGTCGCCGAACAACACGCCCACCGGCAGCGCGGGCGGCGGCGGACATTTCGGCGTGGGCACCGGCGCGATCGTCGGGAGCGCGAGTGTTGGCGGCGGCGCGAGTGTGATCGGCGCGCGCGTCGGCGTACTGGGCACGAAAACGGCGATCCAGGTTGGCGTCGCACGCGCCAGCGCAGCGTCTTGGAAATAGAAATATCCGCCGACGGCGACCACCATAATGCAGGCGAACACCACAAACACGACGGCACAACCAGCCAACATCCACACCCAATTGCTCGCGCGGGGCGAAGCGTTCAACTGATTTGTTTTACTCATTGCCTTCCTCCTTGATTTGTTGGATGAGCCGCGTCGTCCGTTTCTATTGGATCAGTGACCGCAACACGCGCAAATTCACCACGTCCTCTTTCAGCTCCGGACCCTTTGGCGTTTCGAGGACGCCCGGCAAATCGCGCCAGCGCGGATCGTTCATGATATTCTTGAACGCGGGTTTGCCCAGTTTGCCCTTTCCAATATGCTCGTGGCGATCGACGCGCGCGCCCAATTCCGCTTTGCAGTCGTTGAGATGCCACGCTTTGATCTGTTCGATTCCGACGATGTCGTCAAAGCGCTTGAACACATCGGCGTACGTATCTGGCTTACGGAGATCGTACCCCGCCGCGAACAAATGGCACGCGTCCACACACACGCCGATGCGCGCTTGTTCCGCGATCAGCGCGCGCATCTGCGCGAGTTCCTCGAACAAATGCCCCAGATGATTACCCTGTCCTGCCGTGTGTTCGAGCAGCGTCATCACGCGCAAGCCCGGTAATTTCTCGTGGATGCGATTGAACGCCTCCGCGACGCGCTTGACACCCCAGTCCACGCCCTTGCCCATGTGCGAGCCGGGGTGCAGGACGAGGTACGGAATGCCGAGCAGTTCAGCGCGCTTGAGTTCGTCTTCCATTGCCGCGATCGATTTTTTCCACAGCGCGGCTTGCGGCGATCCCAGGTTGATGAGGTACGACGTGTGCGCGACGACCGGACGGATCCCGGTTTCGACGAGCGCGGCGTTGAAGCGATCCGCGTCTTCTTTCGTCAGCGGTTTCGCTTTCCACTGACTGTTGTTTTTCGTGAACATCGCGATTGCTTCGCAACCGACGCTGTGACCGCGCAGCACCGCGTTTTCCACGCCGCCCGCGATAGACATGTGTGCGCCGAGATGCATAATGACCTCCTGTTGCGCGGGCTGCTAGCCCGCCGCGAGCGAGCCGCTCG
>DYJA01000061.1:29967-32667 GCA_020723345.1 Candidatus Aquidulcis sp. | reverse complement strand
CGCTACTTTTGTTGCGCGGGCGGCTAGCCCGCCGCGAGCGAGCCGCTCGCGCTACTTTTGTTGCGCGGGCGGCTAGCCCGCCGCGAGCGAGCCGCTCGCGCTACCTTTGCTACAATCGACACACGCTCCATCTTCATCGCGTTCAAATGCAGCCGATGACCATTTCCATTTTTCAGGAGAATCTACCAGTCCTGCCTTTACAGGATTATTCTCGATATAGGTGACGATCCGTTCAAACTCCTTTTCGTCTCGTGTCCAGTGATCAAAAGATTCTTCTTGCCAAAAATTCCCACTACGATTCAATACGCAGTTTGCGCGCTTTGCCGTGTAGCTTTTGAGAGCGTGCGTAATTCGCTCGAGTGACACAAAATTCGAATTCTCGGATGGTTGGGAAGGAAGCGTCTGATCAGGCAATGGCTCAACGAGAATGTGAACATGATTCGGCATTACAACGAATGCCCAGAGCCGATAAAATTGTCCGGCATGATGAAAGAGATTCTCAATGATAATGGAAGCAATGTCGTCACGTTCCAACCATCTAGGTCCGACAAGCACTCCATCCAATTCATTATCCGCCAAAGCGAAGAGCCGCTTGCCATCGCGCAATGCGCGATCACGGCGAGATTCGCCGACACGCGGCGGCTTTTTTTCCAAGCGTTGCTTTTCCTCAGCAAGCCGCAGGATCACTTCTCTGGGCAAAGAATCGAAAAGGCGATAGGTAACAAAAATAGTCGCCGCCGACGGTTGCCAGTGGGGAAGATGATGACGGTAGAATTGTTTCATGATTCTGTGGTGCGAGCGGCTCGCTCGCAATGTGCGGCGAGCGAGCCGCTCGCGCTACATTACAACGCCAACCACGTTCCGATTTTTCGTTCCACCGCGCGCTGGTACACGATTGGTGCGGTTGCCATGTCGTCGAGCGCGAGACCCAGGTTGCACGCGATTGTTTTCTCCTGCGCGTTTTCGCGCCCGCGCTTTTTCCCCGCGACAAGTTCGCCCAGACTCGCGTAAATCGGCGGCACGTCTTGAAAATAGCCAATTTCGCGATAATGCTCGAACTGCGGAATATCGTCGGTGCAGAATTTCGATGCTTCGCGCATCGCCGCGCCGTCCCAGTACGAATCGAAATCCACGAGCGACGCGAACGCGCCCGGCTTGATCCATCCGGCTTTGATCGTCGCGTGCGGCTTCCGCAAAATCGGTCCTGCGGTGACGATCAGATCGAGTCCGTCCACGGCTTGGCGCGGTTGTTTCGCCTTGACGACCGGAACACCAATGCGCGATTGCACTTCGTCCGCGTAACGATCTAGTACGTCCGGCAGCGTGTCGTACGCGACAACGCGCTTGAGCGGGAACAACACTTTCAACGCTTCCAAGTTCGTGCGCCCCTGTACGCCGCAGCCGAGAATGCCCACCGATTCTGATTCCAGTCGCGCGAGATATTTCGCCGCAAGCGCGGTCGCCGCGCCAGTCCGCATCGCCGTAATCCAAGTGCAGTCCATCACCGCGAGCGGGATGCCAGTCTCTTCGTCGTTGAGAATCATCAAGCCGGTGATGTACGGCAAGTCGCGTTTATAATTCTCTGGATAGCCGCTCACCCATTTCATCCCGACCGAATGGAGCGCGGGAATGTACGCCGGCATCGCGTGGATGAACGCGTCCGGGCGCGTGTGAACGCCCGGCTTGGGTGGCATTTCAGTACGCGCGTTGCCGTGCTCGCGAAACGCGATTTCGAGCGCGTCGATGATTTCCTTCATCGTCACGTCCACGGACGCGACATCGGATTGGGAGAGGTAGAGAATTTTTTGTGGCGACATGTTTACCTCCTTGAGGCAATCGGTCAATCAGTCAATCAGTGATCAGTCAACCAGTTGCCTGATCGCCTGATTGACCGATTACCTGACGACGCCCAACGCGCGTCCCACTTCCCCAAACACTTGCAGCCCGCGATCCAAGTCCTCGCGCGAGTGCGCTGCGCTGATCATCACGCGAATGCGCGCCTTGCCTTTCGCCACGGTCGGAAATCCAATCGCCATCGCGAACACGCCGTGGTCGAACAGCGCGCGCGAGAACTGCTGCGCGAGCGGCGCGTCGCCGAGCATAATCGGCGTAATCGGCGTTGTGCTGACGCCGGTATCGAAACCGAGACGTTTCATCTCGCCTTTGAAATATCGCGTGTTCTCCCACAACGCGTCAACCAGTTCAGTGGATTTCTCCAGCAGATCAACCGCCGCGAGGCACGCCGCCGTGTCCGCCGGTGTGATCGCGCTCGAAAACAAAAACGGGCGCGCGCGCTGGCGAATCCAATCCACGACGATTTTCTTCCCGGCGATCACGCCGCCCATCACGCCAAACGCTTTCGAGAGCGTACCGATTTCGAGATCGAATTTGCCATGCAAGCCAAAATGATCCACGATGCCGCGCCCGCCGCGCCCGACGACGCCTTCGCCGTGCGCGTCGTCCACCATCGTGATCACGCCGTACTTTTCGCACACCTCGTACAGTTGATCGAGCGGCGCGATGTCGCCGTCCATCGAGAACACGCCGTCGGTCACGAGCAGCGCGCGGCGATAGTTGCCGATGTTCTCCTTGATCACACGCTCGGCGTCCGTGACGTCGCAATGTTCGTAGATCAAAATTTTCGCGGACGACAACCGGCAGCCGTCGATGATGCTCGCGTGATTGAGCCGGTCGGTAAAA
>DYJA01000061.1:29422-29957 GCA_020723345.1 Candidatus Aquidulcis sp. | reverse complement strand
ATCACGTCGTCCTTGCCGACCATCGGCGCGATCGCGGCTTGATTCGCGCAAAAACCCGATTGCACGTACAGCGCGTCCTCGACGCCTTTGAACGCGGCGATGCGCCGCTCGAACTCGCGATGCAATTCCAGTGTGCCCGCGATACTGCGAACCGCCGCGGGACCGACGCCCCAATCGTCAATCGCTTTTTTCGCCGCGTCGCGCAGACGCGCATCGTTCGCGAGTCCCAAATAATTGTTCGTGCAAAAGTTGAGCACGCGCTTGCCGTCCACGATCATCCACGCGCCGCACGCCGAGCCAATCGTGCGAATGTTGATTTTCAATCCCTGGTCTTGCAGCGCGTTCAATTCGTCGGAAATCCAGTGCAATTTTTGCGACATTGGTTACCTCACAAACTTCGTGATGCGTGTTGCGTGATGCGTGAAAACGGAACACGTATCACGCATCACGTTTCATGCATCACGTTTCACTCCAATCCAAAATCACTTTCCCCGAATTCCCCGACCGCATCACCTCGAACGCTTTTTCAAATTCG
>DYJA01000061.1:27125-29322 GCA_020723345.1 Candidatus Aquidulcis sp. | reverse complement strand
AATCCAGAATCACTTTCCCCGAATTCCCCGACCGCATCACCTCGAACGCTTTTTCAAATTCGGTGTGTTGGACAAATTTGCAAATTTGTCCTACGCCCAATCCAGAATCACTTTCCCCGAATTCCCCGACCGCATCACCTCGAACGCTTTTTCGAATTCGGTATAGTGGAACTTGTGCGTAATCACCGGCGCGATGTCCAAGCCGCTCAACAACATGGATTGCATCAGGTACCACGTCTCGTACATCTCGCGCCCGTAAATTCCTTTGATCGTCAGCATATTGAAAATGACCTTGTTCCAATCAATCGCGAGGTCTTGCGATGGAATTCCCAACAGCGCGATTTTTGCGCCGTGACACATATTCGCCAGCATATCGCGGAACGCCTCGCCGCTCCCCGACATTTCCAAGCCGATGTCGAATCCTTCTTTCATACCCAATTCTTTTTGGACTTGCGCGACGCTTTTTTCTTTGACATTCAGCGCGACCGTCGCGCCCATCTTTTTCGCAAGTTCGAGACGATACGGATTCAGATCCGTCGTGACGACGTACCGCGCGCCGGCGTGTTTTGCAATCGCGGTCGCCATGATGCCGATCGGACCCGCGCCGGTGATCAGCACGTCTTCGCCCAAGGCCGGAAACGACAGCGCGGTATGCGTCGCGTTGCCGAACGGATCGAAGATCGCCAAGATGTCGAGCGGGATCCTGGGATCGGCGTGCCAAACGTTCGTGACCGGAATACAGAGATATTCGGCGAACGCGCCGGTGCGATTCACGCCGACGCCTTGCGTGTCTTTGCACAGATGTCGCCGCCCCGCCAGACAATTGCGACACTTGCCACAGACGATATGCCCCTCGCCCGAAACGACGTCGCCGATGGCGAGATCGTGGACGTTGCTGCCGATTGCCGCGACCGTGCCGACGAATTCGTGTCCAATCGTCATCGGCACCGGAATCGTCTTTTGCGCCCACGCGTCCCAGTTCCAGATATGCACATCGGTCCCACAAATCGAGGTTTTGTGAATTTTGATCAGCACATCGTTGATGCCGATTTCCGGAACCGGTATTTCATCCATCCACAAACCCGGCTGCGCGTATTTTTTGACGAGCGCTTTCATGTTTCCTCCGGACAGTCAATTGGTCAATCAGGCAACTAGGCGATCAGTCAACCGATTGCCCGATTGCCTGATCGCCTGATTAACTATTTGAGATGTTTATCCAACCAACCGGCGATCCGCTCAAACGCCTCCGCGCCTTTGCAATCCGTCGCAAATGAATGTCCCGACCCTTTCACTTCGTACCATTCTTTCTCGCAAGTGAGCGTGTCGTACACCGCGCGCGTGCTTGCCGGTTTCACGACGCGATCCAATTCGCCTTGCACGATCAGGGTTGGCACGCAGACGTTGCGCGCGCACGCGTACGCGTCTTGCTGGAGCAGCAGCGGAACGTTATCGGCGGGGAGAGTGCGCTGCAAAAACCCTTGCGCTTCCGCGGCGCGCCGACAATTTTCGTCGTTGAAAATGTCCGCGTACGTCACGCGATACGGCAAGTAGATCGGCTTGCGCGTGATCGCTTTCTGCAACCGATTCACCGCGCCGATCACGCGGTACGTCAGCACTTCGCCGGGACTCAATTCATCGCGCAGCCGCCCAACCGTCGCGCCGGCGACGACCGCGCGCACCCGCGCGTCGCGCGCTGCCGTACACAACACCGCGTCGCCGCCAAAACTGTGCCCGAAAAGCGCGATGCGTTTTGAATCAACGCCCGGCTGCGTTTCGACGAAATCGAGCGCGTGTTGCAAATCTTCGACGTTGCGCGCGGAGGAGATCAAACCGCGCAAGCCATCGCTCGCGCCGTGCCCGCGAAAATCAATCGCCAGCACGAGATAGCCGCGCGCGCAAAACTTTTCCGGGTAATCGCCAAACTCGTCGTGGGTGGAAAGCAAGCCGTGCGCGAAAATGATCGCGGGACGAGGGAGTGGGCTTGGCGGTTCGTACAGCGCGCCGCGCACGGTTTCGGCGTTCCCGGATTTGAATTCGATGTTTCGCATTTTTACCTCATTGGAAAAATGGTTGAGTGAGGAACACGCCAAATCGAAAACGATTGACAGGAGCAAGGGCGGGGTAGCCCCGCCCCTCCACCGCGATTATACCACATTCACGCGCCGCGTAAAAGGGTCGGGGCGGTCGTTGAACGCCT
>DYJA01000061.1:0-27115 GCA_020723345.1 Candidatus Aquidulcis sp. | reverse complement strand
CCCCGACCCTTGTATGTAAAACGCGGAAGATCACTCCGCGCAGAGATTTCAGCGCAAACCCGCGAATAAGTCTTTTTCGCGGCGCGGTCGTTTGCGCGTCCGCGATTCGACCAGCGTGTAGTATTCCGTACTCCATTCGATGCGCCGGTTTTCCGCTAGCCAGCGAATAAAATCGTACGCGCGATGCCGTTGACAGTACAGCGTGTTTTTCATCGCCTCGCTGTACGCCGATACATCTACCCGCGTCGTAATTTGTTCGTCGGACACGAAATTCAAATCGCCGATGCCCCAGTCTGCCACGAGACTGGCGGGCAAAACGCAATGGTACAATTTTTGCGGCGCATACGCGCGCAATCCTTCGGTCAAGTGGTGCGCGAACTGCGCCGTATCTTCCGTTGCGCGAAACGCGGCGGTCGTCGCCGCACTGATGACGCGATTATCCGCGTCGCCGGTCAACCCCTCCGGCGCAAAAGTCACGACGACTTGGGGACGCACTTCGCGCATCAAGCGAACCAGGCGTTCCACAATGATCGTCGAATCGACCTGGCTCAATTTGCCCGGCTGGTAATCGAACAAACACGCGCGACGAATTCCGGACGCGCGGCACGAACACGAACGATTGCGGTTCCGCGCGCCGAATTCCTCCGTGTCTTCGCCCGCGCGACTGCGCGTCGCCGCGACGAGCGAAACTGCGATCCCCTCGCTCGCGTATTTGGACAACGTGCCCGCCGGACCAAACGACTCGTCTTCCGAATGCGCGAAAATGGCGAGCAGGGAAAGTTTCTCCCCACTCAAACTGTGTTCATGGGTAACCTGTGCGCTCGCGCGACTCATTTTAGGCGGCTCTCTTTTCCAGTTGCCAGGTTGGGTTGGCGCGCGCGATTTCCTTTTGCGCGGCGCGATAGCGCGCCAGCAATCCCTCTTCGCTATCCTTGTTCAGGGTCGTCAAGACAAAACGCGCGCACTGCGCGCAACCGCCGCGCTCGCGATAACGCCGCGCATCGCACGCGACACAGCCATCCACGCGCACCATCATCAACGCGAACGCGAGCGCGTCCGGGTGCAGCGCCGGCAGCGGCGCAACATGCTCGACCAGCGCGCGCCACCGCTCGCCCCGCATGTCTTTCAATGCCGGGATCGCCCAGTGCGCGAACAAAAATTCCGGTCGGTTTGGCATAGCCCCAATCCTGCTACTCACCCCATTGTATCTTGCCCTACTTAAAAAGATATTAGGAACGCGCGCCAGCGCATAAAAAAGTCGTAAGAATGTCAATCGGGGAGAAAAAGCGTTTTGACAATTATCGCCAATTAGGTGTATGATGGAGTTAGACTGGGCATCAACCCAACTTCAAGGAGGACCACGATGCCGTTCCTCAAGATGTTCTTTTCCGTACTCTTCCTCATCGGACTAATTCTCGTTGCACTTCCGGTCTCTGCCGACGCCCCCGGCGCGAACGAAGACCCGTTCGGCGGCTACCCGGTCACCGGACTCATTCCGGGCGGCGATGGAATCGTCGCGAAATTCGGGCTGTCGCCTTTCGGTTATGCGTTGCCCGGCGGCGTCCCCAGTTTCAAGAGCGGCGACGGCACCACCCCGCGCCGCGCCATTAACATCAGCGGAATTTGGGGACAGCAGTATCCCGCCGTCATGGGTCCGATTCTGGCGAGCGAAAGTCCGGAATCTTTTACCGTCACGACCATCGAACTGCCGAATTGCTCAACACTAAAAATCCCGGCGGGCAAAGCGCGTTGGTTCAAACTCGAAGCATACGCCGACCGCCGCACGCAAATCTGGTTAGACGATGAGTTGGATGGCGCGACCAGGGCGACCGGTCGTTCGACGTATGGCGCAGCCGATCAATACATGCTCGGAACTGCGCCCAGCGATGGTTGGGGCATCAACGCGCTCCGGAACTCTGCCCCGCAGGCGCCGAACTTTCTGGAAGGGTACGTCATGGCGATTTACGACCCGGACAACCTCAAACCGATGTGGTCGTTCCGCCCCCCAAATGCCGCGATCTTGAGCGTCAACACGGATGAACGCGGTTTGCTGCTTTCAGGTCCCGACAATATTTCCATCACGGACGCGACCGGCGCGGGCATTCACGGCTACGGCAGTTACAACCCCAACATCATAGGGCATCTTTTGTGGTACGAAGGTCGTTTCGGCGGTTGGGTGTTTGTGATGGTCTACAATCAAATGATCTGGGATGGCACCGCCAGTGTGTGCAGTCAACGCGTCTGGTGATTCAATCGTATTTGACAAAATCGCCGATTGTTGGTATGGTAGAGCCAAGATGCTGAACCGATATTCGACCTTCGCGTTTTATTTTTATGGCTTTTACTTTTACGCCGCCGGTTCAACGCGGGGTCGAATCATCACGCCTACCCAGTAACCAATACTCGGATAGAGCACAAAGAGCGTGGGATTCCAACCCCACGCTCTTTTTGTTTTTTTGATCAGGAGAAACCGCATGGCAGTTAGAGGAGTTCGCGGCGCGACCACCGCGTCCGCCAATACGCGCGAAGCGATCCTTGTCGCGACGCGCGAACTGCTCGACGCGCTGATCCGCGCGAACCAAATCGAAATGGCGGATGTCGCCAGCATTTATTTCACGCTGACGCCCGATTTGGACGCGGCATTTCCCGCCGCCGCGGCGCGCGAACTGGGGTGGGCGGACACCGCACTGCTCGACGCGCAAGCCCCGCGCGTACCCAACGACCTCGCGCGCTGCATCCGCGTCCTGATCCACTGGAATACCGACCGCGCGCGCGATCAACTTTGCCACATCTATCTGCACGACGCGAGCCAGTTACGCCCCGACTGGGCGAACCACACTGCCGCGCCCAAGGAGCACGTATGACTCGAATTGCTTTTCAAGGCGAACCCGGCGCTTTTTCCCAGGAAACGATTTTCCAGACCTTCGGCGCGGATACCGCGACACTTCCCTGCCACGCGTTCGCCGATCTCTTTCGCGCGGTCGCGGACGGCAGCGCCGACCTGGGTATGGTTCCGATTGAAAATTCGACCGCCGGTTCGATCAACCAATCGTACGATCTCTTGCTGGATTACGATCTAAAGATCACGCGCGAAGCGATCCTGCGCGTCCGCCACGCATTGATGGCGCACGCTGGCATCGCCGAATCTGATTTGAAGCGCGTCTATTCGCATCCCGCCGCGCTCGCGCAGTGCGAAAAATTCATCGCCGCGCATGGCTGGGAACCGGTCGCCGCGTACGACACCGCGGGCGCGGCGAAACAACTCGCGGCCGCGCGCGAACCGCACGCGGCCGCCATCGCGAGCGAAACAGCGGCGCATATTTACAAACTCAACATCCTCGCGCGCGATATTCAAGACCTCGCCAATAATTTCACTCGCTTTTTCGTCATCGGCAAACCGGAACCGCCGCGCGCCGCAAACGCCAAGACTTCGATCATTTTCGCGACGCGGCATATTCCCGGCGCGCTCCACCAGTGCCTCGGCGAATTTGCCGCGCGCGGGATCAACCTCGCCAAACTAGAATCGCGTCCCGACCGCAAACATCCCTGGCATTATATTTTCTATCTCGATTTTGAAGGACACCGCGACGACGCGCCGTGCCGCGACGCGCTCGCGGGTCTGCGCGACAAAACAGATTTTCTCCGCGTCCTCGGTTCATATCCCGCCGCGACGATGCCGGAGGAAAACTGACCAGCCGGTCAATTCTAGAAGGAGCACGAGCCATGATTGTCATTATGAAACATCATGCGACGACGCAAGAAATTGCCGCCGTCGTTCAACATATCGAAGCGCTGGGATTCAAGGCGCACTTGTCGCAAGGCGAGGAACGCTCGATTATCGGCGTGATCGGCGATGAGCGTCCGGTCGAGCCGGAACATTTCGAATTGCTCGCCGGCGTCGAACGCGCGGTGCGAATTTTGCACCCGTTCAAACTCGCGTCGCGCGATTTTCATCCTGAAGATTCCATCGTCAAGATCAACGGCATCTCAATCGGGACGTCCAAGGTCATCGTGATGGCGGGACCCTGTTCTGTCGAATCACGCGAGCAGGTGATGGAAACCGCCGCCGCCGTGAAACAAGCCGGAGGACACATTCTGCGCGGCGGCGCGTTCAAGCCGCGCACCTCGCCGTATGCCTTCCAGGGTCTCGGGCTGAAAGGGCTGGAACTGTTGCGCGAAGCGCGCGAAGAATTCGACTTGCCGATCATCACCGAAGTCATGTCGCCGCAAGAAGTCACGCTCGTCGCGCAGTACGCCGATATTCTGCAAATTGGGGCGCGCAACATGCAAAATTTCGCGCTCTTGCACGCCATCGGCGAAATTCAAAAACCGGTGATGCTCAAACGCGGGATGATGTCGACCGTCGAAGAATTGTTGATGGCGGCGGAGTACGTTTTGTCGCACGGCAATTCGCGCGTGATGCTGTGCGAGCGCGGCATTCGCACGTTCGAAACTTCGACGCGCAATACCTTTGACATCAACGCGATCCCGGTGCTCAAGTCGCTGACACATTTGCCGGTGATCGCCGATCCGTCGCACGGCACCGGCAAATGGGAACTCGTCACGCCAATTGCGCGCGCGGCGGTCGCGGCAGGCGCGGACGGCGTGATCGTCGAAGTGCATTGCGATCCTGAACACGCCATGAGCGACGGCGCACAGTCTCTCAAACCAGATAAATTCGCGGCGATGATGTCAAGCATCCGCCGCGTCGCCGAAGCAGTCGACCGTACTGTGTGAATCACAAACCCAACCTTGCGAAGGTTCCTTCGACTACGCTTCGCTCCGCTCAGGATGAACCTTCGCAAGGTTGAGTAATAAAGCAAGACAAGGATTTTTATGATTATCGTAATGAAGCACAACGCCACTCAGGGTGAGGTGGCTCAAGTCATCGCCCAGGTTGAAACATTGGGACTGCAAGCGCGTCCCATCATCGGCGAAGAACGCACCGTCGTCGCAGTCGTCGGCGACGAACGCCCGGTCGAGCCGGAGCAATTCGAATTGTTCGCCGGAGTCGAACGCGTAATGCGCGTGCTGCACCCATTCAAACTCGCGTCGCGCGATTTTCATCCGGAAGATTTGGTCGTGAAAATCAACGGCGTTTCAGTCGGCTCGTCGCAAGTCATCGTGATGGCAGGTCCATGCTCCGTCGAATCGCGCGAGCAGTTGATGGAAACGGCTGCCGCGGTGAAAGAAGCGGGCGGACACATTCTGCGCGGCGGCGCGTTCAAGCCGCGCACCTCGCCGTACGTCTTTCAGGGTCTTGGTTTGAAAGGACTTGAATTGCTGCGCGAAGCGCGCGACGCGTACCAGTTGCCGATCATCACCGAAGTTTTGTCGCCGCAAGATGTTTACCTGGTCGCGCAATACACCGACATCATTCAAGTCGGCGCGCGCAACATGCAAAACTTTGCGCTCCTTCAAACAGTCGGCGAAACGAACAAGCCCGTTTTGCTCAAGCGCGGGATGATGTCGACCGTCGAAGAATTGTTGATGGCGGCGGAGTACGTTTTGTCGCACGGCAATTCGCGCGTGATGCTGTGCGAGCGCGGCATTCGCACGTTCGAAACTTCGACGCGCAATACCTTTGACATCAACGCGATCCCGGTGCTCAAGTCGCTGACACATTTGCCGGTGATCGCCGATCCGTCGCACGGCACCGGCAAATGGGAACTCGTCACGCCAATTGCGCGCGCGGCGGTCGCGGCAGGCGCGGACGGCGTGATCGTCGAAGTGCATTGCGATCCCGCCCACGCTTTGAGCGATGGCGCGCAATCGCTGAAACCAGAAAAATTCGCGGCGATGGTGTCCGAGGTGCGTTGCATTGCCGAAGCGATGAAGCGGACGGTGTGAGCAAATGACAAATGATGAATCTGGCTTTGCGCTGCGCGACGCGACGGTAGCAATTATTGGACTGGGGCTGATGGGCGGCTCGCTCGCGCTCGCGCTGCGCGCGAAAAACGCGTGCCGCCGCATCATCGCGATCACGTCCAACGCGGCAACGCGTGAGCAACTCCGCGCGCGCAACATCGCCGACGAAACCAGCGCGGACTTGACACGCGCGTCCAGCGCCGATCTGATCGTTCTTGCCGCGCCGGTCCGCACGATCATCGCGCAGTTACCGCGCGTTGGCGCAATCGCGCGCGCCGGCGCAATCGTGATCGACCTGGGTTCGACCAAGCGCGAAATCGTACGCGCGATGGACACGCTGCCCGCGCACATTCAACCGATCGGCGGACATCCGATGTGTGGCAAAGAAAAAGCCGGGTTCGACGCGGCGGACACCGACTTGTATCGCAACGCGGTATTCGTGCTCGCACCTTTGGAACGCACGACGCCTGCCACCGTCACTTGCGCCACGTCACTTGCCGCGTCCGTGGGCGCGCGTCCGCTCGTGCTCGATCCGGCGCGGCACGACAAAATCGCCGCGGCGATCAGTCACCTGCCGCACACGCTGGCAACCGCGCTCATGCTAACCGTCGACGAAATCGCGCGCGACGACGATCTGACCTTTGCGCTCGCGGCGAGCGGTTTTCGCGACACCTCGCGGCTGGCGGCGACTGACGTGACGATGATGCTCGACATTTTGCTGACGAATCGCGAGAACGTCGCCAACTTGTTGCGCGCGTGCGCGCATCAATTAAATCACCTTGCCGATTCGATTGCCGATGGAAACGAAAACGCGTTGCGCGCGACCTTAGAACGCGCGGCGACGAAACGGCGCGAGTTGTTTAAGTAGGACGCGGACAAACGCGGACGAACGCGGGAAAATCCTAAATCTTAAATCGAAAATCAGAAATCCAAGATGTCCGAATTCCACATCTCTCCAATCGCAAAACCCCTGCGCGGCACGATTCGTGTGCCCGCCGACAAATCGATCTCGCACCGCGCGGCAATTCTCGGCGCGCTCGGCGACGGCGAGACGCGCGTCGAGAATTTTCTGCCCAGCGAAACGACGCACGCGACATTGAATTGTTTGCGCGCGCTCGGCGCGGAAATCGAAACGATTGACGCGACCACGCTCGTCGTTCGCGGACGCGGGATGCGCGCGCTGCGCGAACCGAACGACGTACTCTTTTGCGCCGGGTCGGGCACGACGATGCGTCTGCTCTCCGGCGTGTGTGCCGGACAAAACTTTCTTTCGATTCTCGACGGTGCGCCCGCGCTCAAACGCCGCCCGATGGCGCGCGTCGCCGAGCCGCTGCGCGCGATGGGCGCGACGATTCTCGCGCGCGACAACGGCAAACTGCCGCCGCTCGCGATTCGCGGCGGAAACCTGCGCGGCATTGATTACACCTTGCCGGTCGCGAGCGCGCAAGTGAAATCCGCGATTCTGCTCGCCGCGCTCTTCGCCGATTCGCCGACGACGGTGCGCGAACCGAGTCTGTCGCGCGATCACACGGAGCGAATGCTGAAGGCGTGCGGCGCTGAACTGCAAATTGCGAATCGCGAATCGCGAATTCATCCAACGTCGCGTCTTGCAATTCCTAATTCGCAATTTGCAATTCCCAACGACTTTTCCTCCGCCGCCTTTTTCCTCATCGCCGCGCTGCTCGCGCCGCAGTCCGAAATCTGCATTCAAGCCGTGGGCGTGAATCCGACGCGCACCGGCTTGCTCGACGCGCTCGCGCGCATGGGCGCACAAATCAAAATCGAAAATACGCGCAATGAATCGGGCGAGCCAATTGCCGATCTGATCGTTCGCGCGTCGGAGTTGCGCGCCACCGAAATTGCGGGCGACGAGGTGCCGCGCATGATCGACGAGTTCCCCATCTTGGCGATTGCCGCGACCCAGGCGCGCGGCGAAACCAGCGTGCGCGACGCGCAAGAGTTGCGCGTCAAGGAATCGGATCGCATCGGCACGCTCGCGCAGGAAATCCGCAAAATGGGCGCACAGATCGAAGAACGCGCGGATGGCTTTGTCATCGCGGGACCGACGCCTTTGCGCGGCGCGCGCGTCCACGCGCACAACGATCATCGTCTCGCAATGTCGCTCGCAGTCGCCGCGCTCGTCGCGCGCGGCGAGACGGTGATTGACGGCTGGGAATGTGTCGCCGATTCGTTCCCGAATTTTGAAAACGTTCTGAGAGCGTGCTCGTAGTGCGCGCTTGAGCGCGCTGAATGGAGATAGACATGTTGCGCTTTCTGACTGCCGGTGAATCACACGGTCCGATGCTCGTCGGGATCGTGGACGGATTGCCCGCCGGTCTGCGCGTCGATCCAGAAGCGATCAATCGCGATCTCGCGCGACGTCAAATCGGCGTCGGTCGTTCCGCGCGGATGCGGATCGAAAATGATCGCGTCGAAATTTTAGGCGGCGTGGTCGACGGTCAAACGATTGGCGCGCCGGTCGCGCTCAAGATCGAAAATCGCGATTACGCCAACTGGAAAGACAAAACCGTGCCGCCGCAAACGATCCCGCGTCCCGGTCACGCCGATCTCGCCGGCGCGCTCAAGTACGGCTTGAACGATTTTCGGCTCGTCGGCGAACGCGCGAGCGCGCGGGAAACCGCGATGCGCGTCGCGTGCGGCGCGCTTGCGCGCTTGCTCCTCGCGGAATTCGGCATGGTCGTCGGCAGCCACGTCCTCGAAATCGGCGGCGTGCGCGCGCAAACGCCGGACGCGCCGTACCCGGAAATTTTCGCGCGGGCGCAAGCATCGGATGTCGCCGTCGCCGATGACGCGAGCGCGGAGGAAATTCGCGCGCGGATCAAAGAAGTAATGGAAGCGAAAGACACTGTCGGCGGCGTGATCGAAATCGTCGCGCTGAATGTGCCGGTGGGACTGGGCTCGCACGTTCAGTGGGATCGCAAACTCGACGGGCGGCTCGCGCAAGCGGTGATGTGCATTCAATCGGTAAAGGGCGTTGAGATCGGCGATGCGTTTGACAACGCGCGGAGGGTCGGCACACAAGTTCAGGATGAGATTCTGCTTGCCGAGAATTCAAAATTCAAAATTCAAAATTCAAAATACGGACGAAACGCGAATCGAGCAGGCGGATTGGAAGGCGGGATCACGAACGGAATGCCGATTGTCATTCGCGCCGCGCTGAAACCGATTGCGACGACAGTTACGCCGCTGCAATCGGTTGATTTCGCGACGGGCGAATCCGCGCTCGTGCAGTACCAGCGCTCCGATTTCTGCCATGTGCCGCGCGCGTGCGTCATCGGCGAAGCGATGGTCGCGGTGGTGTTAGCGGACGCGCTGATCGAAAAATTCGGCGGCGATTCAATCGCAGAAATGAAACGTCACCTGGAGGATAAATGATGGAAACCGGATTTGAATCGAAACCCTTGCCGCTCGTTCTGACCGGCTTTATGGGCACAGGCAAGACTTCGGTTGGGCACGTCGTCGCGGAGAAACTGGGACGCCAATTTGTGGACATGGACGTGATCATCGAAGCGAAGGAAGGCATGCCGATCCCCAAGATTTTCGAAACGCGTGGCGAAGCATATTTCCGCGCGCGCGAAGCCGAAGTATGCGCGCAACTCGCGCTGCGCGAAGATTTGGTCGTCGCCACCGGAGGCGGCGCGTTGGTGAACCCGCAAAATCGCGCCCACTTTAAAGACGCGTTCGTCGTGTGCCTGGACGCAACGCCGGACGAGATTTTCAGCCGGTTGCACGGCGCAACCAACCGCCCGCTGCTGGCATCGCCCAAGCCGCGCCAACGCATCGTCGAATTGCTCGGCGCGCGGCGCGACGCGTACGCGCAGATCGAATGGCACCTGGAGACGACGGGCAAATCAATCGATCAAGTCGCGGAGGAAATCGTTACGTTGCTCAAGCCGCGCAAGATCAACGTGACCGCGCCCGACATCGTGTGCCCGATTTTTGTTGGGGCGGGACTGCTTGCGCGCGTCGGCAAGTTGATCAATCTGACGACCGACGTTTTCTCTCCGTTCTGCGCGATCATCACCAACCCCACGGTTCGCGAATTGCACGCCGCGCCGGTCGTCGACTCGCTGCGCGCGCGCGGCTTTGAACCGCGCGTGATCGAGATCCCGGACAGCGAGGTGTTCAAAACGCTCGACAGCGTCCGGCTGATTTACGATCAACTGATCGACGCGCAACTCGACCGACATTCGATCATCTTTGCGCTCGGCGGCGGCGTGATCGGCGATCTGGCGGGCTATGCGGCGGCGACGTATCTGCGCGGCGTGTCCTTTGTGCAAATGCCGACGACGCTTTTGGCGATGGTGGACGCGAGCCTCGGCGGCAAAGTCGCGGTCGATCATCCGCGCGGCAAAAATCTCGTCGGCGCGTTCAAGCATCCGCACGCCGTCATCGCCGATACGGACGCGCTCGCGACGCTTGCGCCGGAAGATTTTCGCTCCGGCATGGCAGAAGTCGTCAAGCACGGCATCCTCGAAGATGTTGGATTGTTCGAGATGCTCGAAGCCGGAGACTGGCAAGTCGACGTACGCAAGTGGATTGCGCGCGCGATGCAGGTGAAGATCAACGTCGTCGCGCGCGATCCACTGGAGCAAGGCGAACGCGGCAAGTTGAATCTGGGTCACACCTTCGGACACGCGTTTGAGTTACTTTCGCAATACGAGTTGCAGCACGGCGAAGCGGTTGCGATTGGACTCGCCTGCGCCGCGCGACTGGCGGAACGGCGCGAGTTATGCGCGGCAGGTCTTGCCGCCCGGATCGAAAATCTCTTGCGCGCGATTGGACTACCGACGCGCGTCCCGCGCGGAATGGCAATCGACGCCATTCTCGCCGCGATGGCAACCGACAAAAAGCGCGTCGCCGCGCGATTGCGTTTCGTGCTGCCGCGCGCGCTCGGCGACGTCGTGATCGTCGACGATGTCACGCGCACAGAAATCATCGCCGTGCTCGAACAAGTATCGGCATAATAATCAAGTCAACAGCAAGAACCGGTCTTGTCGCCCTGCCTCGAGACCGGTTTTTTCGCCCCGAAAAGTTTGACCTGGCTACGACTTGATTTTGACCTCCAAATGGTATAATCTGGGACACAGTCCCATTATACGGGACACCGCAAAGACGCAGTCCCGCAACATGGGACACGGCAAAGGTGCCTATGCCAGCCATTGAGACCCAGAGTCTTACCCGCGCAGTCGCCATCCTCGACTGCTTTCAGCCCGATCAGCCCGAACTGGGCGTCCGTGAGATCGCGCGCCAACTCGACCTACCCCACAGCACCGTCGGTCGTCTCCTGGCGACGATGCACTCCCTCGGCGTTCTCAGCCAGAACTCGGCGACGCGCCGCTACTTGCTGGGCTCCAAAGTGCTCATGTGGAGTTCCGTGTACATGAGCCGGCTCGATCTAGCGCGCGTCGCGCGCCCTGCCCTCGAAGAATTGCACCGCCTCACTCAGGAGACCGTCAGCATCTACATGCTCGACGGCAGCGAGCGCATGTGTCTCGAAATGATCGCCAGCCCGCAACGCGTGCGCGTGGTCATTCGCCAAGGCGAGCGGATGCCGCTCCACGCCGGATCCGCCGGAAAAGCGATTCTCGCGTTCATGCCGCAGGAATTCGTCAAACAAGTTGTAGCAAAGCCGCTGGAACGAATGACCCCCAACACGATTACGAAGCGCCAAGTCTTGGTGAAAGAACTGGAGCGAATTCGCGCGTGTGGTTACGCCACGAGCCACGGCGAACGCTTTGGCGACGCGCTGGGTCTCGCCGCGCCAATCTTCGATGCGAGCGGCGCGGTGGTTGCCGCGCTCAACGTGGCGGGACCCAACATGCGCTTCACCGATGCCGAGGTAGAAAAGTTTGCGCCGAAAATAATGCAACTGGCAATGCAAATCTCGCACGCGTTGGGCTATCAAGGCGAATCCCTTCCATTCCCCTCCCGGAGCAAATAATGGCAGAGACACGAATTGCCGCGTATCAACTCGTCGAATATCTCGAACGCCTCGGCGTCGAGGTGGTCTTTGGTTTGACCGGGCACACGATCATCGCGATGCTCGACGCGCTCGGTCACAGCAAAGTACGTTTCATCACGACGCGCCACGAGCAAGTCGCCGCGCATGCCGCCGATGGTTACGCGCGCGCGTCCGGCAAGCCCGGCGTGCTCCTCACGCACCTGGGTCCGGGTCTCACGAACGCGGCGACCGGCGTCGCGAACGCCGCGCTCGATTCGATCCCGCTCGTCGTGATCGCGGGCGACGTGCCATCGTACTATTTCGGACGCCATCCGCATCAAGAAGTGAATCTGCATCTCGACGGCGATCAATTCGAAGTTTATCGCCCGTTCTGCAAACGGATCTATCGCGTCGATCGCGTCGCGGATTTGCCGCGCATCGTCGAGCGCGCGTTTCATTTATCGCAAACCGGACGCCCCGGTCCCGTCCTCGTCGACGTACCGATGGATATTTTCTCCACCGATCTCCCGGTTGGGGCGTTTGACAAAACGCCCGCCTCCATCGCGCCGCCGACGATTGATCCAGCGACTGCCGAAAAAATCGCGCGCGCGCTCGCCGACGCGGAACGACCGGTGATTTACGCGGGCGGCGGCGTGCACGCCGCGCGCGCGACGAGCGAGCTTGCCGCGCTCGCCGAAGCACTCGAAATTCCGGTCGCGCACACTTTGATGGGCAAGGGGTCGTTGCGCGAAGACCATCCGTTGTTGCTTGGCATGACCGGCTTTTGGGGCACGCCGATTGCGAACGAAATGTGTCGCACCGCGGACTTGATTCTCGCGGTCGGCACGCGGCTCGCGGAAGCGAATTCGAGTTCCTGGGATCCGCGCTACACTTTTCAGATTCCCCCGACGCGCTTGATGCACATCGACATCGACCCAGCAGAAATCGGCAGAAACTTTCCAACCGAGTTTGGCGTTGTCGCCGACGCGAAAAACGCACTGGGGCTGATCGCGCAAGCCGCGAAGCATTTGCATCCTTCGACTTCGCTGCGCTCCGCTCAGGATGCAAATGCTTCGCCCCTACGTCAAAAAATCGCGCGCGGACGTCAAGAGTTCGCGGCGAACTGGGCGGGCTATTACGATTCCGATCAATATCCATTGCGCCCCGAACGTATCCTGGGCGAAGTCCGCAAAGCGTTGCCGGAAGATGGTTTTCTCGTCACCGATGTCGGGTGGAACAAGAACGGCGTCGCGCAGCAATTTCCGATCACGATCCCCGGCACGTTCATCACGCCGAGTGGTCTCGCGACGATGGGTTTCGGTCCCGCCGCCGCGCTCGGCGTAAAAATCGCGCAGCCCAATCGCGCGGTGCTCGCGCTCATCGGCGATGGCGCGTTCAGCAGCAATATGTCGGTCGTCGCCACGGCGATGGAAGCCGAGATTCCGGTCGTGTGGCTCGTGATGGACAACGCCGCGTTCGGCACGATTGCCGGTTTGGAAAAAGCGCACTACGGTTGGAGTTTTGGCTGTTTGTTCGAGAGCGAGGGCAAGGAATATCGCGTCGCGTACGCCGATGTCGCGCGCGCGTGTGGCGCGCAAGGAATTTTCATTCGCGCGGCGAAAGACCTGGGTCCCGCGCTGCGCGACGCGTTCGCGTCCGGTCTTCCCACCGTGATTCACGCGCCGATGGAAAATGTCCCCACGCCAACGCCGGGGTATTGGAACATCAACGACATTTATCGCAAAGGCGAATAAGAAATGAAGGCATTGGTCTTGGACGGCGATTTTGATCCGCGTCCTGATTATCCCGTCAGTGAGATCGAAAAGAAAACGCACATCGCGCGGCGCGGGAGCAACGTTTGGCGGCACACTTGCCTTGAAGTTCGAAATGTGCCTGATCCCGAAGTGGGATCAGAGGATGTCCTGATCCAAATTCACGCGTGCGGCGTGTGCGGCTCCGACTTGCACCTTGCCGAAATGGACGAGGACGGCTATCAAATCTATCCGAGTTGGACGCGGCGTCCCGTGATCATCGGGCATGAATTCTCCGGCAAGGTCGCGGCGATAGGCAGTCAGGTTACCGATTTCAAGGTCGGCGATCTGGTCACCGCGGAGCAACTTCACTGGTGCGGCAAGTGCGCGATCTGTCGCAAAGGACTGTACAACCATTGTCACAATATGGGGCGGCTCGGATTCGTGACGAACGGCGCCTTTGCCGAATTTGTCGCGGTGAAAGAACGCTACGTCTGGAAGATCAACCAATTCAAGGATGTGCTGGGCAGCGAAGACGCCGCGTACGAAGCTGCCGCCGTCATCGAACCGACCGGCATTGCGTACAATGGGATGTTCTCGCGCGCTGGCGGTTTTATGCCAGGCGCGACTGTCGTCGTCTACGGCGCGGGACCGATCGGGCTGGCGTGCATCGCGCTCGCGCGCTTGGCGGGCGCGAGCCAAGTCGTTGCTTTCGAGATCAGTCCGTCGCGGCAAGCCCTCGCGCGCGATCTGGGTGCAGATGTTGTGTACAGTCCTGAAGAACTGGTAAAGCGCGGGAGCAGTCCTCACCAAGTCGTCATGGATCTCACCGAGGGCTATGGCGCGGATATGCACGTCGAATGTACCGGCTTGCCCAAGATCATTCTCCCAGAGATCGAACAATCGTTGGCGGTCAACTCCAAAGTGGTAAACCTGGGTCGGCGCGCTGGTACCACGCCGAGCACGCTTTCGATCTATCAAGACACCGGCAGTCAATCGTTCGGCAGTCTGGGGCACACCGGCTATGGAACGTTCGGCAACATTATCAAATTGATGGCGAGCGGTCGTTTGGATATGCGGAAGATGATTACCGCGCGCTATTCGTTGGAGCGCGCCGCCGAAGCCATCACTAGTTTGACCAACCGCGCAGGCGGCAAGGTCATGGTCAAGATGTAGAGAAAACAAAGTCATGGAGTGGGTCTCTTTCAGCGACTCGAATATCGAAAAGAAACGAATCGGCGTCATCGGCACTTCGTTTGGCATGAATCATGTCCAGAGCGCGATGATTGTGCCGGAAGCGAAACTTGTCGCCGCGTGCGATGCCCGCGATGAATTCCGCGCGCCCATCGAGGGAATGGGCGCGACATTTTATACCGATTATCGCCGGATGCTCGACACGGAGAAACTCGACGGCGTTGTGGTCGCGTTGCCAAATCATCTGCATGCGCCGGTTACGATTGAGTGTCTGGAACGCGGATTGCCGGTGCTGGTCGAAAAGCCGGTCGCGGGAACATTGGAAGACACCGACAAGATGATCGCGGCGGTTGAGCGAACCGGCGTCCCCGTGCTCGTCGGTCATCATCGTCGATTTTCGCCATTCTGCGTGCGCGCCCGCGAGGCATTTGCCAACGGCGAGCTCGGCGATCTGATCGGCGCGTCGGTTCTGTGGACGATGCTCAAGCCGAAGGATTATTACAAAGCCGAGTGGCGGACGCGTAAAGCAACGGGCGGCGGACCACTTCTCATTAACACGATTCACAATATTGACGACCTGCGGTATATGACTGGGCGCGAGGTCACGCGCATTTACGCAGAGACGAGCAATCACACGCGCGGCTTGGAAGTCGAAGACACCGTGAGTATCTCGCTCCGCTTGCAAGGTGACGCGCTCGCGACGATCTTCGTCTCCGATTGCGCGCCCGCGATCTGGGCGTACGAGTCAACGACCGCGCCCTGGGAGAATCCATTCTTTTACTACACCCCGGCGGACTGCTATCACTTTTTCGGCACCAAGGGCGCGCTCACATTGCCACAGATGCAACACGTCTTTTATCCCGATCCGGCGAAAGAGGGTTGGCAATATCCAACGCAGATGGACCGACTTGGCGTCAAGCCCGCGCATCCGTTACGCTTGGAGATGAGCCATTTTTGCCGCGTCATCGAAAAAAAGGAGACGCCGCGCACCACCGCGCGCGACGCGCGGCGCACGCTCGAAACGTTGCTGGCGATTATGCAATCGAATGATACGCACATGCCGATTACTCTGGAGTATTAAGACTTTTGACATGAAGGGTGAAACGGGATGCGTGATACGTGATGCGTGAACCTACCCCTGTCACCTGTCACCCGTCACTTTCAGAGAGGAGGTGAGCGCTCGCGATCAATCAATAGACACGTCAGGTTCAGACGGATATCCAAATCATTTTGAACAATCCGAAAAGGAGGAAATCTGCAATGAAGCGCACCATTCTGTTCGTTCTCGTCGCACTCGGCGCGTTACTTGCCGCGTGCGCAACCCCAACGGTCGCGCCGACCGCCGCGCCCGCGCCGACCGCCGCGCCCGCGCCGACGACCGCGCCCGCGCAACCCACCGCGGCTGCCGCGCCCAAGCCGAGCGGCGAGCCAATCAAGATCGGCATCATCGCCGCGATGAGCGGCACCAACGCGGTGCTGGGCGACTGGATGAAGAAGGGCGTCTCGCTCGCCGTCGATCAGAAAAACAAAGCGGGCGGTATCCAGGGTCGCCAGATTCAGCTTGTCATCTATGACGACGAAGCCGATCCGACCAAGTCGGTGAACCTCGCGCAAAAAGTCGCGACGGAGGACAAGGTGATCGCGGTGTGGGCGACTTCGAATAGCACGTCCGCGCTGGCGGACATTCCGATTTTCGCCAAGTACAAGATCCCGCAATTTACGAACGGCACGAACGTCGACATCACCAACAAAGGCAGCGCGTTCATCTTCCGCGCAACTCCGGCGGGACCTTCGTTCGAAGATACGCTCGTTGATTTCTTGGTGAAACAGAAAGGGTTCAAGAAATTCGCCATCATCGCCGACACTTCGGCTTATGGCAAAGGCGAAGGGGACTATCAGGTCGACGCGCTCAAACGCAACGGTTTGACAGCCACCACGCGCGAGGCATTCGGCATCGACGACAAGGACTTTACGGGACAACTCACGAAGATTCTCCAGGGTCAACCCGATGTTATTCTGCTCGCCTCGTCCGAGGTTGCGTCCGGTCTGATCGCCAAACAGGCGCGTCAACTGGGATTCAAAGGGCAATTCGCGGGCGGCGCGGCGATTGGCACGCCCAAGTACATCGAAACGGCGGGCGCCGATATTGCGGAAGGGACTGTTTTCACGACGCCCTGGCTCCACGACGAAGCGAACGAGATGTCGAAAAAGTTTGTGGAGGCATACAAAGCCGCGTACAACGAGACCGCAGAATTTCACGGCGCGAACACGTACGACGGCACCACATTGCTTTTGCTCGCGATGGAAAAAGCCAATCCCTTGACTTCGGAAAACATTGCGGCAGAGTTGCACAAAATCTCCGGGTTCAAAGGTTTGCAAGGCACGTTCAACGTAACGGACAAAGGCGAAACCATCACCGGCACGCTGGTGGGCATTATCAAAGGCGGCAAGCTGACTGTGTATACGGGTAAGTAGTTCGACGAGACCTGACAGGTCCGCCGTTGGCGAAAAACCTGTCAGGTCTGGCTCGGAAATTTCGAGTTGAGGGAGGAGCAGTCCATGGACTCTATGAATATTCTGAGTATTTTCATTCAGACTCTCGTCGGCGGAATCGGCATCGGCAGTCTGTACGCGCTGGTCGCGCTCGGCTATTCGATGATCTACCGTTCGATGGGCTTGGTCAACTTTGCGCACGGCAGCATCTACATGATCGGTACCTACTTTGGGATTATATGGTACCGCGGCATGGTGATGGGTCTGCAGGTGCCGTATCCGATTGCATTCGTCATCGGGGTTTTGCTTAACGCCATCCTGGGTCTCATCCTTGAACGAATCTTCCGCCCGCTGGCGAATCTCGACCTGATGCTGATGCTGCTCGGGACGATTGGGCTGGGATACGTTCTCGACAACCTGGCGGTTATTATCTGGGGCGCGGAAGGATTCGCGGTCAATTCACCGCTGCCGAACGAGCCAATCGTGATCGGCGGCGTGGCACTGTTGCCGCAGATGCTTTTGCTCATCACGGGTTCCGCCTTGCTCATGGTTGGGCTGAACGTATTTTTGGCAAAGGCGAAAATCGGCAAGGCGATGCGCGCTGCCGCGCAGGATCGCGAGACCGCGAGCGCGATGGGCATCCCGGTCAACACGACGAACGCGCTCGTGTTCGCGATTGGCGCTGGGCTTGCCGCGGCGGCGGGCATTCTGGCTGCGCCGATTGTCTACGTCAATCCGGCGATGAGCGCGGCAGTCGGTCTGAAAGGATTCGCGGCGTTCATTCTGGGCGGCGCAGGCAGCATCCCCGGCGCGATTGTGGGCGGGTTGGTCTTCGGCATCCTTGAGGCGATCTCCGCCGGGTTCATCTCGTCCGCCTATACCAAAGGCATCGCGTTCGTCGTGATGATCCTCGTGCTCATGGTCAAACCCGCGGGCATTGTAGGTGAAGTCACGGTGGACAAGGTGTAGGACAAATTTGCAAATTTGTCCCACGGAATTTTAGGAGTTTCAATGAAGAACACTTTCAAAGTCATTCTGCTCGGCGTCGGCGCGCTTGTCCTACTTGTCTTTCCCCTCGTCGCGCCAAATCGTTACACCGTCCACATCGTCAATATGGCGGGCATTTGGATTCTGATGAGTCTGGGGCTGAATTTGGCGATGGGATACTGCGGACAAATCAACCTGGCGTTGGGCGCGTTCTGGGGTGTGGGGGCGTACACCGCCGCGCTGCTGAACACCCGGTTCGGATCGCCGATCTGGATCAACATGCCGCTCGGAATGATCCTCGCCGGCATTACCGGCGCGTTGATCGCTCTGCCGATGTTGAAAGTGCGCTCGCACTATCTTGCGCTCGTCACCATCGGCTTGGCGGAGACGATCAACATCATCATGGTCAATGAGATCTGGTTGACCGAGGGTCCGCTGGGCATTTCTGCCATCGAGATGCCGGAACTGTTTGGCATTCCGATCGACGGCGCTGAACGCTTTTTCTACCTCGTCCTCATTTGCGTGGTGATCGGCTATCTGGTCGCCCGGCAAATCGTGAATCACCGCATTGGTCGCGCCTTCATCGCGATTCGTGACGATGAGACCGCCGCGCGGGCGATGGGCGTCAACGTCGCGCGCTATCAGGTGTTGGCGAACGCGCTCGCCGGGGTCTACTGCGGAGTGGCGGGCGTGCTGTACGCGCACATGAGCACCTACATCAGCCCGGACATTTTTGAATTCAAGAACGCGCTGTTCGTTTTGACGATGACGATGGTTGGCGGAATGGGTAGTCTAGCTGGCTCGCTCGTCGGTGGTCTGGCGTTGCCGCTGACTCAAGAGTGGTTGCGCGCGATCAAGAGTTGGCAACTCGTTGGGTTCGGACTTGCGATCATGATCGTGGTTTTGTTCATGCCCGGCGGCGTAGTCGGACTCACGCAGAAAATCGAGCAAGCCGGTGGAATCCGCTTGCCGTGGGCGCGCAAGCAGACTGAAGGCAAGCCCGTCGCCGAAGAGAAGTTGGAAATGGAGGGACCGAATGTCGCTTGAAATCGAAAATTTGGTCATGCGATTCGGCGGCGTCGTCGCCGTCAACGACGTCTCGCTGAACGTCAAGCCGGGCATGATCCGGGGTCTGATCGGTCCCAACGGTTCCGGCAAAACGACCATCTTCAATGTCGTGTCGGGGTACTACAAACCGACGAGCGGCAAAGTTTCGTTCGACGGCAAAGTGATTTCCGGCCTGCCCGCGCATCAGATTACCGCGCTCGGGTTCGCGCGCACGTTTCAAAACATGCGCTTGTTCAAGACCATGACCGTGCTCGACAACGTGCTGGTGGCGATGGGGCATCACTGCAAGACGAATTTGTGGCAAGCGATGTTGAATCCGGTCGCGGTGCAACGCGAAGACAAGATGCTGACCGAAAAGGCGCTGCACCTTTTGAGTTTGTTCCAAATTGCCGATTACGCGCGCGAACGTGCGACGAGTTTGCCATACGGACATCAACGCCGCGTCGAAATGGCGCGCGCGCTCGCAACCGATCCGAAAATCGTCCTCTTCGATGAGCCAGCGGCGGGATTGAATGAGAAGGAGACAGAGTGGTTGAGCGAGACCTTACTCAAAATTCGCGATTCCGGCATCACGATCTTTCTTGTCGAGCACGACATGAAACTCGTCATGGGCATCTGCGATGCGGTCTCCGTGCTCGACTATGGCAAGAAAATTGCCGAAGGAGATACGAAAACTGTCAGCACTGACCCGGTCGTGATCGAAGCGTATCTGGGCAAGGAGGAAGACCTGTGATAGTCGTCGAAAATCTAAATACGTACTACGGACACATTCACGCGGTCAAAGGCATCTCCTTCGAGGTCCGGCAAGGCGAGATCACCGCGCTGATCGGCGCGAACGGCGCGGGCAAGTCCACCACGCTCAAGACGATCTGCGGCTTGCTGCACCCGCGCGAAGGCAGCATCGCGCTGGGCGGCGCGCCGATTCATAAACTCAGCGCGGACAAGGTCGTGGGCTTGGGCGTTGGCTATGTTCCTGAAGGACGCCGCGTCTTTCCGGTATTGACCGTGGACGAAAATCTGGATATGGGCGCGTATCATCGTTCAGATCAAGCACAAGTCACAAAAGACAAAGCGCGAATGTACGAAACGTTTCCCGCGCTTAAAGGTCGCGAGAAACAACTGGCTGGCTCGCTGAGCGGCGGCGAACAGCAAATGCTCGCGATTGCGCGCGCGCTGATGGCGAAACCCAAAGTACTTTTGATGGACGAGCCGTCGCTCGGACTCGCGCCGCTGCTCGTCAAGCGCGTGTTCGAGATCATCGCCGAACTGAACAAGCAAGGCATGACGATTCTGTTGAGCGAGCAAAACGCGCGCGGCGCGCTCAAGATCGCGCATCACGGCATCGTGATGGAAACCGGCAAGATTCGCTTCGCCGATTCCGCCGCGGCGTTACGCGCGAACTCGGTCGTGCAGCACGCGTATCTGGGTGCCGGATAGAAACAAGGAGGATCAATGGGAAAAATTAAAGTACTCTCGCCATTCAAAAACGGAAAGGAACTCTGGATTGGACTCGACGAACCGGGTTTTCGCCGCAAAGTTTTTCGTCTAGTCGACAAGGAACTCGTTAACTCGGAACACATCGTCGCGGGCTTGACGATCTTCGACCCCGGCGAATCGTCATCGCGACACAATCATGACGCGTCGGAAGAAGTGGACATTATCGTCAAAGGGCATGGTACACTGGTGGAAGGCGACGAACGCGTACCGTTCAAAGAAGGCGATTGGATGTTCATTCCGACCGGCGTCTTTCATCAGCATGTCAATAACGGCGACGAACCCATGTGGTTGATCTGGATGTATACGCCGCCGGGTGAATTACCGAAGACGTAGGACAAGTTTGCAAACTTGTCCAACAGGAGAAAAATGAAAGCCGCAATCCTGGTCGAACCTAAAAGAATCGAGATTCGCGAAATCTCCGCGCCGCGCGTCGGCAAAGGCGAAGTGTTGATCAAGCCGGCGCGTTTTGGTGTGTGCGGATCGGATGTTTCGTTCTACCTAGGACACCGCGTCGCGCCGTACCCTTTTCTGCTGGGACACGAAACGGTCGGGCACATTACCGCGCTGGGCGAGGGCGTGACGAATTTTGAAATCGGTCAGCGCGTCATCGTCGAGCCGAATTATCCGTGCGGCGCGTGCGCGTTCTGCCGTGCGGGGCGCGGCAACATCTGCCCGAACAAACAGGCGCTCGGCGTTACGATTCCCGGTTGCTTTGCCGATTCTTTCACCGCGCCCGCTGAATTTGTGTGGCGCGTTCCAGACGAAATCTCCGACGCGGATGCCATCGTCATCGAACCGCTCGCGGTTTCGCTCCACGCGTTGTGGCACTCGCGCGCGCACATCGGCGACACCGTTGCCGTGATCGGCTGCGGCGCGACCGGCTTGCTGCTGATTCAAGCGGCGGTCGCGCAAGGCGTGCGCGTTCTCGCGCACGACAAATTCGCGGACAAACTGGCGATGGCGCGCAAACTGGGCGCGCGCGTCGTCGAAAGCGATGACATTGCCAAACTGTGGCGCGACGAAAACGTGACGGTGGTGTTCGAATGCGCCGGCGCGACGGCGACGGTCGAACTCGCGTTGAGCGCGGCGCCGCGCGGGAGTCAAGTCGTGTTGATCGGGTTGTCGTCGGCTCCGGCAAGTTTCGTGCCGCTGCGCTTGGTGCGCGAAGGGATCGACGTGATCGGCTCGCTGATCTACGATCATCCAGCCGATTTTGCGCGCGTGATCGCGCTCGTCAAAGAGGGCACGCTCCGTCCATCGCAAATCGTCACCGATACGTTGAGTTTCGACGCAATGGATCGCGCGCTGCAATTGGCGACGACGGGGCAGTCGGGAAAAATCGTTGTGACGATGTAGGACAAATTTGTAAATTTGTCCTACGTTAGCGTGAGGTTTTGCTTTGGGCGATTTGCATTGGACGACCAATTTATCATCCACGAGCGAAAATGGAATTCGGATCCGCGGATACGATCTAGTGCAATTGATCGGAACGGTGCCGTTTCCGTCCGTGCTGTATCTGTTGTACACCGGCGAACTGCCGAAACCGAACGTCGCCAAACTGCTCGACGCGATCATGGTCGCGAGCATTGATCACGGACCCGGCGCGCCTTCCGCGCTCGCCGCGCGCACGGCGGCATCGGGCGGCGCGCCGTTGGGCGCAGCCGCCGCGGCGGGATTGCTGACGTTGGGAAAATTCCACGGCGCGGCAGTTCAAGACGCGATGGAAGCGATCCAGCAAGTTGCCGCGTTGGCGAAGGAGCAGAATCTAGATCGCGCAGCAGATGCCGTCGTCGCCGATTGGCGCAAAGCCGGGCGACGCCTCTCCGGTTTCGGTCATCGGCAACACAAGCACAAAGACCCGCGCTTGGAGCGGTTGTTTGCGCTCGCGCAAGAAGCGAATGTGCCCGGCGGTCACCTGCAAGCCGCGCACGCGATTGAAGACGCGTTGAAGCGCAGTACCGGCAAGGATCTGCCGATCAACATCGACGGCGCGATTGCGGCAATCTTGAGCGAGATTGGATTCCCGGTTACACTCTCGAACGCGTTGTTCATGGTCGCGCGTCTCGCCGGCATTCTCGCGCACGCGCACGAAGAGATCACGACGATGCCGCCGATGCGCCGGATCGATCCGGTTGATTTTGGTTACGCGGGTCCCGCCGATAGAGATTTAGCAAAAGAGGAGTTGTAACAAGATGCCAATACGACCAATTACACCAGAAGAAAAAGCATACGCCGATGAATTGTTAATCAAAGCGCGCGCCGCGATGAAACAAATCGAAAACTATGATCAGGCGCGCGTGGATCGTTTGTGTCAGGCGTTGGGCTGGGCAACCGCCAACGAAAAGACGTTTACACGCATCGCGCAAATGGGTGTGGATGAAAGCGGCTTGGGTGATCGCGAAGGACGCATCGCCAAACGCTTCAAGGTGATGGGCATTCTGCGCGACGTGCTGCGCCAAAAAAGTGTCGGCGTGATCGAAGAGATTTCGGAGAAAGGAATCGTCAAGTACGGCAAACCGGCAGGCGTCGTCGCGTCGATCATTCCGACGACGAATCCCGAATTGACGCCGCCGGGCGTTGGCATCTTTGCGATGAAATGCAAGGACGCCGTCATCTTTTCGCCGCACCCGCGCAGCAAAAAGACGACGTTCGAAATGGTCCAAGTGATGCGCACGGTATTGCAACGCGAAGGCGCGCCGCCCGACTTGTTCCAGTGCATCGAAAAGCCGAGCATCCCGCTCTCGCAATATCTCATGTCCATTTGCGATCTCATCCAAGCGACCGGCGGGCGCGACATGGTGAAAGCCGCGTATAGTTCCGGCACGCCATCGTACGGCGTCGGCGCGGGCAATTCGACGATGGTCATCGACGAGACCGCCGACATCGAACAAGCCGCGCGCAATACACGCATCAGCAAAACATCCGACTTTGGCTCCGGCTGTTCCGCCGACGGCAACCTGCTCGTCGAAGCGACGATCTACGACAAGTTTCTCGCGCAACTGATCAAAGAGGGCGGACACCTGGCTTCGCCAGAAGAAAAACAAAAACTGCAGGCGGTACTCTGGGACGCGGAAGGACACCGCACGGGGGACACGGTTGCCATTTCGGCGCAGCGCATCGCGGCGCGCGCCGGGTTCGAGATTCCCGCCGACCGCGCGTTCATCATCGTTAAGGAAGATCACATCGGCAGGGATTATCTTTTCTCCAGCGAAAAACTCTGCGTCGTCGTTTCGATTTTCAAGTACAGCGGTTTTGAAAACGCGTTGGAAATGGTGCGGCAGATTTTCGAGGTTGGCGGCAAGGGACATTCATGCGGCATCTACTCGTTCGACGACGCGCGCATTCATCAACTCGCGCTGATGGCACCGGTCAGCCGCATCATGGTGCGCCAGCCGCAATCGAAAGCGAATGCGGGCGCGTTCAACAACGGCATGCCGATGACGTCGAGTCTGGGCTGCGGCACCTGGGGCGGCAACATCACATCGGAAAACATTCATCTGAAGCATTACATGAATGTGACCTGGGTCAGCCGTCCGATTCCCGAAGATCGTCCGTCGGAACAGGAATTGTTTGGAGAGTTTTACGGCAGCGAAGTATGAAGGATGAAAGATGATAGATGAAGGATCTCATACTTCATACTTCCTGCTTCTGACTTTCGTTGAGAGGATACCATGCTCAAGATACTACTCATCCACGGTCCCAACCTCAACCTTCTCGGCTGGCGCGAGCCGGGGATTTACGGCACGGTGGGCTTTGACGAAATCAACGCGCGCATGAAGCGCGTCGCGGAAGAAAACGGCGCGGAACTGCGCGTCTTTCAATCGAACAGCGAAGGCGCGCTCGTGGACGCGATCCAGGACGCGCGCAATTGGGCGGATGGCATCGTGATCAATCCCGGCGCGTACGCGCACTATTCGATTGCGATGCGCGACGCGATATCGGCGGTGAAATTGCCGGTGATCGAAGTGCATCTCTCCAACGTCCACGCGCGCGAGGAATTTCGGCATCGGCTCGTTTTGTCGCCGGTGTGCGTCGGCGTGATTTGCGGGCTGGGCTGGCGCAGTTATTTGCACGGCGTTCTGTCGCTGATCGAGATTTTGAAAGACCGCGCGCAAGCGGGAAAACCACAATAGATCGTTAAGAAAAAACCTTCGAGGTCTTGGAGACCTCGAAGGTTTTGCAATTCTGCTTGCGTCACAATCGCCAGCCAACCAAATTCCAAATGATAAAAGAGAAAGACAGTCCGACGCTTCCTAACGCGACTAACGTAAAGTGGACGCGCGCGGCAAGCCCCCAAAACTGATTGCGCCACGCCAACGCCGCCGCGACGAGCGCGACCGGCGTCAAGATGACGACGAGCGTCGAGCATGTCAGCGCCACAAGCACGAGTGTTCCTTCCCCGTAAGCAAACGCGTATCGGTTGCTAAACACGGCAACCAGCAGGAGCACGGTTGCCAGCGCGAGCAACGCGATGACCAACGCGATAGCGCGCGCGAATCGCGCGAGACGCGGCGCGGATAGCGCGGCGCGGCGGCGCCGCCAAAGCGCGGAAACGATCGCGGCGATCAACGCCGAGATCAACAGCGCGTAACCGGCGCCAAGGAGGAACAGATGCAAGGTCGGGTCTTCGTACCAGCCGAATCTTTCCCGCGCCGCCGTGCCGCTCAAAAAGAGGTAACGAATTTCGCCGCGCTCGTCCGCGCGCAAGACGATTAGAGGCGGCAGTTTGCTTTCGGACTCGACCCGCCCAAAGACCAACGGTTCGACTTGTACGTAGGTGGCGCGTTGGCTGCCGTAACTTGCCGCGAGTTTGCCGTCGGCGAGCGCGCTCAATTCCCAGGGTGTCTCATCCACCAACCAGCGAATCTTTTCCGCGGTGCTGTACGACGCGCGCGTCATGTGATACGCGCCCGTCACCCGCGCCGCATCGTTCAAGGTTGGCGACGCGACTGGGCTGGGACGTTGTCCGGCGGGGAAATAGTGATCGATGAATTCCGTTGGCGTCTCGCCGATCGCGCGTCCGGTCGTATCGCCATTGAAAGCGATGAACAAACCCAGTTTCTCGTCGGCGAAGAGTTCCATATCGGAACGTAAAGCTGGCAGAATCCAGCCATCGTGTCCAAAAATCGACTTGCCGTTTCGCTCGTACGACCAAAAGCCATACAACCAACCGCTGTTCCCAAAATGTTGGTCGTGCGTGAAAAGGAGCCGACGCATTTTTTGCGCGGTGGCGGTTTCCAGAATGCGCGCTTGGTCGGACTGCCCATCCTGCAGATGCGCGAGCATCCAGCGCGCCATATCCGCGCCGGTCGCGCTGATTGCCCCGGCGGGCGCAACCCGGACAAATGTAAAGGGCTGGGGAGTGTAGTTGCCGTTGGAAAACACGTAATCAATCGCCAGGTCCGGCGCGAGCGCGCTCGGCACGGGCTGCAGCGCGGTCGAGTGCGTCATCCCAAGCGGACTGAAAATGTTCCGCGCGATATAGTCTTCGTAACGCGTTTGGGAAACGCGTTCGACAATATATCCGGCGAGCGCCGCGCCGTAATTCGAATACGCGACCACTTGACCGGGTGGACGCACGCGCGTTGGCAGATGGGTCTTGAGCCACTCCCCGGTTGAGATCATTGCCTCCGCACGAATGGTATTATTATCGTAACTGTCGTCTTCAAATCCCGGCGTGTGCGTCATCAGATGCTTGAGTGTGATCGGTTGCGGAAAAGTATCCGGGATTTTGAAATCGAGATACGTGTTGACGTTGGCGTCGAGGTCCAGTTTCCCTTGCTCGTACAACTGCATCACCGCCGTCCACGTAAACGTCTTGCTGATCGAGCCGATGCGGAAAAGCGTCTTGTCTGGACTGACGGCGATCTTCTGGGCACGATCGGCATAGCCGTAGCCCTTTTGAAAAAACACTTTGCCATCCTTGACGACGACGACCACCGCGCCCGGCACGTGATACTGTTCCAGCTTGTTTCCGATCAGCGCGTCGAAAAACTTTTCCATTTCTTCCGCGGTCGTCACTGGAACTGCGGGACTGTTCATTTGCGCCGGGCGCGCAACCTGGCTTGCGGACGAACAGCCCGCGATGAACAGTAACACCAAAAAGGCGGACGTTCCAGTTCCAAGCCGTGAAAACAATTTGGAGATCATTATGGTTTTCATTAGTCGCTCACCAGAATCCAGGTTTCCCGAGAGTGTTTGACGCGGGCTCAAGAAACCTGGATTCTTTTCAACGGGCTAGTACTGTTCGGCATAAATCCTTCGGTAGTTCAAACCGTCAGTGGGCGGCCAG
>DYJA01000060.1:8227-40841 GCA_020723345.1 Candidatus Aquidulcis sp. | reverse complement strand
ACCTTGCGTTTTCAAACCTTCAAAAAAGCGCAACTTGTGCCCGTGTGAAGTATAGATAACTCTGGAAGTTTTTTGACTTGAGGCGTTCCCTACTTGACGATGTACCATTGCTCGGGAAAATACGCGATGCCGAGCAGCGTCGGATTGTTTGGCGTGACGCGTTTATTGACGAACGCGTACCCGGTGCGGTACGTCAGGAAAATGTACGGCGCGTCTGTCGCAATCGTTTTTTGGATCTGCGCGAATATTTTCTTGCGCGCGTCGGCGTCGCACGGCGCGTGATTCGCTTGATGGAACCACGCCTCGACATCTTTGTTGACGTACGCGCTGAAATTCAACTGCGGAATATTCGCCTCCGTCCACATTTGGTACGACAGGTACGGTTCGATGGGCGCGCGCCAGCCGAGAATGAATAGATCGAAATCGAATGGGTCTTTGCGAAGGTAATCGACGTAGGTCCCGAAATCCGCGTAGAGCAGATCGGAGTCGATGCCGAGTTTGCGGAATTCGTTTTGCGCGACCATCCCGATTTGCTCGCGCTGCTTGTTGCCGACGTTGTAGAGAATCCGCAATTTGGGTACGGGCTTGTTCGCGCTGTCCACGAGTTTGCCGGTCGCGTCGAGTTTGTAGCCCGCTTTTTGCAGCGTCGCTTTGGCAGTATCAATATTGTAATCGTAGCGCGGCACGTCGGGGTTGAACACCGGCGAGATCGGCGCAAAGATCGAATAGGTTGGCTTGGCGAGACCGAAAAAGATTTGATCGGCAATCGCGTCGCGCGGCAGCGCGTACGCCAACGCTTGGCGCACCTGCGCGTTCTTCAAGAACGGTCGGCGCAAATTCAAGCCGATGAAATCCCACTCCGGCGCGGCGGGACTCCATTCGTACAATTTCAGATTGTCGAGTTTGCGCGCTTCGGCAACATCGGACGCGGCGACGGGCGCGGTATCCGCTTCGCTCTGCTTGAGCATTTGGAATTGCTTGGCTGGATCGGAAACGATGCGGATCGTGTACGAATCAAAGTACGGCGCGCCGCGATAATGCAAATCGTTGCGAACAAAAGTCACGTGATCGCCGCGCTGCCACTCTTTCACTTTGTACGGACCCGAAACGACGCTTGGAAAATTGATCTCGGAATTTTTCGCGGCATTGTTCCAATCGAGTTTGCTCCAGACGTGTTTGGGCAGCGGCGTGATCGCGTCCGCGGTCGTCAGCGCGAGGCACGTCACTTCTTTGAGCGTGATTTCGAGCGTGGTATCGTCTTTGGCGATGTACGACGCGATGTTGTTGATGCTTTCCGCGTACGGATATTTGTTTTCTAGTTTGTCGGCTTGCTCGAACGTCCAGACGAAATCGTGCGCGGTCAGCGGCGCGCCGTCGCTCCATTTCAGATCTTTACGGAGTGAAAAGGAGTAGGTCTTGCCGTCGTTCGAGATTGCCCACGATTCTGCCATGCCTGGGATCGGCTGCAAAGTTTTTGGATCGCGCAGCCACAAGCCGCTGGCATACACTTTGTCTTGGTACGTGCGCGAGATCGCGTCGGTGGTTTGGTACGGATGAAAACTGACCGCGTCGCTCGCGATCACTTCGCGGAAATCGCCGCCTTTTTGCGGAGTGAATATTGTCGGCGTGGGCGCGGCAGTCGGCGGCGCTTTCGCGGTTGCGGGCGCGAGTGTGGGCGCGGGCGTCGGCGTCGCGGGCGCTCCACACGCGGCGAGGGCTAGCCCTAGAAAAAAAACGAGAAATACTTTTCGCATTGATCTCCAATCGAAAATTCGGAAATTATTCCTTCAAGCGCGGATCGAACGCATCGCGCAAGCCGTCGGTGATGAGAAAGATGCACAAGACGGTGATCGAAATGAAAATGCCGGGCAGGAAAACGAGCCAGGGCGCTTTTTGAAAATCGTCGAGCGAGCCGCTCAACATGTTGCCCCACGACGCGGTCGGCGCTTGAATGCCCAAGCCGAGATAACTCAACCCGGCTTCGCCGAGCATCGCGCCGATGATGTCGAAGCCCGCGATGATCAGGATGATGTACATCACATTGGGCAAAATATGGCGGAACATGATGCGCGCGTCGCGCGCGCCAGTGACGCGCGCTGCATCCACAAAGTCGCGTTGTTTGACCGACAGCACCAAGCCGCGCACTTGCCGCGTCACGCCCGTCCAGCCGAGCAAGCCAAAGATGATCGCGAGTCCCCATGGCGTTCCGACGAAACCGCGAAAAGTGACTGAGAGCAAAATCAAAAAGTACAGCGTGGGAATGCCGCCGCGCGTCAAAATGATCGCGTTGATTGCATCGTCGACGTGCCCGTGATAGAAACCGGCGATCAGACCCAGGATGACGCCAATCGTCAACTGCAAACCGGCGACGGCGAAACCGATGCCGAGCGAAACTTGCCCGGCGTGGATCACGCGCGCGAGCGCGTCACGCCCGAGTCCGTCGGTGCCGCCCCAATGTTGCGGGCTGGGAGGTTCATAGTCGCGGAGCAAATCTTGTTTGTTCGGGCTGGTGCGCAGAACGAATTCCGTGAACAACGGCGCGCTGATGGAGAGCAGACAGATGAACAAAAAGATGATCGACGCAATCATCGAAACGCGATCCCGGCGAAAGCGTTTGAACGATTCGCGGTAGAATCCTTCGGAAATCTTGCGCGGCGCGGCGAATGGAGAAGCAGTCATGATCATCACTCGCTAGGTGTACTTGACGCGTGGGTCGACCAGCGTGTAGATGATGTCCACGATGATAAGACCGGTGATCGTCAGAAACGATCCGATGATCGTCAACGCCATCACAACTGGATAATCGCGCTGGAAGGCGGCTTGGACTGCCATTCTTCCGATGCCGGGCCAAGAAAAAGTATTTTCGTAAATGACCGCGCCGGAAATCAAACCGGCGATGGAGAAGACGAAAAAAGGCACAATCGGGATCAGGGCGTTGCGAAAGGCGTGCCGCCACAACACGACGCGCTCGTTCATGCCTTTCGCGCGCGCGGTGCGAATGTAGTCGAGGCGAATCACTTCGAGGATGCTGGAGCGCAAATAACGCGACAGCGTGATCCAATCGCCGAGCGCGGCGATGGTGGCGGGCAAGAGCAAGTGCCACAGTCGATCCATAATATCGTTTTCTTTGCCGATCGTGTACATTCCGCCGAGCGGCAAGAGACCGGTTGGCGCGGCGATGAAGATGAGGATGATCAAGCCGAGCCACCAATGCGGCACGGAATTGCCAAGCGAATTGAAAATCGCCATAAAGCGATCGAACAGCCCGCCGCGTTTGACCGCTGCGAGAATACCAATTGGAATGCCGAACAAGCCGACGAAGATCGTCGCGAGGTTCAGGGTGATCGTCGCAGGCAGACGTTCAGCGATTTTGTCGAGCACCGGGCGCTGGTCGATGAACGAGCGACCGAAATCGCCTTGCAGAACGTGGGAAAGCCAATTCCAGTACTGCACTGGAATCGGATCGTCCAAGCCGTACTCGGCGCGGATTCGCGATCTGAGATCGGGCGACATCTTGGGATCGTCCGCGCCGATGAAGGATTCGGGTCCGCCGGGCGCAAGGCGCATAAACGCGAAACTTAGGACGGTGATGACAAAAAGCAGCAGAATATTTTGGATGAGGCGGCGCAGAATGTAGCGGCTGGTGCCGGACATGGGTGTCTACTTTTCTACTTGCCAGGCGTGATGAACCACCGTTGGAAATCGTACGCGATGCCTAGCCGGGTCACGGGGTTGGACGAGACGCGTTTGTTCAGGAACGACCAGCCGCTGCGGTACGTCAAGAAAACGTACGGGGAATCACCGCTGATGACTTGTTGAATTTCTTGGTAGATGACTTTGCGCTTGGCTTGATCGAATTCCTTTTCGCCGCGATCCCACAGCGCTTCCAGGTTTTTGTTGATGTAGGCGACGCTGTTGAGATCGGGAATGGTCGCTTCACTCCAAATGTCGCGGATGCCGGAGGGTTCGATGCCGACACTCCAGGCGAGGATGTCGAGATCCCAATCGTTCGGCTCTTTCTTGACCGCGTTCAGGAACGCGCCCCATTCGAGCGGCACGATTTCCACGTCAATGCCAAGTTTGCCGAGTTCCTCTTGCATGACCAAACCGGTTTTCTCGCGCGTCGGGGCGGGCGTCTCGTGCAGCAATTTCAACTTGAGCGGTTTGCCGTCTTTGCCGAGTCGTTTGCCGTTCGCGTCCAATTTATAGCCGGCTTTGTCGAGCGTCGCTTTCGCGGTTTCGATGTTGTACTCGTACTTGGGCACATTCGGATTGTAGACCCACGAGGTTGGCGGGAAGATGGAGTAGATCGGCTTGCGAAGCGCGTTGTAAATTTTCTGCGCGATCAAGTCGCGCGGGATGGCGTAGGAAATCGCGTGGCGGAATTCGACATCGTTGTTCGGCGCGCGGCGGAGATTGAAACCAATGTAATCCCACGATGCGGCAGCCGGATCCCATTCGTACAAATTCAGTTTGTCGCTGGCTTTGGCTTTGTCGAAGTCGTTGTCGCTCATCGCCGACTGATCCACTTCGCCGCTCAACAGCATTTGCAGCGAGACGGAGGTATTCGGCACGATGCGGTACGTGATCGTTTCGATGTTGGGCGAGCCGCGGAAATAATTGTCGTTGCGGCTGAAGGTCGCGTGATCGTCGCGCTTCCATTCTTTCAACAAATACATTCCGCTGACGACGGTGGGCTGCATGATTTCCGGGTTCTTGGTCGGATCGTTCCAATCGTACTTTTCCCAGACGTGCCTGGGCAGCGGCGTGATGAGATCTACTTTGTCCAGCAGCACCGGCAGCGGCTTGGCTTCTTTGATCGCAATCTCCAGCGTCTTATCGTCCAGCGCTTTGTAGGTGACGATGTTCTTTTCCGGATCCGAACGATAGGGCCATTTGTTTTCCGGTTTCATCGCCTGCTCGAATGTCCATTGATAATCGAAGGCGGTCAAGGGCTTGCCGTCGCTCCATTTCAGTTCGTTCAAAGTAAAGGTGATCGTTTTTTGATCGGCGGCAACTTTCCACGCTTTGGCGATGAATGGTTCGGGTTCGAGTGTTTCCGGATTGTAGCGCCACAAAGCACCGGTGAACATCCGACCGATGTACCCGCCGGACGCGGAATCGGTGCGTTTGTACGGATGCAGGGTCACCGCGTCAGTGGTCGTGGCGATTCTTAGTTCACCGCCGCGCGACGCGGCGGCTGTCGGCGCGACGATGGGCGCTTGCGTGGGCGAAACCATCGCGGGTGTAGGCGGCGGCGCGGCAACAATCGTCGGCGCGACGGTGGGTGGGACAGGAGTAGGCGCAGGAGCGGCGCACGCCGCGAGCAGAACAATCGCGACGAGCGACGCAAGGCAGATCGTTGGTTTTTTTATCATCTCTTCTTCTCCTTCGATTTAACCCTTCGGGAAAACCGGAATATTACTGGATGTCCACGATGCGGCGATTATACAAGTATTGCGATCGACTGTCAAAACCTTTTCGATGAAAATGCCCGGTGGTTATTTTGTGGTGAAGGCGATCTGACCATCGATGACGACGACGGTCACATGATTCATCACTTCGATGTCGGTCAGTGGATTTCCAGAAACGACAATGACGTCCGCCAGTTTGCCCGGTTCCAACGTGCCCAACGTGTCGCCGTGTCCGCAAACCTGCGCGGCGCGCTGCGTGCCGGCTTGAAGGACTTGCATCGGCGTCAGCCCGGCAGTTCCGAGCCATTGCATTTCGCGTACCGGCATCCACGTTCGAGTCATGAAACCGGAATCGTCGCCTAGCGCGACGCTGCCGCCTAATTGCAGAAAGCGGATCACCGGCGACAGTGCGTACTTGCGGCACAGTTTCTTGCGCGCGTCGGTTACGGCGTATCCTTCGCACCAGGTGATGATCTTGTCTAACGTGGGCACCATCACGACGCGCTGTTTGACCATGCGCGCAAGTTGCGCTTCGTAGGCAGGCGCGAGCGGCGCGTAATCGCGGCTGGATGATCCGGCTTGGAAATCGATGTCTTCCAGATTCGGCAGCGGTACATGTTCGACGACATCGATACCGCTGTCCAACGCGATATCGAGAACTTGCGCGGTGCCGATATGAGCGCGCACCAACTTGCCGTGCGCGTGCGCTTGTTCGACGATTGCCTTGATCTCGGCGGGATCGAGATTCGGAATTGCCTCGCGCTCCGGCATGGGCCAAGGCAGTTTCCAATTCCACGGCTCGAGCGCGATCTTGATCACGTCCGCGCCGCGATTCACCAGATCGGTTACGGCATGGCGCGCCTCCGCGGGACTGGCAACGGTATACAAGAATTCTTCCGTTCCGGGATACCCCAATGGAACGTTGATGATCGGACCGGAAAGAAAACCGCGCGCGGCAAGTCCATACGCGTCGTGGTTTTTGTATTGCGGCATACTTGTTAGCGGCGCGCCCAGATCGCACACCGCCGTCACGCCGCGCTGCAGAAAATAGAACCGGCGCACCAGCGCCGAACCGGCTTCGTGGACATGTGAATTGATGATGCCCGGCAGAATCGTTCCGCCTCTGGCATCCACGACCTTGGTTTCGGGAGCCAGCAAGAAATCTTTGGCGGGACCCACCGCCGCGATCTTGTTCTTCAGGATCACGACGCTGCCATCTGGGATGGGCGTGGCTCCGGTGCCGTCGATGACCGTCCCATTTTGAATCACGAGCGCGTCAGCCGGTACAGGTTGGGGTGTGCGCGTTGGCGCTGAAACAGAAATCGGATAGGGGGCGCAAGTGGTGAGGACCGCCAGCAAACACAACTCAGTCGCCCAGCAAATTACATCTTTCCTCAAGGCAACAATCCTCTTTGTGTTTTTCACAGCGACGAAAAAACCCGAAGGGTCTGCGGACTCTTCGGGTCTTCGCCTATTCCGGTTCGTCTTCGTCTTTCTTCCGCTCGCGGGCGTACGTCACGATGCCGCTCAGCCCGGCGAGCAACCCAAAGAACGAAGTCAGGTACGCGATAAAGTTCAACAGCAGCGTTGATTCCAGCAACTGCAAGACCATCAAGAATGGCAGGATGAAGCCGAGCAGAAGCAAGGCGAACCCGATCAGAATGAGGCGCGCCGGTGTCACGTATCTCATTTGTACAGCCAGCACTCGACAAAGTGCTTCGGTCGGGGCTCGAACGCCGGCGGCTCCTGGGTGTCGCAGAGTCCTTTGATGACGTGCGGGCAACGTGGATGGAATCGGCAACCCGGCGGCGGATTGATGAGACTGGGCGGTTCCCCCGGCGGGACTTCTTTGAGTGTGAGCGCGTTTTTCGCGTCGGGATCGGGAATCGCCAGCATCAGTGCCTGGGTGTAGGGATGCAAGTGTTCGCGCAGCAGATCGTCTACGGGCGCGGTTTCCACGATTCTTGCCGCGTACATGACAAAGATGCGTTCGGAGAAATAGCGAACGGTGGAAAGGTCGTGCGTGATATAACTGACCGCGAGGTTGTGGCTTTGCTGGAGCGCGCGCAGGAGCATGAGAATTTCCACGCGCACCGACGCGTCGAGCATCGAGACCGGTTCATCCGCGACGATCAGTTTGGGGCGCATGATCATCGAGCGCGCAATCACGACGCGTTGTTGCTGTCCGCCGCTGAGCATGTGCGGAAATTTTTGCAGAAAATCGTCCGGCGGCGTCATCTTGACTTCGGTCATCACATCGCGAATGCGCTGTTCGCGTTCATCTTTGTCGGCGACTTTGTTGATGAGTAGTGGTTCGGACAAGATGCGATGAACATTCATGAACGGCGGCAGCGCGCCGTAGGGGTCTTGTTGCACATAGCCCACCTGGGAGTGATACCACTGCATCTCTTGGGAACTAAACGCGTTGAGTTTCTTGCCCTGGAAAATCACATCGCCTTTGGTGGGGCGGTGAATGCCGAGCATGGTTTTGGCGAGCGTGCTCTTGCCGCATCCGCTTTCGCCGACGAACGCGATGGCTTCGCCGTAACCCAAGTCAAAATTCACGCCGTCGACCGCGCGCACATAGCCGGCGCGCCCAAAGCCCCACTTGCGTAGTTCAAACCAGGTGTGGAGGTTTTGGATGGACAGCAAGGTGCCATTGTTGGGGGAAGGTGTGTTGGCGGGCATGTCTATTTCTCCTTGCCGTTCGCGTACAGCCAGCACTTGACCTTGCGGCGTTCGCCCATATCAATCAGCGGTGGGTCTTGCGCGCATTTCTCGAATTTGGACGGGCAGCGCGGCGCAAAGCGGCAACCGGGCAGGAGATTGATGAGACTCGGCGGCTGTCCGGGAATGAATTCGAGTTTTTTGGTTTGGTGCAGCGTCGGCACGCTCGCCATCAGTTTTTGCGAGTACGGATGCAGCGGCGTCGAGAAGAAATGTTCGGCGTCGTTCAACTCGATGATTTGTCCGGCGTACATTCCGGCGACGCGATCCGCGAGTTCGCTGGAGGTCGAGATGTCGTGCGTGATCAGAATGAAACTTGTCTCGGTTTCTTTCTTGATACGCTTGAGCACGTTCATAATGTTCGCCTGGGTCAGCACGTCGAGCGCAGACGTTGGTTCGTCCAGGATGACAACGTCGGGACTGGTGACGAGCGCCATAGCGATCGCGACGCGCTGGCGCATCCCGCCGCTCAGTTCGAACGCGTAACGACTCATGAAATCCACCGGCACGCCGACGCGTTGAAAGACTTCGCGTGCCTGGGCAAGCGCCTCTTTCTTCAAGCCAAAGTGCGCCTCCGTTGGCTCTGCGACCTGATCGCCGACGCGAATGACGGGATTGAGCGAATTCATCGCCGCTTGCGGGACCATCGACATTTTGACCCAGCGCACTTCGCGGCGAAAGCGTTCGTCATCCAATTCCATCAAATTCGTATCGTCCATATATACTTTGCCGGTATACTTGTGGACGTTGCGCGGGAGGAGGCGCAGAATCGCTTTGGCAAGGGTAGTTTTGCCGCAGCCGGATTCTCCCAGAAAAACGATGGCTTCATTGCGTTGGAGATCGAAACTTACATCGTCAACGGCTTGGACAATCCCTTTGGTCGCGCGGAAATGCAGGTACAGATTTTCGACGTTGAGAATCGGTTTGTCCATTCCTACAACTCCCGCAACCGTGGATTGAAGATGCGATCCAGCGCAAAACCGACGACGGCAAAGCCGAGTCCGGTCAGCATCAAGAGCGCGGCGGGTTCCAAGACCCAGTAGTACATCCCTTTGTAGAGCGCGCCATTGGTGTACGCCTCGTTGATCACTTTGCCCCAGGTGGGCAACAACGGATCGCCCAGTCCCAGCAGCGCAAGCGATGCTTCGAGAAAGACGAAACTGGGAATCAAGGTGACAAACGAGGGGATGAGCACAGGCGCGATCTTGGGCATCATGTATTGAAAGACGATGCGCAAGTTGCCTGCGCCATACGCATGCGCCGCTTCGATGTAGGGCATTTCCTTGACTTGGATGAACATCGAGCGATAGGTCTTGATGCCCAAACTGAAAATGCCGAGCGCGATGACGATCCCCAAGATGACCCAGATGTTGCGCGTGTAAAACGTGCCGACGAGAATGAGAATGGGTAGCGTCGGCAAGACCGAATTGATCTCCGTGAGGCGTTGGATCGTCGCGTCCACCCACCCGCCAAACCACGCGCCGATCGCGGCAATCGCGAATGTGGTCAGTGTCGAACCGACCGCCGCGAGGAAACCGAACGCGAGCGCAATCGGCGTGCCCCACAGCAGCGCGAGCAAAATGTCGCGCCGGCGATGATCGGTGCCCGCCCACCCGTACGCCTGGCCGTAGACGACCAGTTTGGCGTCCAGCGTTGAATCCTTTTCAAACGTGAGTCCCTCGACGAGCAGTTCGTATTTCCCTTTTTGCACGACGGGGGTCATCCCTTTCGCGGTCGTGCCCGGCTGCGCAAACAACCCTACCTCCGGCGCGCGCCCGTCGAGTTTGAGCGAGAGTCGTTGATCCGTCGAGATTGCAAACCGTTCGGCGACGCCAACCGTCACATCGCCGAGTGGAATGGTACGGCCGTCCGGCGTTTTCCAGATCATCGTCGCGAGCGGTTTCTTTTGTGCCGACTTGCCGGTCAAAAAGAGGTTGAGTTCGCTGGGAAAACCGTCGGAGGTATAGTCGAATGTGAATTTCATATCCGCTGTCCGCATATCGTCCGCGACGGCTTGGGATTCTTTGCGAACACTTCCATCAAGACTGCTCAAAATGAGCGTCTTGGGGAGTTTATTGCCGGCGAAGAGCGTAAACCAATCTGGGACGGCGTTGCGGGGATAATCGCCCCACATTTCCTCGCCCGCGCGCCAACGCTGAATGGCTTCGTCGTAAGGAATCGTCACGACTGTGAAAATCGCCAGCGCGATCAGTGAACCGATGATCAACAACCCGAAAACAGCGGAGCGGTAATGCGTCAGTTCTTTGAGAGGACCTGGGACTTTCATGCGCGACGCTCCCCGCCCACTTTGACGCGCGGATCGAGTAGGGCGTAGATAATATCCAGCAAGAAGACGGTCGTCACCAAGAGGTACGCGATCAACACGACGTTGCCGACGATCACCGGCACATCGAAAATGCTGATCGCTTGATAGAGCAAACGTCCCACGCCGGGCCAAGCGAAGACGGTTTCCAAAATGATCGCGCCTTGCCAGAGATAGATGAGCGTAAAGGCGAACGAGGTGACAATGGGCGGCAGCGTCGGGCGCAAGATGTACCGTCGTTCAATCGTACGCGCGGTCAGTCCTTTGGCTTTCGCCATATCCACATAATCCTCGCTAGAGTAGATGAGGAAAAAGGTACGCCATTGGTAGATACTGACGAAGATGCCGTGGAGAATAATCGCGCTGACTGGCAAGATCATGTGCTTGAGCAAACTGAGGGTGTAGTCAAATGTGGACTCGGGGGGCGGCGCTGCCACCATCCCGCCAAAGGGTAGGATGTGGAGCAAGGACGCGAAGATAAGAATGAGAAAGATGCCATAGAACCACGCGGGGACGGTTGAACTCGGCGCCATCGCGATCACGATCCGGTCGAGCCAACTTCCATAGCGGCGGGACAGGAACAGTGCGACAAAGATCGCGCCAAAAAAGAGCGACAAGTTCGCGGAGGCGGAAAGCAAGAGCGTCGCCGGAATTCGTTCTAGCAAGATCAAGCGCACTTGCTTCGAACCGCTGTTGCTCGTCATGATCTCGGCGCGGCCCAGATTCAGCGTCAGCGCGTCCACAAGATAGTCCACGCTCCGCACGAAGAAAGGTTGATCGAGGCGCAGGCGTTGCACTTCGAGCACGACCAACTCATCAATGTGCTTGCGTAATTCACTCGGCGGAAGGGTTTGCAGCGTGGGATCGCCCAGCACACCTGCGCCGACTTGCTCGCGGATTTGCGCGATGCGGATGGTGTCCAAATAGCCGCCCATATTCACGATCAGGACGGTCAGGTACACCCCGATCACGACCGTCACGAACAAGGCAACACTGCGATAAAGCACGTACTTGCCGATGCGCGCTAGCGTGTCGGGAATGCGAATACCGATTTTCGGTCGGGATAATGCTTTCTCGGTTAGAACTCCGGATGCCATAGCGACCCTCCTTCGGAAAATATGCTACGAAGGGTCGTAGCCGCAAATCATAACGGACAGTGTTTTGGACAATTCAGTACGTTGTTTTCCGATGATGATCTGCGCGGGAGCGAAAATCAAACTCCGCACTACGACCCTTGATTTGCCTTTGAGACCTGACAGGTCGGCAAGACCTGTCAGGTCTCAACTACCGTTACTTGATCGTTACGAACGACATGGACTCGAACGTGGGTTTGGCAACCAACTTGGAGACGACGATCACCTCGATGCGGTTGGAGCCCGCGGCGAGTTTATTCGTTTGATCCGCGGTAAGCGAAGCCGCCCACTCGCCATCTTTGGTGGCTTTGGCATTCGCCGTCAAGGCGAGATTGCCGGTGGCGTCAATGATGAGGAACTTGACAAAGTCGAGATCCTTGGTGGCGTATGGCTGGTTCTTGAACGTCACCTTCACTGAGAAATCGGCAACTTGCCCGACTGTGACGCGGCTAGGACCAGACACAGCCACGGCGGGAATCTGGGGTTCGGCAAAGCGCAGCCAGCGGTCCGCAGGATCAGGGAAGTCGGCGAACTTGCGGAGCGTGATGATCTTTTCCGTCGAGCGGACTTGGTGGAGATAGAATGGACCATCGCCGACCCAGAAGTGACCGCGATCCTTGTAGAACTTGCCCAGGTTCTCGTAGCGCGCCTTTGCCTCCGCTGCCGTGACGAATTGTCCCATCGTCGGCGCGTACGGAATGTAACTCTTGTCGGTGGACGAGGCGAGGTACTTTTCGAGGACCTTGAGACTGGGCCCGCCAATGTAATTCGTCTGTTCGACTTTGAGTTTGGTGGCTTTGGCGCTGGTGAAGACGAGTTCCTTGGCGGCTTCGGCTTGGACTCCGAGTGACATTGTGTGCCACAGACCGATACCTTGGGCATAGTACGGGTAGACATCCCGGTTCCGTACGATCTCCTCGGCGTCCGGGTAGAAGGTATCGCTGTACGCTTCGATGACCAGCGGATCCTTGGAGACGATCTTCCAGCCACGGAAATTGGTGAGGAAGGACTTGAAGGCAGGAACCGGCGCTTCGTCGAAGATCGCGCTCTTGTCATTCGGTCGGTCGAAGGTCAGGATCATCCCCAGCACGAAATCAGCCGCCGACAGCGTATTGCCGTCGTGCGTCTTGTTCTTGAACAGATCCTTGTTGTAGGTCATGACGGTTTTGGTGTTGGCGGTCAAGGTCTGGGTGTACTTTTCGCCGACGGTGATGAACTGCTGCTTTTCGGGATTCCAGTCAATCCACACGTCCTTTGGTACTTCGATGGTGGGCGCAAAGTTGAGTGTGACCCAATCGAGCGATTTGCCAACGGGCAGACCTTGCTTCACCGTCACATCGGCTTTGTCCATGCGATAGGGCCAATAAAGTCCGGTGTAGGGGTCGGAGACGGTGGCAAGCCCACCGGTCGCGCGGAAGATCATCGAGTCGTAAATCCAGTTGCTGCCGCCGATCGGGTTCCAGACGGTGCTCAGGATGCTCGGCGCGCCGAAGCGGACCGTACCGCCGGGCTTGCCGCCGATGTTGATCGTGTTGGGCCAGAGCCAGGAACCAGAAGTGCCGCCCGCCAGATCCACGGCGGCTTTGACTTCGGGGCGATGGACATTCAAGCTCTGGCGGTTGACCAGCCACACGCGCGCGGAATCTTTCATCGAAAGGTTCATCGCTTCCGCGAACATTTGCGTGCGTTCCGCCACGTCTTTGTAATCGCGGCGAGTCAGGCGTTCGGAAATCTTGTCGAATTCCGGCGAGACTTTATAGCCCTGCCACAGCGCGTCGGAGCGTCCGCGCGCGGTGTAGTAGTAGGTAAAGTTGTTCGCCAGATCGCGGCTGACGACGGTGCTGATCCAGCCGCCGGTGTAGACGTGCATCTTGCCTTCCGCCGGATCACCCGTCATCCAGAGCGGCGTCGCTTCGGCGGCGGTTTTGTATTGGCGGTCCGCCTTGAAACCAATGTCCTCCAACTGCTTCGCGACATAGTCGCCAATCAAACGGCGCTCATCTTCGGTGCGGATGATGAGGATGATGTTGACCGGTGCGCCTTTGTAGTTCCACACATTGCTGACGAGTTCCGCGCCGAGTTTCTTCATTTCTGCGTCGATGACTTCTTTCGCTTTCTTGACATCGTACGCGTACTTGATCTCGATTGCGCGCCCGACATCCGCCGTCTTGGCGTAATCGGGGAAGACCGGGTTGATCACGGTGTACATCGGCATCGCCATGCCGAGGTAAATTTCCTTGGCGATGTAATTGCGATCAACGAGCATATTCATCGCTTCGCGAATCGCGGGGACCGAGAACGGATTGAGGCGACCGTCTTTGAACGTGGGACCGGCGGGGTTGAACGTCAATTCCGAAGTGGAGCCGTAGGAAAAATCATACGCCGCGTTCTTCGAGTCTTTCAACTTGGCATAGATCTTGCCATCCGAAATGCCAAAGCCAAAGAGGTGCATATCGCCGGCTTCGATCATACTGACGGCTTTGTTGCTGTCGGGTTCTTCAAAGAACACGACCTCGTCCACCCATGCGCCTTTGGGAGCGGGTGCCGTGGTCGGCTTGGGCGCCTCGGTCGGTTTGGGGGCTGCGGTGGGTTGCGGCGCGCTGGTCGGAGCAACCGGTGCCTTGGTCGGTTCAGGCGCCTTGGTCGGTGGAACCGGCGTCGGTGTCGGTGCGCACGCGATCAACAGCGCGATGATCAACAGCACGAAAACGAACGTTACTTTCTTCATCTTTCTCTCCTCCTGTGAGATTAACACGCTGACTAGTTGGTTGTGGATGCAAATGGATGTTAGACCTCCACCCCGGGTAATTTTGGATTTCAGATTTCAGGTTTGGAGAGTGCAATCTGAAATCATAAAGCCCAAATCTGAAATCGAAAGGTGGAGCATCTTCTTTGAGTCGATCACCCCCTTTGGTGTTAGTTAGCGAGGATAAACGGAGAAATTTGCGGCGTCCTAATGTGCGCTGATTATATGGAAAAAATGTTCCCCTGTCAATCAAACGTCCACTGGGGAAATAGAAAGTTTGTGCGTATCGCCGTAGGGGCGAAGCATTTGCCAATGCACAGCGTCAAGAGAATCTGACCGGCATCGTACCAACCAAGTTGCCTCAAGACTCTGTTTACGCAAATGCTTCGCCCTTACTTGACGTGCGTGGGACGACGCAACACGCCCCAGACAAAATGGTACAGCGCGTACAGTTCCCACGCGAACGGAACGTAGCCGCCGTACCCTAGCAATGGCATCTCGAAAATTTTCGCAAAGTTGACGAACGGTACCGTGTAGTACCATTTCGGCAACGCGAAAAAATTCCACATTTCCCAAAAGAAGCCGCAGGCGATTCCTGCCAGCGCGAGCGTAACGACATTGCGCCAATCGCCGCGCGACGCTTGCTCAATCAATGACGCGCGCCCGCGCAGACAATTCAGCGCGTCCACAAAGACGAATAACCAAATCCACGTGAACGGAAAAAAGTAGCGCGGCAGAAACAGCACGCCCGCGAACAAAAAGACCGCGCCATACATCGCAAGCCACAAACCGCGCGGCGTCACCCAGAAACTGGGTTGCTTTGCCAACGCCTTCGCCGAGAAACCCGCGCGTTGATTTTGCCCCACTGAGCGAAGCGAACGCGGAGGTTCTTGTTCGCGTGTTCCATCATCCGGGTGGCGTTCTGTCAGTGGGGGGATTTTGGCGACGGTATTGTTCGAGAAACCTGGTTTCTGAAAAAGCGCGAACGTTCCGATCAACGCGCGCGTTTCGAATATCGCGGGGATCACCGTCGAGAAATCAAGCGTGCCGACGAAGAACATTTCCCAGAACGATAGATCGCGCGCGCCGAGGTAATGCCAATTCAGCAGAAAATAATTGTGAAACTCGAAAATCCACCACACCGGCGCGCTGAGTAAAAAGAGCGCGCCAAACTCGCGCGGCGCGCGCGTCAACAGCGACGCGCCCGTCCGCCGCGCGACGAGTGCGTCCACGACGAGAATGTAACCGAGCCAGAGCGGAAAGAACGCGTACTCGCCGAGCGCGCCGAGGCGCGTCCACGACGCGAACCAGAAAAACGCGACGAGGGTGAGACCGAACAAAAGAATCCCGTTTTCCAAATGAAGACGGGATTCTGGCGCGTCACGTGTTTGCATTCGGCAAGATTTGGCGTAACGCGGCGAGATTGGCGTCCGCGTCGAAGATTGCCGCGAGCGGAATTTGGAACCCTGGCAGAGTACTGCTACTTACCATGCCATCCCGGATCGCCGCAACTAGCATGTACTCGTCGTCGCGCAGGGTATACTGCTCGACAACTTGATGTTCTGGGTCAATGATCCAATATTCGGCAACGCCGTGCGCGGCGTAATCTCTGAACTTGATCTCGCGGTCCATCTTTTCTGTACTGGGCGAAAGTATTTCGACAACGAAATCGGGAGCGGGGAACCGCATTTGAGTTGGCGTGAACGCGGCTGCTTTTGCTGCGTGCCAGAAACAAATATCCGGTTCATAGTCATTTCGCGTCAGCGAGACCATCCATTTTTCAAAGCCAACTTCCCCCAAGTGGCGCAACTGAACAAAGGTCTGGAGCAACCGCAACAAGAGTTGTCCTGCATTCCCGTGCCTGCGCTGTGCGGGTGACATCTCCACGACCTCCCCATTGATGAACTCGATTTGTTTGCCGTAGTACCGTGGATCATTTGCGTCCACCGCGCGATGAAATGCCGCGCGCCGACGTTGCTCGTCTGCCATCAGCGCATCGATCTGACGCTGCACAAAAGGAAGCAACGGAGAGCGCGCCAACTCTTTCACCGTAGTTTCAACTTGAGACGTCATCCACTCACCACCTTTCCAGAGCCAATGCAATTATACCACCGCTACCCGCTCTCCGCAAACTCATTAGCCGAATCACTGATTGTGTGGTAAAATTCCATTCGCATCACGCATCACGCAACACGCATCACGTATCACACATCACGAGGACTTATGCCACCCACCATCCGCGACATTCAATCTACTGCGACGAAAATCCGCGAGAACGTCGGCAAGGTCATCGTCGGCAAAGGCGATGTGGTCGATCTCGCGCTCGTCGCGCTCTTGTGCGAAGGACACCTTTTGCTTGAAGACGTTCCCGGCATCGGCAAGACGACGCTCGCCAAAGCGCTCGCGCGTTCGCTCGACTGCGCGTTCCGCCGCATTCAATTCACGCCCGATTTGTTGCCGAGCGATGTGACCGGACTCGCGGTGTACAACCAAAAGACGCAAGAGTTTGAATTTCGCGCGGGACCATTGATGACACAGATTTTGCTCGCGGACGAAATCAATCGCGCGACGCCGCGCACCCAGTCCGCGCTCCTCGAAGCGATGCAAGAACGCCAGATCACCGTCGACGGCACGACGCGCGTTTTACCGCGTCCCTTCCTCGTCCTCGCGACGCAAAACCCGATTGAACTCGAAGGCACGTTTCCGCTGCCCGAAGCGCAAGTGGATCGCTTTTTTATGAAACTCGAACTGGGCTATCCGAGCGAGGAAGAAGAACACGCGATTCTGCTGCGCTTTGAACGCGCCGAGCCGCTCGAAACGTTGCAGCCCGTCGTCAACGCGGAGACGATTATGGAAATGCAGCGCGTCGTCCGCACGGTGCGCGTCGAAGCATCCGTGCGCGATTATGTGATCGCGATTGTCCGCGCGACGCGCGCACACGCTTCGGTCGAACTCGGCGCGAGTCCGCGCGGTTCGCTGTATCTCTACCACGCCGCGCAAGCATTCGCCGCGCTGCGCGGTCGCGATTTCGTTTTGCCCGACGATGTCAAGTACCTCACGCCCTTTGTCCTCACGCATCGCCTCATCATCAGCGCGCAAACGCGTCTGCGCGGTCGCGACGCGCGGCAGATTGTGCGCGAGGTTGTGGACGCGGTGCCGGTTCCTGTCGAACAGGTCTGAAAGCCAAAGGATGAAGGATGAAGGATGAAAGATTCCTTCATCCCTCATCCTTCATCCTTCATCCTTCTGCCTTATGTTCAACGAATCCTGGATTTACATTTCCATCGTAATGATTCTTGCTGGCGCGGCGACGCAATCGAACGCGCTGATTGCGCTGGCGACGCTATTGCTCACGATCATTCCGATTGCGTGGGCGTGGAATCGCGTCGCGCTCTGGCGCGTCAGTTACGAGCGCGTCCTGAGCGAGCGCCGCGTCTTTGTCGGCGAAACGGTTGACCTGAGCGTGCGCGTCAGCAATCGCAAAATTCTGCCGCTCGCATGGATCAAAATCGATGATCGCTTTCCCGCGCGTCTGCCGATTGACAAACCGCTCGCGCCGTCGCACATTCCACTGAGCGCGTTTCTCGTGCAGCGCGCCGCGCTCGGCGCGTTCGAACGCGCGCGCTGGAATTATCGCATCAACTGCGATCAGCGCGGTTTTTACACGCTCGGTCCTGCGCGGCTCCGGTCGGGCGATCTATTCGGCTTGTTCGAGCAAGAGTTGGAAAGCCCGCGCACGGATCGGCTCATTGTTTATCCGCGCGTTTTGTCGATGGAGGATTGGGGCTTGCCGCCGAAAGAGCCGCTCGGCGATGTGAAAGCGCGCACGCCAATTTTCGACGACGCGACGCGTCCGCGCGGCGTGCGCGATTATCGTTCCGACGATGCGCCCAAGCACATTCATTGGCGCGCGACGGCGCGGCGCGGCGAACTCCAAGTCAAAGTGTACGACCCGACGATCACGTACCAGTGGGTTTTGTTTTTGAACGTCGCGACATTCCCGCACGCGTGGGAAGGCACCGATCCCGCGCTGCTCGAACGCACGATCAGTTTCGCCGCGTCGCTCGCAAATTTCGCGACCGAGCGCAAGTACGCCGTCGGTTTGATCGCGAACGGCACGTGGCCCGAATCGGATCAGCGTTTGAAGATTCTGCCGAGCCGCGATCCGAATCATTTGCGCCACGTTCTCGAAGCGCTCGCGGCGGTCACGCCATTCATCACGACGCCGATTGAAACGTTGCTGCGCCAAGAGAGCGCGGGTTTGGCGTGGGGCGCGACGCTCGTGATGATCACGAGCATCGTCACCGAAGAAATTCTTGCGGAGATGCTGCGGTTGCGCCGCGTCGGTCGCCGCCTCGCGCTCGTCTCGCTCGATGAAAGTTGGACGCCGGATGAATGTGAGTTGGAAGGAATTTTGGTAAGACGAGTGAAACGTGATGCGTGATACGTGAAACGTGTTGCGTGTTGCGTGAAATGCAAATGGACATTGAGCGGGAAGATTTAGCGGGCAAAATTGTTTTGGAAGTCGGCAGCGGGCGCGGCGATGCGACGCGGCGGCTGGTTGAATTGTTGTCGCGCTATGCTGATGCGACGTTGGTCGTGACCGATATTTCGGACGCGCATTTCCAGAAATTGCGCGATGAATTTCGCGCCAAGAATGTTCGCGTCGAATTTGTCCGCACGGGCGCGTGCGAGTTGGCAGGTGTCGCGGACAATTCGATTGATCGAATCGTCTGCAATTACACGTTGTGCGCCGTCAACACAAATGAAGGCGCGGCGGTACTCGCGCTGCGAAAATTTTGGGATGTGTTGAAACCAGGTGGGCGATTGTTCATCGAAGAGGAGTTTCCAATCAACGAAGCGGTCATACCCGCGCAAGAAATCTGGGCAATCAAGTGGCGTGTCCTGAAATCCGCGACCGTACTCGCTGGCGGATTCCCGTTCGCCGAATTTTTCCCGGACACGCTGAGCGCGTTGTGCCGGCTCGTCGGATTTGAAAATGTGGAATGGACGAACCACGCGGAACGAATCTCCGATCCGAACGCGTTGGATTTTTTCCAGCGACGCCTGAACGCGCTGTTGCCGAAACTGCCCAACGACGATTTGCGCGCCGGGTTCCGCCGAATGGCGACGGATTTGCAAGAGCAAGCGCGCCAACTCGGCATGGAAATTCCGTACTATCGCCTCACCGCACTCAAATAATCTCACGCCACACGCCACACGCAATACACCATACGCCACACGCAATACGCAACACGTATCACGCATCACGTTTTGTCTTTGCTATGAAACTCGATCTCGGAAGACTGAACTTGCATCGCGAACTCCGCCTCGCGCTCCTCGCCGCGATGGAAACGTGCTGGGTCTTTGCGGTCGTCGTCTTTCTTGCCGCGCAAATCGGCGCGCCGCGCGCGTTAACGCCGCTGCCGTTTTTCTTCGCGTACTGGCTCGCGCTCGTCCTCGGACGCGCGCTGCCGCAATCGCGCAAGCAGTGGCTCGCGCTCCAGGCGACCGCGCTCGTCATCGTCGCGGTAACTGTGCTTGCGGTTGTCCGCGTCGAACTTTTCGCCGCGTTCGATTGGTACGATTTCGCGTGGCTGCCGCGCGCGCTGGTTGCGATTCTTTCGATCACGCGCGGCATCGCGACCGAGCATCTCGTCACGGCGGGCGTGCTGTACGTATTCGTGCGCGGTTTGGGATTCGCGCAGCGACCGCTGACGCTTTGGTTCGTCGGCTTTCAGTTTCGCCTGGGCATCGTAGTTTTCTTCGTCCTGTTTTCGATGGCGGGATTTACGCGTCCGTTCGCCGTGGACGGATCGTACGATCCCACGCTGTGGATTTTCGTCTACTTTGTCGTTTCGCTTTGCGCGATCGCGCTCGCGCGGATTGAAGAAATGGGCGGCGAGATTCGGTACAGCCCGCGTTGGGCGGCGACGATCCTTGGCGGCATCGCGCTCGTGCTGTTTATCGGTTTGGGCATTCTGCAATTTTTCAATCCCGAAATCGCGCGTTGGTTGTTGCAGCCATTCGCGTTGATTTGGTGGCTTTTCGGCGCGATCATCATGCTGCTGGCGATTCCCTTTGGATATCTGGCGGGCTTGCTCGTGGAGTTGCTCAAGCCCGTTTTTGAGAAAATGGCGCGCGCGTTGCAAGACCTGGCGAGTTTGATGCCGCAGCAGGCGCAAGAGATGCTCAAGCGCGCGCCTGAGTCGTCGGTGTGGAGCGACATCGCAAACATCGCGCAGATGCTGATCGTGCCCGCCGCGCTGATGATCGTCGCGTACTTTCTTTTGCGCGCGTTGAATCGCCGCATGAAACAGATCGAAGGCGAAGCGTACATCCGCGAAGCCACCGACGCGGGAGAGGACGCGGAACGCGCGCGGCGCGGCGCACTGAAAAAATCGCGTCCGCCGCGTTCGCGCGCGCACCACCTCGCCGCCGAATCCATTCGCCGCATCTACGCCGCGCTCGTCGCGCGCGCAGCCGACGCGGGCGTGGCGCGCCGCGTCGCCGAAACGCCATACGAATTTTTGCCGCGCTTGACCGCCGTGTTTTCTGAGCAGAGCGACGACATCCACGCGATTACCGAAGCGTACGTTGCCGTCCACTATGGCGAAGAAAATGCCGCGCCGGAGCGAATCGCGACTGTGCGCGCGGCGTGGCAAAGAGTGGAACCAGGGATCCGCGTTGCCAAAAAACACTGACGCGCTCGGAATGCTGGTAGGACAAATTTGCAAATTTGTCCTACCTTTCCAGAGAGGTGTCCGATGGAACAGAGCGAGTTCATTCGGGTTTATCCGCGCACGGTGTTTGACGATTTGCTCATGCGCGTGCGTGTGCCGCGCGGAGTCGTGCTCTTTTTGTTTGCCGCGATCGCGCTGATCAATCTCTTCGGCGCGGCGTATTTGGACGGCATAATTTTCCGCCTCTGGGAATTCGATTTATTGCGCGTGCTTTTGCTCGAGCCGACGATTGCCGTTTACATTTTCTTTTTGCAATTCTATCTCAAGCCCTCCAGGGTCGGTGTGACAGAAGCGTTTCGCAAAATGATCGGCATGGAGCCAATCGAATACCATCGTTTTCTGATGCGGATTTCGCCGCTCACGCGACGCGGCGAACTCGTCGCCCTGTTGATCGGCGCAGCCATCGGAATCATGTTGCCTTTGGAGTGGATGATCCCCGAACAATTTCGCTGGACGAATCTCTTTCTGTCGTTGTCATCGATCGTCATGTTTGCGCTGGGCAGTTGGGGCATTTACAGTTCGCTCGCGGTGACGCGCTTGTTCACGCGATTGCACCATCAGAAATTGGAAATCGATCTCTTTCATCCGATCTTCGTCAATGCGATTGCGCGCCGCAGTCTTGCCATCACGATGGTGTACGTCGGCGCGATTGCGTTGAGCGTCTTTTTCTTCCCGCCGCAGACTTTTCGTAACATTACGCTTTTTGCGATCATCTACGCAGCGCTGATTCTTTTGAGTGGTTTCATTTTTCTTTTCAGCACGTACGAATCACATTGTCTCTTGGTCGAAACGAAACGGCGCGAACTCGACATTGTGCGCCGCCATCTTTCGGAGGATTACCGGCGGCTCAAAGAACGCTCCGATCCGAATCTGGCGAACTGGGTGACCGCGTGGTTAGCGTACGAAAAGCGATTGCAGGACGCGCCCGAGTGGCCCTTCAATCCAGAGACGCTCCGCAATCTCGTCGCGGCGATGCTCGTGCCGATTGGGACCTTCGCCGCGCGGATTATCGCAGAACGATTCTGAGGACACGATGAAACTTGTGACTGCCGATCAAATGCGCGCGCTCGAACAGCGCGCGGATGCAAGTGGAAATACGTACGCGCTGATGATGGAACGCGCGGGCAAAGCCGTCGCCGACGCGATGAGCGAACGGTACGGCGCGCGCGCTAAACGCGTGCTCGTGCTCGTCGGTCCCGGCAACAACGGCGGCGATGGCTTGGTCTGCGCGCGCTATTTGCGCGACGCGGGCGCGCGCGTTGCGCTGTACATCTGGAAACGTGCAGACAATCCCGACGACGAAAATTGGAAATTCTGCCGCGAGCGCGCGATCGCGACGACGCGCGCCGAAGACGATCCCAATTTTAGCGCGCTGAAAAAATCGCTTGCCGAAACCGATCTCATCGTCGACGCGCTTCTCGGCACCGGCGTCACGCGACCGATTGAGGGTGTCTTGAAGGAAATGTTGAAGGTTGTGAAGAAGAGCCGCGAAATGAGGGAACTAGAAGAACTGGGGGAACTCGTTCCATTAGTTCCCTCAGTTCCTTCGGTTCCTTCGGTTGTCGCCATCGACCTTCCTTCCGGCTTGAATCCCGACACCGGCGCGCTCGATCCTGCCGCGCTCAATGCCGATCTCACCGTGACGTTTGCGTTTCCGAAAATCGGACAACTCGCTTTTCCCGGGGCGAACGCGGTCGGCGAACTCGTCGTCGCGGACATTGGAATTCCGGCAGAATGGGCGGGCGGCAACGCGCTTGAGGTTGCCGCGGCCCGGGAAATTGCCGCGCGGCTTCCGGCGCGCACGCGCGATTCGCACAAGGGCACATTCGGCAAGGCGATGATTTGCGCCGGTTCGGCGAATTATGTCGGCGCGGCGTTTCTCGCCGGTTCCGCGGCGACGCGCGCGGGCGCGGGACTCGTCACGCTCGCGCTCGCGCGCGCGATTTATCCGATGGTCGCGAGCGCGCTGCACGAGACGACTTTTGTCGCGTTGCCGGACGACGCGGGCGTGCTCGTTCCCGACGCGACGCGCGCCTTGACCGATTATCTTGCCGGTTACGACGCGCTCCTGATCGGCTGTGGCTTCGGTCGCGCTGAAAAAACAATTGCCTTTGTTCAATCGCTCTTGGCGGAAATCACAAATCATAAATCTGAGATCATCAATCTCGTCATCGACGCCGACGCGCTCTACGCGCTCGCGCAGTCCGGTGACTGGTGGACGCGCCTCGCGCCGAACCGCGTGATTCTCACGCCGCATCCCGGCGAAATGGCGCGGCTCACCGGCTGGTCGCGCGACGCGATCCAACCTGACCGCGTGAACGTCGCGCGAAAATTCGCGGCGCAGTGGCAGCAAGTTGTCGTGCTGAAAGGCGCGTTCACAGTCGTCGCGTCGCCGGACCCTTCGACTCCGCTCAGGGCGCGCGCGACCTTGCTCCCGTTCGCGACGCCCGCGCTTGCGACTGCCGGTACCGGCGATGTGCTTGCCGGAACCATCGTCGCGATGCTCGCGCAGGGATTGTCGGTGTACGACGCGGCAATCGCAGGCGCGTACTTGCACGGACTCGCCGGAGAAATCGCCGAAAAAGAGATCGGAAGAGCGGGTGTGGTCGCGGGAGATTTGCTGTCGCGCCTGCCTCAGGCGATCCGAACTATCAGTCAATAGCGCGGCAGCGCCGCCGCAAAATTGATCCACGAAGGTCACGAAGGATTTTTCGTGTTCCGTCGTGGACAAAAAATTTCCTGGAGATACAAAATGCCCAAAGCAATTCTTTCGGTTCACGACAAAACCGGACTCGTCGAATTTGCGCGCGGTCTGCGCGATTTCGGCTGGACGCTGCTCGCGTCCGGCGGCACCGCGAAATTATTGCGCGATCAGCAGATTCCGGTGACCGAAGTCGCGGCGTACACCGGCTCGCCCGAAATTTTGGGCGGGCGCGTCAAGACGCTGCACCCGGCGATCCACGGTGGTTTGCTCGCGCGCGCGACCGACGCCGACCGCGCCGAATTACGCAACCTGGGTTGGGATTACATCGATCTCGTCGCCGTCAATCTGTATCCGTTCGAGCAGACGATTGCCAAACCGAATGTGACGGAGGACGAAGCCATCGAGAACATCGACATCGGCGGCGTCACGCTGATTCGCGCGGCGGCGAAAAACCATCAACGCGTGACGCTCGTGTGCGATCCGGCGGATTACGCGACGGTGTTGAGCGAACTGCGCGCGGGCGGCGTCGCGCCCGCCACGCGCAAACGACTCGCGCTGAAAGGATTCGCGCTTACCGCGCATTACGACGCGGCGATCACGCGCTATCTGTCGGGAGACGACGCGTTGCAGATCACCGCGTATCGCGCGCAATCGCTGCGCTACGGCGAAAATCCGCATCAAGCGGCGACGGTGTATTCGTACGAACCGGGCGCGGGACCGCTCGGCGGTCAAGTTTTGCAGGGGAAAGAATTATCGTACAACAATCTGCTCGATCTCGATGCCGCGTGGCGCGCGGCTGTCAGTTTTGATCGCCCGACGATTTGCATCGTCAAGCATCTGTCGCCTTGCGGCATCGCGTCAGCCGATCGATTGGCGGAGGCGTACGCCGCGGCGTTCGCGTCCGATACGGTTTCCGCGTTTGGCGGCGTCATCGCGAGCAATCGCGCGTTCGATGGCGCGACCGCGAGCGCGCTCGGCGATCTGTTCGTCGAGTGCATCGCCGCGCCGGGTTTCAGCGACGACGCGCGCACAATTCTCGCCGCGAAGAAAAATTGCCGCCTGGTCGAAATGCCGAACACGCAAGTCGAGCCGCGTTACGAACTGCGTTCGATCACGCGCGGCATTCTGAAACAAGACATCGACTTTGGCGATCCGCCCTCCCCCCTGTCGGCGACGGGGGGGACTGAGGGGGGGTGGAAGGTGGTTTCGAAACGCGCGCCGACGGAAGACGAAATGCGCGCGCTGCGCTTTGCGTGGAAAGCGTGTCAGCACGTCAAGTCGAACGCGATTGTGTTTGCGCGCGGCGAAGCGACGGTCGGCATCGGCGGCGGTCAACCGAACCGTGTCGATTGCGTTCGGATCGCGGTGGAACGCGCGGGCGCAAAATCGCGCGGCGCGGTGATGGCGTCGGATGCGTTCTTCCCGTTTCCCGATTCGGTGACGGTCGCGGCGCAAGCCGGGATCACCGCGATCGCGCATCCCGGCGGATCACAACGCGATGCGGACGCGCTCGCGGCAGCCGACGCGGCGGGGATCGCGATGGTGATCACGGGCGTCCGGCATTTTCGACATTAGCGGAAATTTCCCAGAGAATAATTTCCGGCGGGCACAAGAATCGCGCGCGCGGCGCGCCTTTGCCTTCCAAGCCGATGCCGCGCGAAACGTACAGCGTGAGCGCGCCGACCTGGTATCGCCCGGCTTCGAACTTTTTTCCGTACAGCGATGAAGTGAAGAGCGCGCCGAAAAATGGCAGGCGGATTTGTCCGCCGTGCGTGTGTCCGGAGAGTTGCAAGTCGACGCCTTGCGCGGCGGCGATTGGCGCGAGGTCGGGCGTGTGATACAACAGAATTGTGAAATCGTCAGGATCGCCGTGCAGAATATCGTCGAGCGACGCGCCGTCAATTGTCGGTTTGTGCGTGCAAGTGATCCCGACGATGTCAATCGGCTGTCCGTAATGATCAAAAGTGACGCGTTCATCGCGCAGCCACTGCACATGCGCGAGTCCGTCGAGGAGTTGTGGCATCACTTCCGGTTTGTCGACCGGTGGACTACCGGTCACGACGTAGACGCCGTGCGGCGCGTTCAAATCGCGCAGAATCGCGCGCGTGTGTTCCCACGCGACCGGATCGTGGACGTTCGAGAGATTCAGGAAATCGCCGGAGAAAAAGATCGCGTCGGGCTTGAGCGCGCGCGAGAGTTCGACGAGTTGGCGTTCGCGCGCGGTGACGCGTTCGACGTGCAGATCGCCGAGGTGCAACACGCGCAGCGGCGGCGCGCCGGGTTTCAGTTTTGCCGATTGCAAATGCTGGCGCGTCACGCGAACACGGTGCGGCTCGATCCAAAACGCGTAGACGACGAGCGCAGTACCGCAAAGTTGCGCGAGCGCGGCGAGTGGCAGCGGTAGCGCGGCGAACGGCGCGCGCATCAGCGCGAGCAAAAGCGTCGGCGGCTTGGCGGGACCGAACGATTTACCGGCGCGCGGCAGCGCGGCGATCAGTACCCAGTCGATCAGGAAAAACAGCCACAAGCCGAACGCGCGCGGCAGATCGGCGAATGTCGGAACGAGCGCGAGCGCGAACAAGAGCGCGGCGAAAATCGGTGCGGGCAAACTTTCGACGAGATCGGCGAGACGGACGAGCGTATCGAATGGGTGAGTCGTCGTACCGGGCAAGCGCGTCGCGCGTGAAAAATCTTTTGGCAACATGGCGAGGATTATACGCGGAATCGGCGTAGACACAAGGGGACGCGTGTGTTATAATGCTGATGAGAAAGGAAGACAAAGATGAGTGTAACAGAAATGGAGATTGCGGTTACTCAGTTGTCGCCTAAGGAATTAGCAGAGTTCACGGCATGGTTCGAGGAGTACCACGCGCGAATGTGGGACAAACAAATCGAGCATGACCTGGAAGCGGGACGTCTCGACCAATTGCTTTCAGAAGTGGATAAGGAATACAAAGCGGGCTAAGCAGACCACTGTGAAGCATCGAACTCTACCGCGCTTTTGGCATCACTATAATCAACTACCTGCAGAAGTGCAAGCACTAGCAGACAAGAATTTCGAGTTGCTCAAGTCTAATCCGCATCATCCGTCATTACATTTTAAGAAAGTAAGTCCAAAAAAGAATTTGTGGTCAGTTCGCGTTGGTGCATATTACCGCGCGCTGGGTGCAGAAAAACCAGAAGGTATCGTGTGGTTTTGGATTGGTCCGCATCCAGAATACGAGAAATTGTTATCGTAGCCGATCTCCGCTGTCTTCATTTTCTAAATCGTTCGTCCTCAGTTAACATCCTCTGCAAGCCCTCGTCCAACGAAACGCGCGGTTTCCATTTCAGCAACTCGCTCGCCAGCCGAATGTCCGCGACGAGGCGCGGCACTCCTCCGGCTTGCTCCGGGTTCTCCAAGCGATGCGCGCTGCGTTTCGTCACGCGCTCGATGTGTTCCACAAGTTGCGCGATGCTCACCTCTTGTCCACTGCCGATGTTGATGATCGCGCGGTTGACGCGTTCGGCGGTTGCCGCGCGTTCGAGCGCGTCCACCACATCGCCGATGTAGACGAAATCGCGCGTTTGACTGCCGCCGCTAAACATGACGATCGATCCGCCGCTGCCAATTTGTTTGAGGAATTGCGGAATGACCGGCGCGTGCGACGGCGGCAGCGGCTGGCGCGGTCCGTACGCGTTGAAAATTCGCAGCACGACCGTTTCGATTTTCCACAACGCGCCAATCGAGTGCAAGTAATATTCCGACGCGAGTTTGCTGACCGCGTACGGCGAGTCGGGGTGCATGATCGCGTTTTCGCACACCGGTTGTTGCGCTTGATGTCCGTACGCCGCGCCGGACGACGCGAGGATGACGCGCTTGACTCCGGCATCGCGCACGGCGGTCATCAACGCGACCGTGCCGCCGACGTTGACCGCGTTGTACTCGACCGGATACAAAACTGATTCCGCGACGCTGACGCGCGCGGCAAGGTGGTACACGCAATCGGTGCCTTTGAGCAAACCCCACAACTTGGGCACATCGCGCACGTCGCCGCGCGTGAAAAGAACGCGCGAATCGAGTCCGTTCGGTTCGCCCGCGCTCAAATCGTCGAGCACGCGGACTTGGTGTCCTTGCGCGATCAAAAAGTTTGCGAGCGCGGCGCCGATAAAGCCCGCGCCGCCGGTGATCAAAAAGTGCATCGTCGCCTTTTATCCTTCATTGCCACATGGCTGGAGTTTGGGGTTCGGTTCGAAGCCGCCGCCGCGGCGGAGTCTGCTTGATCAATAACAAGATACCGATGCCAAACGAAATGAATCCGGCGAAGATCGACAGCAACCCAAGTCCGGTCATCGCGCCAGTGCCGGGATCGATAGTAAAACCGGCGGACGGCGTCACGTCGGGACGCGCGTAGCGCGGCGTGGCAGACGCAGTCGGGCTGCCGCGCGGCGTTGGCGTTTTGGCGACGGTCGGTGAAGCGGGAACGGGCGTGTTCGCTACGGTCGGCGCTTGCGCGATGCGCGTCGCGGGTTGGCGCGTCGCCGGCGGACGCGTCGCAGTCGCGGACGGCGCGGATGTTGCGGTCGGCGGCGGCGGCGTCGCGGTCGGCAAGTCAGTACGCGCTTCCATGCATACTGCGTCGAGCCACACGCGATTTTCGCCGCTCGATCCATCGCGCGCAATCGCGCGAATGAAGATCGTCGCGTTCGGTGAACGCGCGGGGAACAGCAAAATCATTTCCGTGATGTTGACCGCCGCGTTGCCGTCGAAAACCGCAGGATTCCAAACCACGTTCGGCGATTTCGGATCCGTGCCGCCGTACGGATCATAACCAACTCGGCGTCCAATCGAATCCACGCGCACGTTCGGTCCGCTGTACGATTTCGCGGCGAGACTATAGCCGAGGCGAAACCAATAGTACACGCCGGGCTGCAAGCCGCCGACGGTTTGATAAATACCCGCGTCGAACGTGCCGCTCGAAAAAATTTGCTGCGATCCTTCCGGATCGATTTGCTCGTTGCCGACCCAGCGAAATTGCGGCGCGTTGCCTTCGAAGATGAACGGCTCCCATTGATCGGCGAGCGAGCCGTACTGCGTATCGTGGCTGGGCGCCATCGAGCCGTTGCGGATCAAGTTGCGCGAATCGCGCGCGCACGGGTCTTTCAATGTTTTCGCGTTTTTGTTATCGGGCGAAACCGGCGTCGCGTCAAAGGGAGGATGCGCGTCGACCGGCGCGTTGCGGAGGAAGATCGGCAGAGCCAGCGCGACTAGCGCGAGCGCGCCGATTAATTTCAACCTTGTTCTGGAATTCATCACTGGACAATATAATCGACTAGTTCGAAAAAGTCAAAACTGTTTGAAGAAACGATGTATCCGTGTTATAATGTCGGCGCGGCAATTGCTGGAAAGGAAGTGCGTATGATCGAAACCCAATTTGCGGACGCGCCAACTCACGCGCCGCCAAAAACAAAAATGACATTCGACGAGTTTCTCGAATGGTGCGATGAAGACACATGGGCGGAATGGGTGGATGACGAAGCGCATTTCCTGCCACACGTGACCACCCGACATCAGGAACTGCTTGGTTTTCTGATGTGCGTTTTGGGTGGATACATCGAAAAGAAAGAGGTAGGGAAGATGTTGCATCTCGGTTACATGATGTATTTGCCTACCGCACCGAGCGCACGGTTCCCAGACATCCTATTTGTACGCCGAGAGCATCACGATCGATTTCAGGAAAACTTTTGTGATGGCACCGCGGATTTGGCAATCGAAATAGTTACGCCAGATAGTGTTGCGCTTGATCGTGGCGTCAAGTTTGTGGAGTACGAGCGTTCTGGGGTAAAAGAATATTGGTTGATTGATCCAATTCGTCGCATTGCAGAGTTCAATGTTCTCAATGCAGCAGGAAAGTACCAAAGCATTAGACCGGACGCGCGCGGCGTTTACCGCTCCCAAGTCGTCGACGGTTTCTGGCTGCGCGTCGAATGGCTGTGGCAAGAGCCGCTGCCGCTGGAAGAAGATGTGTTGCGCGAGATTCGCGAAGAGCAGAAGGGATAAGATGGCTTGAGAAGGCAGAGAGGGCGCAGAAGGCAGAGACTATAGGGAAGGCACGCGCCCTCTTTGCCCTCTCGCTTTCTTTGCCTTCTTCCGCCTTCTTATTCCCTCTTATCCCTTCTGTTCCCCTGAGGTTACAGTGCCCGAATTCAAACTCGTTTCCCCCTTTCAACCGACCGGCGATCAGCCGACCGCGATTGCGAAACTTGTCGCAGGAATTCAGCGCGGCGACCGCTTTCAAACTTTGCTCGGCGCGACCGGCACCGGCAAAACGTACGTGATGGCGGAGATCATCGCGCGCGTCCAAAAGCCGACGCTCGTGCTCGCGCACAACAAGACGCTCGCCGCGCAGTTGTACGCCGAGTTCCGCGAATTCTTTCCGCACAACGCGGTCGAGTATTTCGTTTCGTACTACGATTACTACCAACCCGAAGCGTACGTGCCGCAGCACGATCTCTACATCGAAAAAGATTCGAGCATCAACGAAGAGATTGATCGCCTGCGCCTCGCGGCAACCTCCGCGCTCTTGTCGCGGCGCGATGTCGTGATCGTCGCGTCGGTGTCGTGCATCTACGGCTTGGGTTCGCCGGAGGAATTTGGCGGCGTGCGCTTGACGGTCAAGCGCGGCGAAACGCGCAACCGCGACAAAGTGCTGCGCCACCTTGTCGAAATTCACTACGAGCGCAACGATCTCGACCTGGGACGCGGCAAGTTTCGCGTGCGCGGCGACACGGTCGAAGTTGCGCCCGCGTACGGCACGACGGCGTACCGCATCGAATTTTTCGGCGACGAGATTGATCGCATCGTCGAGATTGACACGACGACCGGCGAAGTGCTGGTGGAGCACAACACGATTGAAGTTTTCCCGGCGAAGCATTTCATCACGCCGCAGGACAAACTGAACGCGGCGATTGGCGACATCGAAAAAGAGTTGGAAGACCAGATCGCCAAGTTCAAGGCGCAAGAAAAATTGCTGGAGGCACAGCGGATCGAACAGCGCACCAAGTACGATCTTGAAATGTTGCGCGAAGTCGGCTATTGCTCTGGGATCGAAAATTATTCGCGTCCACTCGCGCAGCGCGCGCCCGGCTCGCCGCCGTGGACGCTCCTCGATTTCTTCCCGGACGATTTCATGATGTTCATTGACGAATCGCACATGACGATTCCGCAAGTGCACGGCATGTTCAACGGCGACCGCGCGCGCAAAGAAACGCTGATCGAGTACGGTTTCCGATTACCGAGCGCGCTCGACAATCGTCCGCTGCGCTTTGAGGAGTTCGAGAAAAAAGTTCATCAGGTTGTTTTCGTCAGCGCGACGCCCGCGCAATACGAATTGAAAATCAGTTCGCAAGTCGCCGAACAGATCATTCGCCCGACCGGCTTGGTTGACCCCGAAGTGATCGTGCGTCCGATCAAGGGGCAGATTGACGATTTGATCGCGGAGATCAAAGCGCGCATCGAACGCCACGAGCGTGTTTTGGTGACGACGTTGACCAAGCGGATGGCAGAGGATTTGTCCGATTATTTGCACGAACTCAATCTTAAGGTTCACTATTTGCACTCCGAAGTGCAAACGCTCGAGCGCATCGAAATTCTGCGCGACTTGCGTCTCGGCGTCTACGACGTCGTCGTCGGGATCAACTTGTTGCGCGAAGGATTGGACTTGCCCGAAGTGTCGCTCGTCGCGATTCTCGATGCAGACAAGGAAGGTTTTCTCCGCAGCGAGACCGCGCTCATTCAGACGACGGGGCGCGCGGCGCGCCACGTCAACGGGCAAGTGATTATGTACGCCGACACGATGACCGATTCGATGAAGCGCGCGATTGACGAGACGAATCGCCGCCGCCAAGTGCAGACGGAGCACAACGCCGCGCACAACATCGTGCCGCAAGGCATCGTCAAGCAGGTGCGCGATCTGACGGACCGCGTGCGCGTCGCCGCCGAAGCCAAGCCGGGGTACAAGCCCGGACGCGCGCCGTTGGAAATTCCAAAGTCCGAAGGCGCGCGCTTGATCGCGGAACTCGAATCGCAAATGAAGCAAGCCGCGCAGAACTGGGAATTTGAAAAAGCCGCGCTCTTGCGCGATCAGATTTTCGAACTGCGGCAAATGATCGACGCGCAGGACGCGCGCCCGGAGTGGGAAAAGGTGCGCGAGCAAGAGGCGACGGATTATGTGAGGGAATTGAGGGAAATGAGGGGAAAGCGCAAGACGTGATGCGTGATGCGTGAAACGTGAATGACGGTCGGCGGTCTGCTGTCGGCGGTCTTGCATGGAGGTTCTGTTGGACACAATCAAACAAACATATCTCATCGACGCGTCGCCCGCGCAAGTGTGGCGCGCGCTGACTGATCCCGATGTGATCGAATTGTGGTCGGACGCGGACGCGGAATTTGAGCCAGTCGTCGGCGCAGAGTACGCGTTGTGGGACGGCAGCATCGTCGGCGAAATCGTTCAAGTGACGCCGCGCAAGAAATTGGCGATGACGTGGCTGCCGGATAATTGGGAGCGCGAAGATTCGGTCGTGACATTCACGCTCAAAGCGGTTGGCAAGCAGACGCGCGTCGATTTGCTGCACGAGAATGTCGAGGAATTCGATTACGCGGGAACGACGGAGGGCTGGGAGTTGTATTATCTCGGCGCGATCAAGCGGATGTTTGACGCGAAGGGCGCGAAAAAAATTCGGAGCGCGAAAACTGCGAAAACTCGGAACACGAAACTCGCGAAAAAGGCGAAAGCCGCGAAAGGGAAAACTGCGAAGAAAAGCGCACAGAAGAAGAAGGCGACGC
>DYJA01000060.1:0-8217 GCA_020723345.1 Candidatus Aquidulcis sp. | reverse complement strand
GGAAACACTGATTGCGTTTACCCAATGACGGTGCTATAATCTGCGCTGGAAACTAGGAGCGAGGACAAGTCCGATGGAAAATTTCGAATACACTACCGCCCAAGACCTGGATCGCGCATGGTTGAATTTTGAACTTGATTTGCCGCTCAGACCGGGGCCCAATGGCGAGTCCAACCCTTTCTATGTAGATCGCCCCGACAATCCGACTGCCGCGCTGGAACAAGCCCTGCTCCGGAGTTTCCACACGCCTCCCAAAACTTTTTTCTCTGGCTTGCGCGGTTGCGGCAAGTCCACCGAACTGTACCGCATCGCGGTCAACCCGGAAATCACGCGCAAGTACCTGCCGATTCATTTCAGCATCAAAGAGGGACCCGGCGTCGACAACTTGGACTATCGTGATGTGCTGCTGGAAATCGGCGGACAGATCTATCGCCAATTCACGGAGCGCGGCGGCAAGTTGGACGCGCAAGTATTGAAAGAACTCGATGCGTTTCGCGGACGGATCGAGAAAGAAATAACCGTCACGCCTGCGCGAATGTCGGAGGCGGAGGTTGACGCAAAACTCAGCGCGTTCTTCGGCGAAGCCGGGCTCCGGATCAAACTTGAACCACGCACGCGTGAGATCGTGCGGCAGGTGATCGAGCAAAACATCCGAGAGTTGATTGAGTTGATCAATCGGATCACGCAAGCGATTCTCGTCGCGACCAAGCGGTGGCCCCTCGTCCTGATTGACGATCTGGACAAGCCCGAATTGGAGCGCAGTCGCGAGATTTTCTACGGGCATCGCGAGACGATCATCCAACCGATTGTGCCGATTGTCTATACCATTTCCAGTTCGCTCTATTACCAGCCCGAGATCCGCGAACTCTTGGGCACGCCGATCTTTTTGCCGAACGTGAAACTGCACGAGCGCAAGCAATCCGAAAAACGCGATCCCGAGGGTTATCGCGTGCTGCGAATGTTTATCCGCAAACGGATGGAAGCCGGACTGATCAGCGACGACGCGCTGAACGCGATCAGCGAGGCAAGCGGCGGCGTGTTCCGCGAAGTGTGTCGGGTGATGCGCGGCGCGATCCTCAACGCGGGGCAACGACCGAACGCGCGGATCGAGATAGACGACGTTCGCAAAGCGGAAGACGAAATTCGCACGCAGTACTGGCGCTTTCTCACGCAAGCCGATCGGCGGATTCTGCGCGAAATTCGCACGCATAACCAGTACAATCAACCTGACCAAGCCGCGCCTTTGCTGCAAACGCTCGCCGCGATTGAATACGCGAACGGCGAGCCGTGGTGCGACGTTCACCCGGTTCTCCACAAACTCCTCGCCGAAACCGCCGAGTACGATAATGACCACCCCGCCCAGTCCTGAAATCCAGGAAACGTTCAAGGAGCGGATTGACATTCTCTTTCGCGAACTTGAACTCGCGCTCAAATGGGATCGCCCTTCGATTCTCCTCGCGATCTATTCCTCCGAATACGTCCGCGCGGATGCCGAACGCGCGCTTGCCACGCGTCTGCGCGACCTGAATCAAACCACGAGCGACTATCGCGTGAGCGAAGAGAACGCAGACATTCCGCTCCGCCTTTCCGAACATCCCGACAAAGCGACGACGGTGTTCTACATTTCCGGCGTGCAGTACGGCGGCGGCGCGGATGGGCGCAACGCGTACCGCGCGCTCAATCTCCGCCGCGAGTATTTTGTGGACTATCACATCCGCGCGGTTTTGTGGTTGACTGAGAAGGAAGCGATTGCGCTTCCCAGAAACGCGCCCGACTTTTGGGCGTTCCGCCACCGCGTCGTTGAGTTTTTAGATCGCCCCGAACCGCACGCGGCAAGAGTCGCCCACGAGGTTGCGTGGCACGATTGGGAATATCGCACTCTGCGCGAAGATACTGATGACAAAATTGCGCTCCGGCTGGCGTTGCTCAAAGATCTGCCCGAAAGTGATGAGACTCTTGCGGCGCGCGCTGAGTTGCAATACACGCTCGCAGGATTATATTGGGCAAAACGGAATTTCGATGAATCCATTCGTTATGGACTAGATGCGCTCAAGGGCGCGGAACAACTCCAAGACACACGTCTTCAGTCGTGGTGTCACACTGGATTAGGTAATGTGTATAGCGATCTCGATCGTTATGACGATGCCATCATGTCTTACACTCGTGCCATTAAACTCGACCCGAAAGATGTCGCGGCTCACAACGGTCTTGGCAATGTGTATGCTGAACTTGGTCTTTACGACAATGCAATTATTGCGTACACCCACGCCATCGAAGTTGACCCAAAAGAAGCCGCACCACACCAGGGCTTGGGAAGTGTATATCGTGCTCTTGGTCGGTACGATGATGCCATTGTTGCATACACTCGTGCCATTGAACTTGATCCGAAATATCCCGCCGCATACAGTAATTTGGGCTTGCTGTTGCATGAGAATTTGAACCGCTCTACCGACGCCGAAGCCGCATATCGCAAGGCGATTGAGTTCGATCCGAACCTCGCTCAAGCCCACGTCAACCTCGGCAATCTGCTTGCGAAGGATGCCACGCGCGTTGTTGATGCTGAAGCGGAATACCGCAAAGCGATTGAACTTGATCCGGATTCTGCTCAAGCGCACAACAACTTGGGCAATTTGCTAGCGGAGAATGCCGCGCGCACTGCCGAAGCTGAAGTCGAATACCGCAAAGCGGTTCGCCTCGATCCGAACTTTGCCACTGCCCATTACAACCTTGGTGCGTTGCTAGCGAGAGACCCTCTGCGCGCCAGCGAAGCCGAAATCGAATACCGCGAAGCGATCCGCCTCAATCCGAATTACATTTCTCCTCACAACAATCTCGGCTTGTTGCTATACGAGAAATTGAATCGTCCTGTCGAAGCCGAAGCGGAATACCGCGAAGCGCTTAGACTGGATTCTAATCTTGCCCAAGCCAAACAGGGTCTTGCGTTGTTGTTGCGTTTGACTTCTCGCGAGGACGAAGCCATTCCACTTTTGGAAAAGATGTTACAACTTGACGCGCAGAACGCGGACGCGCTTCTCGCGCTCGCGTCCGTCCACAAAAAACTTGGACACGCAGAAGAATCAGCAAAATTCGCGGTGCAAGCGCGCGCGCTCATCAAGCCAGAGGATTGGTACAATCTCGCGTGCTTGGAATCGGTTTGCGGCAACACGGACACGGCAATTGAGAATCTGCGTCGCGCCGCGCAAGCGGAAAAGTTCAATCGTGATTGGGCAAAACGCGATCCAGATTTGGAATGGATTCGCGACGATCCGCGATTCAAAGAGATTGTGAGAGAGTAGGGCAAATTGCCAATTTGCCCAACAGGAAAACCAAAATGAAACGCACCCAAATCTATTTGAGCGACGAAACGTACGCGGCGCTGCGTCGCGTCGCGGCGGAGCAAGGCAAAACGGTTGCCGCGCTCGCGCGCGCAACGCTTGAGGCGCGCTTCGCGCCGCGCGCGTTGCGCGAGCAAACGGTCGTTTACGCGCCCGCGCGCCCGCGCCGCGCGAAACCATCGCGTATCGCGAAAAAGCCGCGCGCGAAAAAATTGACCCCGGCGGAGTTGGCGGAGTTGGAAAAGAATCCCTTGTCCCACATCATCGGACTTTATTCCAGCAATAAACCGGACGCGGGCATCCATCACGACAAATATCTGTACCACGAGGACAAAGATTGAACGGCATCTTCGTGGACGCAAGCGCGTGGATTTCCATCATGGATACACGCGAGATCAACCATCCGCGCGCCAAGTCGTATTATCACGAATTGATTGCAACGCGCGCACGCTTGTTCGCCTCGAATTATATCCTCGCGGAAACGTACACGCGCATCCGATATGACCGGGGCTTGCGGGAGATGCTCACATTCCGCGCGACGATAGCGAACGCGGAGCGGCTGGGCTATCTTCACGTCCTCTGGGTCACTCGCGAAATAGAGAACGCCGCGTGGCAAATTCTCGAAAAGTACTCCGACCAAGAGTTTTCGTTCATTGATGCGACGAGTTTCGCGTTGATGCGCGAACGCAAAATCGCGCAGGCGTTCGCGTTCGACGACGATTTTCGCGTTATGGGATTCGACGTAAACCCATGACACCCAACCTTGACGATGCGCTCCACACCCATTTCGGTTTCACCGCGTTTCGCGTTGGACAACGCGAGGCGATGGCGTCCGTTTTTGCTGCGCGCGACGCGCTCGTCGTCATGCCGACGGGCTCGGGCAAATCGCTCTGCTATCAACTCCCCGCGCTCTTGCTCCCGCACACCACGCTCGTCATTTCCCCGCTCATCGCGCTGATGAAAGATCAAGTCGACGCGCTGATCACGCGCAACAAGCGCGCCGCGTTCATCAACAGCACGCTCGCCGCCGACGAACAGCAGAGTCGTCTGCGAATGTTGGCGCGCGGTTGGTACAAAATCGTCTACGTCGCGCCCGAACGATTACGCAACGCCGATTTTTTCGCCGCGCTCAAACAGACGCGCGTTTCGTTGCTCGCGGTGGACGAAGCGCACTGTATTTCGCAATGGGGTCACGATTTTCGCCCCGACTATTTGCACGTCCGCGAATTCGCCGACGCGATCGGACGTCCGCCGATCATCGCGCTCACCGCGACGGCGACGCCGCAAGTGCAACGCGACATCCTCGCGCAACTTGGACTGAAGCAGCCCGATCAAATCGTCACGGGGTTCAACCGCGCGAACATCGCGCTGCGCGTGCGCTATACGCCGAAGGACGCGGACAAGTTGCGCGAACTGCACGCGCTTTTGCGCGATGAGCGAGGCAGCACGATCATTTACGCGGGCACGCGCCGCGACGCGGAAGAGATCGCCGAATTTTGCCGCGACGTTGTGAAAATCCCGACGGAGTTTTATCACGCGGGCTTGGACGACGAACGCCGCGCGCGCGTGCAGGAAGAATTTATGCGCGACGACGCGCAAATCATCGTCGCGACGAACGCGTTCGGAATGGGCGTGGACAAACCCGACATTCGCAACGTGATTCACCACACCTTGCCGAGCACCGTCGAGGCGTACTATCAAGAAGTCGGACGCGCGGGACGCGACGGCAAACCCGCGCGCGGCATTTTGCTTTATTCGCCCGAAGATCGCGCGCTGCAAGAATGGTTCATCGAAAACGACGCGCCCGCGCCGCAGAAAATTTTGCACCTGTACCGTTTGCTGACCAAAGCCGCGCCGAACGCGCCCGCGTGGTTTGCGCCGATCGCGCTGCAAAAACAAACGGGGATGTTCGATCATCACGTGCGGAGCGCGCTGCAACAACTCGAATTGGCGAACGTCCTGCGGCGCATCGGCGACGCGCAAGGCAAAATCGGCATCGAAATCATTTCCACCGCGCCGCCCGATTTGCGCGAGAGCACCGCGCGCATCGAAAAGCAGCGCGCGCACAAACGCAAACTTCTCGCGCAGATGATCGAGTACGCCGAAACGAACGCGTGCCGCCGCAAATTCATTCTCGATTATTTTGGCGATCACGGCGACGCGGACGCGCCCGATTGCTGCGACAATCATGTCGAAACGGTGGCGGAATCGGCGCGCCGCGCGGAAGGCGAAGCCGAATGGGTGCCGCTCGTGATTCTCGAAGCGGTGCGGACCGTCAAGCGACCGCTCGGACGCGACAAGATCGCGCAGATCGTGCGCGGCTCGCACGCGCAAGATATTTTGGAATGGGGTCACGACCGCCACAAATTTTACGGCAAACTCAAACACCTGACCTTGCGCGAAATCGGCGATGTGATCGAACAACTGATCGAGCGCGGGTACTTGAAAACGATCGGCGGCGAGTTTCCCGTTATCGCGTTGACGCCGTTGGGAGAAAAAACGCTGACGGCGCGCGCGGCAATTCCGTTGAACGTTGCGTCGTCGGCGGCGCAGCAGAAACACGCGGAGAAAAAAGCGACATTGAAAGCGGGCGGCACAATCGAGCGCACGCTCGAACTCGCGCAGCAAGGATTCATCGTCGCGCAGATCGCGGAGCAACGCGGCTTGGCGGCGAGTACGATCATGGCGCACCTCGAACAACTTGTCGCGGCTGGCAAAATCGCGCCGGATCGTTTCATCGAGCCGAACGTGCGCGATCAGATCGTCGCGGCGATGCAACACTGGGATGGTCGATTCCTCTCGCGCTTGAAAGAATTGTTGCCCGAAGAAATTTCGTACGATCAAATTCGCTTTGTCGTCGCGGCGCAAAAGGCGAAACAGGGCGAAACTGTCGCGGCAACATCCGTTAACGCGTCCGCTGATCCGGTCGCCGCATTTCTATCGCGCGCGCATCCCAAATCGCTGTACGGCGCGTGGCGCGTTGGTTTCGCGCTCGATTCGCACAGCAAGTACGTCGGCGCGCAAAACGTGCGGACGGAGTTGGGCGATTTGATGTATCGCTTCAAGTACGGCAACGAGCCATCGCTCGGCGAAACGTTGGCGACGCGCTGCGCCGAATTTATCGCCGCGCATCCTGATTTGCAAGCCGATCTGCTCGCCCCGATTCCGTCGACGCTTAAAGATCGCGCGTACGATCCGGTGCCGCTGCTCGCGCGCTTGATCGCGCCGCGCGCCAAAATCGCGCTGAGTGAAATTGCGCTCGTCAAAACGCGCGCGACCGAGCCGCAAAAAGAAAAAGTGAATCTCGCGCAAAAGACGGATAATGTCGCAGGCGCGTTTCGGATCGCCGATGCGAACGCAGTGCGCGGCAAGCGCGTGCTTTTGTTCGATGATCTGTACGATTCGGGCACAACACTCGCTGAGGCGACGCGTGTGCTGCTCGCGGCAGGCGCGCGTGAGGTGTGTGTGTTGACGGTGACGAAGACGATTCACGCGGAGTAGATCAGTGTTCAGTGTTCAGTGTCCAGTCCTGCTCACTGAATACTGAACACTGAATACTTGTAATTGAGATCAAGGATGAGTGATAAAACATACTGGGTCGCGTTAGCACTGACCGTCGGCATTGGACCAAAAACATTCGCGAATTTGATCGACGCGTTTGGATCGCCGCGCGAGGTGTTTCACGCGGCGCACGACGATTTGCGCGCGATTCCGCGCGTCACGGATGAAATCGCAATTGCGATTCGTGCGACTGACTTTGATCGCATTGAGCAAGAATTGTATTCGTTGAGCGACGAAGGCGTCGCGGTCTTGACGTTGGACGACGACGCGTACCCCGCGCTGCTCAAACAAATCGGCGACGCGCCGCCCGTGTTATTTGTGCGCGGCGCATTCGCGGAATCGGACGCGCGCGCGGTTGCCATCGTCGGTACGCGCGAACCGACGGAGCGCGGCGCGCAGATCGCGCATGACTTGGCGCACGGCTTGGGCGCGCGCGGTTTCACCATCGTCAGCGGACTCGCGCGTGGAATTGATACTGCCGCGCATCGCGGCGCGTTGGACGCGGAGGGACGCACGCTCGCAGTCTTGGGATCGGGTATTCGCGTGATTCATCCGCGCGAGAACGCGGCGATGGCAGACGAAATCGCGAATGGGCGCGGCGCGGTGTTGTCGGAATACCATCCGAGCGCGCCGCCGTCGGGTCCAAATTTGATGGCGCGCGATCGCATCACGAGTGGGCTGGCGCGCGCGGTGATCGTCGTCGAAGCGGCAAAGGGCAGCGGCAGTCTCGACACAGCAAAGCGCGCGTCGAAACAAAAACGTCGCGTGTTCGCCGTGCGCGGCGGCGGCGCGGGAACGGACGAATTGATCGACGCGGGCGCGTTTACGTTGGATGCTGACGCGCTTGATTTCGACGCGTTGGCGCAAGAAATATTGCGCGAAAATTCGGCGCGCGACGAACAGCCGCGCCTTTTGTAAATTTGACGTGATTGCGAAACGGGGTATAATGTCAGTTGTAAATGCTGCGGGGTGGAGCAGAGGCAGCTCGTTGGGCTCATAACCCAAAGGTCGTCAGTTCGAGTCTGACCCCCGCTACTATGAGCACACTATAGACCGTTGGGCTACTCAAAAAGGGTAGCCCAACGGTCTTTTACTTGCGGAGACTCGCGCTTCAGGATATTTCCCAATGCATTCGAGTACATCGGACGCAAATCTCTCAAAAGCACTATTCGGTTTCCTCTTGTCCAAAACCGCCGACGCTTCTCACAAGAGGGCGATTTTGCGGACGTGGAGTCTTGGGGAATCACCAGTTTGCCACTCCCACACTATTGGGGACGGTTCTCTAATTTGTGATAAAGGCGAAAGATATTTGTGGTTTGGA
>DYJA01000131.1 GCA_020723345.1 Candidatus Aquidulcis sp. | reverse complement strand
TTCTATTCAGCCCAAACTGGCGCGATCGCTGTCAAAGATTTCGGACGGGGACAGTTTCCGACAAAGATGCTTTCCAAGTCTTCGTAGTCAATTGTTCCATCTTGATTTGTGTCTGCCATTGAAACCACTATCGAGAAGTGCTTGCTGTCTGGGGACCACGACATTGAATCGACATACGGGAAAGCCCCAGATAGATTTGTTGAGCGTGAACCATCGACAGATACAAGATAGACATCCCTCTGAGTGAACCCATCGGGCCGTTGACGCAATCCTGTCAATCGAATCCATGTTCCATCTGGCGACAGATCTGAATAATAATAATCTGTACCATCCTCGCCAGATAGTTTTGTACGCTTCAAGCTGGCTATTTCAAGTACGTATATGCTGTTCTCATCTGCGAAGTTGATTACACCATCGTGATTTGTGTCTCTTGTAGAGCTAAAGATGACATACCTACCGCCAGAAACCCATGTTGGAGACCTTATTTGACCAAGATCGTTTGCATCATCCACCACAACGGTATTGTCTGCATTCGCGAGGTAGATTTTGTTGTCTCTGACAAAAACGAAAGTACCTTTCACTTTTGGAGGTATTGTCGCAACTCTTTGTGTCGAGTAGTTGAAAGGGAGAAAAGGCTTTTGATCGAATTGAACAAACCATCCGCCGAATTCAACTCCTGAGTGAACCTTGCCACCTCCCACGTCAATATCTGCCAACATGTCTTTTTTTGCTTTCACGACTGTAATCTCTTCGTCCACGTAGATAGCTCTATCAGTTAGACCTGACAAATTGGACTCAACCCACTTCCCTTTGACACTGACAACTGCTTGAATGTCATTCCATGTGAGCAGCGTGTACTCCATGTCAACAAACCTTCCTGGATTACCTGGCTCTTGGGGCACCAATTGTGTGCCGGGTTCAAATGAACTCTTGTACTGGCTCCAACTTCTGGTCTCTATAGCACTGAAGGCTTTTTGAACAGCATGAACCTGTTCTACTGGAAAAGGATTGCTCTGCACAAAAAACTCGGTGAAATTGCGAGTGATGGAATCCCAACTACTCCAATCGAGAGGTTCCGATTTCGCCCAGGGCTGATTGCTCGCGACCCATAAGACAAATACGATTACTGCGAGCACTAGACATCCGTTTCCCCCGCCATTACCACCGCCTGAACTTGAACTCATAGTATCACCCCTGATCTCATCAGCAACCCATTCTCTAAATAGAAAAGCACTCTCCCTACACGTGCAAAGTACGCATCATGTCGGCAAGTGCTTCAGATTCAAGATTCAATCGGCTTAACGTAATTCGTCGGCCAAAACCCAACATCCCCTGCCTCCTTGCTCGGAGTGGTGTGCAGAGACAATGCCGTAGGACGCTGACGACTGTTATAGGCGCATTTATCTATTCCAAATTATACTCCTGAATTGCTCCAAGTCAAATCTAGCTCACGCAATCAGCGTTGTCTCCTCTTTCGCAAAAAATACTTGGAGAAGCATCGTGCAGTTGGTACAAAAAAATCCCCAAGACGCATCGTGCGCGCCTTGGGGATAGTTGCGACCTGGTTCTTTGGATCAGATTTAGTGGATTTCGCCTTCGCCTTTCTCGCGACGCTGCTCGTTGACGTACTGCATAAACGTTTGCTCGTCAATCCGAAACGTTAGCGTTTGCGGTGTGAGATCGAGCGGCATATCCCGCGCCGGCTGCCAATCGTTCTTGAGTGACGCGGTCAACCAGGCGGGCGGCGTGTGCACACGTCCACGCGCTTGCAGCCACAGACAACGCAACGCGTGCTCCTGCACTTTCATCTCGCCGTACTGTCCGATCAACGCTTTGGCACCGGTCTCGCTCAACCCGATAACCTGGGTTAGCAGAAACGGCAAGTACTCGGTCGGCGTCAGTTCGTCAATCAACATCGGGTCTATCCTCCCAGTACTCGTCCACGTCATAGCCCATCGCTTTGAGTTTGTCGTGCAACAACGCGGCGAGTGAGTGATTGTTGATGTCGGTCAGATCGTTGAGCAAGCGACGCAACGATTGAACGGACAGTTTGGGAACAATCGTGCTGCGTTCGATGGCGCGCCATTGTTCCTCGGTGGTCTCGCGCACCCAATCTCCGTTATCGTCTCTGTCGCGCCACGCATACGCTTCATCCAGCAGCGCGGCATAGTCCAAACCTAGTTGCGAACATAGCCGATAGCCGATCAAGTGCACGGGATCGTCAATCGTGCCGTCGCAACCATCCATCTGCTTGAACGGTCGGACTGACCATTGCACGTACCCCCACGCGTGTTCGGGGTAACCGCCCTCTTTGTCCCACACGATTCGCAGCACCTCGCGTTTGGACGCGCGGGCTTTCGCGACGACGTGGCTGGGCGCGCCGATCTGCTCGGCTTGCTTCGGCGTGAATAGTTCTTCGCTCATTCGTCCTGCTCCTTTGGATGTCGCTTGATGTATTCGCCGATGGGCACGAGCATCATCGCGGCAAGGTCGAACGGCACATCGGTTAGTTTGATGTCGAGACATTCTCGATTGATGTGGATGTCGCCCCAAATCTTTCCGATGAATCCCAGGTGAAACCGCACCTGCTCGTCATCGCCAACTTCGGGCGGTGTCACGTTCAAGATTGCGCCAAAGTGTAGGGCGACGTTGGCGACCTGCTTCATTCGTTCCAGGTGTTCGGCGTGACGCTGCTTGGCGTACTCCAAATCTTGAAGGTACTCGGGCAAGAGGCGATTTCGGATATCGCGAACGATCTGCGGCGGTGTTTTCAGCGGATTGACGGTGATTTCGTTCTTGCCGCGCCGTTCATAGCGCAGATAGTTATGCAGTTCGCCGAATCCGCCCGAAATGCGGCAACGTCCTCGCTCGTTTCCAATCCACAACTGAGCGTGTGTACCTGGGTTTTCAATTCGGGCGTTCCAACCATCCTGCGGTTCGGGGTAGCGCCAACCGAGCGCGTACGCGATGTCACGCGCTTTATGATGTACGTCAAACTCGTTCATCGTCAACTCCTTGCATTGCCATTTTCGATTTTTGATAGACCCGCGTGCTCCCGTAACGCGCGCGGATGCTTTCCATATCCATCGCGGCAGGTCCCCAACCAGCGGGGACACCGGCGAAATACCACTTTTCTTTCGGGCGCGACCAGCGGAAATGCGCGTCTTTCAACGCCTGCCGATGCTCTTTGGTATTGCCGCCGACCCACACCCACAAACCGCAGATTTCGATTTCCAAACCGTCGAGCGTGATAATCTTCTCAATGGCTTCGCGGATTCGCTCGTCCACGGCTGCCGCATCTGCGTAATCCTGCGCGGTTGGTTCGGGTCTGCCTTTCGCTTTGGCGCGCTCACGCATCTCCTCGAAGCGATGTCCTGCGCTCGCGCGCGCGTATGCGGCGTTGATCTCTTGCATGATCGCCGTGCGCTTTTCTTTTTCTTCCTGCGGTCCCAGGTCGGGATGCCACAATTTGCACAAGCGGCGATACTCGTTCTTCACTTCTTCGTTCGTATTGCATCCGTCAAAGTATGACATGGTCATCTCCTTTATTCGATAGTTGATTGTCCGCCCACGACGACCTGATAGCGTAGTACGTCCCAGGGGTGCGGGTGGAGAAAGTGCAGCGTTGGCTCGTCCACGACGATGTACTCCACGCGGTCTTGGATGTCGTCCCAATCGCGCACAACGTAGTACGGCGTGCCTTGATTTTTGTGCGCCTTGCGGTCGCACCGCTTGGCGGCTTGTTCGTAGGTCATAGGTTGCCTCGCTTCTGCCACGCTTGCGGATTGCACAAGGGACACAAGCGCGGCGTGTTTTTCTGATTCTTGAGACGGCGTTCCTGGGTGCGTCCACCTTGCCAGGTACGCACAAGTAGCAGCTGGCAACCTGCGCCAACTGCCACCTGGGTTAAGCGGGCTCCGTGTCCGGCTCGATGCTCGGCAAGACGCTGCTCGACGCCGTTCTCCGTTTCGCCGATGTAGTGCCGCGCGTGTTTGTACGGCGGTTCGAAATGGATCAGGTAGATGGTGCTCATTATCCAAACCCCAATCCACGTTCTTTCAGCGACACGAAACCTGGGTCACCGATGACGATATGATCGAGCACGTCAATGTCAAGGAGTTTGCCGGCATTCACGATCTCACGCGTCACTGCGACATCTTCGGGCGACGGCGTCGGATCGCCGGAGGGGTGATTGTGCATCACGATCACCGCACTGGCATTCGTGAACATCGCGGCTCGAAACAACTCGCCGACCCGAATAACCGTCGTATGCACGCTCCCGCGATAGACCGTCGAACTGTCCACGATGCGGTTTTTCGTGCTCAACGAGACGACGCGCATTTCCTCGTGATCGAGTCCACGCATTGCGGGGCCCACAATGTCGGCGACATCTTGCGGCGTCTTGATGATCGGCGGTTCGGTCGTTGCATCGCGTCGTCCTGCCAACTCCAACGCGGTTTGCACGATCACCGCGCGGCGGCGTGTCATCCCTGGGATGGTTGCGAGTTGACTGATCGCGGCGTGATGCACACGCGACAAGGTTTGGAATTGGGCAATGATGCGTGCGGCGGTCGTGGGGGTTTGCTCGCCGATCAAGAGGGTCAACAACTCAAGCGTTGACAATCCTGCCGCGCCGACCTGCCCGAAGCGATCCGCAACCGTCTGTACGGCGGCGGCCTCTCGAAGCACGTGCTCGACGTCGCTTGGGCTTTCGTACGCGTCGGGCGCATTGCGCTGCACGCGCGCTAGCCGTTTCGATGTGTGATTGAGCAACGCTTCGCGGACGGCGGCTTGCTCGCCGATCCGACACCAGCACCGGCGGTCGTGTCTTTTGATTCGCACAACGCCTGTATCAAAACAAATCGGACACTCGGCAAGTTTGGCTTGCGTTGTGTCCGCGTTGTTCTGCGCGTGGGCGGGATCGCCGACGTGGATCGGTGTGCCTGAGAAAATCGGCAAGTCCTCGCCTTGCGCGAACATGGAGTTATTTGTAGGCATCGCGTTCCTCCTGTTCGCGCAGCACGGCGCGCACTTCTTCGCTCTCGACGTGAAAGTCATTTGGGTTTTCGGCGATCACTTGCGGTTGCGGCTCGACCGTCTGATAGCGCACACGCGGCTCGGCAAGTTCGCTCTGCATCTCTGCGCGATCCAGCAGAAAGTCGGACGTGGCGGCTCGAATGTCCAACGCCATCCTCGCCAGGTTGATCGCGATCCGATGCGCGCACGGATTGGCAATGCCACACGCGCACATTTTGTTGACGACAAGAAATTCCTGCGAACCGCTCACGGTCTTGACGGTGAACGATCCGTTCTCGTTGTCGTGAACACAACCTTCGCGCACGAACTTGGACGCCCACCGGAGCGCGGCTTTGTGCGTGCTCGTCTGCGGATAGCGTTTCTTGAACTCGCGCACCGCCTTGACGACGAACTCTTTTTCAACTACAATCTGGGTACACATTTTCTTGACCTTTCTTGGAAATGTGAGTCCCGGCAAGTGCTGTGAACACCTGCCGGGACGCTTTTGTTTTACGGATTTGTGATTGTGATTTGGATTTCACGAATCCGCACCGATTGAGCTTGATACGCTCTGGCGTGCTGATACACGCGGTCTTTGATGAGATCGAGCACGTCGCCGAACTCATCATCCACCAAAACATGAAACGTGTTGGCGTACTCCATTTCAACCGCCTCGATGCTTGGCACTTGCTTGACTTCAAACCGCGCGTGGACTTGGACTTGCATCTGCATCACCTCCTTTCGCTAAATGAGTTCTCTCGGAAACTCCGGAGACTCAGAAATCCTTGGTTAACTGAATAATCA
>DYJA01000059.1 GCA_020723345.1 Candidatus Aquidulcis sp. | reverse complement strand
GTTTGTCCCTGCCACGAACTCAACTCAACCGGCTACCGGCTGAGTAGTAACAAAACCTGTGTGAATCAGTGTGAATCAGTGTCCAAAATTGAACTCAAGTCAAAGTGTCAGGCGGCTAGAAACCAGAACAAGGATGAATCGAAATTTGAAAGATCGCGCGCTCGCGGCGATTGACGCGCAGCGCGACGCGCTCATTAATATCAGTACGACGATTCACACGAATCCCGAAATTGCGTTTCAGGAATTTCAAGCGTCCGCGTTGTTGTGCGATCAGTTGGCACGCGCGGGTTTTGCGGTGACGCGCGGCGTCGGCGGATTGGAGACCGCGTTCCGCGCCGAAGCGTACGGCAACGGCGTTGGTCCCACCGTCGCGTTGCTCGCGGAGTACGACGCGCTGCCGGAACTGGGGCACGCGTGCGGTCACAACATCATGGGCACCGCCGCCATCGGCGCGGCGCTCGCAGTGAAAAACGTGCTCGCGGAATTGCCGGGACGCGTCGTCGCAATCGGAACTCCGGCGGAAGAAGGCGGCGGCGGCAAGGTCATTCTTGTCGACAAAGGTATTTTCAACGATGTGGATGTTGCGATGATCGTCCATCCTTCCGGACGCACGCTCGTCGTGCGCGGTTCGCTCGCGTCGACGCGTCTCTTTCTCGAATTTAGCGGACGCGCGTCGCACGCGGCGGCGGCGCCGGAAGACGGCATCAACGCGCTCGAGGCGGTCATTCTCACGTTCAACAATGTCAACGCGCTGCGTTTGCACTTGCGTTCCGACGCGCGCGTTCACGGCATCATCACGAGCGGCGGCACGGCGGCGAACATCATTCCCGATTACGCGGCGGCGCAATTCAGCGTGCGCGCGGCGAAGCAGGCGTACGCGCAAGAGGTGTTGCGTCGCGTGATTCAATGCGCCGAAGCCGGCGCGGCGGCGACGGGCGCGACCGTCAAGTTCTGGACCAATCCCAGTTACGCGGAATTGATTCCGAATATGGCGCTCGCGGAGGCGTTCACGCAAAACTGGGAATCCATCGGCGTGCGCGTCGAGCCGCCGCGTCCGTTCGAACGCGGTGGCTCGACGGATATGGGCAATGTCAGCCACGTCGTTCCGGCGATTCACGCGTACATCAAAATTGTCGGCGATGGCATCGGCGGACACACGATCCAGTTTCGCGATGCCGCCGTCTCGCCGATGGGGCATGCAGGAATGATCTATGCGGCAAAGGGCATGGCTTTGACGACGATTGATTTGTTGAGCGATCCGGAACTGATGGCGCGCATCAAGAATGAATTTGACGAGACGGTCGGGAAACAACAAATAGAACGACTGGGCAAATTCGAGTAGGACAAATTTACAAATTTGTCTAACCTGGAGGAGATCATGGCATCCAAATTGTCCGTCCACCTGAACAGTTATCCGAACAACGCGTTCGACGCGCTGGAACAAATCCAGCCGAGCATCGTCAAGATTTACAATCAGTCGTCCGAGATGAACATCGATGAGATTCGGCGGCGCTGCCCGAACACGCTGATCGTCTATCGCCATTACAGCGATCGCGATTATCACGAGTCCGCCGATCTTTTTTTCGACGAAATGCGCGACACGTTCAACAAACTGCGCGGGCGCGGCATTTTGTGGGAGGGCATCAACGAGCCGATTCTCGAAAACGCCGACGACGCGCGCGCGCTCAATGCGTGGATTGTTCGATACGCGCAATTATTACACAACGAAGGCGAACTCGTCGTCGGATTCTCTTGGTCGACCGGCAATCCGACGCCGGACAAGTTGCCGATTGTGTTGCCGCATCTCATCGACGCCGCGACCACGGTTGACTTGCACTCGTTCCACGAATATTACAAGCAGAATGGCGCGCAGGTTGATTGGCGGCACTATCGCGATTTTGAACGCGCGCTTCCGGCGAGCGCGCGCAAACCGATCATCATCACCGAATGTGGCTGGGATGATAACGGCGATCCGGCGACCGGCGGTTACGTCGGCAAAGTTACGCAGCAGCAGTACCTCGAAATTCTCAAGCAGTACGACGCCGCGCTGATGCAAGACCCGTACGTTCTCGGCGCGACCATTTTCCAATGGGGCGATGGCAGGTGGCATTCGTTCGAACTCGCGCCGATGATCAATTTGCTGGGCGGGTACATCCAGCAGGCGGGCGGCGGACTCGTCACGCCGAAACCGTGGCCCGTTCCAAGTTTCGGTCCAACCTTTTCCGTCGCGCCGCAAACGATCACCGCGGGACAATCCGCGACGTTGAGTTGGAGCGCGCCGAACGCGCGCGATGTTTTGCTCGACGGACAACGCGTGGACGCGTCCGGCACGAAAACGGTTGCGCCCGCGCAGACGACGACGTACACACTCAAGATCGCGTTCAACGACAACACGACGCAAACTTTGACGACCGCGCTGACTGTGACTCCGGCGGGCGCAGTGCAGATCAAAAATGTTTCGTTTTCGCCGACGACGCTGCGCTCCGGCGATCTGTTGAACGTCAGCATCACCGTCGTCAACGGCACGGCGGAAACGCTCCAGACGCAAGGACCGAACCCAGGTTTCGTTTACGAGGAAGGTGACACATTCAAATCGCGCGGCTTTGCCGAAGTTCGCAACGCGTTCCGCGTCGGCATCGAAACGGACGCGGGCGGCGCGCTCGATCATCCGTATCGCTGGGGACTCGGCGCGCCGCTCGCGCCCGGACAATCGGCGACGATCACCGGCGCGATCCGGTTGAAATCCGGACGCGCGCTCAAATATTGGGCGGGACTCGTGCGCGAACAAATCGCGTGGGTGCAGGATCGCCAAGGTGAGCAGACAATCGCGGTCACGGGCGGACTGAGCGGCATTGTCGAAATCACAAACGTTTCGCTGACGCCGCCGACGGTGAACAAGGGCGACGTGTTGAATGTCAGCATCACCGTCAAGAACGGCACCGCGGATACGCTGTCGACGCAAGGACCGAACCCAGGTTTTGTGTACGAAGAAGGCGATACGTTTCGCTCGCGCGGTTTCGCCGAGACGAACGGATCGTATCGCGTCGGTGTGGATTTCGACGGACGCGGCTTGTTGACGGTCGATCACCCGTACCGCTGGGGCTTGGGCGCGCCGTTGGCGTCCGGGCAATCGGCGACGATCACCGGCGCGATTCGATTGAAAACCGCGCGCGCGATCAATTACTGGGCGGGACTCGTGCGCGAAAAAATCGCGTGGATCCAAGATCGGCAAGGCGCGCAAAAGATCACCGTCACGAGTACGCCCGCGCCGACAATCGCGTTCACCGCGACGCCGATGGTCATCGCGCCGAACCAATCGTCGAAATTGGATTGGAATGTCACCGGCGCGAGTTCGGTAAAATTGGACGGGCAAACAGTTACCGCGCAAGGATCGCGCGTCGTCACGCCCGCGCAGACGACGACGTACGCGCTGCGCGTCACGTTGAGCGACAACAGCACGCGCGATGCGACTGCGACTGTCACGGTTTCCACGCAACCGCAGCCCACGCGCCCGCCGACGGTGACGATCACGCCGGAGAATGTCGCGCGCTTGAAAACGTATCCGCGCCCCGCAAACGATAACGGTCGCGGCTTGCACTTTGACATTGACTTGCGTGATTCGACGATCGCGCTCGTGGTGCCGCGCTTGTTGTCCATCGGCTGTACGTGGACGATGATTTACGCGCAAGACGAAAATCAGGCAAAGCGCGCGGCGAAGGGATGCTGGGACGCGGGGATAATGCCCGTCGTCCGCATCGGCAAAAAAGTGGACGAGCCGTTCGATCCGGTGGTGTACGTGACCAAGATGAAAGAGATCGGCGCGCCGCCGTACGTGCAAATCTACAACGAGCCGGGCGATGATCGCGAATGGAAAAAATGGCCCGGCAACGACAAATGGGCGGGCATCTTTGGCGCGCGCTGGGCGCAAGCCGCGATTGCGGTGTACGACGCGGGCGGCTATCCTGGGTTGCAAATCCTGGGTCGCGAAGAATTCGTCACGGCGGTCGATTCGGTCGCCGCGCAAGGGCGCACCGATATTTGGCAGCGTGCGTTCTTTTCGCTGCACAATTACGGCGCGAACCATCCGCCGAATTATCCGTACGACGCGCTGACGAACAAGACGATTTTCGAAGACGATGTCGCGGTGTTGGTGTTTCTTTTGTACGCGGCGTGGATGAAAGAAAAGATCGGTTTCGTTCTGCCGTTTATGGGCGGCGAGGGCGGCTGGCAGTTTGGCGCGCACGAAGACCAACGCTATCCCAAAGTCGAACCGCCGCTGCACGCGCGGTACCACGCGGAAATGTACGATTGGTTCCGCACCCGCGTCATCTCGAACGGCGAGCCGCTGCCGGATTATCTTTTCAGCGTCGCGCCCTGGATCGCGGGCGGCTGGGGCGGCGACGATTGGTGGGGCGGTCCGCTCGGCGACAAAACTGAAACGATCAACGCGGTGCGCGCGCTGCCGGCGTTCACGCGCAAATTCAGTTGGGATGGCGGCGAGTTGCCGGTGCCGACGTACGCGTTCACCGCGACGCCGAACGCGCTGACTGCCGGACAATCGGCGACGTTGCAGTGGAGCGTGACGAACGCGACCCAGGTCACCTTGAACGGCGAAGCCGTCGCGTTGATCGGTACGCGCGCCGTATCGCCCGCGCAGACGACGACGTACGTTCTCCACATCGTCTTTGCGGATGGCACGACGAAAGATTTGAGCGCGACGGTGACGGTGAGCGAATCGGGCGGCACACCGGCGTTGCAATGGGACGCGCGCTTGGACGCGCTCGGCGTGAAACTGGCGCGCGCGACCGACGCGCACGCGTGGCGATTGACCGCGGCGGTCTATCAAGACGAAACGCAGTCGAACGGCAATCACAACATCTACTATACGTTCTTGAAAGCCGACGGTACTCCGGCAGCGGGCGTGAAAATTCTCGTGGATTGGAAAGATCGTCCGCCGCAAGACGATCCCGCGTACGTCACGACGGACGCGAACGGCGAAGCGAACTGTCCGCTCTGGGCGATCCTGCATCCGGAGTTGCAAGATGGTCCGTACTTTACCAAGACGGTGAACGAGCCGAGCGACGTGGTGAGCGGAATGGGGTTGCCGGTGAATCGGCACGTGAATTTCTTGTTGACGTACAAGTGGGTGTAGGACAAGTTTTCAAAACTTGTCGAACACAAAGACCTGGAAGGTTTCCGAAAACCTTCCAGGTCTTTTTTCATCTTCGTCATTCAGGTTCGCGCGGGTCAAGTACGAGTCTGATTCCGTTTAGAATCTCACGTACGCGCTTGGCGGCAAGCGTGCTGACATATTCGTCTAGCTGTGACTTGTCAACTGTGAATATTTGCGACACGTTGACCACACTGTCTTTAGGAAGATTCGTTTCCTTCTTGTCGAGCAATACGTTTCCGGGGGCGCTCGCGCGTTTGAGGTTAGACGTCAACGCGCAGACGACGACCGTCTTGATCTCGCTCCGATTGAACAGGTTGTTCTGTACGACAAGATGCGGATGTCTGTACCCAGGTTCGGATCCTGATGGCTCCGTAAAATCAATCCAATAGATGTCCCCTTGATTGATTACCATGTACCCTCCACGATTCGGCGGTGATGGCGTTTCGCTTTCCGTCGAAGGGCTTTTTCTGTTGGGTCTGGCTCGCCCGCGTACGCCGCATTGATTTTTGTCAACAGGTCTCGGCTCTGCTGGCGATGGATGAAATCTTCCAGCGCGAGCACGAACAAGCGACTGCGCGAGACCTTCATCTTGCGCGCAAGATCTTCCGCTTGTTCAAACAGCGGTTTTTGGAGCGAGATTGCGGTTTTCACGTTTTGCATTTGGTTATACTATCCTTTCTCCCTACAGTATAACTCTTTGCTACTGGTATGTCAATACCAACGCGCGGCATATTGCCGCGCGTTTTGCTTCGCTTGCGATCTGTCAGGTTATTTGTGTTGCGCGTCTCCGCTCGCGCGCAGACTGACGACGCCGATGGTCAGCAGAATGTTTGCGAAAATGCGTTCCTCCCCGGTCGCGATGACGAGCGCGGTGTTCGGATGGCGCGCCGCGTCGTAAAAAGCAGAACGGTTCAGCGGTTGGAGTTTGAGCGTTTGCGGCAGCAGCGCGCGGAACTCCGCAAAGATCGCCGGTTCTTCGCCCGATTCAGGCACCATCACCGCCACGTTTTCAATCGGAATGCTTTCGACGACCGCGCGCAAAACGTCGGTTGCGGACACAATCCCCGGCGTGAGGTTCAAGTAAACGCGCTGCGCGGACGCGTGACTCCCCGTCACGAACGGATAATTTCCATCGGCGATCAACACTTGCGAGCCGTGCCCCGCTTTGCCAAGTGCGCTCAAGATTTCCGGGTGAAGCAATTTGGTTTTCAGCATCGTCGCTCTCATATGGGACACAGATAAACACCGATGAACACAGATTTTTCTTATCAGTGTCTATCAGTGTACATCTGTGTCCAATTGTCCGATGTCTAGTTGGTTTGTGAATCAGATCTTCCCACAAAACGAAACGTTGATCCCCAATTCGTTCATCGCCGCGGCTTTGGCAAACAGCGCGCGGCGCGCGTCCGCTTCGCTCGGCGCGTAGACGACTTGAATGTGATTCGCTTTGTGGCGCGCCATAAACTGATCGCGCGTGATGCCGCGCATGACGAGATGCATCAGGGGCCACTGCGCGGTCGTCTGCTTCCAATTGTCTTCCGCGATTTCTTGCGGCACGCTGATCGCTTCGCCCAAGCCGATGTCGCAATTCAGCCGATTGTTCGCGACGAAGACGCGGCTCCAGACAACCGCGCCCGGCTTGCTGATCCCCTTGATCGTGCTGCCGCCGAGTGGAAAGTACATCGCGGGTTGCCGCTCGCCGATTGCGCCCGCGTACCCGCCGTCGAGATGCGCGGGCGGCACCGCGCCGGAGATTTCGAGAATCCACACAAATTGATCGCCAATCTTTCGTCCCCAGCGAACATCGTGCAGCGTTGTTTCCGGCGCGAATTTCAAAATGTTCCAGAGCCGATTCGTGATCAGCGCGTCGAGTCCGGCGCACTCGTCCACTTCGTTGAAATGCGGCAACGCGTGACCGACGAACAATTCCGCGCCAGTGCTTTCGTCGTACACCGGCGGACGATCCACGTTATTGAGCAAACCCTCGACCAGATCGGACGCGGGCGCGATGTCTTTCAAACCTTGCTGGTACTGAATGCCAATCGTGTCGCATCCAAATTCATGCGCGATGCGAACCGCCGCGATGTACATTTTGCACTGCAATAAAACTTGCGCCTCGGTCAGATCGGTTTTCTCGTTCGCGCCGAGATCGAATTTCATCCCTTGCGCGCGCAGCCAATCGTACACCGCGCGTGCGTCCGCGTCGGACACGGTTCGCATTTTGGCGAAGAGCGCGGACTGGCTCAGCCGTTCCTTGAACACGCCGACCGGGCTGAGCAATTCGTCGGGGATGATCGCGTTGTACATCCCCATGCACCCTTCGTCGAAAATTCCCATGATCGCTTTGTTCGCGCGAAATTCGCGCGCAAATTTCGCGCCGAGTTTTTTCGCGCTCGACGGCACGCGCACATCGGCGAATGCGCGCACGTGCGACGTGTCGTGCGCGACTTTGCCGGTCTTGAGCCATTTCCGCAAGCCCGTGATGAAAAACGCGTCGTCGAAATTTTCGCTCCACAACGTCGAGTATTTCACTCCGGCTTTGGTGAGTGAGCCGTTGAGGTTGAGCATCCCGACCAAGCCGGGCCACTGCCCGCTCCAATTTGCGACGGTGAGAATCGGTCCGCGATGCGTCATCAGTCCGGGCAAGACGTGATGCGTGTACTGCCACACCGCTTCCGCGACGATGAGCGGCGCGTCCGGCGGAATCGCGCGAAAAACTTGTATGCCGCGTTTTTGCGAATCGAGAAAGCCGTGTTTGAGCGCGGGATCGTACGCGTGCGCGCGTTTCACTTGCGCGCCTTCGCGTTCGACCGCCGCGCTCACTTGCTTTTCCATCGCGTCTTGCGCCGCCCAGCACATTTGATTTGCCGACAAACGCAAGTCGCCGCTGGCGACGAGATAAATGGTTTTCATATTTTCCCCCAAGAAAAGACCGCCGACGGCAGACGACCGACCGCCGCTGTCATCCAATCTCCAATCTCTAATCTCCAATCTCTATCCCTTCACGCTTCCCGCTGCCAACCCGGTCACGATATCGCGCTGGACGAAAATCGTCAACAAGAGCGACGGCAGTGTGACGACGAGCGCGGCAGCAGCGACCGGTCCCCACGATAACTGCTCGAACGTCATCGCGTTGAAGACCGCGACCGGCAAAGTCCGCGTCGTGCGTCCGGCGATCACGACGCCGAACAAAAAGTTGTTCCACGATTGAATGAACGCGAGAATCGCCGCGACTGCGATCCCAGGTCGCGCAATCGGCATCGCGACGCGATAGAACGCCTGCCAGACGTTGCAGCCGTCGGTCAGCGCGGCTTCTTCCAGTTCGGGGTGCATGTCTTCAAAGAAACTGATCATCACCCACACGACCATCGGAATGGTGATGACGAGATGGCTGATCGTCAGCGCGAGCAGCGTGCCGGAGATTTGCAGCGCGCGAAAAAGCATGAACAGCGGAATTAGGTACGACAAGCCGGGCGTGATGCGCGCGACCATGATCAACATGCCCAGTCCCTGCGCCTTGCCTTTTGCGATCCCGTACCCCGCCGGTACGCCGACGAGGAGCGCGATCAGCGTCGCCATGCCGGAAACGATCACGCTGTTGTACGCGTACAACACATAGTTGCTCTCGCTGAAAATTTTGATGTAGTTGTCCAACGTCGGCGGAGCGGGAATAAAAACGGGCGGATAGGCGATGTTATCGATTTCGTTTTTGAGCGAAAGCGACAACATCCAGAAAAACACAAAGATCGCGGGCGAGACGACGGCGATCACCGCGCCGAAGAGCGCGACGCGCCCGAAAAATCTGTTCAACCGATACGGGATTTCGAATTTGCGAACTGGGTTTACCGATTCCATCGCAACCTCTCGCGCGCGACGAGCAAAATGATCGCCAGCGCCAAAATGATCGTAAAGAAAACGACCACCACCGCCGACGCGTGTCCGATTTGAAGGAATGAAAATGCCTGCAAGTAAAGATAAATGTTGATCGTTTCCGACGCCGTTCCGGGTCCGCCCTGGCTGATGACGTAAATAATGTCGAACGATTTCAGCGCGTCAATCGTCCGGATGATGATCGCGATCATCAAGAACGGCAGAATCAACGGAAACGTGATGTAGCGAAACATCTGCCACTGGTTCGCGCCGTCAATCACCGCCGATTCGTACGGCTCGGTCGGCAGCGACGCGAGTCCGCCCAGCACGATCAGCATCACGAGCGGCGTCCACTGCCACACTTCGACGAGCGCGAGCGTGGGGATCACCGTGTCGGCGGAGTACACCCACAACTGTTTCGGAATTCCAACCAGACTCAACAAAAAATTCAACACGCCGACTTGCGGATGGAACATCATCGTAAAGACCAGCGCGATCGCGACCGGCGTCGCCATCATCGGCGCGACGTAGATGCCGCGCAGCAAACCGCGCAGCGGGAAATTTTGGTGAAACACTTCGGCGGCGAACACGCCGAGAATCACCGGCAGAATCACGGCGAGCACGGTAAAGTACAGCGTGCGCGGAATCGTCGAGAGAAAGCGCGTGTTCGTCGCGAGCGTCGCGAAATTTTCCAAGCCGATGAATTTGATTTCCGATCCGATGCGCCAATCGTTCACGCTCATCCACAGCGTGAAAATCCAGGGAAAGACGATCACCGCAAAGATCACGGCGACGGCTGGCGCGATAAACCACAGATAGACGCCTCGACGACTGTACGCTTTCTTCCGTTGCGCGACCAGGGCGCGACTGGTTATTTCCACATTTACCTCACGGTTCTAGACCTGACAGGTTTTTGGTAACCTGTCAGGTCTAGATCGATGAAACGGTTACGCCTCGCTCTTTGCCAGAATCGGTTTGAATTCGTCAGTCGCTTTCTTGAGTTCCGTCGCCGCATCCGCGCCGCCGATCATGTTGTTCAGCGCGACGCCAAAGATATCGCGGAACTCTGTCACCGGCACGATGATCGGCAGAGCCGCGCGCCCGATCTTGCCGGAGGCGACGACCGTGTCGACCCATTCTTTGGGCACGACCAGACTCTTGAGCGCATCGGGATCGGTGTAAACCGAGTTGCGTGATTGCGCGCCAGAGCCAGCGGCAAACGAGCGCGCCAGCATCGCTTTACTTGCTGCCCACATGCAAAAGTACCACGCGGGACCTTTCTTCTTGCTGAACGCCGAAACACCCATCCCGTCACCGGTCATGCCTGCCCACTGCGCCTTGGGTCCCTTGGGCATCACGACGTAGGCGACTTTGCCGACGACTTTGGATGACTTGGGGTCTTCGAGTGGCGCGGCGAAACCGACGCCGTCCATCCACATCGCGGCTTGACCGAGCGCGAACGCCGATTGGCTTTCGTTCCAGTTGAAACCGCCGACGCCGGGGGGCGCATAGTTCTTCATCAAGTTTTGGTACATCTTGGCGCATTCGATGGCTTCGGGCGATGTCGTGTTCAAATTGAGTTTGCTATCGATCACGTCAATGTCCCAGCCCAGCAACATCCAGCACCACAGCATCGTGTTGGCGTTCTTCAGTCCGCGTCCGACAAAGCCGTAAATGTTCTTGCTGGGGTCGTGCAATTTTTGCGCGGCGGAGACGATGTCGTCGTAGGTCTTGGGCAGCGGCACATTTTTCGCGGCGAAGAGTTCTTTGTTGCAGTAGACGATGCAATAGTCAATCTTGTTAGAAACCGCGTCGATGCGTCCATCGGGTTCGGTGGACCATGCCTTGCCTGCCGCCGAAAAGTCGTTCCAGTCCCAGTCCGGCGCAACCATCGTCGGGTCGTTGAGATAATCGCGCACGTCGGCGACCCATTTGTTTTTGCCGAACAAACGCTTTTGCACGTGGAACGAATAGTACACCACATCGAAACTGGTTTGACCCGAAGCGAACTCGACCGCGAGTTTCTGCCGCTGTTGCTGTTCCGCCGGTTGATCCGCGCCGACGGTGATGCCGGTCAGTTCTTCGAATTCTTTCAGGTGCTTGACCATGATGTCGCCCTGCGTGTTCTTGATGAGCAGCGCTTCGATCTTTTCGCCTTTGAACCGCTTCCAATCGAACGCCGCTTTAGGCGCGGCAGTCGGCGCGACGGTGACTGGCGCGGCCGGCGCGGTGGTGGGCGCGGCAGGCGCTGTAGTTGGTGCCGGTGGTACCGCTGTTGGCGCGGGCGCCTTTGTCGGTTCCGGTGTTGGCGCGCACGCGTTGAGAATCGCCGCGCTCGCGACGCCCGTGCCCAGGATCGCCGAGCGTTTCAAAAATTCTCGGCGGGTTAGTTTCTTGCTCATGGTTTCTCCTCCTCGAATTGGGGAAATGATTGAACGAACACAAACCTGCGAAATTCACACGAACTCAATCTTGTGCGATTGCACCACCTCCTTGCGAAATGGGCTGCGCTGAATTCTCCAAAGAACGACACATGTCCAACAATTCGTTCACGCGCGCGTCCGGCGTTGTCGCTTGAATGTCCGCCATCACGACATCGCACGGCGCGAGTTCGTCGCAAATCTTTTGCATGTCGGCGCGGATTTCCGCGCTGGACGCGTCCTGCAATTTCACCGGCGAGTACATCACCGCGCGGCGCGCGTCGGGGAACATTGCGCGCGCTTGGCGCAGATCGGAGACGATGCCCATATCGAGATAACCCATTTTCGGCAACTCACGCAGCACTTGGAGGTACGGCGTCACGTTCCAATTGCAGGTGTGAACTCCAAAGCGTTCAAAACTTTCCGCGATCATTTTGTCGTACGGAAAAATGAATTGCCGATACGCGCGCGGCGAAATCATATTCATCACGCAGTTGCTCACGTCGAGTTGATCGATGTGAAAACCCGACGCGCGTTGCCGCGCTTGCACGCGCCGCGCGAGTGCGATCAGCGTCTCCGTGATCAGCGCGAAAAATTTGTGCGCGAGTTCAGGCGCGTCGGTCAGCGCGACGAAAATGTCTTGCCCGCAAATATTGAACGCGTTGTTGAGGACGCCTTGCCAATTCAAATAGCCGTGGATTTTTCCGCCTTCGCGTTCGATACTGTCCATCTGTCGAAACAAATCGGCGACGATGAGCGCGTTCAGCAAATCATCGACGCGCAAGCCGGCAAGTTCTTCAAGCGACAGCGCTGGTTTGTGAGCGATCAGGGTCCAGCGATCCGGCGCGTACTGCAACTGACAACCAAATACCTGTGCGATAAAGTACGAACCGTACGCGCCAGAAATCGTCCACGCGTCGTCGGCACGATTCACGTCCCAGTACTCGACCGTCGGAAACGCGCGGTGCAGTTCCGCTTTCATCGCGACGAGCGTATCGTGGCGATAGATCGGATCGGTGTGCCAGCGCTCCGAAAAATCCACGCCGCAACGCCGATGGAACCACGCCGGCTCAAAGCCGAGCGACACGCGCAGCGGCGATTCGGTGCCGTCGGCGGGTTCGCGGCGCGCAGGTCCGCTGATCGGAATGTGGTTGCGGAGTTGAAGGACAGGGACTATGTTCTCAGCCCTCCAGCGAGTTATGGCACTGGATTGCGCGGCGCTTCGCCGCGAATGACGCGGATGATCTCTTGCGCGGTGCGCGTTCGATTTTCCGTTTCCGCTTCAATCGAAAACCATCCCGCGTGCGGCGTCAGAATCACGTTGTCGAGGTGCGCGAGCTCGGGATTGATCTTCGGTTCGTCCTCCAACACATCCAAGCCCGCGCCGGCAAGCGCGCCCGATTTCAGCGCGGCAATCAAATCGCCGGTGTCGATTTGTCCGCCGCGACTGACGTTGACGATGACCGGACGCCGTGCCATTTTCTCGATCGAGTCGGCGGAAATGATGTGACGATTCTCCGGCGTCAACGGCGCAAAGATCGCGAGCGCGTCCGAATTCTGGAAGAGTTCTTCGAGCGGGACCTTTTTCACGTTCGTCTGCGCGAATAATTCATCGGGCAAGTACGGATCGTAGGCGATCACCGTCGGCATGATCTCGCGCATTTTCGCGGCGAACCGTCTGCCGATCTTTCCCAAGCCGATCAATCCGAGCGTCAATGTATTGAGGCGCCGGAGCGGTCGCGCGAGTTGATCGTTCCAGATTCCCTTTTCGCAATTTCGCTGGTGCAACAAGAGTTTGCGCTCGAGCGCCATTAGGAGCGCGACCGCGTGATCGGCGACTTCTTCGACGCAATAGTCCGGTAAATAGCAGACCTGAATTCCATGCGCGCGGCAGGCGGCGACGTCGATCATATCGTACCCCACGCCCGGGCGAACGATCACTTTGCACTGCTTGAGGTTGGCGGCGACGCGCGGCGTGATGCGCGCGTAGACGTTGAGGATGCCCAGCGCGTCGTGCGCCGCGGCGATCACATCGTCTTCGGTCGCGCACTGCGCCGGATAAAGATAAAACCCGGCAGCTTCTAGCAAATTGCGTTCAATCGTGAGGTCGTGATTGAAATTGAGGACGGCAACCTTTCCCTTTTTCTCCGCTTCTTTCGTCATCCCTTTACTCCTCCCAGAGTCAGCCCTGAGACAATATAGCGCGAGGCGACGGTATATAGAATTACAACTGGGATTGATGTGATCATCGCGCCCGCCATGATTTCGTTCCACTTAGGCACGTCCGCGACGATCAGACCCGCCAAACCGATCGGGATTGTCTGAGTCTGTCCGCTCAAAATTACGAGCGCGTAAAGATATTCGCTCCAGCACAAAGTAAACGCAAAGATAAACGTTGCGACTACGCCCGGACCCGCCAAGGGCAGCGTGACGTGACGCAGCGCGCCGAGGCGCGAACAGCCGTCAATCATCGCGGCTTCTTCAAAATCCACCGAGAGACTGCGAAAATAACTCGTCAGCACCCAGGTCGCGTACGGAACGGTGATGGTCGGGTAGACAAAAACCAAACCGACGATGGATTGCGCCAAACCCAGGCGCGTGACCAGAATGTAAAGTGGAATGAAGAGCAACGCCGGTGGCAACAAGTAGGCGACCAGGATCAACATGCCGATGAATTCGCGTCCGGCGAATTGAAAGCGCGCGAGCGCGTATGCGGCAAGTGAACTCAGGAAGATCGAAGACGCCGAAACGATGATCGCGACGATCGCGCTATTGAACACCCAGGCGACGAATTCGGTCTTTTCAAATAGATTTGTGTACCCGATCCCAGTCGGGTTGGTGGGCCAGAGCGATGGCACGAGCGCGTAGATTTGCGCCGAGGGCTTGATCGAGGTAATGAAAATCCAATAGATCGGGAACAGCGCGATGACGAGCATGATCGCCAAAAGGGCGTACGTTACAAATTGAGAAACCCTGTGTCGCGCCTTCATGACTCCCTCCGCAAGACGTAGCGCGTCGCCCACCAGATGAGAATCACCAGGAACGGCACCGCGGCGAGAGAGATCGCGATCGCTAAACCCAAGTCCAGGTTCAGGAATGCCGTCGTGTAGGTGAGCGTCGAAAAAACCTGGGTCGTGTTGGCAGGACCGCCGCGCGTCAACACCCAGATGATTTGGAAATCGTTGAGCGTCCAAATCGTCGAGACGATAGTCACGAGCAAGGCGACGTCTCGAATTGCGGGCAGCGTGATGTACCAATAGCGTTGCCACACATTCGCGCCGTCAATTTGCGCGGCTTCGTACTGTTCTGCCGGAATGGCTTGCAATCCGCCGAGCAAACTGATGCCAAAGAAAGGCGTGCCGCGCCACACATTGACCAGCACGACTGAGATCATCGCGTTCATCGGTGTGCCGAGCCAATCAATCGGACGCTGGATCACATCGGTTTGGAGCAAAAGATAGTTGAACACTCCGCCGGTCGAACTGTACATCCATTGAAAAGTTAGCACGGTCACGATAGTCGGAATCGTCCACGGAAGAAATAGCAACGCGCGCCAGAGATTTTGCAAGACCAGTTTTTGGTTGAGCACCAGCGCCATGATCATGCCGAGGATGAGTTTGGTAATAATCGCGAGAGCCGTAAACAGCACGCTATTTCGCGCGGCTTGCCAAAAGAGCGGCGTCTTTGCCAATTCGAGATAGTTGCCGAGTCCGATAAATTCGCCCGGCACGCCAATGCGCTTGTCTGTAAAACTGGTAAAAGCCGCGGACGCAAAAGGGTACGCTTGCGCGATCAACAGATAAACGACGACCGGGGAAACCAGAACGAGACCCAGGAACGCGGTCTGTTGATCGAGATCGAATCGAGATTTCCAGGATCGCTTGACAAGGGGGGAAGACACTGATGTATCTGAAATGCTCATAATGCCTTTCCTCGCTTTGCTTTGCAAAATAGTCGGAGATAATTTTGCAGGACTCCTCACCCGATCCGAATCTGATCGAACCGGGCGAGGAGCGACGATGACATGCGGGGATATTTCGTTTCTACTTGTTCTTCGCGATGGCTTGGTTGATGTCGGTGGCTAGTGCCTTGATCGCGTCATCCACTGAAACTTTTTGCACGACGACTTTTTCGACCGCGTTGGTCAGCAAGCGCGAGTTGGCGACAACTCCGGCGGATGGAGTAAAGGGACCGGGATAACCCAGGAACATGTAGTAATTCGGCGTGTCGGTGAACACTTTGCCCGCCTCGGTCTTCCAGAAATCATCCTCTGCCAACTTGGGATACGGCGAAACAACCTGATAGCCGGATGCCTTCATCCAGATGCGCTGCCACTCCAGGTCGAGCATGAAGGCAACCAGTTTCTTCGCCATGTCCGGGTTTTTGGCTTTCTTGAAAATGCCCAAGTTGTTGGACAGACCGACGATAAAGCGTCCCTTGGGTCCCTTGGGAATGAGCGCATAGCCGGTGTTCTTGAACAACTCGGCGTTGTCTTTGTTAGTCGAGAGCGCATAGTACACGCTACCAACATTGATGATCATGGCGGATTGACCAGCCAGGTACGCCTTGTTGTTGCCGGAATCATCCCACCCGATCGCGCCCGGCGGAACCACGCCCGACGTGGTGAAAAAGTCTTTCAGCCAATTGAACGCGACGCGTCCTTCCGGTGAATCAACCGCGGCGGCGGAGCCGTCTTTGTTGAACAACGATGCGCCGTTGCTCCACAGGATATCACGCATCCACCATTCGGTATCCGAGTTGTTGCGTCCAAGACCGAAACCTGCGCCGTAGACCCCGGCTTTGGGATCGGTCAACTTTTTGGCGTAGGCGAGGAAATCATCCCAGGTATCCGGTGGTCCCTTGAGTCCGGCTTTTTCAAACATGTCCTTGCGATAGAACAGAATGGTGGACTCGGACCAGAAGGGAATTGCCCACTGTTTGTTCTCGAAGGTGACGGCGTTGGCAAGCGAATCGGTCATCTTGCCATTCTTGGTTTGAATTTCCTTGACCAGGTCGCTCACATCCATCAGGACGCCCTGGCGATAGTATTGCCCGACTTCCTGGTAACCGAAGAAACTCACATCCGGCGTGTTGCCGGATTCGATCGCGGCGCTCCACTGCGGCGCAAAATCTTCGTACGCCATGATCCGCAGATCGACCGTGACATTGTTCTGTTTTTCAAACTCTTTGACGCGCGCGGTGACGGCTTCGTTGGAGGCGTCAGCCAGGGCTTTCTTCATCCAGAAAACAACTTTGCCTGGAGCCGCGGGCTGCGTGGCGGCAGGCGCGGTTGTCGGCGCGGGCGCAGCCGTCGGGGGCGCGGCGGTCGGCGCGGGCGTTGGCGCGGGCGCGCACGCGATCAGCCATGCCAGCGCAAGCGCGAGAACGAGAAAGGCGAGACGCGTTTTCATTCTGCTTCTCCTCTTTGGAATTGGAATTTAGGCGGGTGTCAATTTAACATCATGATCCAATAACACTTGCATACTTTTGCTGACCACCTCCTTTGACGCATTCAACAGCGGCGCGCGCACGCCGCCAACCGGCAGACCGCGATATGCGAGCGCGGCTTTGAACAGCGACAGATCGCCGCCGTCTTTCAGATTTCGGCGGATATGCTGAATGCGCGCTTGCGCGGCTTGCGCGCCGGCAAGATCGCCGCGCCAATAGCACTCGAACAACTCGACAAACGATTCGGGGCAAGGATTCGCGTTGCCGGAAACGGCAGCAGTCACTGCGCCCGCGACCAACGCCGAGAGAATCAATCCATCGCCGCCAATCGACATTTGAAAATTCGCGCCGCCCGCAGCTTTGGATTCGATGATCTGTCCCAGGTTGCCGCTGCTTTCTTTCATGCCGATGATGTTCGGACATCGCTGCACGAGCGCGCTGACGACCGGCGCGGTGATGTTGTTCCCCGTCATCTGTGGAATGTTGTAGAGAAAGAGCGGATAATCCGGTACGGCTTGCGCCACCTGCGCGTAATGTTCGATCAACGCTTCATCGCTCAAACGCACAAAGTACGGTGTAATGATCGTCGCGGCAACCACGCCGAGGGATTGCGCGTGGCGCGTCAGCGCGATGGTCGTTTCGGTGCTGGGCGCGCCGGTTTGGGCAAGCACCAAGACTCGGTTATTTACCGTGTTGAGCGTGACCTCCAGAATTCTCTGACGTTCTTCCACGGTCAGCAACGCGAATTCGCCGGTGGTTCCGCCGGGCATGATGCCGTGAACGCCCGCACGAATCAGAAATTCGATCAGGCGCGGCAGTGCTTTTTCGTCGACCGCGCCATTTTCCTTGAATGGCGTTACGAGCGGAACGATCACTCCACGAATGTTCACATTTTTTGATGGCAAAGTGAATCACTCCAAAAATAGAATCGTAGTTCGTGCACCACGTACGCGTCAAATCTATGCGCGTGGTTTTCCGGTCGAACCGCGCACGATCAGCGTCGTATCGAGTTGCACTTGCTCCATGCGCGCGCCGGGATTCTTCACGCGTTCCAGCAGCAGTTCGGCGGATTTGTGTCCGAGTTCGTACGTTGGCTGCGCGACGGCGGTGAGCGGTGGCTGCAACAGCGATGCCCAGGGCATATCGTCAAACCCAACAATCGAAATATCATCGGGGATTTTCAAACCACATTCGTGGATCGCATCGAGCGCGCCGAGCGTCATCAAGTTATTCGCGACGAACAGCGCGGTGATAGACGGTTGGCTTTGCAATAGTTCGAGCGTGCGGGCGCGTCCACTGGGTTGCTTCGCGTCGCCGATGCGGACGAGCGAACGCGCGACCGGCAAGCTATTTTCGCGCAGCGCCTGCTGATAGCCATCGAAGCGTTCCTTGCCCGGCACGCACGTCCAGGGCAAGCCGACGAAGCCGATTTTGCGGTGTCCCAGTTCGATCAGATGCGACACGGCGGCGTACGCACCGCGCGCGTTCGCGACAAAGACCGAATCGATTTTCTGATTCTTGATCCGGCGATCCACCGCGACGACGGGAATATCATGCTGGCGCAAATCGGAAACGAGCGGATTCGATTCCAGCGTGCTGGCGATGATGACCCCGGCGACCGCTTCCGCGCGCATGATGTTGATGTACAGTTTTTCTTTTTCGATGTCTTCGTCCGAGTTGCAAAGAACGAGCGAATAGCCGTTGTGATAGGCGACATCTTCGATGCCGCGGACGACGGAGGTGAAGAAAGGATTCTGAATATCGGAGATGATCAATCCGAGGACTTTGCTTTGCTTGGCGCGCAAGCGTTGGGCGGTGCGATTCGGCTGAAAATTGAGCGCCTTGACCGCGCGCAGCACTTTGCGCTTGACGGTCGGTCGGACGTGCGGGGAATCGTTGAGGACGCGCGAGACGGTGGCAACGGAAACACCGGCTTTTTTGGCAACATCTTGGCTCGTCGCTGAAACCACGCTGATCCTTTCACGCCTGCTCAAAGGGGATTGGAAACGCCTTGAAATCGTTTACAAGGCGTATTGTAAACGATTTCAAGGCGTTTGTCAAGATCGAAAATGGCAAACCGCGCCGGTCTCGCGAAACCGGCGCGGTCTTGGGGTTGTTTTTACTGCGCCGCCGCGTCGAAAAAGCGGATGTACGTTTCGATGCCGCGATAGTGCGTCGGCAAGTGCAGTTTTTCGTTCGGCGAATGAAAGTTGTCGTCCGGCAGACCAAAGCCCATTTGCACCGGATCCACTCCCAGAACAGTTTGGAACGTGCTGACCACTCCAACCGTGCCGCCTTCGAGTTTGAAAACCGGCGGGACACCGAACGTTGCTTGCAGCGCATTGATCGCCGCGCGCACGGCGGGCGTGTCGCGCTTGACGAGCACGGCGGGCGCGCTGACGATCTTTTTGACTTGCCAGCGTACTGTCGGCGGCGCGTGACGACGCAGGTATTCATTGAGTTGTTCTTCGACCGCGTTGTCGTCTTGATACGGCACAAGCCGCGTCGAAATTTTCGCCATCGCCTTCGCGGGCAAAACGGTTTTCGATCCTTCGCCGGTAAAGCCGGACAGGATGCCATTCACTTCGAGCGTCGGACGCGCGCCGAGTCGTTCGAGCGTCGTGAATCCTTTTTCGCCGTCGAGTCGCGGGACGTTGGCGGTCTTGCGCCAATCGTCGTCGGAAAACGGCAGCCGCGCGATTTCCGCGCGCTCTTCGTCCGACAGTTTCCGTACCTTGTCGTAGAAACCGGGCAGCGTGATGTGTCCGTCCGCGTCGTGCATGCCCGCGATCAATTCGCACAAGACCGCCGCCGGATTCGCGACTGAGCCGCCGAACACGCCGGAATGTAAATCTTGCGCCGAACCATAGACCCACACTTCAAAGTACGCCAAGCCGCGCAACCCGTACGTGAGCGCGGGCAAATCGGGACTCGGAATGCCCATGTCGGTGTTGAGGATGCTGTCGCATTTCAGTTTGTCCTTGTGCTGTGCGATAAATGCTGCCATGCTGGGCGAGCCGATTTCTTCTTCGCCTTCGATCAGGAATTTGACGTTGAGCGGCACTCCCTCGTTTTTCGACAATGCCTCCAGCGCCTTGATCGCCGCGAAAATTTGTCCCTTGTTGTCCGACGCGCCGCGCGCGAAAATATTTTCGCCGCGCACCGTCGGCTCGAACGGCGGCGTCGTCCATTCGTTGAGCGGATCGACCGGCTGCACGTCGTAATGTCCGTACACCAAAATCGTCGGCTTGCCGGGCGCGCGCAGATATTCGCCGTAGACGGCGGGATGACCGGCGGTCGGCAGTACCGCGACGTTCTGAAAACCCATCGCCGCGATTTGCTTGGTCAGCCATTCTGCGGCGCGCAAAATATCCGGCTTGTGCTGCGAGAGCGTCGAGATGCTGGGAATCGCGAGTAGTTCTTTCAGTTCGGCAAGATACCGCTCACGATTGTCGCGCGCGTACTGAATTGCTTTGGTCGGTTCCATGGTGTCTCCTCTAGACCTGGAAGGTTTCCAAAAACCTTCCAGGTCTTTGGTTCTGTTATTTTCTCCAGACCTGACAGGTTTCCGCAAACCTGTCAGGTCTTTTTCTACAATCGTTTCATCCCCACGACCGGCTCTTTTGCCAGCATCTCGCGCAATACTGCGAAATCCGGCAGGCGCAGCGCGCGCGTGATACTCGCGTCGATTTCCGCGCGCACGGCGTCCATTGCCATTTGCGGAATGGGCGCGATTTCTTTTTCCGCAACGCGATCATACGCGGCGGCAAGTTGCTTGAGTTGCTCCGCCGATAGCGCGCGCAAGTCCAGCACGGGCAACGCGGCAAGTGTCGGCTTTTTGAAATCAACCCACGCGCCCTCCGTTTCCTCTCGATTTGCAAGCAATATCAATAAGCCAAGCGTCGAATTTAACCACAATGTCAACACTTTCTCGCGCTGATTACTTGCGAGACCTTTCTTGAACGAGAAAGTCCACCACACATTCGAAAGCGCATCTTTGGAGAGTCGAAGTGCGACAAGTCTTTGGGTATTCAATCGCAATCGTTCAGCTAACACGATTTTTCCCGCGAGGGGCCACAAGTCTTCAACCTTGCGAAGGTTGCGACCTTTCTTTGCTTTCGCGAGCGGCAACAGAAAATTATTCGGTTCTTGCGCGAGCGTGAGAACTTTATCCGCGTCGTGTCCCCAAAATGTGGGATATGCGGTTGACGCTTGACTGAGTTTGAAACCATCGTGAATGTCGCGGCGGTCGGGACCGAGCGTGCCGAGTTCGCCGAGCGGACAGAGTGGCAATTTGTTCGTCGTTTTGCGTCCGGGCAGCCACAGTTTGCCGCGCCCCAGATGGTACGCCGCGCGCATCAAATCGCTCTGCGCGAACGCGGCGGGCAAGAGCCAATGCGCGCGCGTTTTCAAATCGCTCCACGCGAACGCAATCGCCTCGCCCACTTTTTGCTCGCCGATACAAATTTCGAGCGCGCCTTGCCCGTCCACCAAATCGGGCGGCGTGTCGCGCGTGACCGTGTGCGCGATCGCGAGCGCTTCGAACGAAGTTGTCGGATTGCGCCACAGGTTCACCGCGACGACGGGATTTTCTTTTGCCGCTTTGACCGCGCTGTACTTTTGCGCGACGAGCAAGACTTCGGACAAGTCGGTGCTTTCGGAAAAATTCCAGCGTTCGGGGTCTTGGCTCGCAATCAGAAATTCGATGCGATATTTGCGGTTGATGAGTTTGCGCGTCTCGCCCCACGCGACACCAGAGAGCAACGCCTTCGGCAAAACGAGCGCGATACGTCCGCTCGGTTTGATGAAATTGTCCGCCGCCGCGACGAAGACCGAACCGAGACCTGCTGTGACGTTGGCAAATGTGTTCGGCTTGGACGCGAGTTTCTTTAAACGTTTTTGCATCTCTGCGCGTTCATCGTCGGGCACGGAACCGAAAAGCAAATTACCTCCAACGCTCCGCGTGAAGGGCGGATTCATCACGCACAAATCGAGTTGGGGTAGCGCGGCGGAGGGCAGTTGTTCGTCCCCTTTGCCTGTCACACGCGTCATCCGCGCCGAACCGAACAAGTCGAGTGGCATTTGCACCATTCCGCCTTCGAGAAACTCGATGCTGCCCAACCGATGGTCGGCACCGCCGAGCGGGAGCGAATGTAAATTCATTTTCTCGAAACCGACTTGCGGCGCGCGCATCGCGATTGTAGATGCGGTGAGATGAATCGCGGAGGCAAGCACGTCGTAGCCGTGAATGACGCGTTCGGCGAGAACGGTGTGCAGCGCGGCGACGTCCACTTTTTGTTCGCGCGCCGCGGCGGCGGCGACGTAATTATCGGTCAGCGCGTCCGCCGATGCCATCAAGAGTGTGCCTGTGCCGCACGCCAGATCCGCGAGCCGAAATTTTCGCAACTCGTCCAACTCATTCCATTCAACTTCCCACGCGTCGGCGCGCAGCGCGAGTTTGAGCAACAGCGTCGCCGCAGGAATCGAGGTGTAGTACGTGCCCAAGTATTTCGCTTCCGACAACAAACGATGGTAGACGCGTCCCATCAAATCGTGATGCAACGCGGCGCGCAGACTCACGATTTCCTGCGCGGTCAGCGCGAGTTGGCGCAGCGAATCCACGATGTCTTTGTTCGCGGTCAAGCCGATGAGCAGTTGGCTGGCAAGATGGAAGATGGGGAAATAGTTGATTTGCCCGACGATGAATTGCCAATGCGTGGCGAACTCGTTGAGCAAATTCGGCCTGGAGAGAATTTTCTGAAGCGAATGAACGCGCCTGTCGTGTTCCGCAAGGACTTCTTGAAAGATCATCGCGTTGACGAGCACGAGTCCCGCAATGTGACCGACCGAATCTTTTTGCGCGGCGGAGAGTTGTGTTTTCATTCCTCGTCTTCCTCCGCATCCCGATTCCGTTCAGGCAAGCCGCGAATATCGAGCGTCTCCGCCATTTGGTCAATCATTCCACCTTTATCCAGGACGACGCGCGCGAATTGGTCAATCCCGCCGTCGAGCGTTGCGACCGCGCGCGCGACGACATCTTCTTTCAGCAATTGCTCGAACGCGTGACGCAGCGCGTTTTCGAGATAGTTCACGTCGCCCGTGACGAAACCCGTGTCGCTCGCTTCGGTCACAATCGCGATGGCGAGTTCGCTCTGCGCGAGTTCGTCCGTGAGCGTGGCAAAATCGCTTTTCCGCAAGCGCTCAGGATACACCACCGCGATGCCGATGTGTGCGATCCCTTCCTCAACGCGTTTGCGCGCGGACTCGAGCGCGAGCGTTGGCGCGTCCGCGTGATCGCCTACTTCGCCCTCAATCGCAGTTCGCAAGCCGTTGAAACTGACGATCACATCAGGCATTCGTCGTGCTTGCGTGAGATTCGACTTGACGATGTTTTCGGGCGCGGAGATGACGCCGCGCTTGGAGAGCAACTGCGCGAGCAAAACGTTGAAGACTTCTTGACGGTAGCCGGGCATTGTTCACTCCCTATGCGTTTTATGCCTGCCTAACTGTTCTAGCGCCAGTTCCACGATCACGCGCGTGACAAAGAGACTGCTATTCTCGTACAGCTCTCCAAGATGGTGTTCCGCATCCACCAACGATATTCGCTCTGCGCGGTACGCTCTGACTACGATGCCTAATGAACCGACTGGAGTTAGATTCATTTGTTTAGCGACATCGCGTGTTGCCAGATCATCTGTATGCAGAATAGACGCGCCAAGCTGTTTGCAGAGAAACAAACATTCCTGTTCGCCCGAGTGCAATTCCCCCAAATGATTTTCCGCAACAAACTTGGTGACCTCTGTCCGTAGCAAGTTATGCCGCTGAACGTTGGGTATCTTTGAAAAATCCGCGTCCGCGATCTGTGGCTGTCTGACGACTTCCGACCACACTGTTTCTGGGACATGCAAACGCGCAAAGATGTTCAAGAAGGACAGACCGTTCACCTCTGCAAGATGGATGAAGGGTCCCGCGTCGGCTACGGCGATTAGGTTGCCATTGCCCATTCCAGATCCTCCAGCATCGCCGCATGTTGTCGTTCTGCTAATTCAACCCAATCAATTCCCACGGTTTGGATGGCTTCGTCGCGCGAAATCTGACGACGCAGGTACCGCCCCAAGATATGTTCGCGCCACAATTGGCGCACGCCAACTTGGAACGCCATCGTCATCACCTCGGACTCGGGTTTACGCGTCTCGCGCGCCAACGTTCCCAAGTACGTTAACGTGTTTTCCATTTTGTCCTCCGTTTTCATTCTTCACACTGCCACTTGCCGTACACCTCCGCTCGCCGATCCCGAAATACCGGCACTTGCGCTCGCGCGTCATCCACGAGATCGAGATCAATCTGCGCGATGAGCAACGCGGCGCGCGCGTCGCCTTGCGCGAGAATTTCGCCCCAAGGATTGACGATCAGCGAATTGCCGCCGAACGTTTCGCCTTTCGACGCGCCAACGCGATTGCAACCCGCGACGAAAATTTGGTTTTCGATGGCGCGTGCCGGGAGCAGCGCGCGCCAGTGCGCGATCCGTTTCTGGGGCCATTCTGCCGGAATGAACACGAGCCGCGCGCCCGCAAGCGCGTAATGCCGCCACAATTCCGGGAAACGCAAATCGTAGCAGACCGCGAGCGCGAACTTGCCGAAGGGCGCATCGAAGACCGGCGCGTCGTCGCCGCCCGCGAGAAACTGGGGTTCGTCAAGCATCGGGACGAGGTGCAGTTTGCGGTACGCGCCGATGCGATTGCCGCGCGCGTCGTGGAACGTCGCCGTGTTGTAGATTTTGCCGCCGCGCGTTTCCAGTAGCGAGCCGACAATCGCGATCTGATTTTCGCGCGCGACGTGCGCGATTGCCGCGAACATTCCGCTATCGAGCGCGGACGCGTGCGCCGTCGCGTGTTCCAGATCGTACGCGCTGCTCCACAACTCCGGCAGAACGACGATGTCCGCGCCGCGCGCTTTCGCTTCGGCGATTTGCGCGCGCGCGTTTTCCAGATTGCGCGCCGGATCGCCGAGCGCGAGATCTGTTTGCGCGAGCGCGAGCGTGAGGGTATTTGACATGGCGGCAAAACTGTACCACACAATCCAACGGGTGTCAATCAAAAGAAATTCGTTAGAGTCCGCGCCAGCCCATTGCCACACCGATCCCGCGCGAGTATACTCCTTTACGCAACACGCAACACGCTTCCCGTCTCACGAGGATTCCATGTCCAACTTTCACTTTTCGCCGCGTCCCAACCGCGCGCACGAGATCGCGTGGCGCGAATGGAACGACGCCGCGTTCGCGGACGCGCAGCGACAAGACAAACCGATTCTGCTCGGCATTTCGGCGGTGTGGTGTCACTGGTGCCACGTGATGGACGAAACGTCGTACTCTGATCCCGAAGTGATTCGGCTGATCAACGAGCGCTTTCTTCCGATTCGTGTCGACAACGATCAGCGCCCCGACGTGAACCGGCGTTATAATCTCGGCGGCTGGCCCACGACGGCGTTTCTCACGCCGACCGGCGAATTATTGACCGGCGGCACGTACATTCCGCCCGCGCAAATGCAAAATTTCTTGGCGCAAATTAGCGATCTGTATAAAAACTCCAAACAAGATATTCTGCAAAAGATCGCGGAACACGAAAGAGCGCGAAAGAACGCGAAAGAGCGCGAAAGAGACGCGAAAATTTCGTCGCAAATCGTGGAGAATGTTCTGCAAGCGGTACTAGACACTTTCGATTCCGTCTATGGCGGCTTTGGCGACGCGCTGAAATTTCCGCACACCGACGCGATTCAACTCGCGCTCGAAAAACATTTCGCGACGCGCGACGAACGATTGCTCGCGGTCGTCACGACGACGTTGACGAAGATGGCGCGCGGCGGAACGTACGATCAAGTCGCGGGCGGATTCTTTCGCTACTCGACGACGCGCGACTGGAGCGTCCCGCACTTTGAGAAAATGCTCGAAGATAACGCGAAACTATTGCGCGTCCTCGCGCACGCGAACCAGGTCACGCGCGAAGAGTTTTTCTTCAAGACAATGCAAATGCTCACCGCGTACATCGACGCGACGTTGAGCGATCGCGCGCGCGGCGGCTTTAATGGCTCGCAAGATGCCGACGAGCATTATTACGCGCTGTCGCTCGTTGAGCGCGCGAAATTGACCGCGCCGTACGTGGATCGCACGTTTTACACCGACTGGAACGCGCTCATGGTCTCGGCGTACTTCGCTACGACCGACGATGCTTTGCGCGCGGTCGCGTTGAAAACGCTGGAGCGCGTGTGGAACGAAATGTACCGCGCCGAGACGGGTTTGTTCCACTTTTGCCGCGTGGACGGCGCGCCACAACTCCCGAATCAACTCTCCGATCTCGCGCACACCACGCGCGCATTTCTCGACGCGTACCAAACGACCGGCGATGATGCGCATTTGACGCGCGCGCAAACGTTCGCCGATCTCGCGCTGGCGCAACTATTCGACGCGGACGCGGGGGCATTCTGGAGCGAGCCGCGCGCGAACGAATCGCTGGGCTTGCTGCGCGTGCCGGATAAATCGCTGAACGAAAACGCGGCGACGGCGGATGCGCTGGTCTTGTTAGCGCGCCTGACCGGCGCGGAGAAATATCGCGCGGCGGCGCAGCAGACGCTAGAATTCTTCGCGGCAGATTACGCGCGATACGGTTTCATGGCGGCGGGGTACGCGCTGGCGGTCGATCATTTCCTAAACGAACCGGTCGCGGTTCACATCGTCGGCGCGGCGGGCGACGCGCGCGCGCGCGAACTGCACGCCGCCGCGCTTGGGGAGTACTCACCCGGCAAAATCGCGCAACTGCTCGACCCGATGCGCGACGCGGCGCGGCTCGCGCAACTTGGCTACCCGACAAGCGATGCGCCGCGCGCGTACGTGTGCAGCGGACAAAAATGCCTTGCGCCGGTGAGTGACGCGTGGGAAGTGGTAGAGGGAATAAAGAAGACCCGAAGGGTTTGAGACACCCTCCGGGTTTTTGCAATCACGCGGTTGCCAGGTCGGGAATGCGCGTTAGAACGCGCGGATTGACGATCCGCGAACGGATCGGCGCAAGTTCACCTACGTCAAGATAGACCACCGGGCGATTCGGCAGATCATCATGTTTGCGATATTCTGCAACGCGTACAAGATTGTAACGGCTGAATTCTGGATCCGTTGCGTCGACAAAGACGATTAGCGCTTCATTCGGGACACTCGCCAGAAAGTCCGGATGTTCAATCACGTAGCGGTTGAATTCGGTCAGTAATTCGTCATATTTGATCGCGAATAGTTCATTCATATTTTCATCTCCCGTTCGTAACGCGCGCGGTGCTTTTGCCAGTTGCGTTTGATGTCTTCTTGACCTAGCGTCAGCACTTCGGCATTGGAACGATTCGGATGCTCTTGTTTGTCTTCCGAACCGTCAGGGTGTATCACATCGCAATGTGGGAAACCGTGCGCTGTATCATATCGAATCACTGCTTGCCATTCGCCGTTCAAGAATATCTCATACTGTACGCAGAAAAGAACAACGCGTCCTTTTTCAGTCGCACAAACAAGGCGATAGCGATCCGAGGTGCCTTCACCCAGCAGGACGAGATAGTTTTTTCACCCATCGATTTGCCTCGCGTGCGCTGGCGACAAAATTATACCACAAAATCGCTGATTGTGGGAAACGAAAATCGGCGGGCTGAAAACTACGCTAGCCCGCCGGGGTGTGTATGGCGAGACCGTCCAGGCTTGCCCTGAGCAAAGCGAAGGGTCTGAAGCCTGGACGGTCTGTGAAAAACCTACTGCGCTGCCTTGATCGCGTCGTTCGCTTTCTTGGCGGCGTCTTTCAGTGCTTGCTCCGGCGTCGCTTTGCCGTTGCCAACCGCCACCATCGCGTCGCCGATGGCGTTGCGGATCGGTTCCCACGCCGCGGTGAATTGCGGCTCGCTGCGACCGTACTTCAACCACTCGTACGCCTGCGCGTACAGCGGATTCGTTTTGAAGTAATCGGCGAGCGCGTCCTTGGTGGATTGGCGCGCGGGGAAGTATCCGGCGGCTTTGACCCAGTCGGCGTTCGCGTCCTTGCTCATCAAGAACTTGAGCCAGAGGAACGCGGCGCGTTGTTTCTCTGGCGTCGTCTTGAAGATCGCGGTGCTGGGACCGTAGACGTTGAGCACTGGATCCTTGGTCGTGCGCGGGTAGGGCGCGATGCCCCAGTTCGTTACCTTGCCTCCGCCATCCTTGATCGCCGTCGCGTAGTACGGCAAACCGGCGGTCGAACTAAAGCCGAAGATGCACTTGCCGATCGCGAAATCGGTTTGATCTTGGTACGCTTTGGCTTGCATGATCGCGTATTTCTTGGCGAACAATTCACCGAGGAAATTCATCGAGTCGAGACCGGCTTTTTGATCGAACAGGACGGCCTTGAAATCCTCGCTCAGCAAATCGCCGCCGCGGCTAAAGACCATCGAGGCAAACCCGGAAGCGTCGCCGGAACCGGCGAGTTCGTAGCAAGGCAGTTCGGGCTTCGCCAGCGCGGTGCAGACCTTCATAAAGTCTTCGTACGTCTCCGGTGGTTTGGCGAAGCCCGCTTGCTTGAGCATGTCGCCGTTGTAGATCATGACTTGCATGCTGCGCATGAACGCGAGACTGTACACCTTGTTGCCGAACAGCGGGTACTTGTCGATGAACGACGGGAAGATGTCCTTCATGTCGGCGTCGTTGAACCCGATCTGCGAATCCTTCATCAGATCGTCCAGCGCGATCACCGCCTCCGATTTGACATAGTTCGCGATGGTGTTCGGGTACCCGATCGCGATATCCGGTGGACTACCCGCGGCGATGGCGGCGGTGATTTTCTTGAACGCGTCGGAATAGGAACCTTGATACGTCACGACGACGGTGATGTTGGGATTCTGTTCTTTGAATTTGGCGGCGAGTGCTTTGAGGGCTGTATCCTGCGTCTGGCTTTGCGAAGTCCAGAACTGGATTTCGACCGGTTTGGGCGCTGCTGTCGGCGCGGCTGTTGGTTTGGGTAACGGCGTTGGCGTCGGCGCGGGGGCACACGCGACGACGATGAGCGCAAACGTCAGCGCGAGCGCGAGCACAAAATACTTTTTCATCTTGATTCTCTCCTTTTCGAGGGGCTATTTTTTCCGATTCGAATGTTCATGCTTTCATTTTGAGTATGCGGATCACCTCCTTGAGACCGGTCAATCAGGCGATCAGGCGACCAGTTGACCGATTGACTGATTGACTAGTTGACCACTTGGCTAGCCGCGAATGCCTACCGTCGCAATCCCTTCGATGAACCAGCGCTGCAAAATCAAATAGACGATGATGACCGGAATCACGCTGATCGTCACTGCCGCGAGCAGGAGTTGGATCTGCGTCCCGGCTTCGCCGATGAACGCCGCCATTCCGACTTGAATCGGGCGCATCTCCGGCTTGTTCGTTACGAGGATCGCCCACATCAACGAGTTCCACGTCGCGAGAAAAGTGAACAAGCCGCTGGTGATCAACGCGGGACGCGACAACGGCACGACGATGGTGGTCAAGAAGCGCAGATGCGTACAGCCGTCAATGACCGCCGCGTCGAACAGTTCTTGCGGAATGGACTTGAAGAATTGGCGCAAGAGAAAGATGCTGAACGCGCTGGCGATCCACGGAATAATCAGCGCGGCATAGTTGTCCACCCATTGCAAATTCCGCACGAGAATAAAATTCGGGATCAGCGTCACTTCAAACGGGATCATCATCGTCGCAAGCAGGATGATGAAAAGCGTGTCGCGCCCTGGAAATTCCATCCGCGCGAAGGCGTACGCCGCCAGCGTCGAAGTGGTCAGCACGCCGGCGACCGTGCAGACTGCGATGAAGATCGTGTTGGCAAAATAGCGCGGGAAAAATTCGACCTTGTTCCACGCGTCGATATAGTTGGAAAAGAGCCAGCGCGTCGGCAAAAACGTTTCCGCGGCGTACGCTTCGGTATATCCCTTCAACGACGAGAAGACCATCCAGGCAAAGGGGAACAATGCCCAGAGCGCGCCGAGGATCAGAATGGCGTAAATAACGGATTGCCCGGAGAGGGCTTTGAGCCGGTCCAGGTTGGTGAGTGGTCGCTTGATATTTGTTAATGTCATAGTTGCTTCCTTGCGAAGGATGAAGGATGAGGGATGAAGGCGGAAATTCCTACGAATTCGTTTTCATCCTTCATCCTTCTGCCTTCATCCTTTAGTACTGCACGCGCTTGCCGAGAAATTTGAAATTGAACAGCGTGAACGCGAGAATGATCAGCGAGAGCAAAATCGCGACCGCGGTCGCATAACCATAGTTGGAGTTGGTGTACAGTTGATCGAACATGTACACCGTCAGCGTGCTCGTGCTGCCGAGCGGCCCTCCCAGACTCTGCGCGGAGGCGCGGTTCATCGTAAAGATGTGGTTGAACGATTGCAGCGAGCCGATGACGGAAATCACGACGACGAAAAACGTCGTCGGCGCAAGCAAGGGGATGGTGATGTGGCGGAACAGCGTCCAGCCGCTCGCGCCGTCAATGCGCGCGGCTTCGTACAATTCGCCGGGGATGTTGGTCAGTCCGGCGAGAAAGATCACGATATCGTACCCCATCGCCTGCCAGATCGAAAAAATCGAGATCGCGACGAGCGCCATACTGGGTCCGCCTGCCCATTCAGGAATCGTCACGCCGATGTTCTTCGCCATCAATTCAAAAACACCGCTCGGCTCGATCAGCCAGCGCAATGGGGGAAAGCCGACGGATTTAAGCGCGGCGTTCGCCAGCCCGCTGCGCGGATCGAGAATCCACGCCCAGACAATCGAAGAACCGACGGTTGAGACGACGTAGGGCAAAAAGAAGATCGCGCGAAACATCCCGCGCGCTTTGACAAAGGGCTGGTATAAAAGATACGCAAAGAACAAACCCAGCGCGATCGTGAACGGCATTGTCAGGAGGGTGTACGCAAACGTCGTGACGAGCGAGCCCCAGAATTCGCCGCCGGTGAGCGCGCGCAGATAATGGTCAAATCCAACCCAGACGAATTTGTTGATCGGACCCTTGTTCATGCCGATGTAGATCGCATAAAAGACCGGGATGATGTGGAACATTGCGATGATGATGTATGCCGGCAAAATGTAGAGGTACGCCGACCACTGGATGCGGCGGCGTGTGCGGGAAGAAAACCAACGCGTGTGGGGAATTGCAGACTCGGCAGTTTGAGTCGTCATGCCATCTCCTTGTCACTGAAAGAAAAAGAGGTGTCTCGCGAGTGGCACAGAGCCAAGTACATTCTGCTCCTCGTCATTGAGTGCATACCTTGACTTTCTCGATAGTTATTATACTCAAAACGACGCGGTTTGACAACCCGATTGACAACGCTCGGCGATATTGCTACAATCCGTCGCGATGACGCGCGCGATCGTCCAGCAAAGCGTAGCAAGTTTCCAACTTGCGGGCAAATTGGAAATTTGCCCCACCATTTCAGGAGAGAACTTTGATCACGACAGTTGTAGGCAACTATCCGAAAATACCGAACCTGCCGCGCCCGGCGAAACTGCGCCAGGCGATTGCCAATGTGGACGCGGGCAAAATCACGCGCGACGATTTGCAGCGTACCGAAGATCAAGTGACGCGTGAAGTGATCGCCGAACAGATCGCCGCCGGACTCGATCTGATCACCGACGGCAAGATTCGCTGGGAAGACGAGCAGACGTACCTCGCGCGCCGACTGCGCGGCTTGCGCCTCGGCGGATTGATTCGCTATTTCGATTCGAACACGTACTACCGCCAGCCGATTTGCGAAGGCGCGGTCGAATGGGTTGAGCCGATCACCGTGTGCGATTATGAATTCGCGGCGCAATACTCGTCCAAGCCGGTCAAGCCCGCGCTGCCCGGCCCGTACACGCTCGCGCGCTTGTCCGAGAACAAGTACTATCCGACGCTGGACGAATTTGTGTTCGCGCTCGCGGACGCGCTGAATCAAGAAGCGCGCGCGCTCGAACGCGCGGACGCGACGTTCATCCAATTCGACGAGCCGGCAATTCTGCGGCGCAAACAAGACTGGGCGCTGTTCGAACAAGCGATGCGGCGATTGACGAACGGCTTGACCGCGAAACTCGCGCTGTACACGTACTTTGGCGATGTCGGCGGCATTTATCCGCAAATTCTCGCGTTGCCGTTCGCGGTGATCGGTTTGGATTTCGTGCAGGGCGCGCGGAATTGGGATGTGATCAAGACCGCGCCGTTCACCAAAGAACTCGGCTTTGGCATCGTCGACGCGCGCAACACGAAACTCGAAACGCGCGCCGAGTTGCGCCGCGCGTTCGCGCAAATCGCGCGCGTCGTTCCGCTCGACCGGGTGTACGTGAATCCGACGTGCGGCTTGGAATTTTTGCCGCGCGAGCGCGCGCAGGAAAAATTGGCGCAGCTGGTTGCGGCGGCGAGGGAGTTTGGAACGCGAAAACCGCGAACAAGCGCGCAAGCCGAGAAACGGAACACGCAGCACGCAACACGAAAAACGCGAAAAGCCGCGAAAGAACACGAAAGATCACGCAAGTAGGGAAATAGAAATGCCAAGTTTGTTGACGACGGCGGTCGGCTCGTACCCAAAGCCCGACTATTTGATGCAAGCGCGCAATCAATATCGCAAAAAGCGAATTGCACGCGCGGAGTTGCTCGCGTTGGAGAGACGCGCGACCCGCGAGTGGATCGAATTTCAAGAACGTATCGGTCTCGATATTCTCGTGGACGGCGAGCAGTATCGCGGCGACATGGTCGAATACTTTGCCGAAGAGTGGCGCGGCTTTGCGATCAGCGGACTCGTCCGCGCGTACGGCAATCGCTATTATCACAAGCCAATCATCGTCGGCAAGGTCGCGCGCCAGGGACCGACGACCGTCGAATGGTGGAAGTACGCGCAATCGTTGACGCGCAAACCGGTCAAAGGAATGTTGACGGGACCGTACACGTTGATGGACTGGTCGTTCGACGAGTACTACGGCTCGCGCCGCCAAGCCGCGCTCGCGCTCGCGCGCGTCGTCCACGCCGAAGCGCGCGACCTCGAACGCGCGGGCGCGGAGTACATTCAGATCGACGAACCCGCCGCGTCGGTTGTGCCGGAGGAAATCGATCTGCTGATCGAGGCGATGGCAACCGTCACGCGCGGATTGCGCGCGAAAACGATCAGCCACATTTGTTACGGCGATTTCACGACGATCTATCCACGCATCCTCGATCTACCGGTCGCTCAACTCGATCTCGAAATGGCAAACTCGAATTACGATTTGCTCGACGTGTTCAAATCGCATCCGTACACCAAAGAGATCGGTCTGGGTGTGGTGGATGTGCACAACCATCGCTTGGAATCTATCGAGCAAGTCAAGACCGGCATCAAACACGCGCTGCAACAGATTCCGCCAGAAAAAATTTTTGTCGATCCCGATTGCGGTCTGAAAACGCGCACGGTCGCGGAGGCGCAAGCCAAGTTGGAATTGGTCGTGCGCGCGACGCGCGAGGTGAAGCGCGAGTTGGGATTGCGGTGATGAGTATTCAGTATCCAGTATTCGGCATTCAGACTGAATACTGAACACTGAATACTGAATACCTGATGAAGGAGGAAAAAATGGCAAATCCATTTCAAGTCGGAGATACCGCGCCGGATTTCACACTGCCCGGCGTGATTACCAAACCGGACATTCAGCGGCTGGATGTCAAGTTGAGCGACTATCGCGGTCGCCAGAACGTCGTGCTGGCGTTTCACCCGTTCGCGTTCACGGCGATCTGAGACAAGCAGATTCCTTCGTACGAAGCGCAGCGCGCTGAGTTCGAGGGAACGCATAGCCAGGTTCTGGCTATCAGTTGTGATCCGGTTCAATCAAAGCAAGGATGGGGCAAATCACTCGGCGGCATTTCGTACCCGCTCGTGTCAGATTTTTGGCCCCACGGTGCGGTCGCGCAGCAGTACGGCATCTTTAACGAAAAACTGGGGCGATCCGACCGCGCGATTTTCGTCGTGGACAAACAAGGCATCCTTCGCTGGATCAAAGTGTACGAAAGCGGAGTAATGCCGGACAATGGGGAATTGTTCGCCGAGTTGCGAAAATTGAAATAGATTTCCCGCGATTGCCGATTTTCGATTTCTGATTTTCGATGGCGTGTTGCGGAATTTCAAATCGAAAATCGGCAATCGAAAATCGAAAATGAACAAGGTTTGGCTCGTCAATCTCGATACGGTTCCGTACGCGCACGCGCTCGCGCTGCAACATCGCATTGTGGAAGCGCGCAAGCGCGGCGCGTTGAACGACGTACTGCTGCTGCTCGAACATCCGCCGGTGTTCACGCTCGGGCGCAACGCGGTCGAATCGAACATTCTGGCATCGCGCGACGCGCTGCAACAACTCGGCATCGAGATTTTCCGCGTCGAGCGCGGCGGCGACGTGACGTATCATGGCCCCGGACAACTCGTCGGCTATCCGATTCTCGACTTGCATAATTTTCGAATGGATGTCGGCTGGTTCGTTCGGTCGATGGAGGAAATGCTGCTGCGCGCGCTGGGCGATTTTGGAATTCGCGGCAAGCGGATCGACAAGTTGATCGGGGTGTGGCTCGACGCGCCGGGCGGCGAGGCGAAGATCGTTCAAATCGGCGCGCGGATCGAGCAGTGGATCACGTATCACGGTTTCGCGTTGAACGTCGCTCCGAATCTCGCGCATTTCGATCTGATCGTGCCGTGCGGAATCCGCGACAAGGCGGTGACTTCAATCGCGCGCGTGCTGAACCAGCCGATCGAAATGCGCGCGGCGCGCGAACGCGTGGCGGCGCGCTTTGCAGAGGTGTTCGATGTCGAATTGCGCGAGGTGACGCGCGAGGAATTGGAAAAACGACTCGCACCGGATTGATACCCGGTGCGAGTCGTTTCTTTTGGCGGATTCTTATTTTCCCGTCAACGCCGTCGCTAACTTGGTGTCGAGCAATTTCGCGAGATCGCTGGTTGCAAGCGCGGGTGGCACGGCTTCGGGATAGAATGACATGACGACTGCAACGACGCCGCCGCGCGCGATCATCACCGAATCGGCGCGGACGTTGACGCCGAGCATCGTCGTCGTCGTCGAAAAACCGATTGACTTGTCGCCGAATTTGTCCACGCCCGCGAGCGGCTTGGCTTTCGCCACACCCGCCGCGCCGACGAGCGCGTCGCCCCACGTTTTGAGCGCGCTGTCTGCGTTGGCAAGTTGCGTATCGAGCGCGGTTTTTTCGGCGGCAGTCAGCGGAAAGATCAAAAAGCCGAGCGCGACCTGGCTGCGCTGCGAATGTTGAAACGCCGCCAGATTTTGAACGCGCGCTTGCGCCCCAATGGTACGAAACGCGTTTCCTAACGCTTCTTCCGTCAAATTCATTTTCTTGAGATTGTCCGCCGAGACGTCTTGAAATCCTGCCGGCAAATCTTTCACCGCCAATTTGACCGCCGACAAATTGGGCAAGGGCGCCAAAGTTGGAATGGGCGTGTTCGTCGGCGCGGTCGTTGGAAGCGGCACCACCGGTGTTGGCGGGAACACGGGGGTATTCGTCGCCGCCGGAGTTTCGGTCATCAGAGGTACAGTAACCGGAGTCGGACCCGCGGGTTGAACCGCGCGCGTCGGTTGCCCAAATGGTAACGAGCCGCAACCGACGATGAGCGTTCCAAGCACGATCAGCCCCAGCCAGACGCACACGACGCGCGAAAATTTTGACGTTTGCATTTTTGCCTCCCGATTGTTTGAAAGCGCGCAGGAACGATTCGTTGACAGCCGCAAGTATAACACGAGGAGTAATCCAAGTCAATCATTTGACGCGCCAATCACTCAGATTCCAGAACCCCCCGGCGAACGGACTGGGCGCGAGGCGCTCCGCGAGCACGCGCTCGCGCGCGACCAGGTATTCTTTCGGCGCGAAAAGAAAGACGACCGGCGCGTCCGGCACGAGCGCGCGGTGAATTTCGCCGAACGCTGCCGCGCGCGTTTTGACGTCGCAACCCGGCGCGCGCACCAAATCCTTGAGCGCGCCGTCGACGCGCGGATTGGCGTACGAGCCAAAGTTAAAGCCGATCCCTTTCGCGTTTTGATCCGATTGCCAATACGCGCGCTGATCCACATCGAGTGGGATTTTGCGCGCGATGAGCAGGAGATCGAAGCGATGCTGAAACGCGCGCGTGATCCAGCCGGGGCGGTCGTTCAATTCCAATTCGACCTGAACGCCGAGCGCAGCGCCGAAGGTTTCGCGCATCCGAAACGCGAGCGGCTCCAGCAGCGGATCGTCCGCCTCCGTCCACAATTCCAATCGCATCGGTTTGCCGTTCTGCCGCAGGATGCCGTCGCCGTTGGCGCGCCAGCCGGCATCCGCGAGGAGTTGTTTGGCTTTGGCGGGATCGAAAGAATAGCCGGGCAGATTTTGCGGATACGCCCAATACTCCGGCAGCGCGCTCGTGTTGATCAAGCGCGCTTGTCCGGCGAGGTCGTTCGCCAGCGCCGCGCGGTCGAGCGCGTACGTCAACGCTTGCCGGACGCGCGGATCGTTCAGCGTCGGCGTATCGAGGTTGAACAGCAGCGCGATAAATTCGGACGCGTCGAACGCGACGACGTTCGCGTCGGCGAGTTTTTTGATCGGCGCATAATCGCCGGGCGCGGCAGGAAATAAGTCGATTTGCTTCGCGGCAAACGCGGCGCGCGCGGCGGCGGCATCGGCGTACACGCGCACGGTGAGCGCATCGAGGTGCGGCGCGCCGCGAAAATAATCGGCGTTGCGTTCGAGCGCGAATTGCTCGTCGGTGCGCGCGGCGAGTTTGAACGCGCCGGTGCCGATCAGTTGCGCGGGCGACAGGCGCGGAAAGTTCGCGCTCGTCGCGACCGCGCGCGGCAAAATTTTCAGCGTGCCGATGCTCGCGAGCGCGGGGCAGTACGCGTCGCTGAAAGTGAGTTGCACGGTTTGTGGATCGAGCGCAGTCGCGCTTTTGAACGTTCCGAAATCGGTTAGCGGCGTGCCGCGAAAAGTTGTCGCGCTGAATGCTTGCAGCGTCGCGACGACGTCGTCGGCGGTGAGCGCGTCGCCATTGTGGAAACGGACGCCGGAGCGCAATCGAAATGTGATCGTCGTCGCGTCGTTCGACACGTCGTACTTTTCGGCAAGCGCGGGCTTGAGCGCGCCATTCGCCGGATCGATTTGCAGCAGCGAATCGAAGAGCGCGCGTTGTACGATCTGCGGCAAGGCGTTGACATCCGCGTTTGCCGCGCCGACGACGCCGACGGCAAGCGTACCGCCTTCGGGTCCTTCGCTCGGAGTCGGCGTTGGCAGCGGCGTCCCGATTGCTGTCGGCGCGCGCGTCGCAACCTGGGTCGCGTTGGATGCGGCGGGTGTGCGCGTCGCGGTGACCGGGCGCGTGGGCGTCGCGTCGGAAGTGGGGATGCGGACAGGCGTGCAGGCGGCAAGCGCGAGCAGTGTTGCCAAAAATGTCGTGACGATTTTATTCATCAACATCACACCGTAACATATCCTCCACGGTCTCGCGGCGGCGAATGACGCGCGCTTGACCCTCGCGCGCCGCGAGCACCGCCGGGCGCGGAATCAAATTGTAGTTGCTCGCCATCGGCAGTTGGTACGCGCCCGCGCACGGAATCGCGATCAGATCGCCGACAGAGACGCGCGGCAAATCGACTTTGTCGATCAGAATGTCGCCTTGTTCGCAATAGCGTCCGGCGATGGCGACGCGCGTCGTCGGCGCTTCATTCATTTTGTTCGCGATGCGCGCGGTGTACTGCGCGCCGTACAACGCGGGGCGAATGTTGTCGCCCATGCCGCCGTCGACCGCGACGTACGTTCGCACGCCGCGAATTTCTTTGACTGCGCCGACGGTGTACACCGCAACCGCGCTTGACGCGATGAGCGCGCGACCGGGCTCGAAAACCAATTTGAGGTTAGAGATTGGAGATTGGAGGTCGGAGGTTGGAGAGGTCGAATTTTGAATTTTGAATTTTGAATTTAAAAGTGTATCAACAATTGCTTCCGCCACCTGATCAACCTTGAGAGAATTCTCTCCTTCCGTGTACGGCACGCCCCAGCCGCCACCCAAGTCTAATTCTTGTAGTTCAAAGCTGGTCGTGCTTTGCAGCTCGTCCGCGAAATCGGTGAGCGCGGCAATCGTGTCGCGGTATGGATCGAGATCGAAAATCTGCGAGCCGATGTGCGCGTGCAAGCCGACGAGCGTAAGACGCGGGGCGAGTTCGATGACGCGTCGCGCCGCCTCCATCGCCATGCCGGTGCGCATCGGCAAACCAAACTTCGATTCCGCGATGCCGGTCGCGAGATGGCGATGCGTGTGCGGATCGATTGCCGGAGCGAGGCGCAGCAGGACGCGCGGCGTCACGCGCAGTTCCTCCGCGAGCCGCGCGAGCAGTTCGATTTCGTCGAGGTGGTCGACGACGATGTGCGTGACGCCCAGCGTGAGCGCGGCGCGAATTTCGGTGGGCGTCTTGTTGTTGCCGTGCAAATAAATTTTGTCGGGCGCGAGACCGACGCGCCGCGCGATTTCCAGTTCGCCTTCCGACGTGATGTCGATGCCGAGTCCGGCGTCTTTGAAAATCCGCGCGACGTACGGCGAATAGTACGCTTTGGTCGCGTACAGCACGAGCGAACGCGAAGCGTGCCAACGCGCTTGGAACGCGTCGCGAATTTCCGCCGCGCGCGCGCGCAGGTGCGCGTCGTCGAAAATGTAGAGCGGCGTGCCGAATTCGCGCGCGAGATCGACCACATCGCACCCGGCGATTTCGAGATGATTGCGCGCGTCGACGCGCGCGGTGAGGGGAAAAAGATTGAGGGACATGGTTGCGTCTTCGATTTGGAGTGGCGTGACTGTAGCACAAGTTAGGGGGAATGTCAAAGGAATTTGGCGCGAAATCCAAAAGCGACTCGCGTTGTCGCGCGAATCGCTTTTGAATTTGGAACTGTGTCACGCCAAGGGAGCAGTTATCTCACGAAGCAGATTTGAGCCCGCCCAGCAACACGATGCGCTCGGCGGAAGGATTGCCGCTTTCCGTTTCTGCTTCGACGAACTGAACGATCTCATCTTTCTGCAGCGTCTCGTCTGCTTCGGCGAGCGACTCGTCGAGGTTGTTGACGTTGAATAGAAAAAGTTTGCCATCTTGCATGCGCGCGATGACGCCCTTTTTCTTGTTTGGATCATACCGGACGATTTTGCCCGTCCCGACTTTGGGTCCTTTGCCTGGTTGCATACGTTATCCTCCTGACTAGATTCCATTCATTGGGTGGTCGTGTGATCGACCGTTTTGACTGACAAGTACGTGCCATGCGAAACGCCGAGCAACACGTTGAGACTTTCGGAGAACGTCGGAAAACTAATGCCGAGGGGATGGCGCAGCGCGGCGGGCTCTTGAAGCAGCGCGTTGATCTGAACGGCATACGCCAGCACGACGATGATCGTAAAGAAGAACATTTGCACGCGCGACATGTCAATGATGCCGTGATTGCCGATTTCCACCCCGGCGAAGAGATCCATCAAACTGGCTTGCTTGGCTTCCGTATTTTTATACAACAAACCTGCCGATTGGGCTTGCGCCTTTTGCTGTTGGTCTAGGGCTTGCTGTAGTTGTTGTTCCGCCCCCTTTCGTTTTTCTTCGGCGTCGGTGAGCACCTTAATCACGTTGTCGTATTCCTCCTGCGCCCCCGCAATCAGATCGTCCTTTTCGTCTATGTCGGCTTGCAGTTTGGCGAGATCGGGCGCGGCGGTGGCTGCCGCCAACTGCTTGCGGATCTTTTCCCGCTCATCTTTGTATCCATCCAAGATGGCTTTCTTGTCCTCGCTCTTTCGTTGCAGGTCCGCTTTGTGCGCCTCGGCGTTCTTCAACGCGGTCTTCGCGGACTCGACCGCGTTCGTCGTGGTCAAGATGAAACGGTGTTCTTTCTGTTTCTTGCTGTCAATCAAACTCGATCCGGCGAATGAGGTGAGACTGATGCCCATTGCCAAGATGAGTTCGGGCGGAAAGATGATTTGCAGCGCGCCGCTCCCGCACGCTTCGGCGGTCAATTGCGCGATGGGCTTGTCGAGCCGCTGGGCACATTCCGCGATGAGCGCGTCGGGCGGATTCTTGGCTTTGAGCGATTCAAAATCGGACAACCCGCCGAGCCGTGTCAAGAAAATGATCAGATACGCCGAGAGCGCGAGGACGGTCCACAATGTGATTTGCAGCCGCGATAGACTCATCGTGTAATTGGAATCGATCAAAATTCCAAAGACGCGGTTGTGTTTGGCGCGTCCCAACAACGCCAGAAACAAAAGCATCAACAGGATGACGAATAGCCAGTTCGCCCACGGCGCGATGGTGAAGAACGGCGCGACGCGCTGACGCACCGTGGCGTCGAGTCCGCCGATTGCCAATTGTCCGAATAGCGCCGCACTATTGCCCAGCATGCACGCCAAACCCAACACGATCAGCGCGACCATTAGGATCACGTTGAATAGATCTCGGGGCGGGGGATTCGGCGCACTCGTCATGGTGTCCTCCCTTTCTGCGCGAGCGTAAACGGAACGATCCGTCGGCGCGCAAATTATCGCACTAATCGGCGCGTTTGTCTAGTGGCGTATGAATTGAACATTCGTGCTATCTGTGTTAAAATAGAAATTGGAATTTCGAGATTGGAAATGAGAGAGGTAATCGTATGCGTGAAATCTACATCGCGATCGCGCAATTTCATCCGCGGCTCAACGAGCCGCAAGCCAACCTGGATCGCATGGGCGACATCATCGATCATATCTGCGCCGCGCAAAAAGTGAACCTGATCGTTTTCCCGGAACTCGCGACGACCGGCTATGAGTGCGGCGTCAAATTCACCGAACTCGCGGAGCAAGCGCCGGGTTACACCATCGAGACGCTCGGCGCGCGCGTCGCGCGGTACGAAGCGTACCTCGCGTTCGGCATGGTCGTCAAGCACAAAGTCGAAAGCGTGGTGTACGACGCGGCGATTTTGCTCGGACCCGATGGCGCGTTGGTGGGGCAGTATCATAAAGTCCATTTGAAACCGGAAGAGCGTCCGATCTTTCGCGGCGGCTTTCGCTTCCCGGTTTTTGAGACGACTTTTGGTCGGATCGGCGTGATGCTGGGTTGGGATATTGCGTTCCCCGAAGCCGCGCGTTCGCTCGCGCTCGACGGCGCGGAACTGATCGTCGTGCCCGCGAATTGGGAGGCGCAATCCGTCGAAGAATGGCAGACGTACCTGCGCGCGCGCGCGTTCGAAAATTCGATGTTCGTCGCGGGCGTGAATCGCGTCGGCGACGAGTACACGTACGCGTTCGGCGGCGCGAGCGCGGTGATCGCGCCGCGCGGCGAACAGATCGCGAGCGTCGGGCGCGACGACAACGATCGTCCGAAGGAAGCGTACGCGATTGCCAAAATCGATCTCGACGACGTGAAAAAATATCGCGAGGAATTACAAACGATGCAGAGTCGTCAACCGGCGGTGTATCGCGCGGTGGTGAGAAACTACTGATACGTGATGCGTGAAACGTAAATTGGGGAGGAGAAGATGAAGCGAGCAATGGGGCTTGGGAGTTTGTTGGTTGGTTTGTTGGTTGCGTGCGCGCCTGCGCCGACCGCGACGCCGGTGCCGCCCACCGCGACGCGCGTGCCGCCGATGGCGACAGCGGTCCCGCCAAGTCCAACGCCAGCGCCGCCGACCGCGACGCGCGTGCCCGCGACGCCAACCGTCGCCGCCGCGACGAAAGCCGCGACGGTGACGGAGTGTATCACGGCGAACACGCTCGAAGAATTGGGCGCGTGCATCGTCGCCAAAATGCCGCGGCGCGATACTTCTGGCTATGTCGTGCCGCTCAAGCAGGTGCAGGACGCGTGGAAGCAGGTTACCACTCAAATGCTCGCAGGCAAATGCAACGACATTGTTTTGCCGGAGCCGTTGAAAATCGCGTATACCATCGGCGCATTCAGGGACAAGCAGAACGGCGCGACGTACTGCGTGCTGATGGAATCGCTCGACGAAAACAAGGACAATCGGATCGATCGCGCGTGGGGAACGTTCATCGTCAACAACCAGCCGACGCGCGAGTTGAGCATCCAGGCCCCGCAT
>DYJA01000058.1 GCA_020723345.1 Candidatus Aquidulcis sp. | reverse complement strand
GCGTCTACTGAGCGCGAAACGTCGTATTCATACAAAACGTCGTTGTAATAATAGGAAGAGATTTGAAAGGACGTTGCGCCGATGCCTCAGTAATACAGACAAAACCATCGCCGACAAGAAGCGGGAACTCGAACTAGTCCAGGAGGAAGTCAAAGACGCTGAAGAAGCTATTGAGGGACTGGGCCGCTTGGCATCGAAAGCACGGGGAAAGGCCCTGGAGTCGTTGGAGGCTCAAATCGAGCTGGCGACCGGGCGCCATGAGCATGCCATTGCAAAAGAGGAACTAATCGCCAACCAACTAAAAGGGCTTGATGTCATGCCCAACATTGAAACGGCGCTGCAATTTCGAAGCGATGTAATGCGGGGACTGCAAGACCCTTCTCTGGAAAACATGCAATACGCATTTAACCTGATGCAGGTCCGAGTCATGGCACACGACAAAAAGTGCCAAGTTTTCTGCATGATTCCGGGTGAGCCAGGTGTGGTTGACTTTACCAAAGGCATTGAACTTGCCACGCGAATAGAGTTCCCACCTTCTCGCAGCGCGCCATGATGAATTTCGCTTCCGGTTTCGGGCGCGCGTTCTCCATGACCCACGACCACGGTACGCCTTCCCACGCCGTATCGAGTTTGCTCCAACGCGTGACGCAGTGAATGTCGGTGACCGTGCGCTTGGTCGGCAGTTTGAGGAATTCGTCCCAGGTCAGCCGAATGGGGTTTTCGACAAGCCCCCAGATTTTGAGATCCCAGGTTTTCGGATCGAAGCGCGGCACGCTGCCGTAATGCAGCACCGGGAATTTTTCCGTGAGATATTGTCCCGGCGGCAGTCGCCCGCCTTGGAGATCAAATTTGCGCGTCGGGTTCGCGCGCTTGAGTCGCAACACTTTAGCGAATGGATGGTCCGGCATTGTTTCTCCTTGTTGGGCAATTTTACAAAATTGCCCTACGCGCCTGAATTATAATCCGCCAACGCGCGTTGTCAACGGCATTTCCACTTTCGGCATGGTTCAAGTTAGCTTGACACTTTTCCAGGACAGAAGACTTGGCGAACTGGACATAAGAGTCAAGAATCCACAGTTTTATGCTCAAAATAGCCACTTCGAGGCACTTGGTTGCCGAAAAATTTCCGAACCGTTGTGCAAAAGTGTCAATCTAACTTTTCAGAGTTTTTGAACCATGCCCCACTTTCATCTCTCATTTTTCATCCCTTCCGACGTGTGCCGTTTTCCCCAGATTGTTGTATAATATCGCCATGCCGCCTTTGCTGATTGGCGTCGCCGGAGGTTCCGGCTCCGGCAAGACGACCGTATCCCAATCGATCCTCGAGCGCGTAGGGCGCGAGTGCATCGCGTACTTGCAACACGACGCGTACTATCGCGACCGCAGCGCGCTGCCGTTCGAAGAACGCGCGCGCATCAACTACGATCATCCCGATTCGCTCGAAACCGATTTGCTGGTCGAACATCTCAAGGCGCTGCGCGCGGGCGGCGCGGTGGAGGTGCCGCAGTACGATTTCGCGCAGCATGTTCGCAAAACCGCGACGCGGCGCGTCGAAGCGCGCGCGGTGATCCTGGTCGAAGGGATTTTGATTTTCGCCGATCGCGCGCTGTGCGACCTGTTCGACATCAAGATTTTCGTGGACACCGATTCCGATCTGCGCGTCCTGCGCCGTCTCCAGCGCGACATTGCCGAGCGCGGACGCACGATGGAATCGGTCGTCGCGCAGTACCTCGAAACCGTCCGCCCGATGCATCTGGAATTCGTCGAGCCGAGCAAACGTTACGCCGACGTAATCATTCCAGAAGGCGGTTTCAACACGATCGCGATTGACATGGTCGTCGCGCGCATCAACGCGATGCTCGTACAATGAACCGATAAACAGGTAACCTATGTCTGATGTGGGGCAAGCGTGGATGCAGCGGTTCGACGCAATGCCCGATGCATATCAACAGACCGCTGATCTAGCGTTCCTCCGCAGGTTCATCCGCTCGCCGTTCATTCAACTGCCGCTGCAGTACGCGCGACTTGATCGCGGCGCGCGTGTGCTTGAAGCCGGCTGCGCCAGCGGCAAGTTCAGCGTCTGCTTCGCGCTGCTTGGCTGCGCGGTCACCGCGCTCGATTTTTCGCCGATGATGCTAAAGAATGCCGCAGCTCTGAAAGAATCAGTCGAACGCCAAGTGGGCGCGCTCGACATCACGTTCGGCGAAGGCGATTTGGAAAACCTCACGCTTGAGCTGAATCAATTCGATTTGGTGATCAACGAAGGCGTCGTCGAGCATTGGCTGGATCATGTTGCGCGGCGGAACGTGCTGACAAATATGGCGCGCGTCGCCAAACCCGGCGGCGCGGTTGCGATCATCGTGCCGAATGGCGCGCACCCTGTGATGCCATACTGGCTGGAACATCATCCCGGCTTTTTGTCCGCGCCGCCCATGGTGCGATACAATCCGACGTTATTGCGTGACGATCTCGCGGCGACCGGGCTGAACGACATTCGGACTGACGGCATTTACGCGTGGCGCACGCTCGATCAATTCCCGACGAGCCGTCCGCATCAATTGATGGGGGGCGCGTTGCAGCGCTTGATTCCGCTGCCGTGTGCGCTCCGTCTCAAGTGGGGCATTCATCTGATCGGCATGGGACGCAAGCCATGAGTTTAGCGAGTCGCGCTGTGCGCGGGGCGCTGTTCGTCCTGTTCGGCTCGTACACCAACATGGCGCTCGGTATCGTCTACGGCGTCATCATGGCGCGCCTGCTCGAGCCGGAGCACTTTGGCGTGTTCGCGCTCGCGCTCTTCTTCGTCACCGCGCTCGACGCGCGCGGCAAACTGGGACTCGATTACGCGTTCATTCACCGGCAACCGTCAACCGATCAATTGATCGCGACGCATTGGGCGTTGCAGACTGGCGCGGCGCTGCTCACGTTGCTCCTCGTCGCGCTCGCGTCCTTCGTCGTCTGGACGCTCAATTACCCGATCGCGACCGCGCCGATCATGCTCGCGCTGGCTGGCGCGATGATCATCGAAGCGGCAGGGACGACCGCGCGCGCCGCGCTGGAAAAGGAACTTGTCTTCGCGCGTTCGACGTTCGTCGTCACCAGCGCGTTATTCCTATCATATCTAGTCGCGATTGGCTTGGCGGTGCGAGGTTACGCGGCTTGGGCGCTCGTCGGTCAGGTCACGGTGAACGCCGTGTTCAGCAGTGTTGGATTTTGGTGGGCGTACCGGTGGCTGGGTCAGCGCCCGTCCATTCGTTTCAGTTTCGATCGCGCGCTGGCGGGCTGGCTGCTGCGCTTTGGCGCAACGCTCGCGCTCGGCTCGGTCGCGACGATACTCTTGCTCCAGTTCGATAATTTTCTCGTCGGCACGTTCGCCGGCGCGGCGGTGCTGGGTTATTACGCGCAAGCGTACAAGGTCGCGCAATGGCCCACCGGGTTGGTGACCCACATCGTTTCGCGCGCCGCGCTCCCGACGTACTCCAAACTCCAAAACGATCCAGCGCGCTTGAGTAAAGCGTTCGAGATGACACTTTGGTTGATCCTTACATTGGCGACCCCGCTCGCGCTCGCGCTTTTCGTCGCCGCGCCGGATTTCTTGATTCTGCTGTACGGCGAGAAATGGCTGCCGAGCGCGATTTTGTTGCGTTTTTTGATCGGCTACTCGCTGCTGCGTCCGTTGCTCGACGACACCGGCGCGTTGTTCGTCGCCATCGGTCAGCCCAAGCGCGTGACGATGGTGTTGGTCGCGCAAGCCGCGATCTTGATGCTGGCAGCTACGCCGCTCACGCTGACGCTGAACGCGATCGGTACGGCAATCGGCGTTGGCGTCGCGTTCGTCGTCGGGATCGCGTTGACGTACCGCTTTGTAGCGCAAACGATCCAGATCGATCTGACGCGCGTGTTTGCGCCCGCGATTGTCGCGGCGGTCGGCAGTGTGACGATCTATTTTCTGCTGACGCGCGCGCTGGACTTTAATCTGATGCCGCTGGTGCTGCGCGTGATCGTCAAGGGCGGTCTGGCGGCGAGCATTTTTTTCGCGCTGGCGCTACTACTGGAACGCCGCGCGCTGTTCGAGCGCGCGAACTACGTGCGGCGGTTATTACTCGCGAGACAATGAATTATGTGTGGCATCGCTGGAATACTCCGACTGGATGGACAAGCCAACACAGACCCGGTCGTTCTCAAGCGCATGGCTGACGTCATGCAGCATCGCGGTCCCGACGGCGAAGGTTTCTTTGTGGAAGGCGAAATCGGTCTCGCGCACCGCCGTCTCAGCATCATTGACCTCGCGACCGGCGATCAGCCGATGACGAGCGCGGACGGTGCGCGCGTCATCATCTACAACGGCGAGATTTACAACTATCGCGAAATCCGCGCACAACTGCAATCCCAGGGCTGCCGCTTTTGCACGCAGTCGGACACCGAAGTGATTTTGCAAGCGTACGCGCAGTACGGCGATCGCTGCGCGGATCATTTCAACGGAATATTTGCTTTTGCGATCTGGGACAAACGTCAACACCGCTTGTTGCTCGCGCGGGATCGGCTCGGCGTCAAGCCGCTGTACTACTGGAGCGATGGGCAATCGTTCCTGTTCGCCTCCGAGATCAAAGCGTTCCTGGAATTCCCAGGGTTCCGCGTCAAGACGAATCTTGCGGCGCTGGATGAATATTTGACGTTCGTTTACACGCTGGGCGAGCATACCTTCTTCGACGGCGTCAAGCGATTGCTGCCCGGTCACACTTTGATCGTCGCCGATGGTCGCGTGTTAACCAATCAATATTGGGATTTGTCTTTTGAGACGCGACACGCCGACGAACCGCATGCAATCGAGGAATTAGAAACCCTGCTCGAAGATTCAGTCCGGATGGAACTGGTCAGCGATGTGCCGCTCGGATCTTTTTTGAGCGGCGGTTTGGACACGAGCAGCATCGTCGCGATGGCGATGCGGCACGCGTCGCCCGGCTTTAAAACATTTTCGGTCGGTTTCGCCGAAGGCGCGCGGTTCGACGAACTGCCGTACGCGCAAATCGTCGCCTCGAAATTTGAGACCGATCATCACCAGATCGTCCCGGCGGCGCGCGAGTTCTTGGAATTTTTCCCGCGCGCGGTGTGGCATCTCGACGAGCCGGCGGGGGGACCTCCGGCAATTCCAACTTTTTTCGTCTGCCGACTCGCGCGCGAGCAGGGCGTCAAGGTGCTCCTCTCCGGCGAAGGCGGCGACGAATTGTTTGCCGGTTACCCGCGCGCCGTCGTGCTGCATCACCAGCAACTGTTGGCTGATGGCGACAGCAATCTTGCGCGGCGTTGGCGCGCGGCGCGCACGCTCGCCGGTTTTTACGCGCGGCGGACGCTGGGCTGGCGCGCGGGACTGGCGCTCTTCACGATGCTTGCCCAGCCCGCGCCGCGACGATACGCGCAAATGCAGCGCGTCCTCGAGCCGCGCGTGCGCGCGCGACTGTACAGCGCAGATTTTCGCCAGCAGGTTGGCGACGCACGCGCGTTGGAAAATTTCGCGGTGACGTTCGATAGCTGCCCCGACGCGTGCGATCTCAATCGCGCGATGTACGTTGACGTGAAAACGTACCTCGCCGCGCTGCTGCACGTCGCGGATCGCATGAGCATGGCGGCGTCAGTCGAATCACGCGTCCCGCTGCTCGATCATCGTCTGGTGCAGTGGGCAGCCGCGCTTGCGCCCGCGCTCAAAACCGATGGATTCGCGACCAAGGCGTTGCTGCGCCAAACCGCGGCGCGCTTTTTGCCGGTGGAAATCGTCAATCGTCCCAAAGTTGGATTTCAGACGCCCTTTGAAGTGTGGGCGCGTCAACCGGAGTGGTACGAGTTCTTGCGCGACACGCTTCTGAGCGCGTCGGCAGCGCAACGCGGCTATTTCAATCCGAATTATGTGCGCCGAATCGTCGACGATTTGTGCGGCGGCAGCGGTCGCGGCGCGTCGCTCGTGTGGCAATTGTTGAATATCGAATTGTGGCATCGGGCATTTTTGAATGGCTGACATTTCTGCAATATATTCGGTTGGCGTCAAACTCGCCGGTGGGGGCTATGGCGATACGGCATATCATGCCGTGCGCGGGATTGCGCGCGCCGATTATCTGAAAAAAGCGATCGCGCTGGGAACCGGGCGCGTCGCGCTACCCGAAGAAAAGATTTGCCGCGTGCGCTTGCCCGCCCCGGAGGGCTTGCTCTTTCGCGCCTTGCCGCACGCGTTCTATTCGACCGTCAAGGATGCGTACTTTGATTGGCGCGCGGCGCGTTACGTGGACGAGTGTCACGTCTTTCACGGCTGGGCGAATCAAATGAGCCGGCAAGCCCAGCGCGCCCGCGCGCAGGGCGCGCGCATTGTCACGAACGGCGCGTCATCGCATCCGGCAACCCAGGTGCCGCTCGTGCAAGACGAGTTCGCGCGCTATGGTTTTGCCGCGCCGGTGATGAGCGCGCGCACGTTCGAAACGATCAGCCGCGATCTGGAAACTGCCGACCACATCCTCGCCGCGTCCGAGTTTGTCGTCCGCAGTCTGCTCGACGCCGGGATCGATCGGCGCAAGATCACGCTGGCGCCATTTGGGGTGGATGGCGCGCGCTTCCAGCCCGGCGAAAAACGCGACGCCGTGTTCCGCGCGCTTTTCATCGGTACCGTGACGCTCCGCAAAGGCATTCAGTATCTGCTCCAGGCGTGGGACGAACTTAATCTAAAAAACGCGGAACTGCTCGTGGTCGGATTGATTACGCGCGATGCGGAATCGGTGGTCGCGCGCTATCGTCATCGCCGCGACATTGTCTTTCGCGGCTTTGCGCCCAATCCGGTTCAAGCGTACCAGGAATCCTCCGTCTTTGTTTTCCCATCCATCGAGGAAGGGAGCGCGCTCGTGACGTACGAAGCGATGGCGTGCGGTTTGCCGGTGATCGTCAGCGAAAACAGCGGCGCGGTCGCACGCGATGGGGTGGACGGTTTTGTCGTCCCAATTCGTGACGTGGGCGCGTTGAAAGAGCGCATCGCGTTGTTGCATGACGACGCGGACCGGCGGCGCGCCCTGGGACAGTCCGCGCGGCGGCGCGTAGAAGAATTCACCTGGGAAAAGTACGGCGACGCGGTCGCGAGAGTGTATCGCCAGTTGTTGGAAAAGAGTTAGGCAGGCAATCAATGCGCGTTCTGCTTGCGGCTCAAACGTTCGAGGGCGCCTCCGGCTGGCACATCGCGCGGACCCTGCAAAAGATGGGGCACGCCGCGCGCGTGGTCGATCCCGGTTTTTTGCTCGTGCCGCCGTACAAGGGCAATTACAATTTTGCCGAAACCTTGCTATGGCAAATTGCCCGCGTAACCAATCGCGTCAAACCGTTGCGCGCGCTGATCCTCGACGCTGCCAATCGGCGCGTCGTGCGCGCGGCGCAATCGTTCCAGCCCGATCTGATTTTGGTTATCAAGGGCGAACAGATTTTTCCGCGCACCGTCGAACGCTTGCGCCAAAGCCAAGCGCGCGTCGTCAACTGGTGCTTTGACGATCCGTTTTTGTGGCTCAGCCGGCCGGCAGAAACGCTTGCCGCGTACGATCACTTTTTGGTGGTGGATCGCGCGTACGTCGAGCAAGCGCGGACGCGTGTGCCCAACGCGCGCGTGGAATACTTGCCGCAATGCTGCGATCCCGACGTTCACAAAACGGTTGCGCTCACGCCGACCGAACGCGCGCGCTACGGCAACGCCGTGTGTTTTGTCGGGTCCATGTATCCGCATCGCGCGCAACTGCTGGAAGGGTTGGATGATTTCGATTTCGGGATCTGGGGTAATTTCTGGGATCGCGCGCCGGACGCGGGGCTGCGCCGGTGCTATCGCGGGCGCGAGGTGTACGGCGGCGAAAAGACCAAGGTCTTTAACGCAAGCCAGATCGTCTTGAACACACATCATCCGCAAGCCATCCGCGCGACGAACTTGCGGACGTACGAAGTGACCGGCTGCGGCGCGTTTCTGCTCAGTGATCGCCGCGAGGATCTGACGCGGCTGTACCGCGAGGGCGAAGAAATCGTTTGCTTTGAGGACAAGGACGATTTGCGCGATAAGATTGCGTACTATCTCAGCCATCCCGACGCGCGCGCGCGAATCGCGCGGCAAGGGCAGCAGCGCGCGTACGCGGAACACACCTACGAACGCCGCTTGCAGAAATTGCTGGCGTTGGCGTAAGATGGTTTGAGAATGAATCAAAACCGAGATCTGAAATTACCAGGATTCACAAACCAGGCGCTTGCCCGTCTTCCCACTTGGAGTGTACCGCTTACCCTCATCGTCGCCGCCGCGTTGATCTATTTCGCCAGAGTGCTGCAACCCGGGCAGACCATTTTCGCCAATGACATGGATTTTGCGTATTCGACGCAGATGCTGCTTGCCGAGCAATTGCGCGCGGGGGCTCTTCCTTTTTGGCATCCGTACGTTTCGAGTGGGCTTGCTCTGTTTGTTTGGGATCCGTTGTTTTACCCTCCGCATTTGGTTGCGGCTTTGCTCCCGGTCAGCCAGAGTTTTGCTTGGGCATACATCTTCCACTTGGCGCTGGCCGGCATCGGCGCATACTTTTTCCTCAAGCAACTTGATGCGACAGCGCTGGGCGCAACAGTCGGCGCGCTCGTGTGCATGTTCAATGGATCCACCGTGCTGAGAATATTCGCCGGACATTTCACCTACGTCTACGCGGCGGCGTGGATTCCACTGATCTTTTATTTCGCCGAAAAGACTCTGCGCGAACGGCGATTTGAGTATGTCGCTGCCGCCGGCGCGGCGTTGGGCATGCAATCGCTTTGCGCGGTCTTTCAACTCTGGTTGTACACTGCGCTCCTGTTAGCCATCTATCTTTTTGTTCGCATCTTCACCGAATCTCCCCTGCAGAACGCGACGCGTCTCAGAACGATCTTGGCAGCCGCCGCACGCGGCGGTTTGATCGCTGCCATCGGCGTGGGAATCGGCGCGGTGTACTGGCTGCCGGCCTTGGCTAATCTATCCGGATCGCTCAGAAGCGGCGGGCTTGATTTCGCTACAGCCACGTCAAGTTCTTTCCCGCCGACTCATTTGATCAACCTTGTGCTGCCCAACATTCTTGGCACCGACATTGACCAAAACTACTGGGGATATTTTCTCGGCTACATTTCGCAAATCGAAAGCGGAATCTACGTGGGCATTCTCTCGCTCATTCTGGCGCTCGGCACAATTCGGGATTTCAAACGATCTCAGGTACTTGCAATCCTCGTCGTTGCCGTATGCGCGCTGGTCCTCGCGCTCGGACGCTTTACACCGGCTTTTCGAATCGTGTACACTTTGCCGGGCATCAGTAGTTTTCGCATCCCGGCGCGAATGCTCATTCTGTTTTGTTTCGCGCTGTCAATGCTTGCGGGACTGGGTACAAGTCGCGTGCAGAGCAAGTGCCAAGATCGGAGTTGGATAAGACGCCTGGCTCTTGCGTTCAGCGGACTTGGCATTTTCTTTCTGCTCCTCGGCTTGATCACGCGACTCGGAAACCCAGGTCTGACCGCGCTCGCCGAAGCGCTCGCGCGCGCGGCGTATGTAAGCACCGCTGGGGGGCGCACGCGCTCGGTGGATTATGCTCTTGGAATCGTCCAGCGAGTGATGCCCGCTCTGCCTGACCAGTTCGTCTTTCCGGCGATCATCTTGTTGCTCGCGGGCGGAGTGTTAATCGCATCCCGGCGCACGCCCCGGTTCGCGCTCACGCTCCTGGGGATAATCATTGCATTCGACCTTGCCTGGTTCAGTTGGCGCTATCTGGTTGTTGTTCCCGTTTCTGATATCATCCGTCCAGACCAAAAGAAAATGCTGGCGTACCTCGACGCGTCGCCGGAAAGAGCACGTATTTACGCCGAAGATACCTTGCTGCCCACTAACATGGGCAATGTCTTTGGGTTTGCGAATGTGCAGAGCGGATTTCCACAGGCAAGCAAGCGTTACCGCGATTTGATCAACTATGGTCTGGAGTCTTCGGATGCCGTTCTCGACCTCGGCTTCCTCAAGCAATTCAACGCGCGTGCGCTGCGGTTGCTGAATGTGACGACCGCGTTTACGCTCAAGCCGGTCGATTCATCTGATTGGAAAACAGTCGCGCAAGAAAACGTGCAGATCATAGCGTACGATCGCGCGCAGAGCGATTATCCTGTCCCGCAACGCGTGACGGCGTACGTCTCGAAAAGCATCGACGCGCTGCCGCGCGCGTTTGTCGTGTACGACGCGCAGGTCATCGCCGATGACGCGGCGACGTTGCAGACGATCTATCGTTCCGACTTCGACCCGGCGCGGCAGGTAGTTCTCGATCAACCGGTCGGCGTGTTAGGTCCTGTGCCTGCGAATCCGGCTTTGGTGCAGATGCAAAAATATGCGCCGAACCAACTTGCGCTCTTGGCGATTACAGATACGCCCGGCATTTTGGTGCTGAGCGAAATCTTCGCGCCCGGCTGGTCGGCGACAGTGGATGGAATATCCGCGCCGGTTCTGCGCGCCAATTACACTTTGCGCGCGGTCTATCTCTCTGCCGGGACACACCGCGTCGAATTAAGTTACGCGCCGCCCGGCTTGGCAGCCGGAGGCGGCATCACCATCGGAACTGGGCTTGGAGTTGTCGTTGTCGGCGCGGCGCGGCTGCGGCGCAGGTCGGCGCGCGCGCCCGGAGCCAAGCGATGAAAATTCTCGACGTGGGTTGCGGCAACGCGAAAACCCCCGGCGCGATTGGAATTGATTTCAACGCGCGCACGGCGGCGGACATCGTACACGATCTCAACCGCTATCCGTGGCCTCTGCCCGATAATGAATTCGATCGTATCGTGTGCAACCACATCGTTGAGCACGTGACCGATTTTGTCCGCTTCGTCGAAGAACTCCATCGCGTCGCCTGCGCGGGTGCGCGCGTCGAAATCGTCACGCCGCATTTTTCCAACCGCTTTGGCTACACCGATCCGACGCATCTCCGGCATTTGTCGCTCTTTTCATTCGATTACTTTGTCGCTCATCCGCCGTTTTGTCCATCGCTCGTCAGCCGCGCGTTTGAAACGCAGTCGCCGGTCGCCGATTTTTACTCTGCCGCGCGCTTTGCAAAGGCGCGCGCGTTCTTGCGTTTTGCGCGTCCGTTTCGCTTGACCGGTTTCCAGTGGCTCGCCAATCGCTTTCCACATTTCTACGAAGCGTATCTCGCGTTCATCTTTCCGGCGCGCGATCTGTACTTTACGCTTAAGGTGATCAAGTGACCGCGCCGCGCGTTTTGATTGTCTCGCACACGTACACCGCGCCGATCAACCGCGCCAAACTCGACGCGCTCGCGCGGCACATGACGCTCACTGCGGTCGTTCCGACACGCTGGCAGGATGCGCTCTTCGTCGTTGACTCGGCTGTTGGCGCATCAACCACGTACACCTTGAACGCGTTGCCAGTTTGTTGCAGCGGTCACATCTTGCGATATTTTTATCCACTCCGCGCGCTATATCGGATCATCCAGCAGTCGCAACCCGATTTGATTTACGTCGAGGAAGAACCGCCAAGTCTCGCGCTGGCGCAACTCGCGCTGTTCAAGCGCCGCGCCAAACTGGTCTGCTTCACGTGGGAAAATATTCCGCGCCGCGTCGGATTTCCCGGCGTTGAACGCTACAACCTGGCGCGCTGCGACGGCGCGATTGCCGGCAACGCCCAAGCCGCGCAGGTTCTGCGCGCGAAAAGATTCGCCCAGCCGATTACCGTGACGCCGCAACTCGGAGTTGATCCGGAACTTTTCCAGCCGCGGCAATCCGCTGAACTACGGCAGTTGCTTGGCTTGAACAACTTTGTGATCGGCTACATCGGACGCCTGGCAGATGAAAAAGGCATTTGGACATTACTGTCGGCAGTCAATGACTTGGACGCGCAGTTGCTCATCGTCGGATCGGGCTCGGCGTGCGCGGCGATGGATCGATGGATGGAGGCGCACGCGCTCACCATGCGCGCGCGGATCGTTACTGCCGTGCCGCACGAGGACATCGCGCGCTACCTGAACGCGCTCGACGTATTGGTTCTGCCTTCGCAGACCACGCGAACATGGAAAGAGCAATTCGGGCATGTGCTGATTGAAGCGATGGCGTGCGGTGTGCCGGTCATCGGCTCGAATTCGGGCGCGATCCCGGAAGTGATCGCCGACGCCGGCATGATCTTTCCGGAAGGCGATGTTGCTGCGTTGCGCGATGCTATTGCGGGGCTGCAAACGAATCCTACGCGCCGCGCCCACCTCGCGCGCGCCGGGCGCGCGCGCGTGCTGGCGCATTTCACCCACGCGCGCATCGCCGCCGCGAACGCGCGATTTTTCGATCAGGTCTTGGCGCGATGCAAGTGACCCTGTTTCGCGATCTACCCACCGAGCGCTGGTGGAGCATGGAACGTTACGCCGATGAGTTGACGCGCGCGTTACGCGCGATCGGTTGCGACGCGCAGTCGTATGTCGCCGCGCGCCCGCTGCCGCGTTTGCGCGGCGCGCTAGACACGCTCGCGAATTACGCGTGGCGCTCGACGATCTACCCGCTCGCCGCGCGCGCACATCAGGGCGACGTGAATCACATCGCGGATCATTCGTACGCGCACTTGATTGACGCGTTCGACGCGCGGCGCACCGTCGTGACGTGTCACGATCTTGCGCCGGTCGCGCTGAACGAAGGGCGCGGTCTCGCGCGACGCTTGTGGGAGCGCTCGTTCCGCGCGATGCTGCGCGCCGCGCACATCATCGCCGATTCGACGTTCACGCGCGATGAGATTCGGCAACGCTCGAACTATCCGGCGGAGCAAATTACCGTCGTGCCGCTCGCCGTCGGCGCGGAATTTTTCGAGCTGGTGACCGACGCCGATGTGCGCGCACTGCGCGAACAGTACTTCCTGCAAGATCGGCGCGTCGTTTTGCACGTTGGTTCGTGCGCGCCGCGCAAGAATATTGCGACGCTGCTCGCCGCGCTGGCGCGCCTGCGCGAGTTGGATTGGGTGTTTGTTCAAGCGGGAGGGCAATTTGACGCGGCACAAGACCAGTTGATTGATCAGTTCGATCTGCGCGAACGAGTGCGGCAAATTCCGCGCGCGTCGGAAAATCAACTGCGCGCCTGGTATCATTCTGCCGCCGTTTTTGCCTTGCCTTCAATCTACGAAGGGTTTGGCTTGCCGATCTTGGAAGCGATGGCGTCCGGCGCGCCCGTCGTCTGCGCGGACGCCAGCTCTCTATCCGAACTTGCGAGCGACGCGGCAATCTTGACTGACTCACACGACCCGGCTAAACTCGCGGACGCGCTCCGTTTGGTTTTGACAGACGCGCGCCTCGCGGACAATTTACGCGCGCGCGGCATCGCGCAGGCGCGGTTGTTTACCTGGGAACGTACCGCGCGCGCAACATTCGCGGTGTATCAGAAAATCAAGCGATGAACGTTCTGTTGATTGATCACGCGCCTTTTTTCGGCGGCGCGGAATCGTTCTTGCTCGATCTGCTCAGCGCGTTGAATCGCGACGAATTCGCGCCGACCATCGTCACTGATCCGCGCAGTCCGGTACTCGAACGTTTTCGCGCGAGCGGCGCTCCGGTCTTGACGACGCCGCTGCCGCAGATCAATCGCAATCCGTTTTTTCTGTGGCGATTGCTTTACGCAGGCGCGCGTTTGGCGCGTCTCGCGCGCGCCGCGCGCGCCGACGTGATGCACTCGTTCACCGTGCGGGCGCACCTCATCGGCGCGGTCGCGTCGCAAATGTCCGGCGTGCCGCTGCTGTGGCGCGTCTGCGACGATACGATGCCGCGCTGGGCGGGCACGCTTTTCGGACGCGTGCCGCGCGTCATCGTCGCCGTGTCGCAATACATCGCGGCGTACTATCCGAACTTGCGCTTTGCCGGATTTGCGCCGGACGGCGCGCGCCCGCCCGGCGCGATTTCGCGCGCCGCCGCGCGCGCGGAACTGGGTCTGCGCGAAAACGATCTGGTCATCGCACATCTGGGGCGCTTGGTGCGCTGGAAAGGGCAGGACGTTTTCATTCGCGCGCTCGCGCGCGCCGCGCAAACAATTCCAAACGCGTGCGGTTTGATCGTCGGCGCGTGGCACGCGGAAGACGAAAAGCCGGGACCGCTCGGCGGCGGCGAAACGTACTTTCGTAAATTGCGCGCGCTCGCCGAGCAACTTGGCGCGCCGATCACATTTACCGGCTTTGTGCGCGATCCTGGGATCGTCTATGCCGCCGCTGACATCGTCGCGCACACGAGCACCGCGCCGGAGCCGTTTGGGCGCACGGTGATCGAAGCGATGATCGCGGGGCGTCCGGTCGTCGCGGCAAACGCGGGCGCGCTGCCGGAGATTGTCGTGGATGGCGCGACCGGTATTTTGACGCCGCCCGGCGATGACGCCGCGCTCGCTGCCGCGCTCGTCAGTTTGCTGATCTCCGAAACGCGCCGTGCGCAAATGGGCAGCGCCGCGCGCGTGCGCGCCGAAACCGAATACACGCTCGACAAAATGACGTGGCGAATGGAACATTTTTATCGTCTGACCGCGCAATCGAAAATGGAAAATGCGAATCGCGATTGATCTTTCACCCATCATTCACAAAAAAGCCGGACTCGGTCGGTACGCGCGAATGTTGACCGAGCACCTGGTTACACAAGACAAAGTAAACGCGTACCTTGCCTTCGCGCACGGCAAATTCACAGACGAAGCGTTGTCGCCCGCGCTGCGTGCGTTGCCGCGCGCGAACGTCCCGCTCGACGCGCGTCCGTGGCGGATGCTCGTGTGGCTCGCGCATGTTCTGCGCGCGCCGATGGATCGCGTGATGCCGCGCGCGGATGTTTTTCACGCGACCGAACATTTATTGCCGTCGCTGAAAAACGCGCGCACGGTTTTCACACTCCACGATTTGATTTTCCAATTCTTTCCCGAATATCACCTCCCTTTGAATCGCTGGTTCTTGCAAGGCGCGATGCCGCATTTCTTGCGCCGCGCCGACGCGATCATCGCGGTCTCGGAATGCACCAAGCGCGACGCGATCACCAATTACCAATTACCTCCCGACAAAATCACAGTGATCTATGAAGCCGCCGATCCCGCGCTGCGTCCCGAAACCAATCCCGACCGTATCGCGCAGGCGCGCGCGCGGTACGCGCACAATCAACCGTTTCTCTTTTTTGTCAGCGTGATCGAGCCGCGTAAGAATATTCGCGCGCTCGTCGACGCGCTGCGCGTTTTACGCGAACGCGGCTATCCGCATCGGTTGCTGATCGCCGGACGCAAGGGCTGGCTGTACCAAGATACGTTCGATCACGTCAGGCAAGTCGGAATGGAAAATCAGGTTGATTTTCTCGATCACGTGCCCGACGCGGATTTGCCCGCGCTCTTCGCCGCGTGCGACGCGTTCGTGTTTCCGTCATTGTACGAGGGGTTTGGCTTGCCGCCGCTGGAGGCGATGGCGTGCGGCGCGCCGGTTGTCTGCTCGAACGCGTCGTCGTTGCCGGAAGTCGTCGGCGACCCTTCGACAAGCTCAGGGCAGGCTGCGGCGCTGCTCGTCAATCCGCGCGAGGTTGGCGAAATCGCGAACGCGGTCGAGCGTGTCATCATCGATCGCGCGTTGCGCGATGAATTGCGCGCGAAGGGTTGTGCGCGTGCGGCGCGATTTTCCTGGGAGCGTGCGGCGCGCGAAACGTTGGCAGTGTACGAAAGCGTGATGCGTGATGCGTGATGCGTTTGCAATTGACGGCCGATATGTCCAAGATCACTTTCCCGGCATCGGGCGATACACGTACAACCTGATCGATGCGCTCGCGCGCGTTGCATCCGATTCCAAGTTTGTTGTCCTGCACAATCCTGCGCTCGCTTCGCGAAACACGCGCTACGACCTCGCCGCGCTCGCGCGTCATCCCAATGTCGAACTTCGCCGCGTCGATGTGCCGACGTTTTCGTTAGCCGAGCAATATCGTCTTCAATTCGCAATTCGCAATTCGCAATTCGCAATTTTCCATTCGCCCTATTTCATCAAACCGCACTTTCACCGTGTTCCCTCCGTCGTCACGATCTTCGACTTGATTCCGTTGCTCTTTCCAAACGACGTGCCCAGCGTGCGTGCGCGGTTTTTCTTTCGCTGGGCGGCATGGCTCGCGGCAAAAACGGCGACGCGCGTGATCGTCCCATCGGTTGCGACGCGCGACGATTTGATCGCGCGACTGCGCGTGCCGCGTGAGAAAATCGCGGTGATACCGCTCGCGGCGGACGCGCGTTTTGCGTCGCAGTCGGACGCGGCAATCGCGCGCGCGCGCGAAAAATACGCGTTGCCTGCGCGGTACGTTTTGTACGTCGGCATCAACAAGCCGCACAAAAATCTGGCAACGCTAATGGACGCGTGGGCGCGCGTCGAAACAGACGCGGCGTTGGTGATCGCGGGGGCGTGGGACGAAAGATACGCAAACACGACCGCAGACAACCGACCGCCGACCGCCGCAGAAAAATCAGCGGTCAGCGGTCAGCGGTCGGCGGTCAAACATATTCACAACGTCGCCGACGCTGATCTGCCCGCGCTGTACGCGGGCGCGACCGTTTTCGTGATGCCGTCGTTGTACGAAGGATTTGGCTTGACGCCGCTGGAGGCGATGGCGTGCGGCGCGCCGGTGATTTGCTCGAACGCGTCGGCGTTGCCGGAAGTTGTCGGTGATGCCGCGCTGTTGGTGAATCCGCGCGACGCGGTAGAAATCGCGCAAACCATCGCGCGCGTGCTGGACGATGCCGCGTTGCGCGATGAACTGCGCGCCCAGTCCTTGGCGCGCGCGGCGCGATTTTTGTGGGAGCGCGCCGCGCGCGAGACCTTTGAAGTGTACCGGACGACGCGAGACGCTAACCTACGATCATTCTCGCGATAAGAAATTTGCGAGACCGATTATGCGCGAAGTGTGTTGGGCAAGTCACGCGCCCACGCGCGGATGGCGTCCCCGTTCCGCCAGTCGCCTTGTGGGACCTTCGCTACATTCTGCACGATGAAACGATCGAGCAGCGAGAGCGTACCATAGTCCATCTTGCCCGCAAACAAGCCAACGCTTTTCGGCTTGAGGACTGGACGGATCGGATCGAGATACGCCAGGACTTTGGTTCGCGTTTCCGCCGTGTCCTCGTGCAAAGTCGCGCAGACCAAGAAACACGCAGTCGGCATTGTCGCCAGGATTGATTGGTTCGATTTTGCAAAATCAGTCGCTTCGGGCAGCCATTTTCCCATCCGAATCGCGCTGCCGATCACCATGGCGGTATAGCCCTTCAAGTCGTTCACGCGCGTGATCGGGCGCACGTCAACCGCTGCGCCGGTTGCCGCCAACGTTTCGCCAATCGTCTGAGCGACTTGAACTGTCGCACCCGCGCGCGTCGCGTACGCAATGAGAATTTTTTTCGCGGATAGAATCCCCGTGCTCTGAGTATCAACTAGCGAAATATCGGGCGACACGGTCGCGAGCACGCCTAATCCCACGCAAGCGAGAGTCGCTGCCACCGCGCTCCCGCAACCGATCTTCAGAAAATCCCTTCGCGTCAATGATTGCGGCATTTTCCCTCCAATGTTTTTGACCTACTGCGCCGTTTGTTTGCGTTGAAACAACGTGAGAATCACCGAACCCAGCCCGATTGACGCGCACAACAACGGCACGACGATCCAGCCAACAAGTGGATACGTCTCCGCGAGTTCGACCGTCACAATACCGGCGAGCACTTGGCGCGTCACACTCGTGTCGTTGGGACGCAGTCGTTCGCCGATCCAGCGCGAAATAACGGACGCGCCGAGCACGAGGAAGGTGAGCACAATCGTCGCGACGATCACGCCGACGACTTTGGTGGGCGTAGAGCGCGCGCCGAGCAGCGCAAGCGCGATCAATCCGAAGAACAACAAGTTGACCAAGCCGATGAGAAACGCGCGACGCGTTCGCTGCGTGGCTTGATCGCGCGCGCGGCGCACGAAATCGGGAAACATTGTGTTGCACAGCACTGCCAGCGCCGCCAAGCCCGCGCCGAATAGAACGATGGCGAAAACAAGAAACCACGGATTGTAGAAGATGTTCATACGATTCTCTCCTTTTGGGGTAACTGAATCAATATCCGATTTGCAATCAGCCATGCAACGACTGCCGCCGCGCAGAGCATCAGCCATTCTGTCGGCGCGACGCTTTGCAGTGGTTCGATGTTGAGCGCGTTCAATGCATCGTTCGCGCCTTGCTGGAGCGCGATCAACGTCGCGCCGAAATCGGGCAGCAGGTCGAACAGCGGGGCGAGCGTTTCGCCCAGCCACACCGCGAGCGCGATCACTGCCGCCGTTTCCGCGACAATCAGCGCGATCATCCACGGCGCGCGCTGCGCTGGTTCGATCTGCGCGAGCACGCGCGGCGCAAGATCGACGGGCAGCGACTCAGGTGTGAGCGCGGCGAGCGCGGCGGCGACGTGTTCCAGCGCGGCAAGTTCGGCGCGACATTCCGCGCACGCGGCGAGATGGGCTTGCGCGTTGTCGTGCGCGCGGGGCGCGAGTTGCTGATCGAGCAACGCATTGAGAATTTCGGTTGATAAGTGATTCATGTCTCAGTAGTCCAACCTTGCAAGAATTCCTTCGACTTCGCTGCGCTCCGCTCAGGATGATCCTTCGCAAGGATTCGGCGTAGATGTTGCCGCGCCCGGAACAAATCGCTTTTGACATCGCTCACCGGGATGCCGAGCGCGGTTGCGATTTCTTCGTACGCCAGGTCTTGAAAATGGCGCAGTTCGATCACCGCGCGCTGGCGCGGCAGTAAGCCGAGAAGCGCTTGGTGGATTCGCGCGTTTTGCTCCGCTGCCAGGACGACGCGCTCGGGTTCGTGTGACTCGTCGGGAATTTCAAGCGCGCGTTCCGCGTCGTCGCGTTCGAGCGGTACTGTCGGCACGCGTTTGCGTTCGAGCCAGTTGAGCGCGGCGTTGGTCGCGATGCGATGGAGCCACGGCGCGAACGGGCGCGTGCGGTCGAACGAGTCGAGCGCACCGAACGCGCGCACGAAGGTTTCTTGCGCGAGATCGAGCGCGGTCTGTCGCTCGCCGACGAGGCGGTACGCGATGTTGTAGACAGCGGTTTGATGTCGCCGCACCAATTCGCCGTACGCATCGCGCCGTCCTGCGCGCGTGCGCGCGACGAGGTCGCCGTCCGACGCGTTTTCAAATGATTCCATTCGGCGTGCCCACATTTGATAGCCGCGCTGCGCTGCTGTGAATGTCATAACGCCTTCTACTGATCTATACAGCGCGGCAACAAAAAAGTTGCAGTAGGTCAAGTTTACAAACTTGACCTACTGCAACTGTGCGATGATTTTCCGATTCGCCGCCGGGAACGCGTACCGCCCCAAGTCGCGCGGCGCGATCCATTTCCACGCGGCGCAACCGACGGCGCGCGGGCGACCGCTGATCCAGCGACAGTGGAACGCGTGCAGCGTGATCTTAAAGTGTGAGTAACCGTGATCCACGACTGCAAATTCCTCTCCAACCGCGATCGCGATTCCCAGTTCCTCGCGCGTTTCGCGCGCGACGCAATGCGCGAGCGTTTCGTTTTTTTCGCAATGTCCGCCGGGAAATTCCCACAGCCCACCGAGCAAATCGCGCGCAAAGCGTTTGGCGATGAGAATGTGCTTGCCTTTCCAGATTACTCCGACCGCGACTTGATGATGCGGCAGTTTCCGCTTGGCGCGTTTCGTCGGCAGTTTGTCTTGCAGGTTCAATCGCCGCGCGAGACACGCGCGCGTGATCGGACACGCGGCGCATTGTGGATTGCGCGGCGTGCACACCGTTGCGCCCAGCTCCATCAGCGCCTGATTAAAATCCCCGGCGCGTCCGCGCGGCAATAGAGTTCCCGCGAGTTCCCACAGTGTCCTCTCAGTTACCGCGCTTTTCGGCTCGCCTTCAACTTTGAAATACCGGCACAACACGCGGCTCACATTTCCATCGAGTACCGGCGCGTCGCGCCCGAACGCGATGCTCGCAACCGCGCCCGCCGTGTACCGACCGATGCCGGGCAGCGTTCGCAGTTCTTCGACGGTGCTCGGAATTTTTCCGTCGAACCGCGCGACGATTTCCTTTGCCGCGCGATGCAAATTGCGCGCGCGCGCGTAATACCCGGCGCCTTCCCATATTTTCAACACATCATCCAATCGCGCGGACGCGAGCGCGCGCACGTTCGGAAAGCGCGCGAGAAAGCGTTCGTAATACGGAATCACCGTCGCGACCTGGGTTTGCTGCAATAGCGTTTCCGAAATCCAGACGCGGTACGGATCGTGTGCGTCGCGCCGCCACGGCAGATCGCGCTTGTTTTGCGCGTACCACGCGAGCAAACGCGCGGCGAAGACATTGCGTCGTGCAGTCGAGAGTTTCGGTGTGACCATACTCGTCAATCAGTCAAGCGGGCAATCAGGAAATTCCTGATTACTGGTTGACCGATTGACTGATTGCCCATTCTTCCCGCAAGATGCTCATAATGTACTCGTCGTGGAACTTGCCGTCGCGATACAGACTTTGCCGATGCACACCGGATTGGCGGAACCCCGCTTTTTCGTAGGCGCGAATCGCGCGCGGATTGAAGGCGTACACTTCCAACTCGATCAGATTCAAACCCAGTTCTTCGAATCCAAACCGCAGCATGGTTTTCGTCGCGTCGGTGCCGTAACCCTGGCTCCAATAATTCTTGTCGCCGATGAAAATGCCAAACGTCGCCTTTCGAAATCAAACTTCCGAAGTTTTCGAGACTTCGGAAGTCCAACACGAAATTCACTTCCACACATTCGCGTAACTGCTTTTGATCAATTTCCTTTCCGCAAAACGACTCGGCGCGAACGGCGAAATGTCCACCGTTTTCGATTTGCCATCCAGGATCAATTCCGCCATGCACAATCCAATCGCGGGCGCGGTCTTGAACCCAGTTCCGCTGTGCCCGCAGTCGAGATAGAAACCATCGGGTCCCGTCGCGCCGAGGATCGGATGCTGATCGGGCGTGATGCCGTCGTAGCCGCCGTGCGCGCTGTGCAAGCCGCCGTCCTTCATCGCCGGCACGCGCTGACAAATGCGATCAATCGCGCGCTCGACGAACCCCGGCTGCGCGTGATCCGCGTCGCCATCCGGCGAATCACCGAGCGGATTGCCGTCTTCCAATCCGACTAGCGTTAATCCGCCTTCAGGACGAAAATACATTTCGTTCGGAAAATCAATCACCATCGGATGTGCCAGCGCGATTTCTTGCGGGCGAACGACGAACATCGTATCGTGCCGCCACGTATCGTACGGCAAATCGAGTTCGACCATTTTGTTGATTTGATTTGCCCACGCGCCCGCGGCGTTTACTACGATTGGCGCGGAGAACTTGCCCTGTGTCGTTTCCACGCCCGCGACGCGTCCCCCTGTCATATTGATCGCGGTGACCGCGCAGTTCTGCACGAGACGCGCGCCGCGTTCGCGCGCCGCGTTCATCAGCGCGTTCGCGGTGTCGCTTGGCATGGCATAGCCCGATTCGGGTTCGTACGCGGCAAGCTCGAAATCGTCCGTGCGAAAAGATGGCGCGAGACGCTTTACATCGTCCGCCGTGACAATCAACGTGGGAATGCCGATTTTCTGCTGCAGCGCCACGGTAGCGCGCAGCGCGGCTTGCGCCTCGCGTCGTACGATCTGAATGAAACCCGCGCGCGTAAACCCGCACTCGCCGCCGACGCGATTTTTCCAATCGCAAAAATATTGGAACGATTCCCACGCGAGCCGCGAGTCAACTTCCGTGTCATAGTGCATGCGGACAAGCCCGCTGGAATGTCCCGTCGCGCCCGCGCCGACGAATTGCTTTTCGAGCACGGTCGCTTGCACGCCGCGCTGCGCCAGGTGAAACGCGAGACTCGCGCCGTGAACTCCGCCGCCGATGACAATGACGTCGGATGTATTAGCATTGTTTGGATTCATGTTGGGTTTGCCGCTTGTGACGACTGCAATTGGGCGCGGGTTTTTCGCGGAGGGGTGGGACGCGCAAGTTTGCGTACCCGCAGTGACACGCGCCGTGCTTTGTAAACCCTGATTTCACGGATACCAATTGGGATTTCCATGCCGATATTGCGTTTTGGCATTTTTTGCTTCTGTGCGCGGAGGTAAGATTGGAGACCGCGCCTACAACGGCAGATAGCGCACTTGATTTTCCCACTCACCTTCGGCGCTACACTCAGCCAACAGCAAAATATCGGCGATGGCTTGCGCGATGGGAATGGATTGGCTCACTGCGAACATGCCAGGCATCGCCAAGCCATCGCGAATTCGGGCATAGGCAATCGCCGTCATCGTGCTCACATCGTGCGTCAACACAATGCGCCTTTCTTGCGCTGCCCATTCCAGGATTGTAGGGTCTTCCATTCCCCCAAGCTCTACATCCTGGGCACGGACAATATCCAGATTCGGCTTTCTTCGGAGTACACCGCGCAAGATGTCGTTGTCGAAATCTTCATCCGCCAAGAATCGGATTGACGCGTTCATTGTGGTTTCGTCTGACGCGCGAGCAGGCGTTCGCGGATACCTTGCGGCGGAAAACGTTGCTCATTTTCTTGGCGCACTTGCTCGGCGATTTTCTGGCGCTCTGCCAGATAGCGATCCACTTCTTCGCGATGCCAGAGATAGTACGTGATGATCGCGTAGATGTCGGTGAGATTGAGCGAGGGGTATTTGAGCAGAATCTCTTCGGCGGAATAACCGCTATTGAACGCGCCAATGACAGTGTCCAAGCGCACGCGCGTTCCAGCAACACGCAGGACACCAGTATCATCCATCTGACATGGCGCGGGCTGTGCGACAAGTACATCTGTAATCATAGGGTTCTCACGCTCCTTTTCACGCGCGATTATACAACGTTCGACAATCGGCGTCAACGAATCACTTCGCGAAACGAATAAACGAATCGTGCTTGCGCGCCGATTCGTTTACTCGTTAGACATTCGTTGACACGTTAAAACGCACTCGCCAAAATCGCGTCCCGATTTTTCAGCGGCGACGCGTCCGCGGCTTGCACCGCGGCGACGATGCCGCGCATCCGGGGCAATTGATCGCCGATGTAGACCTGCGCGACCGATTTCTTTTTCGCATCCGCGCGCGCGTGTTGGAGCAGCAGCCAACTGTTGATCACTTGCGTCGCCATGTCCACCACGTCGGACGCGTAGTAATCAATCACTTCGGTTGGACATTCTTTCAAATGATCGGTGGAACGATTGAAGAGCGCGGTCGCTTCCTCGACCTGGTTTTTGAGCGGCGCGAGTTCGGGACCGTAATCCTGCGCCGCCCATTCGTTCAGCAAATCGTCGAGCGAGTGTCCGAGCAGTTTGCCAATCGCCGCGACGACTTGGAGTTGGCTCGTCCCTTCGTAAATGTTCGTCACGCGAACATCGCGGAAATGCCGCTCGACGTTGAACTCGCGCATGTATCCGACGCCGCCGTGGACTTGCATCGCTTTGTAGCAAACGCGATTGCCCATCTCGGTGGAATAGTACTTGACCAACGGCGTGAGCGCTTCGGCGATCCGCGCCGCGCGCTTCAATGCCTGGCGGTCGGCGGGATCGGGTTTCGCGCTCGACGCGATATGATGTTCGAGCGCCTTTTCCAAATCCACCCAGCGCGCGGCTTCATAGATCAACGCGCGCGTCGCTTCGATTTCGCTCCGCATCGAAAGCAGTAGGCGCGAGACAGCGGGAAAATTTCGGATCGGCTGGTTGAACTGCACGCGCTCGTGCGCGTACCGATACGCTTCGCGGTACGCGGCTTCGGCGATCCCGACCGCTTGCGCGGCGACGGCGAGGCGCGCGCCGTTCATCAGCGCCATCGCGTAGCGAATCAAACCAAAACGCCGCTTGCCGATCAACTGCGCGGGCGTGTTGGTGTACTGGATCTCGCACGTCGGCGACGCGTGCAACCCCATCTTGTTTTCGATGCGGCGGATCGTCACGCTGTCGTCGCGCTCGACCAAAAACATCGAAAGACCGCGCGCGTCGTTGCTGTCGGGTTCGCTGCGCGCGAGGACGACCATAATGTCCGCGCAGCCGTTCGTGATGAAGCGTTTGACGCCGTTGATGCGCCACATCTTCGCGGCTTCGTCGTACGTCGCGCGCGTTTGCACCGATCCCAGATCGGAACCCGCGTCGGGCTCGGTCAGCACCATCGCGCCGGTGACCTCGCCGCGCGCGAAACGCGGCAGGACGCGCGCTTTCATCGCATCGTCGCCGAATTCGTTGATCGAGAGCGCGATTTCGAGCAAGCCGACAATCGTCATGAAACCCGCGTCGGCGCGCGACATGATTTCGACCATCATCTGATAGATCGTTTCGGGCAAATTCATCCCGCCGTATTCCCAGGGCAGCATCGTCCCCAGCAATTCGGCTTGCTTGAACGCGTGGAGCGCGTCCTGGGTCGCAGGCGAATACTCGACTTTGCCATCGCGGAATTGCGCGCCCACTTCGTCCGCCTCCGCCGCGCGCGGTGCGACGACGTTCGCGCAAATATCACCCAGCACCATCAAGAGCCGCCGATAATTGTCTTGCGCGTCTTGATAGTTGCGCGGCGCGGCGAGATATTTCTCGTGGAAAGAGAAATTCTTTTCTTTGAGCGCGACGACGTGACGCAAATCGGTGTGTTGCAAATGATATTGGAGATCAAGATTGTCGAGGAAAAAATTGTCTGCCATCGTATGCTCCGTGTTGACCACGGTAGGGGCGCAATTCAATTGCGCCCCTACGCGGTGAAAATTATTTCGCTTTCTCGCGGAACGCGCGAATCATCAGCGGAATCACTTCCGCAATATCGCCGACGATCTTGTAATGCGCGATCTGAAAAATCGGCGCGTTGGGATCGGTGTTGATCGCGATGATCTTGGACGATTCGCTCATTCCCGCGCGGTGTTGAATCGCGCCCGAAATGCCTGCCGCGATGTACAAGCGCGGGCGCACGGTTACGCCCGTCTGTCCGACTTGATGCTCGCGCGAAATCAAGCCCGCGTCGACGGCGGCGCGCGACGCGCCCACTTCGCCGCCGAGGATGTGCGCTAACTCGCGGATCAATTCAAAGTTCTCGGGACTGCCAACGCCCGCGCCACCCGAAACAATAATCGGCGCGCCTTTGAGATTGACCGTGGACTCGCGCGTCTCGCGGCTCAGGACTTGCAGCACCAATTCGCGCGCGTCGAATGTCGGCGCGATTTTTTCGATCACACCTTTGCGCGATGTGTCAGGATCGCGGCGGCGCATTACGCCCTCGCGCACTGTCGCCATTTGCGGACGCGTGTTCGGATTGACGATCGTCGCGATCACGTTGCCGCCGAACGCGGGACGAATCTGGTACAGCAAATCGGAATAGACCTTCTTTTCTTTTTTCGATTCGAAATCGCCGATTTGCAGATCGGTGCAGTCCGCCGTCAGCCCAACTTGCAGCGCGCTCGCGACGCGCGGCGCAAGATCGCGCCCAATCGGCGACGCGCCGAACAAAAATGTGTACGGGCGGCGTTCGCGCGCCAAATCGGAGGCGACGCGCGCGTACGGCAGCGTGCGATAATTTTCCAGTTCGGGATGATCGGCAAGCAATACGCGATCCGCGCCGTGATGGATCGCGGTCTCGGCTAATTCTGTGACGTTCGCACCGCACAGTACGCCGCATACCTGGCTGTTCAATCGGCGCGCGAGTTCTTGTCCCTTCGCCAGCAACTCCAAACTCACATCGGCAATTTTGCCTTCTTCCTGTTCGACGAAAACCCAGATATCGTTGTTGGTCATTTATGATTCTCCAAAGACCGCCGTCGGTTAGAAACACGACGGCTAACGTAGGTGAAAATCGGTTGGAAACCGATTAGCGCGTCAATCCGATTCATCGAATCTTCACCTATTGAGCCGTCGAATTGATTCGATGGCTATCCCACAATGTATTCTTTCACCAACTCTTGCATCAGCGCGTTGATGCCTTCCGCATTCGCGGGCACTTGTTTGCTTTCGGTTGTCTCCAGCACGACGTAATTGACTTTGTAAACCTGGGTCGGCGATCCGTTCAGTCCAAGCCGATTCGCGTCCACCGCAAGATCGTCGGCAGTCCACAACGTGATTTTGAGATTGTGCGCGGCGAGATACGCGTCCAGTTTTTCTTCCGTCTCGAATTCTTGCCACTGGCTCAGCAGCGTTTTGTATTCGAGCGGCGTCGCGGCAAGTTTATTTTCGATCATCTTGCGAACCGATGGCGGACGCGGGCGATTCGCCGAACCGACGACGGTCAGCAGGCAAGGGAGCGCGCACTTGACCATTTCCTTGCCGAGCGGGAACGCGCGTTCGACGACGATTTCATTTCCGTCGAGATTGACAATCGTTTCCGCGTACGTGATTTGTGGGATGCCGAGTTTTTCGGCGGTCTGCGGCGGGACCTGCGCGGTATCGCCGTCAATCGCCTGGCGACCACAAAAGACGAGATCGTACGCGCCGATCTTTTCAATCGCGTATTTGAGCGTGTACGAGGTCGCAAGCGTATCCGCGCCCGCAAAGCGTCGGTCGCTGAGCAGCACGACGCGATCCGCGCCGCGATAGAGCGCATCGCGCAAAACCTCCGCCGCCATCGGCGGTCCCATCGTCAGCACGGTGACCGCGCCGCCGTAACGTTCCTTGACTTGGAGCGCCATTTCGAGCGCGTTCAAATCTTCGGGATTGAAAATCGCGGGCAACGCCGCGCGATTGATCGTGCCGTCCTCTTTCATCACATCGCCGTGAATGTTGTGCGTGTCGGGCACTTGTTTGACGAGGACAATCGAGTTGTACGGGCGAGTTGGCGACATGTCATTTCTCCTGTGCGGGCGCTTGGCTATTCAAGATCGCAAAACCAGTCACTCCCGCGCAAAGTGACGAAAGTAGAATTGCAATTTTCGAACTCTGGACGATTTCAGGGTTGCTAAAAGCTAGCAACGTGATGAAGATTGACATCGTGAATCCAATGCCACCCAGGAACCCGACGCCGACGACATGTCTCCACGATACATCGCTGGGCAATCGAGACAGCCCCGATTTGACTGCAAAAAGACTAGCCAGCGCAATTCCCAGCGGCTTGCCCACGAACAAACCAGCGAAAATGCCCAAACTGCTTGCCGCCGTCAAGCCCGCGAGCCAATCGCCCGTGAGAACGATACCCGTGTTGGCGAACGCGAACAGCGGCATGATGATAAATGCGACGGGCTTGTGCAAGAAATGTTGCAATTGATACGAAGGCGAGTTTTCGTCGCCGCGCGCAAACGGAATCGCAAAAGCCAAGAGGACGCCCGCGATGGTGGCGTGGATTCCAGATTGCAGCATCGCGTACCACATCACCAAGCCAGGGATCAGATAAAAGATCAACCGACGCGCGCCGAGACGATTGAGGATCAACAATCCTACAAAGATTCCCAAAGCCGCAGCGAGATACAAAGGCGAGAAATTGCCCACGTAAAAGAGCGCAATGATAATAATCGCGCCCAAGTCATCTATGATCGCCAGGGCAGTCAGAAAAATCTTCAACGCTACGGGAATCTTGCTGCCCAACAGCGCGAGCGCGCCGAGCGCAAAAGCAATGTCAGTTGCCATTGGAATACCGACGCCCGCTTGCGTTTCAGTTCCTTGATTGACTAAAAAGTACAGCAGAGCAGGCGCCGCCATTCCGCCGATGGCGGCGACAATAGGCAGGAGCGCATTCTTCACGTCCGACAACTCGCCAATGTAAATCTCCCTTTCGATTTCGAGACCGATCAGCAAAAAGAAAATTGCCATCAGCCCATCGTTGATCCAATGCTCCACGCTGTATTTCAGAACGAGGTTCTCGGTGGCAAATCCAACTTTGAGATGCCAAAAGTCCACAAAGGTTTTTCCGAAGGGAGAATTGGCAATGGCGATCGCAGCCGCAGTGCAAAAAATCAGAATAATTCCTGATGCCTGCTCGCTTTCGAGAAATTCCGTAAAGAGTTTGCTGAGGGTTGTTCTCATCTGGCGATCTCTAACACGGCGCTGCCGCGTACCTTGCTCGTCTTCAGCAATTGCAGCACGCGATTTGCGTCTTGCAGGGGAAATGTTTCTACTTCTGTCTTGACTGGAATCTCCGCGGCGACGCGCAGCAAATCAATCGCGTCTTGGCGCGTACTATTCGCAACACTCCGCACGACGCGCTCGTGGTACAGCAAGTTATAATCGAGTTGCGGAATCGGCGTGCTGTAAACACCCGCGTGCGCGACCGCGCCGCCTTTTCGCAGCACGCGCAGCGCGTCGAGTACTAAATCACCGACGGGCGCGAAGATAATCGCGCGGTCGAGCAGATGCGGCGGCGCGTCGCTCGCGCTGCCTGTCCACGCCGCGCCCAGTTGCCGCGCGAGCGCGCGATGTTCTTCGCTGCGCGTAAAGACGTACGCCTCGCAGTTCCAATGCCGCGCGATTTGCAGCGCGATGTGCGCGCTCGATCCGAAACCGAACAAGCCGACGCGCTCGCCTGGCTGCAAGCCACTGACGCGCAGCGCGCGATAACCAATCACGCCGCCGCACAACAACGGCGCGGCGTGCGCATCGTCGAACACATCGGGGATTTTGTACGCAAAATTCTCGTTCACGACGACGAACTCGGCGTAGCCGCCGTCAACGTGTTGTCCCGTGAACCGCGCGTTCTCGCAAAGGTTTTCGAGACCGCGCGCGCAGTACTCGCATGCGCCGCAAGTCCAATTCAGCCACGGCACGCCGACGCGCGCGCCGACGTGAAATCGCGTAACATCTTGCCCCGCGCTTTCGACGACGCCGACGATTTGATGCCCTGGGATGATCGGCAATTTCGGCAGCGCGATTTCGCCTTCAATCGTGTGCAAGTCGGTGTGACACACGCCGCACGCGCGCACCGCGATGCGGATTTCGTTGGCGCGCGGCGTCGGCGTCTCGACTTCCACAAACTCCAGCGGATTGTCGGCGACGCGGCGCGCGCGCTTTAGCAACATCGCCCTCATAACCGTCACTCGTGTTGCGTGTTTCGTGTTCCGTTTACGCAATACGCAACACGAAACACGTCTCACGCATCACGGTTTGCTTTTCACCAGCACCGTCCACTCGCCTTGCTGCGTCACTTCGTCGCGTTGATTCAGCACCTTGACATCGAACACGACGAACCCGCCGCCTGCCGCGCGCATCGCTTTAGTCTGTTTGACTTTGCCCACCATACGGATTGTGTCGCCGATCTTCACCGCGCTTTTGAATTTCCATTCGAGACCAGTGAACGCGATGACCGTGCCGTCCATGAATCCCATCTGCCACGCCAATCCCACTGTGTACGATAACCCCAACATGCCGTGCGCGATGCGCTCGCCGAACGGCGTGGTCTTGCCGTACTCGGCGTTGCTGTGCATGGGGTTGGTGTCCCAGGTGAGCGCGGCGAAATTCATCAGATCGGCTTCGGTGATCGTGCGACCTTGCGAAACGACTTGCGTCGTCTCGTTGAATTCCTCAAAGTACATTCCGCGCGGATGATATTCTGCCATTGTCTCCTCCCAGGTAGGACAAATTTCAAATTTGTCCTACATCAAGTGTGTCCACACCACGCGTAACCCAATCGCGATCAAAACCAAACCGCCGACAAGTTCCGCGCGTTTGCCCCACGATTCTTGCAAGCGGCGACCGAGCAACATTCCGGTCAGCGTCATGCCCGCGGCGACGATGCCGATGATGACGCTGGGAATCCACAGATCGACGCGCAACATCGCGAGACTCAAACCGACCGCGAGCGCATCGATGCTCGTCGCAATCGAAAGTACGACCAGACTCATGCCGCGTGTCGGATCGACCGCCAGACGTTCTTCGTCACGATTGAACGATTCGCGCACCATGCGCCCGCCGACCCACGCGAGCAGCGCGAACGCGATCCAGTGATCGTACGCCGCGAAAAATTGTTGCACGGCGTCGCCGATGAACCACCCGATCAGGGGCATCAGAAATTGGAACAAGCCAAAGTGAAACGACAAACGGAATAGAGGTCGCCCCGAGTTGTTTGACAGACCTGCGCCGACGCCCAGCGCGACGGCGAATGCATCCATGCCCAAACTCGGGGCGATCAGCAGAATCGAAAGCCAATCCATGATGATGACAGTGTCATTTCGATGAGCGTTTTTCGCGAGGAGAAATCTCGACATCTGTTGCCGAGATTTCTCGCTGCGCTCTCCTGAAAATGGACTGTTGCGCGAGCCGCTGGCTCGCTCTGCGACGGGCGAGCCGCCCGTGCAACATTTTCATCGGAACGCTGGTGAACGCAAGTTCATGAAAAATTACCCAGAAACTTGTCACATCGAGCGGAGCGAGATGTCTCACTCCGTTCGACATGACAAGGTTCTCTGCCCGTAAACATACCGCGGGCGGTATGTATTCTCGAAATGACATTTACACGCCGCGCTTGAACGCGGCGAGACCGGCGTACTCTGCCGCGTCGCCCAGTTCTTCTTCGATGCGAAGCAACTGGTTGTACTTGGCGACGCGCTCGCTGCGCGCAGGCGCGCCTGTCTTGATTTGTCCCGCGTTCGTCGCGACGACGAGATCGGCAATCGTCGTGTCTTCCGTTTCGCCGGAGCGATGCGAGACAACTGCGGTCCACGCCGATTTGTGCGCAAGTTCAATCGCGCTCAGCGTTTCGCTCAACGAGCCGATCTGATTCAACTTGATCAGAATCGAGTTCGCGGCTTTCAGTTCCAATCCTTTCTTCAAACGCTCGACGTTCGTCACGAATAGATCATCGCCGACGATTTGGATCTTGTCGCCGAGTTTTTTCGTCAGCGCGGCCCAGGTATCCCAATCGTCTTCCGCGATCCCGTCTTCGAGTGAAATGATTGGATATTTTTTCACCCAGTCGGCGTAGAACTCGACCATTTGCTCGCCGTTCAGGATGCGACCTTCTTTGCGGAGATGATATTTGCCGTCTTCGAAAAATCCCGACGCCGCAGAATCGAGACAGATGTAAACTTGTTCGCCTGCTTTGTAACCCGCTTTGTCAATCGCGGCGAGAATCGCGTCAATCGCTTCGGCGTTCGATTTGAGCGCGGGCGCAAAGCCGCCCTCATCGCCGACATTTGTGCTCAGACCCTTGTCCTTCAAAACTTTTTTGAGCGATTGATAAATTTCCGCGCTCCAGCGCAGCGCTTCGGCGAACGAATCCGCGCCCGTCGGCGCGATCATAAATTCCTGAATGTCGGTGGATTGCCAGTTCGTGTGCGCGCCGCCGTTGAGAATGTTCATCATCGGCACAGGCAACACCTTGCCGTGCACGCCGCCGATATAGCGATACAATGGCAGATGTTCCGATTCCGCCGCGGCTTTCGCGACCGCGAGACTCACACCCAGGATCGCGTTTGCGCCGAGATTCGATTTCGTCGGCGTGCCGTCGAGTCCGATGAGCAGCGCGTCAAGCGCTTCCTGCTCGCGCGCGTCCCAGCCGACGAGTTCTTCGGCGATGACCGTGTTGACGTTCTGCACTGCTTTTAGAACACCGTTCCCGCCATAACGATTCTTGTCGCCGTCGCGTAGTTCCAGCGCTTCGTGCGCGCCCGTCGACGCGCCGCTCGGTACTGCCGCGCGTCCAAACGATCCGTCGTCCAACAGTACATCCACTTCGACCGTTGGATTGCCGCGCGAATCCAAAATTTCTCGCGCGACAACTTCTTCAATGACTGACATGGTTCATCCTTTCGGTTTTTATTTTCGCCACTCTGCAATCTTTATTTTATCCAATTGTGTCATTTCGACCAAAGTGAGCAGATCGGGACGATTAGCGCGCTGATAGACTTTGTACTTGGCGTCGGTAGGTTTGCTTACGCGCGATTTCGCGTCGACGATTTGTGGAATCAGCGCGGCAAGCGCGGTGCGCGGGACGATCACGAACGACGCCGCGCGCTCGAACGCGATCCAATCCGCTTTGCCGCCGAAGAGCCAGCCGCGTTCGCCGGGTCGCACGCCGCGCAACTCGATCCACACCCACTCATCTTGCGCGTGCGCGTCGGTGCGCGCGATCCGCTTCATCGCTTTGATGTCGACGCGATGCGTTTCACCCGGCTTGACGATCAGCAAATCCCAATGCTCGTCAATGTCCTGCCGCCCCGTGGACGCGCTGACGCGATAACCGCGCGCAATCGCGAGGCGCGCGAACTGCTGCTCCGCGCTCTCGCCGCGCTCCAGACAATCGCGTGTGTCGTACTGATTGCGCGCGTTGGGCATCGTCGTCTCTCAACGACCGCTGACGGCAGACCGCCGATTGCTGCGTCCTGAGCGGAGCGAAGCGGAGTCGAAGGATTTGCCGTCGGTGGTCGGCTCTCCGTGGTCGAACATTTTCTCCAAGCGTTTCTGTGCCAACTCGCAATAGTTCGCGTCGATCTCCAAGCCGATGCCTTGCCGCCCGGTCTCCGCGCACGCGACGAGCGTCGTCCCGCTGCCGAGAAACGGATCGAGCACGACATCGCCGACGAAAGTGAACAACTTGATGCATCGCCGCGGCAGTTCAATCGGAAACGGCGCGGGATGCCCGATACGCTTTTTGCTTTCGCCGTTGAAATTCCAGACGCCGTTCGTCCACGCCATAAACTCGTCGCGCGTCACGTCTGACTTTTTGCTGCCGCTTGTTTTTTTCCAACTCTCTTTGTACAAAACGACGATCACTTCGACGGGCGCGATCACGAAGGGCGCGGACGCGGAGAGCCACGAGCCCCACGCGGTTCGCCGCGAAATATTCTGCTCGTTCCAAATTATCGTCGAGTGATATTTCCAGCCGATTTGTTTCGCTATCGTCGTAATGTCCGCGCAAACGCTTTGCTGTCCGCCTTTGTTCTTGTCGAGCGGAATGTTCAAGCAAAAGCGTCCTTCGGGTTTCGCGAGCGCGTAGCATTTGGCGATCCACTCGCGCGTGAACGCGAGATAATCGCCATACGACATTTGATCGTCGTGCGCGCCGTACTGAATGTCCACGTTGTACGGCGGCGACGTGACGATAAGGTCAACCGAGTTCGCGGGAACGCAATCGGTGGTCAGAATGTCGGTGTGGTAGATGCGGAGACAATCGTTGATGTAGTATGCTTTGTTTTCCACAGATAGAACTCTTTTGTTCTTCGTTTATTGCCTCACGATACTTTCCTCACTCGAAGCATCTTGTGGGAATGGCTCGCGTTTGATGTGAGGCGTGCCCAATAAGTCATCGTACCATGACCGGTGGCCGCTTATTTTGTTGTGTGGAATACTGAAGAATACGGTTTCTTTGGCTTCTCGTAATGACGGAAGTTTGATCGCAAAACCAGGTATAATACGGTGGAGAATAGGCATTAGAACAGGGTAGCGATATCGGAACGGGAGCCTTATTTCATACTTCAAGCAGTTCGCCTGCAAATAAACGCGCTTCCCCAACTCAAAGGGAACCATAAATAACAATTCAGGATCGGCAGAATGGCCCGACTTTTGTTCCCAAATGCCAAAATCATCTGGATTTAGTTTTACCGGATTTTCTTTGATTGTCTTGTCGAAGGAGTTCAAGATATATTCTCGCACTGGGTCTAAACTTGGATGGAAAATAAAGCGATAGCCGAGACTATAGAACCCCATAAGATAGGCGGAAGTTATCCATCCCGCCTCAGCTAACTCGGGTTTGTAATCTCTGGGCGGATGAATAAGTATATCGACAGGTTCTTGTTTCTGGAATAGTTCCATGAATCTTGCTTGATCTTCCGGTCTGCTATCACGCCATTTCGCATCCCTATCCAATCTGCCTGAGACAGTAATGGACTTATCCTCAAGATTATAAGAAACAACCGCATTCAAACTGATAGGAATGTCGTCTTGTTTTCTGCGTAGATGGACGATTCTGCTTCTGTGCGGTTTTCCAGTTTCTTCGCCCTTCCGAATTTCTTCGTGAAGCTGCATTTGCGCATCGCCACGTTCCCCTGCAACGTGATTGCAATCCGCGCAAAGTAGCACGTGCATATTTCTAGCCTTCTTACTCACCATTCGTATAGACTTGGGCCAGACATGACCATCCGTCACGTTTTTTTCCTTTATTGCATCTCGTGAGAACCCGGTCATGCAGATGGGGCAAATAAAGATATCCTCCTCTTCTGCATAAAATTCTTGGAGGTCTTTAGCATGAGCATCAAACAGCCTATTGAGGAATTGCGTCTTGGACATTGTGTTCTTTTGATTGGGCGGGACTAATTCGCATAATCCATTGCAGGCTTTAATTCTTTTAGGCGGAAAGCGGTTGATCCTGCTTCCATACCTTGCAATCTTCTCTCCGCACTTGGAGCACGCGCCGCGCCCCGTCAAGTGATCGCGCCGAACGCACTCATCGCGCCAATTGCTCTCGAAAAGTTTTGAGGTCAATCCCTTCACCCGCGCGCGCTTGTTCCAAAGAACGCCGAAGCGACGCGGCGAAATCAGATCGGAGAGGCATCTCGTCTTCACTCACTCCGGTTAGCGCGTCGGCTAATTGGGCGAGCCAGACTTCCAACCGCTTGTCAATTGTGCGCTCGACGAGTTGTTCAAGCTCCGTTGTGGAAATCTCCGCGAGTGTTTTTGCCATCGTTATTTTCCTCCGAGTGTCAGTTCCATACCCCCGCGATCTTCTCCCCGCATTTGTAACACACACCCTTGCCCGTCAACTTGTCGCGCAGAATGCGATACGCGTACCGCTCGACGAGCACTGTGTTGCACTTGGGGCAGTACGTGTTCTCGTAATTCTTCACGCCGCCAGGCAGGTTGCCCGCGTAAACGAAATGCAAGCCCGCTTCTTGCCCAATCTCCGCCGCGCGCAAAAGCGTGGACGCGGGCGTGAAATCCGCGTCGGTTATTTTGTAGTCGGGATGAAACGCGGTGACGTGCCACGGAATATCGGGCGAGACGGAGCGAATAAAGCGCGCCGTCTCCATCAACTCTTCGGTTGAGTCGTTGAAGCCAGGAATGACAAGCGTGACGATCTCGACCCAGAAACTCATTTCGTGCGCCATCTTGATCGCGTCAAGAACGTGGTTGAGCGCGGCGCCGAGCTTGCGGTACTGCTTGTCCTGCATCGTCTTGAGATCGATTTTGTAGCCAATGACATACGGGCGAATGAATTCCAGCGCCTCGCGCGTCGCGTTCCCGTTGGAAACGTAAATGCCGCGAATGTTGTGCGCTTGCGCGAGTTTGAAGATTTCGACAGCCCACTCGCTCGTGATCAGCGGTTCGTTGTACGAACTGCCGATGAGTTGCGCGCCGCTGCGCCGCGCAACCGCGACGATCTGTTCCGCCGACGCGCGTTGCGGCGCGTAGCCCGCTTCTGGATCGCGGAGCGCTTGCGAAATGTCCCAGTTCTGGCAATTCGCGCAATGCAAGTCGCAACCGAGCATCCCGAACGTCAGCGTAATCGAACCGGGCAAAATGTGAAAGAACGGTTTCTTTTCGGTCGGGTCGGGATTGAGCGCGGCGACGTAGCCGTGCGGCACGAACAGTTCGCCGCCGCGATTGTAGCGCACCTGGCAAATGCCGCGCGCGCCGTCATTGATCAGGCAGCGATGCGCGCACGCGTAACAGCGCACGCGCTTGCCGTCGAGTTTCTCGTATAATTTTCCTTCGCGCACCAATTCGTCGAGCGTGTGCGCCAGCGGCACATCGCCCGCGATGGGCTTGCGAATTTCAGTTTGCGTTTCCATATTCGTTCCGTGCCAAATTTCTTTTCAGCCACAGAGATCACAGGGAACACAGAGGAAGAGACAAGATTTTCTCTGTGCTCTCCGTGTTCTCTGTGGCTATTCTGGCGTTGCCAAACTTTTCACGGCGTCGTGATCTGAAAGACCGCGCCGCCGGAATAACTCGCGACGTACAAATTGCCTGCTTCGTCTTCGCCAAACGTCGAGATGTTGATCGCAGGTTGCGCGAGTTGTTGCGTTTGCCAGCCGCCGGAGTTTTGCAAACCCCAGATGCGCCCGGAGCAAAAATCGCCGTAAAAATAAATGCCTTGCATCGCCGTGTTGCCGGGACCGCGATAGACATAGCCGCCGGTGATCGAACAACCGAACGTGTGACTGTATTCCGCGACTGGCGCGGAATAACGCGCGGGCGGTACGCAACCGGACCCGGGGTTGTAGCAATGCGCGCCTTCCAAAACGCGCCAGCCATAGTTCTCGCCGCCCGCGCTCGCCGCCGGTTGAAAATCAACTTCCTCCCACGCGTTTTGCCCCACGTCGGCGATGTACAAATCGCCGGTCGCGCGGTCGAACGAAAAGCGCCACGGATTACGCAAGCCGAGCGCCCAGATTTCGCCGCGATAGCCCGCCGTTTGCGTGTACGGATTTGTGATCGGGATCGCATAACCGGCAGTGCCGAACGTGCGCGCGATGATCGGAAGGAAATACGCAAATGTACCCGTCGATGGTGGAACCGGCGCAGTAGTTCGTTCGGTGTCGATCCGCAATATTTTGCCGAGCAATGTGCCGGGCGATTGCGCGTTATTCTGCGGATCGCCGCCGCTGCCGCCGTCGCCCATGCCGATGTAGAGATAACCGTCGGGTCCGAATTGCAACTGTCCGCCGTTGTGATTCGCGTACGGCTGGATGACTCCCAGGACGATCAGTTCGCTGTTCGGATCCGCCACGTCTGGGTTTGCCGTGACTTGGTACCGCGCGATGATCGTGTTGCCGATCCCCGTCTTGTTTGTGTAATTGACGTAGAAATATTTTTTGCTCGCGTAGTTGGGCGGAAACGCGATGCCGAGCAAACCCTGTTCCGATCCGCTACTGTTCACGCGCGCGCTGATGTCGAGAAATGGCGTTGGATTGACGACGCCATTCTTGACGATCCGAATCCGACCGGCTCTTTCGAGAACGAAGATTCTGCCCGAGCCATCACCCGCGTGAGTGATGTATGTGGGAAGCGAAAAACCGCCGGCGATTTGCGTTAGCGTGAGCGAGGGGGGCCAGGTTGCTCGGAGCGGCGCGGCGTGCGTGGTCGGCGCAATTCCGCCGCACCACAATCCTAGTCCGGCGATGACAGAAATCACCGCCGCAAACGCGATCAGTTTTTTTGTTAGCATTGTAACTATCCCTTCCGTTGCGCGCCCTCATCAGCGCGCAACTTGCTAGAGAGTAATTTGTAGCCAAGCGTAGCACACTGCGCGGTGTTTGTCAAACAAGATCGTTATCGCGAATGAAATCGTCGTTCGCTGCGATCTAGCCGCAGTTCGATATTGCTGTCGCCTTCGCGCAATCCACTTTCGATCACCGGGATGTACACCTCGTCCATGATGACTTGGCGCAGGCGCACTTCGCGGTCGACGCTGTAGAGCAGCGCGTTGTAGACTTCCAGTCCGCCGTAATCGGCTTGCAAAAGTTCGAGGAGCGTCGTCACGCGTTTCACATCGTCGGGCGCATCCAGCAAAATCTCGGCGTCGGTTTCGATATCGCCGATGGTTTCGCCGCGTCCCAGGCACGTCGCCGGAACATCGATCCGCAGCGCGTCGTCGAATTCCGCCAGCCGGACGAAAAACGACGCGATGGCGGGCGCGTTCCGCACTTTGTCGAATACGATGTTTTCGGGTTGGTTCGAGAACGATCGTTTGCCAAAAAGAATCGGTGTCGAAAAACCTGCCGCGAGTTCTGTCCAGCGATAAAGTGCTTCGCTGTCGGAGATTTCTCTCTCTTTCGGCAAGTTTTCCGTGTAGGTATGTCTCCACCAAACCTTTGAATGTGTCGCTTCGTGGCTTGTTTTGGCAATCGAAACCAAGATCAAATTGCGTTCACTACATTGATTGAAGAGGTTTTTGTAATGCTCAAGAATAATGCCCGGCAAGTTTTCTTGTGCTTCTGTGCCTTCGCCCAGCGGATACAACTGTGGCAATTGTCCGTACAACGCGCCGTCGAGAAAAATGACGCTGCCTTGCGGCATCGTTTCCGCGTACTTGCTCGCCAACGCCGCTTCGAGGCGGTGCATCATCAATTCCGCGTAGCGTTCGATGAATCGGGCTTGCGTAGCGCCGGACAGAATCTTTACGTCCACATCAGCGTCTTCCAGCGGTTCGCCCATTCGTTCGCCGACGATGAGCGCCTGCGCGACGAATAGGTACGCGCCGTTCGCGAGGTGACGCACCGCGCGCGAGCCGTCGACCGCGACCGCCGGGCGCAATCCTGTTGTTTTTGTTTGCGGCAGTTTGTGCCAGTGCTTTTTCACCAAACGTTGGAGTGATTCTTCGTGCGGCAGCGCGTCCTTGCTCAAGGTGCGACGCAACTCGTCGCGCGTTTTTTCTTCCGCTAGTTTTTCGCTCAGCCGATCGATAAAATTTGCCATTTGCGCCTCCCGAACATCTGTGCCAATTATACCGTATCTCGTCCGGGATGTAAACTCGCGGCGTACCCTAATCCAACTCTCATTGGGATTTAATCTTGCGCGGGCATAATCAAACGCGAAAATTACGAGTCGAGCAATCGAGACTCGCATAGAAAGTGAGGTACCAATGAGTACACGTGGAGCGATTTTGTTGGCAGTCGGAATGTTGATCCTGGGATTGTTGTTGGGCGCGGTGACCGGCGGCGCGGCAGGATATGTCGTGGGACAAAATGCGCGTCTGACGACGCAACAAGAGATCCTGTCGAGCCAGTTGCCGGGGCAGCCGAATCAGCCGTCGCAGGGAACTGAGCGTGTGCCGTCTTCGCGCGGGTTGCCGCCCGCGATGAATGTGATCGGCGGCGCGCGCGTGACGGAAGTTGAAAAGGACAGCCCTGCCGATAAAGCCGGAGTCAAAGTGGACGATGTCATCACCGCGGTGGGCAGCACGAAACTTGGCGCGCAGACGTCGTTGGCGGATGCGATCAAGACGTACAAGCCCGGCGACAAGGTTGATCTCGCGATCACGCGCGGATCACAGACCTTGACTTTGGCGGTTCAACTTGGCGCGGCGGCGGACAACAAAGATACGGCGTGGTTGGGCATTCGCTACACGCCGATGATCCCCGGTGGTCAGTTCCGATTCCCCGGCGGATAGTGGGCAGTCAGCAGTGAACAGTGAACAGTGAACAGTGAACAGTGAACAGAAAACGCGGAAGCGATTCAAGATCGCTTCCGCGTTTTGGCGTGTTTGGCTCATTTGGCGCGTTTGATTTTTTTACCCTTCGTAATTCGTCACATTGACGCGCGGCAAGACGCGATTGGGTCCGCTAAAGTAGATCACGATGCGTTGCCCCGGTAACAATTGCCGCACGCGCAGTGTCGCGAACGATTGCAGTTCGCCGCCGCCGCGCAAAATGTACTCGACGTCGCTGGCGACTTGCAAGTGCCGAATTTTGCTCGTGTCCGCGTCGTCGAATTCCAAAACGATCTTGACATTGTGCGCGGGCGCGCTGCCGCGATTCTCCACGACGATGCCGCCCATCACGATCAAATCGGGAATTTCGTAGGGCGGCAAAATGAGATGGGTCAAATCCGGCGCGGGCGGATTGGGTCGCCCCGGTGCTGGCACGGGCTGCCTCCTTGCGGGTTCATTCTGCCAGCCATTTTAGCACGAACTTGCGTAGGAAACAAACGCAAACAAACTTACTTACGCCCAACTCGCCGCGATTTTTTGGTACTCGGCGATCATCGCGTGATAGCGTTCGTGTTCGCCGGGTCCCGTGCGCGTCGCTTCGATCTGTTCGAACGCGTCGAACAGTTTCGTCTGATCAGCGTCGGCGAGAATTTGATCCGCCATGGCGAACAGAATGTCATTCTCTTTCGCGATGTGCTGGCGCAGCAAATTGATATAGCCCAGCGCGTTTTGGATGAGCGCGGGCGTCGCCGTCTTGTCGCCTTGCGCATACTTGGTCGCCGCGTCGCCCATGCCGCGAATGAACGCGCGCCCCTGATCGTGTTCCATGAGCATCACGCCGATTGGTCCGCCTTGGCGCGGCACGCCGCGCTGTTCCAGCGTGGGGAACAACTCATCCTCTTCTTTGCCGTGATGGCACTTGTCCGCAAAGTTGCGGAAAAAGCCGACGGCGCTTGTCATCAAATCGCTTGGAATTTCCTTGTCATTCTGCAAACGGTTCGCCGCGGCTTCCACCACGGCGAGCATCGCCAAAATACCTTCGTGTTCGTCGCGTAAAACCTGAGTCGCTTTCATGATTACCTCCCGCAAAAATTCTGCGATTAGCATAACACGCGTTGGCGCGTTGCGCATTGACAAAAATCATCCGGCGGGTAATTTCTAACGGAAGATTTATTATTCTAGATCACCGCGATTAGCACGGTCAAAGAAAACATACTCGCGAGTGTCGAAATGAAGATCACCGTCGTGATCAAATCGGGCGCGGTATCAAATTCCTGCGCGAGCGCGACGCCGAAGATCGCGGTCGGCATACTGTTTTCCAGGATCATCGTTTGCCGTGTGATTCCCTGCAAGTTCATCAAGTTCGCGGCGAGGATAGACACAACCGGAGCGATCACCAACCGAATGAACGTCGCCGCCGACGCGCCAAGCCATTGCCCGTTCAGATCGACCTCGGCAAGTTGCATTCCCAGGACGACCAGCAGATACGGCAAAAGTGAGTCGCCGATCAGTTTCAGGGGATCGAAAAGCGTCGCTGGAATTTGAATGGCTGCGGCGTTGACGGCGATTCCGAGCGCGAGCGCGTACATGCCGGGCATCTGCGCAACGCGCTTGAGCGCGTCGCGTAGATTTGCTCTGCCGCGCGCGGCGAGGTATACACCAAACGTCTGCAGAGCGATTTGCATTACGATCATGTAGATCAACCCGCGTTCGACCGCGGCTGGACTGTAGGCGAGGAGGAGAATCGGAAAACCGACGTTCACGCAATTGGTGAATAGGATCGCGATGTGGAACGAACTCGCCGCCGAGCGATCGAGACGCAGCCCGCGCGCCGTCAACGCCGAAATCGCGTACAGCGCGGTGAGCGTCAGCACATAGAAAACGACGATTTGTCCAAACTCGACCGGGGAGATGGTCGTGCGCGCCATCGCGGTAAAAACCATGCATGGCACGAGCACATAGAGCGCAAAGCGGGAAAGCGTTTTGAGATCGAACTTGAGCAGCCGACCGGCGCCATAGCCCACCGCAATCATGACGAACACCGGCAAGATGACGCGCGTGAAAATGGAAAGCAGAATGTCCAAAGCGAAATTCCTAATGAGATAGAGTGTCGCGATTGTACGCGCGCCGACGATCTTCGTCAACTTGTCACCTGTCACCTCTTTTGGTGTTATAATCTGTATAACTTGCCAAGCGAGGAAACGATGAATGAAACACATGTAGTAGTAACCGGGCTTGGGGCAATCACGCCGGTTGGCCACGATGTCAAAACAACTTGGGAAAATCTGATCGCAGGACGTTCCGGGGTTACGCGGATCACCGCGTTCGATCCGACGAACCTTGCGACGCAGATCGCCGCCGAGGTCAAAGGATTCGATCCGAAGAATTATTTCGACGTGAAAGAGACGCGGCGGCTCGAACGCTTTGTGCAATTCGCAACCGTCGCCGCGCGTGAAGCGATTGCGGACGCGCATCTGGAAATCAGCGCGCAGAACTGCGAAAAAATCGCGGTGGTGATCGGCAGCGGCGTCGGCGGCGCGACGAGCATGATCGAGCAAAACAAAATTTTGGAGACGCGCGGCGCGCGGCGTGTCAGTCCATTTATCGTGCCGATGATTTTGGTCGACACCGCGCCTGCGATGGTCGCGATTGAATTTGGGATCAAAGGTCCGAATCTGGCGGTCGTTTCCGCGTGCTCGACCGGCGGCAACGCGATTGGCGAAGCGGCGGAGATGATTCGGCGCGGCGATGTGGACGCAGCGGTGTGCGGCGGAACGGAAGCGACGCTCGCGCCGGTCGTTTTCGCCGGGTTCAACGCGATGGGCGCGCTGTCGACGCGCAACGACGCGCCGGAGCAGGCGTGTCGCCCGTTCGACGCGACGCGCGATGGTTTTGTGATGGGCGAAGGCGCGGGTATAATGGTGCTGGAAAACGCGGCGCACGCGCACGCGCGCGGTGCGCGCGTCTACGCCGAATTGATCGGCTACGGTACGAGCGCAGACGCGGTGCATTACGCCGCGCCGGACGCGGAAGGCGAAGGCATCGGTCGCTCGATGCGCTGGGCATTGGAACGCGCCAAGATCGAGCCGCGCCAAGTCGGTTACATCAACGCGCACGGCACCGGCACGAAGTTGAACGACGCGACCGAGACGCGCGCGATCAAGCAAGTGTTTGGCGCGCACGCGCGGCAAATCCCGATCAGTTCGACCAAGTCGATGATTGGGCACTCGCTCGGCGCGGCAGGCGCGCTCGAAGCGCTCTTTTGCCTCAAAGCGCTGCAAGAACAAATTTTGCCGCCGACGATCAATTATTCTACGCCCGATCCCGAATGTGATCTCGACTATGTGCCGAACGCCGCGCGTCGGAAAGAAATTCGCGTCGCGCTGTCGAATTCGATTGGGTTGGGCGGACACAACTCGTGCTTGATATTTAGGGGTTCTTTGGTTTTGAGTGGGGTTGACCCCAGTCGACTTGCCTTCCAGCAGAAAA
>DYJA01000130.1 GCA_020723345.1 Candidatus Aquidulcis sp. | reverse complement strand
CGGAATTTCAGCCTAGTAAACGATTCGGCGTCTGGTTGCACAAAACCTACGATAGCATAGGTGCAGCTTGTTAGCAAATCAACTTTTCATGTTGTTTTATTCGCAAAGTAAAGCGTCACCCTCAAGTATTTAGAGGACGATCATCTCGGCGCGGTCCATGCCATGCTTCATCGGCAATTATTTTCAGAACCATGTCGATGTTACCGGCGCGCTGTGATCGCCCAATGAATCGAAAGTAAAGTCGCTAACTTGGATGGGCTGAACCTTCTTTTCACGCACCGATTCGCCTCAAGCGCCCGGTAAAGTGCGCGTCGCGTTTTTCGGTGTTTTCTTTGGCGTAACCAAAACCTTATCTACTCGGTGTGCGTCCATGTCCATAATTTCGAAATGAAGGTCACTCCAATCAAAAGATTGTCCCGCGACCGGGATACTGCCCAGTTGATCGACTACAAACCCTCCTACCGTTTGATAGACTTCCAGCTCTTCGCGCGGCAAGTAATCCAGGTCGAAAATCTCTTTGAGTCGATCGATGGAGAGTAAACCGTCCAACAACCACGATCCATCCTCGCGTTTAACAACCTGCGGATCCGCCGGCGCACCCGAGTCCGCGACATACCCAGCAATGTCTTCTAGAATATCATTGTGGGTCACCATCCCTTGGACGCTGCCGTACTCATCGATGACCATCGCAATATGGGTGCCTTTGGTTTTAAACAATTCCAGCACCCGAAGAGCCGGCATCGTTTCAGGGACAAACAGCGTTTCGCGGACCAAAGGTTTTAGATCGAGGGGTTGTCCCTGCCAATGTTGAGCCAGCAAATCCTTGGCGAGTACCACGCCCATCACGTTGTCGAGACTTTCCCGTGCGACCGGAAAGCGGGAGTGATGGCTGCCAATCACTTTGCGATAGATTTCTTCCGCCGGATCTTCCACATCGATCCAAACCACTTGCGTGCGCGAAGTCATCACGGCACCGATTCGTCGCTCGCCGAGCCGCAGCACTCCCTCGATCATGTCCTGTTCGCTTTCCTCAAACACCCCGACTTTGGTGCCTTGGTCGATCAAGACTTTGACTTCCTCTTCCGTGACAGGGAGTTCCTTGGTCGGCTTGACGCCCATCATTCGAAGTATCAAATCCGTCGAAGCGCCCAGAAACCGCACCACTGGGGAAGTGAGCCGCGCGAGTCCCTGCATGGGGCGCGCCACCATCGCGGCAATACGCTCCGGATTGTTCAGCGCCAACCGTTTTGGCACGAGTTCGCCGATAATCAGTGATAGGTAAGTGATAAGCAGTACGATAACGCCCACACCGATTGCTTCGCTGTACGGCGCAAGCGTAGGAATCAAGTTGAGCGATGCCGCAATACTTTCTGCCAGTGTCGCGCCGCCAAACGCACCGGCGAGAATGCCAACCAAGGTGATGCCGATTTGAACCGTCGAGAGAAAGTGATTGGGACTGGTCGCCAGCTCGAGTGCCGCACGCGCATTCGAATGACCTTCGTCGACCAATTGTTGAAGCCGCGCCTTGCGGGCTGAAACAACCGCAATTTCGGACATGGCGAAAATGCCGTTCGCAATGAGCAGCACCAGAATGATGAGCATTTCTAAAATGGGGTTACCCATGTGGATTCCTTTCCGCGTGACCAATCGAAAACATCATTCATTTGTCCCAAGTATAGAGGAATGGGAAAGGACTGTCAATTTTGATAGCCATAGCCCTTCCGCTCTCGTTGGGAGAACGAACAGTTCAAACGATTGCGGCGAGAATGTTTCGCATGGTCAAACGGCGCGTGACTGGGTTTGGAGCTTCAATCGTTGTTATGAGTTTGAGCGAACGCTGTGCTACCACTATCTGTGGGTGAGCCGAATTCCCAGCGCGCTGTTGAACCCAGACAGGGTGAGCGTTTGGAAAATTTGATCCATCCGTTCGGCGGTGTAGGGCATATCGTGGTCCAGCCACCACGTGAGCAACGTGAGGAAGGAACTGATGAAAAAATGAATCGCCACCTCGCGCGGTACTGCGCTGTTTTTGCTGTCGGGAATGAATTTCTCAAGATGGGTCTTCATCAAATCCGAGATGTACGGATAGAGAAGCTTGTGGACGGTCTCACCGCCACGTTTTCCCATCAACGCCTTGTATAGCCGGTGTTGTCCGCCGGCGTGCCGAAAGAACGCGAGACTGGGGGAATATTCACTTGATTGCAAATGGCGACCTTTTGCAGATGGCTGACTCTCAAAGTGCTCAAACAATTCCTTGAAATGATCGAATTCGCTGACCAGCAAATCGTCCTTGTCACGATAGTGCATGTAAAAGGTTGAACGTCCGAGGTTCGCGCGGTCGAGAATATCCTGAACCGTAATCGCGGCGTACCCTTTTTCCTCGATCAAGGCGAGCAGCGCGTCCCCTAACAACCGGCGTGTCCGTTGGATGCGCCGGTCAGTTTTGTTTTCCCTCATCGATCCTCCGAGATTTCGGACAATTGGTCGGGTTTTGTTCATTAGCGAACATTTCCCCGCGGATTGGTTGTTGACAGAGTGCCATATACTGGCTTATATTGAAAATGAACATGATGTTCATTATCTAACACAGTATACCATATTTCAGCACCCGGTCAAGGAGCAGGCAATATGAGTAGCAGTCCGCAGATTCAAGTCGATGAGGACGCGCAGATGAAGAGCGCGATGGAACGCATGGTGGATTCGTACGATTCCTATATGCGCCTGATGACATTGGGAACCGAACGCCGACTGCGCGAGATGACGGTCGGACTCGCGCAATTGAAACCCGGCGACCAGGTGCTTGAGGTTGGCTGTGGAACGGGTTCGCTCACACTCGCCGCCAAGCGCCAGGTGGGTTCGACCGGTCAGGCATACGGCATCGACGTGATCCCCAAAATGATCGAATTGTGCCGCCGCAAAGCCGAGCAAGCCGGCGCGGACCCTTCGGCGTTTCGACTCGGGGGAATTGACAACATTCCATTTCCGGAGAAAAAGTTCGATGCGGTGTTGTGCAGTTTTATGATCTTTCACATGTCGGAGCAAGTGCGACGGCGTGGCATTCAAGAAATTCGTCGCGTGCTCAAGCCGGGCGGGCGGCTTGTGGTCGTCGATTTGGCACTGCCGGCGAGTCCTGTTCCGCGAGCGATTGCCAAGGCGCTTTTTGGAGGGATGTTGCAGCACGAACTACGCGAGTTGATTCCTCTGATGCAGGAGCATGGCTTTGTTGATGTCGAACTCGCGCCAATGAACTATCGTGTCCTGTTCCTGCCGGTCTTGGCATTCGTGCGCGGTCGAGCAGGCGCATGACGAAGGATAACAATTATGCATAGAATGCTGAATCATTCCAAAACTGAGAGCGGTCCGGAGACGGCGGGGCTGACCATTCACTGGGCTTGGGAATACGACTTGTTCACCAGTCTGTTGGGACTGGGCGTGCACGGCGCGAACAGCCGCATGGTCGTCGAAATGGCGCAGATCAAATCGAGCGACAAGGTTCTCGATGTAGGATGCGGTACCGGCAATCTAACGCTGACTGCTCAAAAATATGTCGGACCGTCCGGTTCGGTGTACGGAATCGACGCCTCGCCGGAGATGATCGAGGTCGCCCGCAAAAAAGCCAAACGCAACAACGCGGCGACCATGTTCGAGATTGGCTTGATCGAAAAGATTCCATTTCCGGAGGCAACGTTCGACGACGTCGTCAACCGCCTGATGATTCACCATCTGCCGGGCGATCTAAAGCGCAAGGGCATTGCGGAAATTTTTCGCGTGCTCAAGCCGGGCGGGCGTCTCTTCATCGCCGATTTCATGCCGCCCAGCAATCCCTTCCTCGCCCACATTCTCTTTCCCTTTGTCGGTCATCGAATGATGCGCTTTGATGTAGGGGTTATTCCGCCGATTCTGACGGAAGTTGGCTTTGGTGATGTCGCATCGGGTAAAACCCATTCAATGATCCTGGGTTTTGTCAGCGGGAAAAAACCAGATGCCTAAACCGCATCGCCCAGAACGAATAACCCGCCCTGAGGAATTTCTCAGGGCGGGTTCTGCTTATCCGCTCGAATGGTGCGCGGTGATCGCATGATGATCGTCTTGGTCATGTCCGCACGGATCGAGATGCACCAAGACATTGTTCAATGCCGGTAATTCGTGGAACAGCGCATGGCGTACTTCTTCCGCGATGTGATGACTTTGTGCGAGCGTCAGATCGCAATCCACCTCGATGTGGACTTCGGTGCTCAAGCGATGCCCGACCCAACGCGCGCGCACATCGTGAATGCTTTGCACGCCTGGTACGTGCGAAGCGGTGTGTTCCACGCGATGCACAATCTCCGGATCAGTTGCATCCATCAAGCGGTGCCACATTTCACGCGCGGCATCGCGCACGATAATCAGAATGGCAAAACCAATGACAAACCCCATTACGGGATCCGCCCACGGCATCCCAACCCATACACCGATCACACCCAGCAAAACGCCGAGCGACGTGATTCCATCCACGCGCGCGTGCAAGCCGTCCGCGACGAGCGCGGCAGAACCGATCTCGCGTCCCACGCGCAATCGAAAAACGGCGACCGCTTCGTTGCCGACAAAACCGATGATCGCGGCGAACGCGACCCATTCAAGATTACTCAGCGGTTGCGGGCGCAATATCTTTTGAATCGATTCGTAGAAGACGACGAGTGCGCTGCCGAAAATCATCAGCACGATGATGACACCCGCCAGGTCTTCGGCGCGACCGTAGCCGTACGTGTACCGCCGATTCGGTTTGCGGCGATTGAGCGCGAACGCCATCCACAACGGAATCGCCGTTAGCGCATCGGAAAAATTGTGAATCGTATCGGCGAGCAGCGCGACACTGCCGCTCATCGCGACGATGATGACTTGGAAGATTGCGGTTGCCATCAATGCCAAGAGCGAGATCTTCAGCGCCCAAATCCCGCGCGCCGACGATTCCAACACGCTGTCAAATGCGCGGACGTGGTCGTGTTGATGCAAGCCGAAGAGGTGTGCTACCGCGTCCAACAATAGACCGATCACGCCAGAGCGCGGTGCGTGAACGTGGACACCCTGGTCGTGGTCGTGATGCTCGTGCGTGTGTTCAGACATTGGCTAAACTCTTGTCCTGATCTTGCTTTGCATCAGATGGTTGAGCAGGTCGTGTCGGTGGATTTGCTTTCGGCGCGGTCGTTGCACGCCACGAGGTTGTCGCGGCGCGCGCTTTGAGTCGCGGGTTGAGCGCCTCTTCCAACGCAAAACCCAACAGCGCGAAACCAAGCACCGAGGCAGTAATCATCAAACCCGGCGGAATGACCCACCACACCCACGATCCACTTAGGAACGCATTGCGCGCTTGCGCGTAAAACAGCACCGCGCCCCAGCTCTTTTGTGTTGGATCGCCCAAGCCAAGAAACGAGAGCGACGCTTCAATCAAGATCGAACTGCTCGTCGCCAGCACAAACTGCGCGAGCGCGAGCGACAACACACCGGGGAGAATATGTCTGATCAGAATGTAGCCATCGCGCGCGCCCGCCGCGCGCGCCGCCGTCACGTACTCGCGCTCGACAAGCGATAGAACCTGGGAACGAATCACGCGCGCCGGTCGCGCCCAAATCAACAGACCAATCACCGCAATCAGGTTCCACAAATTTTGACCCAGGTACGCCGCGAGCAAAACCATCAGCGGCACGAACGGAATGATGAGGACGACATCCACCAACCGCATCAACAGCATTCCCACCGCGCCGCGATAGTAGCCCGCCAGCAAGCCTACACCCGTGCCAATCACCATCGCGATACCCGCCGCCAAAATTCCGATCAAGAGCGAGATGCGCGCGCCGTAAATCAGTTCACTCAAAATATCTTGTCCGATGTCATTGGTGCCGAGCCAATGCGCCGCGCTGGGCGGATCGAACGGCTTGCCGGTTTGCTTGGTCGGATCGTATGGGGCGATCCAATTTGCGCCGAGCGCCATCACGAGCATCGCGATCAGCAATGCGAGACCGACC
>DYJA01000129.1 GCA_020723345.1 Candidatus Aquidulcis sp. | reverse complement strand
AGTTTTTGGAGCGTTTTAAACGATCACACGCTCCGTTGCACAAAACCTACGCTAGTCTGGAAAAGACACGGAGGAATTCTAGAATGACGCGCCAGTCAGTCATCTTTATCGTTGCGATCATCATGTGGGTCGGCTCATTCCTTCTACTTATACCCTCACCAAGCCGGGGCTTGCCCCTAGTGACAGTGCTACTGGTTATGGGCCTGCCTATTTGGATGCTCAGTTGGTCTATAGTCAAGTTTCTACTGCTCTTTAGTTATCCCATCAGCATTCTCATCATGCTTGCAGCGTCGGGATGCGTAATCCTTTCGAGCAGTGGAGGCAAACGAGTTGCATCACGAGTCGCGTATGTAGACTTGGGGGTTCTTGCGGTTTTTCTCACCCTTGCCATTGCCTTTTGGTCATAGAACCACAGTTGTATCTGTGCGGCAGACGGCAAACGGCACGCAGACGCGCTACGCACTAGACCTCAACGCCGGCTTGACGCAAGTGCTGAGCGACGGGACGAGCGCGTACCTGTACGGCAACGGCCGCATCGCGCAGTACCAGACCGCGATGCAGTACTTTGGCGCGGACGCGCTGGGCAGCAGCCTGTCCTGAGCGCAGTCGAAGGATGCGGCAGCTGTACAACGCGAGCGGTCAGGTGATTGCGAGCGCGCGGTACGATCCGTACGGGAACGTCGTGAGCGCGAGCGGCGCGGCAAGCGCGTATGGGTTCACAGGAGAAATACTGGACGCGACAGGGTTGATCTACCTGCGCGCGCGATATTACGACGGTCCGTGCGGCTACTATGGCGATCCGGTGAAAGAATGTACGTGTTCGCTTTCGAATGTTCTGCGCTATCAAAAACGGATCAGTGGTTCCTTGCTCGACCGCATTGACATTCACGTCGAGGTGCCGCGCGTCGATTACGAGAAATTATCCGGGGATCGGCTCAGCGAAAAATCGGAGACGATTCGCGAACGCGTAGAGCGCGCGCGCGAACGGCAACGCCAACGCTTCGCCGGCACGAATTTGCAGGTGAACGCGGATATGGGTCCCGCCGAGGTGCGCCAGTACTGCCCGGTGGACGATGCCGGTCGCAATTTGTTGCGCGCGGCGATGCAGCAGATGCCGATGAGCGCGCGCGCGGACCATCGCATTCCCAAACTCGCGCGGACGATCGCAGACTTGCGAATTGCGACAAAATCGAAACGCCACATCTCGCGGAGGCGATTCAGTACCGACCGCGGAAGCAAATCTAAAGGGACGGCGGATGAAAACGAACGGCAGAGAATTCCTCTGCCGTTTGCCGTTTTGGTCGCCCGCGAGATTCGTGCTATACTCCAAATCGTTTTAACTGCGCCGCCCCAGCCAGATGGCATCAAGCGCATGGCGAATCACAACCCATCCCCAAAGGAAGAAGATGCGCTACCACTTTGAAGGAACGCTCACCGCGCGCGATTGCAAACATCACATCCCGCACTCGTTTTCTGCGCCCGATCGAAGTGAATGGATCGAGATTCATTTTCGTTTTGCGCCGGAACGCATTTACCAAATCACCAATCTGCTCACCCTGACCGTCTTCGATCCCAATGGATTTCGGGGCGCGGGACATCGCGATGGGGCTGACCATCGAGTACGCCTCAGCGCGACCGAAGCAACGCCCGGCTATGTGCGCGGACCTTTACCGGCGGGCGAATGGATCGCACAGATTGACACGCACATGATTATGCCGGGCGAGCCGGTTCGCTACTGGTTGGACATCAACATCGCCGAGGATACCCGCGCGAAAACCGAAACTCGATTTACGCCCCCCATGCGCGCTGCCCAAAGTTTGCCGCGCGGCGCGGGTTGGTATCGCGGCGATCTGCACGCGCACACGCACCATTCGGACGCCACGAATCGCACGACGGCGGAACTGATCCGGATGGCGCGCGCCCACGCGTTGGATTTTCTTTTTCTCACCGATCACAACACGATTGCCGGTTTGGCTGAGATGGACGCGCGCGCCGCCGCCGCTCTGCTCACACTCGGCGGGATCGAGTTGACGACTTTTTGGGGGCACGCGCTCTGTCTGGGGGTACGCGAATGGATTGACTGGCGAATCCATCCCGACACCGACGAGATGGAACGCATCGCCAACGCGATTTACGCCAACGATCAAGTGTTCATTATCGCGCATCCGCAAGCCGCGGGCGACCCTGGGTGTACGGGATGCGCGTGGCGTTTTGGGAAGATGATGCCGGGCGTCGCGCGCTTGGTCGAAATTTGGAACGGTCCCTGGAAGTGCGACGCCAACAACGAGCAGACACTCACGCTTTGGTACGATTGGCTCAATCAAGGATTGCGCCTCGCGGCGACCGCCGGAACGGACACGCACGGCAATCAAGATTACGCGAACATGCCAGGATTCAACATCGTCTACGCGAACGCGCTTTCGGAAAGCGCCATCCTCAAATCGTTACGCGCGGGGCGTCTCTATCTCAGCGCCGGACCCAAAATCGAATTCGCCGCTCAGGATACCAGCGGCACGCGCTGGATGATCGGCGACACCGTCACGCAACCTGCGCGCTTTGTTTTTTCCTGGAACGATTGCCCGGCGAACGCGCAGATTCGCGTCATTGCAAACGGGAGAGTGTTGAATGAGCAGGCGGCGCGCGCGCGCGGTGAATTTGCATGGAATATGACGCCGGAGCAAGCCGATTGGATTGTCGTCGAAATGCGCGACGGAAAGGGCGCGATGCTCGCGATCACCAATCCGATCTTTCTACAATAAAGGAGTTGTCCATACGCTGTTCGGCGCACCCGTAGTGAAATGAGAATCAATTGGATACCGATGCGCACCGATACACACAGATTATTTTAGTTTGATCGGTGTTTCTCAGTGTCCTATTTTCAGAGGAGAGCAATGTTTCGTGGCATTGGAATGAACTGCAACGATGACATCATCGATGGTCATCTGGAACGCTTGGAGCAAGAACTCGCGCAGGTACAGCAAGCCGGATTCGATGCGTACGAATTTTCGCCGGTCGCGTTTCCTATCGTTCATCATGGGCAAATTTATCAGCCGGTGCTCGATCGCGTCAAAGCCGTGCTCGCGCGCTACCCACTGCGCTACACGGTCCACCCCCCGTGCGAACTGCGCCTGACCGAGCCGACTGGTTTGGGCCGCCAGGTTTTTCTCAGTTATCTTGACGTTGCCGCACAGATTCACGCCGACGTGATGGTGTACCACAGCGCGCAAATCGTCTTGCGCTCCGCTGATCAAGATACCGGCGATTTGCCCGACGCCGCCGGGTTGCGCGCGTTGTGGGAAATCGAAACCGAAGCGCTCGGCGCGATGGCGCGCGAAGCGCAAACGCGCGACATTCTCATCGCGGTCGAAAATCGCGATCCGCATTTGTGGGAATTCGCCGCGCTGAAACGCCACGGCAGACCCGTGTCCGACATCGCAATGTATCATCAAGGGATGCGGCTCGATCTTATCTGCGATCAAGTCACGCAGATCGCGTCGCCGCACGTGGGCGTTTGCCTCGATGTCGGTCACGCGTTTCTCGCGGCGCAGTACCTGCCCGGCGATTTTCTCGCGACGCTTCGCGCCGCCGCGCCGCACGTCAAGCACGTACACTTTCACGATAACTTCGGTCGGCTGGACGATTGGGCAAAAAGTATGTTGGAGCGTTTAGCATTCGGCGAAGCCGATTCCCATTTGCCGCCGGGCTTGGGCAAGATTCCGCTGCGCGACGTGCTGACGATTCTTAAACAAGCCGGGTATGCGGGCTGGGTGCTTTTGGAAACCCGCGCGCTGAATTCCGATCACTTGACGCAGATCGGCGTCACTGTGCGCGCGCTGATCGCCGAGTGCTAGGATGCCTGCACACGTTTGCATCCGATTTGACAACAAAATTCCAATGTGCTACACTGTCCCCGAATCTGGGATCGAATCAACAAGGAGGTGGTTCCAGCGCGAATAAAAAAATACTTGCGTCGCGAATTGTCGTTTGAATGATCCATTCGTCCCGGGCAATGCGCCCGGGGTAGTGCGCAAAGGAGATCAACAAAGATGTTATCCTTCAAGCATTGGTTCATTCTACTGGCTCTGACGATCACCGCCCTCCTCGTCGTCAGCGCCTGCGCGTCGGCGGGTCCTGCAGCTGCCCCCACCGCCGCCGAACTGCCCGCCAGCATTACGCTCACCGCCTGGGTGCAAGCCAACCAAGTGGAAGAGTATCGCGGCAAGAACCTCGTCACGGCTGCCGAACGCTTGACCAAAGAGTTAGGCGGCAAGACGACCGTCAAGGTCGAAGCCACCATTGATGCCGCCGGATGGGCGGATTACAAAAAGAAAGCGCTCCTCGCTTTCGAAGCCAAGACCGGTCCCGACATCATCCTCTCCGGTCACGAAGATGTCGCCCCCTGGGGCGATAATGGTTACATCCTCGCGCTCGACGATCTGATCAAAAAGTACTCTGCCACCACCGACAACATCATTCCCTCGTTGTGGAAATCGACCGAGTACAAAGGCAAGCGCTGGGCAATCCCGCAAGATACCGAAGCCCGCCCGATGTTCTGGTCCAAGCCCGCGCTGAAAAAACTCGGCTGGTCGGACGCCGACATTAACGGCCTGCCGGACAAAATCAAGAGTGGTCAGTTCACGCTCCAAGACTTGCTCGACACCGCCAAGCAGATGCAAGACAAGGGCGTCGTGCAAAAGGGCGATGGTTTCTGGACGCGTTGGGGTCAAGGCAACGATTGGTACGAGTTTTACTATTCCTTTGGCGGACAACTCCAAGATCCGGCGACCGGCAAATTGGTCATGGTCAAAGACGCCTGGCAGAAACACTACCAATTCTTCTACGATGTCTTCAACACCTACGCCGTCTGCCGCAAAGACATCATCGGCGCGTCCTCCTCCAAAGTCGTCTATCCCGGCGTGACCAGCGGCACCATCGGGTTCTACTTTGGCGGCATTTGGCAATGGTCGGACTGGGCGGCGAATTACATCAAGGACAAGGGCGGCGAAGCGTACCTCTTTGACACCATCGGCTATGGTCTGATCCCGGCTTCGACCAAGGGTGGCAAACCGACGACCGTCACGCACCCGCTCGTTTACATGGTCAGCAGTCAGTCCAAGTACCCGGAGATCGCATTCCGATTGCTTATGCTCGCCAGCGCGGATGATCTCAACACGCTCCACGCGGTCGGCTCGAGTCATCTGGGCATCAACAAGACCCAGGTCAACTATCCTGCCTACGCCAATGCCAAGTTCCTCCAATCCACGACATACATGCTGGATTTTACCAACTACATTCCCAATCACTCCAAATTCAGCGTGTACGACAACATCACTTGGAAAGCATTGACCGGCGTGGCGTCCGGGGAGATGAAACCGGATCAGGCAGTCAAACTCGTCGAGGATGAACTCAAAGCCCAAGTGGGCGCGGACGTCATCTTCAAGTAGTGCGACAATGTCGGATTTCCCCACTGATGGAAAAGAACACGGAAGAAAATAGCCCGTCGCGAATGACTGGGCTGATTAGTTCAAGGACGCTTGAGCGTCCTTCGTCGGTTCAGCCCGAAGATTGATCCTCGGGCAGTTTCCGATCCTTCGCTCTGCTCAGGACGGCGAATGCAAGTTCATGGGGAATTCCCTTCCATCAGTGGGGAATCCTGATATTTCCAAACTACTACCGCGTAGTTTGGCTCAGGTAGGTAAACTATGACGTCATCAACAAGTAACGCGACTGTCGCGCGCAATCAATCCTCCCCGCGCGCCGCAACCCAAAATGGGAAACGCCGGCAACGCCTGCGTTCAAGCGTGACTCCGCTCCTCTTTCTTGGACCGGCGATCATTTTGGTCACTTGTTTTTTCTTTCTGCCGGTCATCTTGACGGTTCTGATCAGTCTGACCGATTTGGCGACCTCCACGTTTGCCGGGCGATGGCAATTTGTCGGATTCGGCAACTATGAGCGCATGTACATTTCGCCGTACACCGCCAAGATTTTTACGAACACGCTGACGTACGTGGTCTTCACCCTGGTTTTCTTCAATGTCGGCATGGCGCTCGTCATCTC
>DYJA01000128.1 GCA_020723345.1 Candidatus Aquidulcis sp. | reverse complement strand
GGTGTGAATTCGATTCGTAGGGTCATGGTCAGCATCATACCAGACCCTATCCTGGCGTCAAACCAAAACCGCAGTTAGTGCCCGTGCTCAGTATAGTCTTCATGATGCGCGAATCGGGATCGGTAAAATTGTATTGATCGTGATCCCGCGGGCCGGGCGTCGGGGGTTGGGGGGGTGCCGCCCGGTTTTCGTCCCTTGCGCCGAGCTTTTTCGTCGCGCTCGCGCAACTTGGCTTCATATTCGGCTTGTTCTGCGGCATAGCGTTCCTGAGCCCGCGCTTCCAACACTGCTTTCGCTTTGGCTAAATTGGCGAGCCGTTCTTGGCGCAGCGTCAGCTCGTCTTCGATCACCAGCCCAGCGGGCAGAGCGCGTTCACCCTGATCAACTTGTTCGCCCAGCGTGAGGAGGGTCTGGACTTCTTGGCGCAGTTGGGTGTCCAATTCGAGCAAGCGTTTGTAACTGACGGCGTGATGCTTGGACGCATCGGCATGGATTTTGTTACCATCAATGCTGATATTGCCCAGCTTAAATACGCCAGCTTCTTGGGCCAAGAGTAAAATTTGCACGAACAATTCTTCGATCTCCGCCAGAAACGTTTTACGGAAGTTGGCAATGGTGTCGTGGTCGGGATGTAAGCCGCTCGCGATGAAGCGAAACGGAATGCTCTCGTGGGTCGCGCGTTCGATCTTGCGCGAACTGAAGACGCCCGTGGCATAACCATAGAAGAGCAAACCCAACAAGATTTCGGGCGCGATGGCAACGCCGCCGATCGGCGCATAGCCCGCGTAGATTCGGCTCAAGTCGAGTTGGGTGATCACATCGACGACGAAACGTGCCAAGTGGTTCAGCGGCAACGCGTCGCGGAGCGTGATCGTGAGATTGAGGGTCGCTTCGTAATCTGGGGTCTTGAATTGTCTGGTCATATCCAGATTTTACCATAGAGAGCGCATTTTTACGCCTCTCTCCGACAAACCGCTAGCCTGTTGATTGCGTTTTCGAGTGTTGCTCTTTTCATAGGAAGAATTCTTTTGAAGAAGGGAGCAGAGGCGAAGTCTTCTCCCCTGCTCCCTGCCTCCCTGTCACCGCGTCACTTCTTCTCCACCCTCACCGCGCACACTTTCAACTCCGGTATTTTCGCCACCGGGTCCACCGCGGTGTTCGTCAGCGCGTTCGTCAGCGCGTCCGCGTAGTGGAACGTCATAGAGACAACTATAACCAATCCTCAAGAATCAAACCCGGCATCCGCTCAAAATGCTGACGATTGTGCGTCACCAGCGGCGCGCCATTCTCCAGCGCGATGCTGGCGATCTGCAAATCCAAATCGCTCACGGATGTTCCGGCTCGCTCCAACTGGGCTTTCAGCGCGCCAAACCGCCGCGCCACTCGTTCATCAAAGGACAAGATGGCAACGGTGGTCAGTAACACATCCAGGCGCGCCAAGTTCTCAGTGACACGCGCGGATTTGTGCGCACCGTGCGTCAACTCACCCACACTGATTGCGGTCACAGCCAATTCTTCAGATGGCGCGACTTGGTTGGCGAGGTTCAGTTGTCCACGCAAGATCGCAATACAATGATCGCTGTCGAGAATTTTCACCACCTGACCTCGGCACGCGCGGTTTGGTTCTTGCGATTCGCGTAGATTCGTTCAGCCAGGTCATCCAGCTCGTTTTCATCGCGCCACAAGCCGAATGCCGCCATCGCGGGATGCAACTTGCCGGCTTCGATTTGCTCCAGCAATTCAGCGCGTTGACCGAGCGCGCGGGCAGATTGTCGCGCGATGTGGGACAGTTGTTCGAGGTGTTCCAATTCCGTCGCGCTAATCAGCGCGGCGACTGCGCGGTCGCGTCGGCGGATAACGATGCGTTCACCTCTCGCCGCGCGTCCGATCAGTTCGTCGAAATGGCTTTTCGCTCGCGCAATCGTGATACTTGTCATCTAGTCCACCTCCTCACACCTGGCGCAATTATACACCAAGCGCGCGGCGTTGTAAAAGAAGGCAAGGAGACAAACAACATCTCCTTGTCACCCTGTCACTTTTTCTCCACCTTCACCGCGCACACCTTCAATTCTGGAATCTTCGCAATCGGATCCATCGCAGTGTTCGTCAGCGCGTTCGTCAGCGCGTCCGCGTAGTGGAATGTCATAAAGACGACGCCGTGCCCCACGCGATCGGTCACCCACGCGCGCGCGTCCACTTGGCCGCGCCGCGAACTGACGCGCAGCCAGTCGCCGTCGTCCACGCCGAGCCGCGCCGCATCGTCTGGATGCAACTCGACGCGCTCTTCCGGCGCGAGTTGTTCGAGTCCGGCGACGCGTCCGGTCATCGAGCGCGTGTGATAGTGCGGCAAGATGCGCCCGGTCGTCAGCGTGAACGGGAACTGCGCGTCCGGGTTTTCGGCTGGCTCTTGGTGCTCGACCGGCGAGAACAAGCCCTTGCCGCGCGTAAATTTTTCCGTGTGCAGAATCGGCGTGCCGGGATGATCCTTGTTTGGCACGGGCCACTGCAAACCGCGCGCGTCGATTCGCGCATACGTGATGCCGGAGTAGGAGGGCGTGACGGACGCGATCTCGTGCATGATTTCTTCTGCCGATCGGTAGTCCCAGCGTGTTGCGTCCTTCGACTCCGCTCCGCTCCGCTCAGGATGCGTGATGCGTGAGATGCGGTTTGCCACATCACACACCGCTTGCCAATCGGTGCGACATTCGCCGATCGGCTCGATCGCTTTGCGAACGCGCTGGACGCGGCGTTCGGTGTTGCTGAACGTGCCCTCTTTTTCCGCGAACGACGCGGCAGGCAAAACGACATCCGCGAGTTGCGCGGTTTCGGTCATGAACAATTCTGACACGACGAGGAAATCAAGATGCTTGAGTGAGTCAACGACGTGTTGTGCGTCCGGGTCGCTCATCGCAACGTTTTCACCAATGATCCACATAGATTTCACACGACCTTCATGTGCTGCCCTGAGCATCTCGCCAACGGTTAGACCCGGCTTGGATGATAATTTCACTCCCCATGCCTTTTCGAACTTGTCGCGCGCGGCATCGTCGGCGACGCGCTGATAGCCGGTGTAAAACGCCGGCAGCGCGCCGACATCGCACGCGCCTTGCACATTATTTTGTCCACGCAACGGATCGACGCCCGCGCCCGGCTTGCCGATATTGCCGGTGAGCAGCGCGAGATTCGCGACCGCGAGCACGTTGTTGTGTCCGACGGTGTGTTGCGTGATCCCCATCGCGTACAGAATCGTACTTGGCTTGTTCGTCGCGTACAAACGCGCGACGGCAAACAAATCGTCAACCGGAATGCTGGTGATTTCGCTGACGCGCGCAGGCGTGTACGCTTCAAGCGTCTTGCGCCATTCGTCGAAACCCTCTGTGCGCGCGGCGATGAATTCGTCGTCGCCCCACTCGGAATGGAGAATGATGTGTGCGAGACCATTCAGCAGCGCGATGTCCGTCCCAGGTCGCTGGCGCACGTACAGCGTCGCGATACTCGCAAGGTCAATCGAACGCGGATCGGCGACGATCAGTTTCGCGCCGCGTCGGACCGCGCGCCGGATGCGCGTGCCGATCACGGGATGCTGCTCGGTCGTGTTCGATCCGATCACGAACAACGTTTGGCAATTGTCAATGTCGGCGATGTTGTTCGTCATCGCGCCCGAACCAAATGCGGTGGCTAGACCAGTCACCGTGCTGGCGTGTCAGAGCCGGGCGCAGTGATCGACGTTGTTCGTCCTCATCACCGCGCGCGTAAATTTTTGAAAGAGATAATTTTCTTCGTTCGTCGCTTTCGCGGATGCGAGCAGCGCGAACTCGTCGCCTTGGTGCTGCGCGAGTTTTGTCGCGACGAGGTTCAACGCTTCATCCCACGACGACTCGACGAATCGCGGAGCATCCCCGTGGGACGCGCCATCTTTTTTGATCAGCGGCTTGGTCAACCGGTCGGGGTGATGAATGAATTCGTAGCCGTAACGACCTTTGACGCACAACGCCATACCGTTTACGTACGCGTCGCGCGTCGAGGTCACTTTGACGACCTTGCCGTCGCGCACGTTGAAATCGAAATTGCAGCCGACGCCGCAATAAACGCACGTCGTCGTCACTTTCTTGAAATGCTGCGCGCGTCCTTTGCCGCGCGAAGGTTTATCGGTCAGCGCGCCGGTGGGGCAGTACGCCGCGCACGCGCCGCACTGTTCGCATCCGGCTTGTAGCATCTCCACATCCGCGCCCGCGACGATCTTGTCGTTGAAACCGCGATTCGCGACGCCCCACACATTGCGTCCCTGAATTTCCGCGCACGCGCGCACGCAACGCGTACACAAGATACATTTGTTGAAATCGGTGAAGACGAATGGATTCGGGTCCGCGCCAATCGGATAACTGTGGCGTTTGCCTTTGTGGTCGCCCCATGCAACTTGATATTCGTAGACCGCGTCCTGCAATTCGCAACCGCCGTCCGCTTCGCAAATCATACAATCGTTCGGATGATCGGTCAGCAACATTTCCAAAACGAATTTGCGCTCTTCCACAACCTTGGGCGTGTTCGTCTGCACGATCATCCCTTCGCTGACCGGCAGCGTACACGACGCGACGAGTCCGCGCATCTTTTCGACTTCGACGACGCAGAGTCGGCACGCGCCGACCGGCGAAAGATCGGCGTGATAGCAGAGCGTCGGAATGTGAACGCCATTCGCGCGCGCGGCGTCGAGGACCGTTTGTCCTTCGCGCGCTTGAATTGGCTTGCCGTTAATCGTTAGGTTTATGGGCATTGATGTACCTCCGAATACGAATCAATTGTGATTGTCAAAATTTTGTTGCCGTGCTATAATCGAGTCGCTGGAAGAATGGAGTCCAAGATGAGCGACCAAGTTTCGACTGTGATTGAGCCATTCGTGCGGCGCGGGCTTTTCGCAAGTCCCGAACAAGCCGTCGTTGAAATGGCGCAAGACTATGTTCTCCGTCAGATCGAGCGTCACCGCGCGGCAATCGAGAGATTGCAAACTAAGTACGGAATGAATTACGAACAATTCAACGCATATCTAAAATCGCGCTCAGCAACACTTGGGACGGCACCCAATCCCGCGCTTGGCAAAGCCGTCATGCGAGAAGAAGAAGACGCACTCGATTGGAAGATCGCAACTGAGATGTTGCAATCGTGGCTCGGCTTGCAATCGGAGGTCGGTAAGTGAATACGCTTGCCGACCTTTTGACTTTTGTCGTCTCGACACTTGAAACCTGGCAACTGTGTGTCGGTGTCCGGGTTTGGGAGACAGAGCAATTTTCCTCAGACCAATTTGCCTTGAAGGTGCGCGCTCAACTCAAGTCCGGAAATGTGTTGCAAATTCGTTTGTATCGCAATGGCGCGCACACCGATTATGCGTATCAATTGCTTGTCAACGAAGAACCCAGTTTCCGCTGGGACAACAAAGAGCATTTCCCCTCGATTGGATCGCATCCGCATCACTTTCATGTCACGCCATTGCAAACCGAATCTTCTCCCTTAACCGGCGATCCCTCGCACGACTTACCTTTGGTTTTAGATTACCTCGAATCTCATTGATTTACGCCGCCACCGGCACCGCGCGCCGCGTCTTGGCGACAACCGGCTCGCCGCGCAGCGGGCACACGTTCACCGCGCATTTGCGCGCGTCCGCGTGCGCGACAAACTCGTCGCGGAAAAAGCGCAAGCCGGTGAGAATCGGCACGGCGGCGGCTTGCCCCAATCCGCAGAACGACGCGAGTTGCATCTGCGTCGCGATTCGTTCGAGTTGCGCGAGGTCGTCCATCGTCGCGCGCGCATCTTTCAACCGCGCGAGAATTTCCAGCGCGCGCGTCGTACCGATTCGACACGGCACGCACTTGCCGCAACTTTCGTTCGCGAAAAATCGCAGCAGCACGTACGCGAGATCGACGACGCACGTGTCGTCGCCGCAAACGAGCAGCGCGCCCGAACCCAAGCCCGCGCCGCGCGCCGCGAGTTCCGCAAAATCCATCGGCACGTCGAGGAACGACGCATCAATGATCGCGCCCGCGGTGCCGCCGGTCTGCGCGAGTTTGAAGCGCTTGCCGCGTTTCATCCCGCCGCCGTACACCTCGATCACCGTGCGCAGCGTCGTGCCCATCGGCACTTCGATCAAGCCGGTCACATTCACGTCGCCGAGCATCG
>DYJA01000057.1 GCA_020723345.1 Candidatus Aquidulcis sp. | reverse complement strand
ACCCTATCCTGGTGTCAAACCAAAACCGCAGTTAGTGCCCGTGCTCAGTATACAATCGCGACAGAGCGGAGGGAAAGAATGCGGATGAGTGGGATTGACGGATCAGTTCATCCGTATTCGATACGTACCGACCTTGTCGCGCGATGGAATAAAGATGGAGCAAGGGAATAATCCATCCGCCCAAGGAAAGCAGGTACAGCCATGACTGAACTCATCCACAAAGAGCTCACGGGCAAGATCATCGGCGTCTACTTCGATGTCTACAACGGCACCAGCCGCACGTACCCCGAGTTCGTGTACGAAAACGCGATGCTGCGCGACTTGCGACGAATCGGATTGACTTGCGAGCGGCAAGAGGAATATCGAATTCGTTACAAAGGATGGATCGTGGGACGTCAGCGGCTTGATCTTTTCGTCGCCGAGCAGGTTATCGTCGAACTCAAGGTCGCCGAATGCCTTACCCCACTTCACAAAGCGCAGACGCGTTCGTACCTCAAGACATTCGAAAAGCAAATCGGTCTGCTGTGTAATTTTGGCAGCGTCGCGCCGGAGTTCGACCGCATCTTCTTCGAGCCGCGACCGGTCGGGAATCCGTCACCGGCTGAGAGCGCGGCTACGAACGGACTAACCGATCTAATCGCGCCGGAGATAACACACGAAATTATTGGCGCGCTGTACACGGTACATTCCACGCTGGGACCTGGGTTTGTGCATCGCATCTACGCGAACGCGTGTTATCGAGAATTGCAGGAACGGGGCTTGCCTGTCCATCCCCAAAGAGAAATGCAGGTCATCTATCGCGGCGAGCCAATCGCCTCCATCAAATTCTCGCATCTCCGCGTTGACGATGTTGCGCTCGTCTTCCCCGTTGCCATCCGCAACATCAACGCGATCCGATTCAACAACATCAAAGACTGGCTGCGAATCCAACAAGTGCCCCTCGCGATCCTGGCAAACTTTGACTCACTCTCCTTGGAACCACTGATCCTCAAAGCATGAAGAAGAACCCTTCATAACAAAAAGCGCGGCTATCTGTGACGACCCTGATCCGCCAATCCCACCGATCCGCGCTCTCCCCCCTCACACCTTCTCCAGCACCTCTTTCACTTGCCCTGCCACTCTGTCCAACCCGATCCCATTCAACTCCGGCGGCACATTCCCATCCAGTATCGCGTGACCGAGCGCGCTCTCTTTGAACTCGCGCAGGTCTTCGAGGTACACGTTGTCGATTTTTTCGTCGCGTCGGATCTTGCCATCCCGCACGGTGACAATGCGATCCGCCGCGCGCGCGACGGACGGATTGTGCGTCACGACGATGAACGTCGTGCCTTGCTCGCGATTGAGTTGTCGCAGCAAATCCATAATCTCGTCCGTACTCTTGCTGTCCAAATTGCCAGTCGGCTCGTCGGCGAGAATGATCGCGGGATGGTTCGCGAGCGCGCGCGCAATCGCGACGCGCTGCCGCTGTCCGCCGGAGAGCTGCGACGGCATAAAATTGACGCGGTCGCTCAAGCCGACCAAGTTCAGTAATTCGCTGGCGCGCTTGCGCCGCGCGCCGTCGCTCATATTTTCCTCTTGCAGCGGCACCTCGACATTTTCAATCGCGGTGAGCGTCGGGATCAAGTTGTGCAATTGAAACACAAAGCCAACCGTCTTGGAGCGAAAGCGATCCAAATCTTTGACCTTCGCCAAATCCTGATCGTTCACCTTGCACACGCCGCTCGTCGGGCGGTCGAGCGCGCCGAGAATGTTGAGCAGCGTGCTCTTGCCGCTGCCCGAGGGTCCCATCACCGCGACGAACTCGCCGGCGCGAATCGAGAAACTCACACCGTCGAGCGCGCGCACGCCCTCGCCATCGCCGTAAATTTTCGTCAGGTTGATCGTCTCGACGACGATTTTCTTTTCGTCGGTCATTCATTCTCCACGTTGGACAAATTTCAAATTTGTCCTACAGCCAATCTTTGCGCCACAACACCGTCACGACGAACAGCGATCCTGCCAGCGCGACGGACAAGATGCCGATAAACGCCCAGGGATGCTGTTGCAACGGAAGGTTCACGTTCATCCCATAAAAACTCGCGACCATCGTTGGAAAACTGACGATGATCGTGATGGACGCCAAAACTTTCATCACGACATTCAAGTTGTTCGAAATGATCGCCGCGAACGCGCCCATCATCTGACTCAAGATGCTGCTCGAAATGTTCGTCATTTCGATGGCTTGCTGCACTTCGGTCAGAACGTCATCAAGCAGATCCTGATCGTCGGGATACTGTTGGAACAGTTGACTGCGCTGCAGATGCTGAAGCGTCAACTCGTTCGCTTTGAGCGCGGTCGTGAAATAGACCAAACTCTTTTGGCATTTGAGCAACTCGTTCAACTCACGATTCTGCAGCGAGTGTTGCAAACGATCTTCGAGCATATCGACGGCTTTGTTGATTTCGCGCAAATCATTCAAGAACCGATTCGCCATCATCAATAGAATTTGCAGAATGAATCGATTGCGTTTGGCGGTGGACAAGCCGCGCACACGCCCTAACACGATTCCTTGAATCGCGTTCGTTTCGACTTTGCAAATGGTCGCGATGTGCCGGTCCGTCAGCACAATGCCCAGCGGCACCGTGATGTACGGAATATCCGACGTCTCGCCTTGAAAACACGACACGCGCAACATGATCAACATCGCGCCATTTTCTTTTTCCACGCGCGGCGATTCGTTTTGATCGAGCGGATACGTGATAAAATCTTGTGGGACGCATAACGTCTCTTGCAATTGCGCGATTTCGTCCGGCGACGGATCGACGACATTGATCCACGAACCGATCATCGGTTCGCCTACCGTTCCGAGAGCCACGCCATTGCTCTTGTAGATGGTGATCATCGCACCACCTCCGATTCTGAAATTTAGATCACTCTCACTCCTCTCTTGGGAAGAGAACAATGGTTACCACACACCGGGCAATAACCGATAGCGCACGCGCGCGGCGTACTCCGCGTAGCCCGGCAATTCATCCCGCAGAGTTCGATCTTCGAGCGCGGTGCGAAGCGCGAGCGCGAGGAGGGTTGGTCCCACCGGGAGATACACCCACAATGTGCCGAGCGCAATCGGCGTCGCCAAATATGCCAACGCGCCTCCGGCGTATCCGGGATGACGCACAAAGCGGTACGGTCCGGCGGTAACGACGGTGTGACCGCGATCCGTTTGAATCCGAACAACCGCCGAAAAATATTTGTTGACAATCAACGCCCAAGTACTGATCCCGTACCCCACGATCACGACCGCGAACGCGCCGAGTTCCAACCCAAGCGAAAGCGTTGGCGAACCACCCCAGCGTTTGTCCAGTCCAGCCACCAGCCACATCAAAAAAGGTCCATACAGCGCGACGACTGGCATCAGCCGTTTATCCCAACTCTTGACGTTGCGATCCTCCGACCAACGCGCCCGCTCGGCAGCCAGCTCGGGATGTTTGCGAAACACAAGCACTCGACTGATCAGCGTGGCGAACACAAGCACGCCGAGCATCACCCACGCTTCCCACCAATCCACGCGACCGGCGGCGAGGAACAGGATTGCCGCAGGCAACAAAGTGATCACGATTAGACCGGCAACGGCTTTGCGCACCTGCGCGGAAGATAAATTCAACTTCGGTTGTTGATCTGTCATTTTCCACCTCTCACCCAATTACGCGATACGCATCACGTATCACGTATCACGTCACTGTTTCGTATTGATCTCAATATGCCCTGTCATTCCCCACCGCAGCGCCGGATCGAGCGATTCGAATTCGACGTAGATCGTGTAATTCGTGCCGCCTTGTTTCGCCGATGCCATCGGCGCGATGTACGTCACTTTGCCCTTGAACGATTTGCCCGGCAGCGCGTCGAACGACACGCTAACAATTTGTCCAAGTTTGATCCGCGCGATGTTCGTTTCGCTCAAGTCGTCGGTTTCCAAACGCAAGTTGCTCAAATCGCCGAGCGTAATCACCGCGACGCCCGGCGTGATCGTCTCGCCGTCTTTGACGTTGACCGCCGCGACCGTGCCGCCAAACGGCGCGGTGATCGTCAACAACGCGAGCGCGCTCGTTGCCTGATCGATTTTTGCCTGCGCCGCCGCGATTTCTTCCGGGCGCGCCGTCGCCTTGACGCGATCCAAACTCGCCTGCGCGATCGCGACATTCGCCTCCGCGACGCGAATGTCCTCCGGTGTCGCGCCTTTCAGGACTTGGCGATAGCGCGCCTCCGCGACCTGATATTCCTGCGTCGCGAGATGCAGCGCCTGACTTTGCGGAAACATACCGCGCTGCGGATCGTCTTTGATGCGATCGTACTGCGACTGCGCGTCACGCAAGATCGCCGCCGCGCGCTCCCACGCTGCTTTCGCCATCGCGATATCTTCCGGCGTTGCCGCGGCGCGCACTTTGGCGAGTTGCGCTTTCGCCGCGTCCAGATTCGCCTGCGCGACCGCGATCTCTTCTTTCGTCGCGCCGGCTTTCAACTGCGCGAGCGCGGCGCGCGCCGCGTTGACCGCTGCCTCTTCTTCCGCCGCGTGCAACTTGATCAAGACATCGCCCGGTTTGACGACATCGCCCGGCTTGACCAAAACCTGGGTCACGCGTACCGGCACGAGACCTTGAAACGCGACATTCGCGCGTTTGACCGGGACGAGCGTGCCCGACGCGCTCACGATATTTTCCAACTCCAACAACGCGAGGTTCGGCGTCGGCGTTGGTTTGGGCGACAGCATCTCGCTCCCACCGCCAACCGTCAAGTACGCCATTCCCAGAACAACTACGATCACGATCCCGACGATGATGTTTCGCAGGTTCACTGTTATCCTCCGATGTCATTCGTGCTACGTGTTGCGTATTGCGTGAACGCAGACGGAACACGCAACACGACTCATTCATATCTCAATGCTTCGATGGGCGACAGATTCGCCGCGCGCCACGCGGGATACAGCGCGCCCATCATGCCGAGCGCGAGCGCGACGATCATCGCTCGCGCGAGCAACATCGGGCTGTACACCGCTTTCAGGAACGGCCCCATCGTTGGCTCCATCTCGATCAAGCGCCCCAAGCCCATCCCAATCGCGATGCCGACCAAGCCGCTGAAGAAACTGAGCGCGAGCGATTCGCGCACGATCATGCCGACGACGCGCCGCCGCCGCCAACCCAACGCGCGCAGCGTTCCGATTTCGCGCGTCCGCTCGAACACGCTCATCAGCATCGCGTTCATAATCCCGATGCCGCCGATCAAAATCGAAAGGAACGACAGCGCGGCAGTCATCGAACGGAACGTTTGCATATCGTTCGTCTTGTCGGCGTACTCGGACGATTTCGTCACCGTCACTTCGGGAAATTTCGCTTCGATCTGACGCGCAACCGTTTCGGCTTGACTCAGATCCTTGAGTTTGACGAAATACCAACTCACCTGATTGGGTCGCTTGAACAATTTCTGCGCTTCTGATAACGTGATCACGCTCGCGCCATCCTCGTACCCGACTCCCGTCTCGTAAATTCCGACGATGCGGAACGACGCGCCGGACACCTGCACCGTATCGCCAACTTTTTTCTTGAGGTTCTTTGCGGCGACCTTGCCCAACAACATATCGCGCGGCGTCCGAATGCGATCGCCCTCCGTGATGTTGTAATGCCGCATCGCAAAACTAGTGGGCTCCAAACCGAACGCGAGAAAGTACGCCATCCCCGGCATCGTCGTGAAACCCAGCAACGCGCCCGAAACGTGTTGGACGGCGGGCAAGGTCGCGACCCAACGTCCGACTTTGTCGTCAACCTTGGTCAGCGACATATCGGATGCTTTCGCTTCGCTGATCGTCAACTCGCCATTCTTTCCGCCGATGTCGCTCATCTGTTGCGAAAATCCATCACCCATCCCGCCCAGCGCGACGACCATACCCACCCCAACACCAATCGCGAGCGCGGTCAAAATTGTGCGCGTGCGCTGACGGAAAATATTGCGTAACGCGAGTCCGCCAAAATTCGAGATTAGAGATTGGAGATTAGAGATTGGAAGTTGGATATTGGAAATTAGAGATTGGAAATTGCGCCTCGACTGTTCGCCGTTCACTGTTGACTGTTGACTGCTCACTTTTAACTGGCGACTGGCGACTGACGACTGACGACTTCCCGCTCCCTCGTACCGCATCGCCTCGACCGGCTGCAACTGCGCGGCGCGCCACGCCGGATACAAGCCACTCGCCGCGCCCAAGAGCAGCGCGACGAAGATCGCTTGCGCGAAGAGCGCGGGTGTCAGCGTATTCTCCAACATTCCCGCGAGCGCCGGAACTTGATTGAGCGCGTACGTCATCCACGCGCCCAAACCGATGCCGAGCGCGCCGCCGACGGCGCACAAGAGCAACGCCTCGCCCAGGATCATTTGCAAGATGCGCCTGCGCCGCCAGCCGAGCGCGCGCAGCACGCCGATCTCGCGCGTGCGTTCGAACACGCTCATCAACATCGTGTTCATCATCCCCAAGCCGCCGCCAAGCACCGCAAGCAGACTGATGAACCAACCCATCGCGCGCAGCATCTGGGTTTCCTGCTGATCGTCCATGAAATTTGCGGAACGCGACGCCGCCAATTTGGGCTGCCGCCGTTCGATTTCCTTGATCACGATGTTGATCATTTCAGGACGCGCGACCTTGAGTTGGTAGTACGTCACCTGGCGCGGCTTTTTGAAAATGTCTTGCGCCTCGCGCAGCGTAATCACCGCGCCCATCTCTTCGACGCCTTGCCCCGTCTCGTAAACGCCGACGATCTTGAAGGAGGTCTCCTGGATTTTGTAATTTTCACCGACCTGCTTTTTGAAATTCTTCGCCGCCGTTTTGCCCAAAAGCATCTGGCGCTGTCCGGTAATCGCCTGCCCTTCGGTCACCTTAAAATGCGCCATGCCGAATTCTTTGGGATCGAGTCCGATCACGATGAAATAAGGCACATCGGGTGTCGTCACCATTCCCCACAACACGCCGGAGATTTTGCTGACACCAGGGGTGTACGCGAGTTGCGGCGCGACGGTTTCGTCCACCGCCGAAAAGAGCAAATCGGCGGCGTCGCCCTGCGAGACGATCACGTCCGCGCCGGACGACGTGAGCACCGTCGTGTACGAATTGATGAACCCTTCCGCCAGCGCGCCGAGCGCGACGACCGCCGCCACGCCAATCGCGATGCCGACAAGCGTAAGCAGCGTGCGCGTCTTGCGCCGCAACAAATTCTTAAGAATCATCCGCTACCACCAACCGTCAACCTTTACCGCGCCATCTTTTTCCGCGCGCGCTCCCAGCGGTCGAGGAGCGCCGGATATTCCTCTTCGAAGAAAGCATACACCTCGCGCGCTTCTTTCAGTCGTTGCTTTGCTTCGGTGGGCTTGCCATCCAAAAGTTCCAAGCCGCGCTCCGCCAATTGCCGCCCAAGCGTGATCTCCTCCATGCCCGTGCGCATCCACTCGTCCCAAGCACCGGGTTTGATCCGAAAATGATCGCGCCGCTGTCCGGGGACGCCCACCTGCTCGACCAAGCCCATTTGAACGAGCAGCCGCGTCATCGTACTGATCGATGCCTTGCTCGCGTGAAGCGTCTGCGCGAGATCGCTCGTGGATTGGTGCGGCGGATCGCAAATCAACAACCAGCCGATCATCCGTCCCGCCATCCGCGGCATCCCGTCCCGCTCCAGCAGGAGACCGACATCCTCCACAAAGCGCATTGCCTCCGAGTCACTCCTGCCACTGCCATCCTTATCCATACGGTTTTTCACTCCTTTCGGGTATATTATAATTAGTTTTTTTAGTTTAGTCAAGATTGAACTAATTAGATTGAACAGAACTCTATAGATCATATCGAATCTGGATAGAAAGGCAATCGGGCGATCAGACAACTGGTTGCCTGATCGTCCGATTGCCGACTCACACTTCCCATTGCCCTGTCCGCAAGGGGCGCAAGAACGGATTGAGTTGCCGTTCCTCTCCAATCGTCGTCGCGGCGCCGTGACCGGGATGGACGATGGTGGCGTCGGGCAGCGTCAGCAATTTGTCGCGAATCGAGCGCATCAGCGTCGCGTAATCGCCGCCGGGCAAATCGACGCGGCCGATGCCGCCTTGAAAGAGCGTATCGCCGACGAAAACGTGATTATCGCGCCACAAGCACATGCCGCCCGGCGAATGCCCCGGCGTGTGCAACACTTGAAACGCGAGCGCACCGGCGTTCACCGCGTCGCCCTCGCGCAACAATCGATCGGCGGGCGCGGGCGGCGCAAACGCAAAGCCGAACAGACGCGCGCCCATCGCCGCGTGCGCCAACGTCTCGGCTTCGTCGGCGTGAAGCAGAAACGGCGCGCGCGTCTCGGCGCGCACCTCTTCCAGCGCGAGGAGGTGATCGAAATGCGCGTGCGTCGCGACGATCGCGATGGGCGTGAGCCGTCCGTGCCGCAGCGTGTCGAGAATTTCGCGCGCGTCGCCGCCGGGATCGATCACAAGCGTTTCGCGCGTCTCGTCGTCGCCGACGAGATAGCAATTTACGCCGAGGGGACCGACAGTCAAAGTTTCTAGGATCATCGTTACTCCATTCGTCGCTTATTTGCGCGCGATTATAGATTCAGCGCGGGATATTTGTCAAAATTGTAAATTTTGTCGGATGCGCCGCGCGTGATATAATTGCGCCCGCACGTTTTCCAAAATTTCCTCCTCGAGGAGTTCCATGCAAAAAATCTCGTTCACGCTCTCACTCTGTGGTTTACTTATCGCCGCGATAGCATGTACCGCTACGCCCACCGAGACGCCTATCCCAACCAAAGTTGCCAAACCGCTCGGCGCGCCAACCTCCGCGCCGAGCACGGGTGCGCCTGCGGCAACCAAGCCCGCTGCGACGCCGACGATCAATCCGATTCCGCCAGTCAAACCGATCAAGATGAATTCGCCCGAGTACGGCGCGCAAGCGTTTTTGTGGTGGCGACCCGAAACCGCGGATCGCGATCTGGGAATGATGCGCGACGCGGGTTTGACCTGGGTCAAGCAACAATTCGCGTGGCGTGACATCGAAGGCGCGAAAAAGGGCGCGTTCAACTGGGAAAACGCCGACCGCGCCGTACAACTCGCGAACAAGTTCGGCATCGACGTGCTCGCGCGCCTGGACAATGCGCCTGAATGGGCGGCGCCCGGCTGTTTCAATGCCGCCAAAAAGCAAATGGGACCTGCGAAAAATGCGCAGGACTGGCTCGACTTTTTGCACACCTTCGTCACGCGCTATAAAGGCAGAATTCGCGCGTACGAAATCTGGAACGAGCCGAACCTTTCGCGCGAATGGTGCGGCAGACCACCCAACCCGACAGAATATGCCGCGCTTTTGAAAGCGTCGTACGAAAAAATCAAATCGATCGATCCAAACGCGATTATCGTCAGCGCGGGCTTGACGCCGACTTCGGCGAGCAACGAGACCGCGATGCCGGATGCGACCTTCGTCGCCAAAATGTACGACGCGATGAAGAACAATTCGACCGGCTATTTCGACGCGCTCGGCGTGCACGCGCCGGGCTACAAAGCGCCGCCGGAGATGAGCCCGGACGACGTGATCAAGAATCGCGAGTACAGCAACAACGAGCCGGTGACCGGACGCGTCTATTGCTTCCGCCACGTCGAGGATATTCGCAAAATCATGGTCGCACGCGGCGACACAAACAAGCAAATCGTGATTTTGGAATTCGGCTGGACGCGCGATCCGATTCACAAAGAGTACTCGTGGTTCGCGGTGGACGAGCAAACGCAAGCCAAGTACATTGTCGCGGCGTACCAGTGGGCAAAGCAAAATTGGTCGCCCTGGATCGGCGCAATGTTCGTTATCTATATGGCAAATCCGGATTGGACGCAACAGAACGAGGAATATTGGTGGTCGATCACCAAGCCCGACGGCATTCCGATGGGCGCGTACGTTCGGCTCAAAGCGATGCCCAAATGAGAAACGGATAAAAAAACCGAGAGGATCATCCTCTCGGTTTCTTTTTCGTTATCGTTGTTGCACAAAATCGATCCGCGTGGGACAATTGCCGACCCCGGTGTATGCCTGCGTGTGCAGAGTAACGCGCGGACTCGCCTCGCCGCCGCCCGCGTCGAGCAGCCAAACAACCCAGGTACTGTTCGTGGCAACGGAAGGAATGTTGTACACACCCTCTGGATCCGGCGGCGCTTTGGTCGTCACATTATCCATCTCGCCATAGGGCGCCTTGAAGCGAATCTTGCGGTCGCGCAAGCCGCGCCCGCTTGCGTCTGTCACGCGTCCCCAAATGTAATTGCGCGGACATGGATCGCCGCCAATCCCCAGCGCATAATCCGGCGGACCGGCCCGGGGACAGAACGCAAAGCCCGCGCACGATGGAAAACCCGGCCCCCCGGTCGCGGTGGGTGAAGCGACGACCGCGCGCGTCGGCACCGGAGTTGGAATGACAATCGTCGCCGCGGCAGTGATCGTTTGGAGCGCGCCAAGCGGAGATGGCACCGCCGCAATCGTCGGCGTGTTTGGCAGCGCGATCACGACTTGCGTCGGTGCAGGGGTGTACGTGCTGATCGAAACGACGACCGGCGTGCCTTGAAAACTCGCCACGATGTCCGGAAACGCGCCGGGGTTGCTGTTGAGGTACCCGGAAACTGCGACGTACATCCCCAGACAACAAATCGCGAGGACGACGATGATCGCGATCACATAAGTTTTGTCCTGCATCGCGCTCCTTTCTCCGCTGAAATGCCGTGCGCCAAAATCATACCACGCGCCGGACAAAATGGCAAATTCGCGCAAAGTAGGGGCGAGACATTTGTCACGACACACCTGGTTGAGATGTTGGTTGATATTGTGCCAACTCGATCATCCAACCAATAAAATCTGACAAATGCCGCGCCCCTACCGCATTTCGCGGAGAATATCCAGCACGACCGGAATCGAATCTCTCCAATTGGCAGGCAGCGCTTCCGATACTTCGAACGCCAACCGCCGACCATCGGGCGCGCCTTGTTCGACCAAGGTCGCCAGCAATTCGCGCAACTCGGCGCGCGGCAAATCATACGCCGAAACATTGATGTTGCACCAGAAGAGTTTGTCGCGCCAAACCGCGCGGCATTCCGCCAGCGTTTGATCGCCTTCCGGTGGAATCGTCAGCGACTCGATCAGATCGATTGGCGCGCGCGCGATGAGATCGCGGCAACTTTTCGTGCGACCGTCGTAGTGCGTGCCGACGATTTTGCCCGCTGCGCGCAAGATTGGAAAACATTCCTCGTACACCGGCAGCAAAAATTCGGCGTACCGTTTCGGTCCCAGAGTTTCAGCGGTAAAATTCTCCAGATTGGAAATGAACTTGCTCGGACTCTGCGCGGCAATCGCCACCTTCTGACGGAAGTTCGTCAGCATAGCCGCGTACAGTTCGCGCACCTCGGCTTCGTAATCGAACAAGTGTAAACTGAACTTTTCCAAGCCGACGTGATCGACCAGGATTTCTTGCAGCGGCGTACGACCGATCATCGCCCACGCGACCGCGTACGGCGGCAACGCGTTGACTTGCGCGCGAAAATTTTCCAGGTCGGGAACGACGGTGGTATTCTTGACGATGTGCGTCATCACGCGATAGTCGCCGGGCGTTTCGAGCCAATACTTTTGCTGCCAGTTGTCCGCCCACTCCGCCCAGACTTCGCCAACCGATGTACGCTGCGCCACGCGCCGGATCTGTTTTCCATTTTCCGTCCACGTTTTTTCATCGGTGACGAGATCGCGCGTTTCCAACTTGAACGGGTACCATTTGTAGGTTAGCCCAAGTCCTGTGGCAAACAGTTCCGCCCACGCGCGAGGATCGTTTCCGTCCGCGACTTTGGTGTGATAAACCGTATAAGGAATTCGGTCTGGTTTTTCGCCAGACCAAAATGCTTCTAGTCGTTCCTGAATATTCATGAAGATCGTGTTCCTTTGTGCGTCTGCCGGTCAGGCGCAGAGTTTCTTCGTCAAAAACCTTTGCCTTTTCGTATTTTGACGATAATTCGATTGCCTTTCTTTTGGATCATTATTCTTTTCAAAATCTCTTGCCTCGGATTTTTGGCAAGACGCCGTGATTGCCAGTTGCGTTCTTTGGCAATTTCGATCTCGGCATTGGCAGGGTCGGTTGCCCCAACAGCTTTGAGCGCATAATATACGCTGCCGTACGCGTGTTGGGGAACATGTGCGGTTGCGACCGCCTGACCTACGGCGTGCGCCGCAAAACAAGCCGCGTCATTTTCTTTCGCATCGCGGGCAGCGGCGTGAGCCGCAAGCGAAGATCCGCGTATGTCCGCCATCTTGAACACGCCCGTGCGAACCCAGGTTCGGCACGTTGCGATGGCTTGGCGGGGACGGTCGTCTTTCGGATATGCCTTTTCAAAAAGCGGCAGGACGCGTTCGGCACGGTCCGCCGCCCAGGTCGCCAGCGCTCTCTGATCTTTGCGGCTATATTTTTTGTAGGCGCGTTTTTTCATAATTTGGGGGAAAACGTCATAGCACCACACAACGGCGGACGAATCAAGTGCCTGATGCGCTACAACAAATTCTAGAACTGTGCCGCGAGTTTGACGTTCATCCGCGTCTCATCGGCGGGTTAGCGGTGCGTGGCTTTGCGCGACGGAAACGATTCACGCACGACATTGTCCTTGCTCTCAGTCGCCACGACAAACCCAACTTCATCATGGTTCTCAAGCGACTGGGAAGTGCGCGCGCTCCAAAAGGCAAAACTATGAACGCGCAAATTGCCTGTTCAAATTGTCGTTCGACAATCTCATTTCGCATCGACGGAAACGTGATTGATACTCCGCTGACCTGCTCGGTTTGTGGACAATCGTTCGCGCCACAGTTCTATTGCCCCGATGCGCGTTCGTCGTCGCGCCATATCTTCGCGGCATCATCCTTGCGCGTTGATAATCTGGGCGCGGTCTGTACGTTTTGCCCCGAACATACTTTCACGACGTATGCGCTCGCGGCAGATAGCAAACCGCGCCCGAAACAAACTCCTCTGCATTCCCTCGCGCGTTTCCTCGATTCGCTTGTCTATCGTCTCACGTCGGACTTTGAATCGTTGCGCTGACAGGTGTTCGCGCGGCGATAGACAGCAATGCCGAATAGGGTCAGCTAACCGCGCGTCACGCAATTAGCGGGCTTTTTTTCTACGGCAACTTTATTACACAGAAACAGTCAAAGTCGGCGGGAATTTCGGAGGTATCCACATTGCTGTCATTCGTTGCCGTGACGCCAACCTTGATGTCAGTAAGACCACTGTGCGTTTGCTCGCCAACTTGGGACCAACTCGTTCCATCCGTGCTATAGTACCCTTTGTATCGTGTTCCATCTTTGCCAATTTTCAGGTAAACCGGCGAACGAGGAAATGCCTTGTACATTCCCACATCGAAACCGAGCGTTGATTTCCCTGCCACCTCGACGCTCAAATCCACACCCCCACCGCGACACTGCGCGCATGACGCTCGGGAAACCATCACAAAATTGTCATCATCCTGATAGACTAGGAGCGCTGCCTTCTGAAAATCCTTTGTAGGATCGAATGCAACTTTGGTAATAACCTCAAAGTTGCCCGAGGGAGCTTTTTGCAAGAGCAAATTTTTCTGATTGCTCAATTTGCCGAAGATACTCTCCTTTGACCTTGTGGTGATTTGTAGATTGCCAGGAGTGGCAGAAAAACTCCAGTGTGTTTTGTCTTCGCGAATCCACGACCATGCGGGATTTAAGGTCGTGGCATCGAAATCGTCGCGAAACGAACAAGTTGTCGGTGTTGGTGAGGGTGGAGATTGCGTCGGTGTCGTCGTTGGTGGTATGGGTATTGGTGTCGTTGTTGGCGGCACAAACGTTGGTGTTGGCGCAGACGTACATGCAGTTGCAACCGCAAGAACCACTGCGAACACGGGCATAAGGTGTGTCATTCTTTCCTCTGTTTTGTGAGATGTTGCCACGCCATCGAAAGGCATGGGGTGAAGGAATGTTCATCGCGCCGGTGCCAATTGTGCCTCTGACGCGTTTGCGCGCGAGTTCGCGGCGCAAGAGATCGAGCGCGTTCGTCTTGACGTGAATCTCGGCGAAATTTTCGATGCGATAACACTCGCTGCGCGAATTGCAATAGATGCGCTGGTACTGACAGCCGCGATACAGATTTATTGAATAGCGCAAGCCGAACCAGGTGTCCGGTTGTTTGACCGGCGAGAGCAGGACGCGCGCGGAGACTTCTTTCACCATTTCGAGAGCAAGTATAGTCCAACTCCACTGCAACTGCAACTAGTCGTGGAGGAGCAACATTTGTGGCGGGTGATCTGGGAATACGTGGCATACGTCAATCACGCGCGTCCGCACCAGGGAATTGAACGGAGGATCCCCGAGGGAAGCACGGACGATGTTTTCAGCCAGCACAGCATCAACGACCGAGCCGACATTCTGAAAAATGTGGTTATTCGAAATCTGCCATCACCGAGTCCAGAATGTCCAACGCCATATCTGCCTCTTCTTGGTTGATGACAAGCGGCGGAGCAATTCGAATCACGTTGCCGTAAAATCCCACCTTGCCTAACAAGAGTCCATTCTCCGCGCAGCCCATGATGACTCGGCGCGTAATCTCCGGCGAAGGGGTGTAACCATCGCGGGAATCCACAAATTCCAATCCCATGACTAAGCCCTTGCCGCGCACATCACCCAGGAAGCGGTATTTTCCCTTCATCTCCAGAAAACGCGCTTTCATGCCCGCGCCGATCTTGAGCGCGTTCTCCGGCAATTTCTCCTTCTCCATCGCCTCCATGACCGCGAGCGCCGCCGCGCTCGCGAGGGGATTGCCACCCCAGGTGCTCGATAGCTCGCCGGCAGCCATGCTTGCAAGTACCTTGCTCTCGCCGCCCAACGCAGAACACGGCACACCGCTGCCCAGTCCCTTGCCCAGACAGATCATCTGCGGGCGGACGTCCTCCCACTCAATGGCGTACATTTTACCCGTGCGCCCGAAACTGGACTGCACCTCGTCAACGATGAGCACGAGGTCGCGCTCGCGTGCCCATGCTTCCAATTGCTTGAGCCAGCCGTCGGGTGGAAAAACGAACCCGGCGGTGCCCTGGTACGGCTCGACGATCACTGCGCCCAAATCGCCTGAGGATGAAGAGCCGATCACGCGATCCAGCGCTTTGAGACAGTACAGGTCGCACTCGGGATATTTCTTATCGTAAAAGCAGCGATAGCAGTAGGCATACGGCGCCATAATCCCGCCCGGCACAGGAACGCCGAATTGGCGACGCGTGCCCATGCTCCCTGCCACACCCATCGCCCCATAGGTGCGACCGTGAAATGCCCCGTAAAATCCGAGTACCTCTTGCTTGCCGGTGTAACGCCGCGCCACGCGCAGCGCGGCTTCGGTTGCCTCAGCGCCAGTGCTTAGGAAAAATACCTTGTCGAGATTGGGTGGAAATGTTTTTACCAGCCGCGAAGCCGCCGTCACGCGTTCGGGTGTCGGAAACGAATAGCAATTCATCAGGCGGGTGGCTTGCTCCTGAATCGCGCGAACCAAGCCGGGATGGCTGTGTCCCAGATTTGTGACGAGGACGCCCGATGTGAAATCAATGTACCGATTGCCGTCTACATCGGTTACCCAAACGCGCTCGGCGTGATCCCACACGACCGGGACCTGATCGGCAGCACATGGCGGCTCGTAGGTGCGCGAGAGTTCCAGAAACTCGGCGGACTTGGAACCGGGAACCTGGCGTTTTTTCAGTTGCGGCATTTTCTTTTGCTCCATCATGCTACGCTGTCCATAACCCAATCGGCGAGGACGGAAGCGGCGGTCAATATATCGTCCAACTTGATTTGCTCTTCCTTGGAATGGGCGTGGCTCAGCGAGCCAGGTCCGAAAACGACCGTCGGGATTTGCGCCTGATTGTTGTACAACCACGCGTCGCAGGAAGCGGTCATCGCGCGCACGCGATCGGACACTTGATTTTTGCGAACCGCCGCGCGCAGCGATGTGACAAGTGGATGCTCCGTCGGAATCATGTTTCCATCGGAATTGAGCATCGGGAAAGTGAGATCGAAATGATCCCGCAGCCACTCGTCGCTTTGCGAGCGCAGCGCCTCGCGCATCTCCTCTTGCACCGAATGCCGGTGATGATTGGGCAAAAAGCCGAGGACGCCTTTCAGTTCCGCGACCGATGGCACGCTGGCGGGCCAGTTCCCTGCTGCGAGCATCCCGAACGTGAGTGGCATTGGGTCGGCAAATTCGTCAAAGAGCGGAAGCCCGCGCGATTCCGCAAGCAAGCGATCGTGATAATCGCGCAGCGCCTGCATCGCGATCACTGCCTTGTCGAGCGCGCTAATCCGACCGGCGACGTTGCCGCTGTGCGCTGCTCTCCCAAAAACCTTGAGATCGAACCACACCGCGCCGCGCACGGCAGGGATAATGCTCATTTCCGAAGGTTCAAGGACGACGGCGGCATCTGCGCGCACGCCGCGTCGGATCATCGCGAGCGTTCCGTTGCCGCCGTTTTCTTCCTCGACCACAAAGTGAAACGTCAGGTCTCCCGGCGGACGGACACGGCGTTCGCGCAAAAGCAGGATCAGCGCGTAAAGCGTCGCGACTTGGCCCTTGGCATCGCACGCGCCGCGCCCCCAAATCGTCCCGTTTTCTTCAATCGGGTCGAACGCGCGCGCCTGCCCTTCGCTGGGCGGAACGATATCCAAGTGCGTGTTGAACACAACCGATCGTCCGCCGCTATTTCCGCGGACAAGACATTCAAGATTGGGAGTGTCGCGATACGTGTGCCCGGGCAACGGGAAGGCATAGTCCGGGTCTTGCATAATCGCGTCATTAATCGCGATCAATTCGCAACGATCAGTTAGCGGCAGCAGCCGATCGCACAGATAGCGCGCTGCGGGCCCTTCGTGTCCGCGCACGGAGGGAATGCGGATAAGCCCCATCAATAGATCGCGAACCGCGTTTCTTGTCTCCGACGAAATTAGTAGCATGTTGTCTTTACCTCAATCAGAGCGCCCCCGAATGAATTCGGGGTCTCAGTGAGGTGGAAATCGGTTGGAAACCGATTGTGACCAACTCGATTTATCGAGTTTTCGCCTCGTTGAGACGCCGATTTCAAATCGGCGGCGGTACCGCTCCCCGAAATGACAACCTGAGCAGTTACCCTCAATCAAGGAATGAGCAGCGCTTTCAACGCGCGCTTGCTTTCGACTTGCTCGAAAGTCGGCTCCCAATTCGCGAGCGGTTCGACGTGACTGATGATTTTCCGCACCGGCATTTTGCCGGAAGCAATCAAGCCAATGGTGCGATCCCAGCAAGTGTAACCGGTGCTCATGTTAAAGAGAACCGTCAGCACTTTGGACATTGCCACGTCCCACGGGAAAGCAATCTCCGGCTTGCCGGTCAATCCGATGGCGGTAATGCGTCCCAACTTGCGCAGCATTTGGACGGATGCTTTCACGGCGGGCGCGGCACCCGAACATTCGACCACCAAATCCGCGCCGCGCCCGTTCGTCAGTTCCATCACGCGCGCGACCGCATCCTGCTTATCGGCGACGATAACTTCATCCGCGCCCAACTCGCGCGCGAGCGGGAGTCGTTTTTCCTCGTCCACCGACGCGCCCACCATCACAATCGTTCCTGCTCCGGCGAGTTTGGCAGCCATCACCGCCATTAGCCCGATGGGTCCGGGTCCGTTGATCACGACAAATTCGTTCGGCTCGACGCGTCCACGCTCGATCACATCCTGGACCACGTTCGCGGCGGGTTCGACGACGGCGGCTTCTTCGAACGACATCGCAGCGGGGATGAGATGGAGCAGGTGCTCTGGCATCGTCAAGTAGCGCGCAAACGCGCCGTGAATGCCCCAGCCGGGAGAACGTTTTTGCGCGCAGATCTGAATGTTGCCGGTCCGGCACAGGTAACATTTTCCGCAAGCCCGCGTGTGCGGTTCACCGACGACGCGGTCGCCGACGCGAAATCCGGTGACCTCTTTCCCTACCTCGATAATCACCCCGGAAAATTCATGCCCAAGGATGACCGGAGGCCAATAAGGAAATTCGTCATGTTTGATGTGGATATCCGTCCCGCAGATTCCGCTGGCTTGAATCTCGATTAGCGCTTCATTCGGGGCGGGAGAGGGCACGGGTGCATCGCGCAGCGCGAGATTCCCAGGTCCCCTCGCGGTCTTGAACAATCCAACCATGGTATCTTTGTGCGTCATAGTTTCCTTGAAAATAGGACACAGATAAACACTGCCCCTGGCACTTGCGTTCCCGCCAGGGCAAGTGTGAACACTGATTTCTTATCTGTGTTAATCTGTGTGAATCAGTGTCCAATCTTTTCTCATCCGAATTCAGTCATTGAATCGAATCGGCACGTCACTGTTCACCGGAAAACGCGGCGGCTTTTCTTGCATGAATCGCGCGACATCCTCCACAATCTTCTTCCGGATATTCCATCCCGCTTCTTCGGAGAGCCACGAAAGATGAGGCGTACAAATCGCGTGGTCGTTGTGCAGCAGCGGGAAATCCGGGTCCGGCGGTTCCTTTTCTTCCCACACGTCAATCCCCGCGTGGGCGATCAGCCCTTCCCGGAGCGCGCGGTCAAGCGCGCGCAGATTGACGATGCCGCCCCGCGCAGTATTCACGAGGACCGCCGTTCGCTTCATCAGCCGGAACTGTGGTTCGTCAAACAGGTGGTGCGTTTCCGCGTTCAGTGGGACGTGCGTGGTAATAATATCCGACTCGCGCAGCACGTGCTCGAAGAGATGCAGCTCGATTCCCAATTCCCGACGACGTCGTTCGGAGAGATAGGGGTCGCAGACCAGGAAACGCACGCCGAAACCTTGTAACATGCGATAGACCATGCTGCCGATGCGACCAATGCCGACAATGCCGACGGTCTTGTCGTGCAAACTGTACATCGGATACACCGGCGCAAAATCCCACTCGCCCTTTTGCGCGGACGCGGCAAGGACATGGTGTTGGAGCAAAAGTTTGCGCTGGCACGCCATGATGAGCATCACGGCTTGCTCGGCGACTTCGTTCATGCAATAGTCCGGCACGTACGCGACCACGATGCCGCGCGCGCTGGCGGCGGCGATGTCTACGTTGTCGTAGCCAACGCCGTGGCGGATAATGAGTTTGCAGCGGGGCAGACCGTCCATCACCGCCGCGTTGAATTTCGCCATGTTGACGATCACGATGTCGGCTTGCGCGGCGAACGCGCTCAATTCCTCAGGCGCGGCGAATTTCAGTTGCGCGCATTCGAACTCAACACCCATGCGCTTGAATTCTTCCGACTCCCATTCCAGGTCTGGCTCGATATAATCGGTGACTACAACCCGCATCTTGCTCATCTTCTGCTCCATAAGTTAAAAGTGTTGCCGCACGACCGCCAGCGCGAGATTCGTGCAGACAATTCGAATGCGCTGCACCTGGCGATAATCGGGCGACGTAATCCGCACCGTCCGTCCGCCGACGCGCTCGACCGTCGGGATGTAGGCGGCGAGTTGCGCGATCTCAGAAAGCGAAAAATCAATTTCAAGACAATAGGAATCGAGCGCGGGCAATCGAGGTATTTCTGGAGCGCGCCGCACCGCGCGCTCGGCAGCTGTACGAATCACTTGGCGCGCTTGTTCGAGCGGCAAGTTGTGCGCGGTGAATTGCGCTAATCCCGTCTTGACCACCGCGGTTTCAATTTCAGGGACAAGCGCGCGCGCTTCCCGGGCAACGCAGTCGTCGCCGACGACCAGGATCACGGGGACGCTGAGGACGCTCGCCCAGCGCATGTTCAGCCCCACTTCGCCAATCGGTTCACCGTTCAAACGCAGCGCGACCACATCGCGCATCACATAGTTGTGATTGAGCACGCCGTCCGGCGCGCCCGCCATCGCGTGTCCCATTAGGGCCGCGCCGGTAAACGACGCGTCTAATCCCTCCATCTGGTTATCGGCTTTGACGTAGCCGGAGATGTACGATGCCTTGGGATGGAGCAGTTCCGGCACGAGATAATTCATCGCCGCGTGCGCTTCGTTCACGACGATCTCGGTCGCGCCGCCGGCGAGTGCGCCTTCGACGATCGTGTTGATATCCTGAATCCAGCGGCGGCGGGAGAGATCGAAATCAGGGTTGCCGGGGAAACACTGCTTGATCTCGGTGATCCCGCAGGTCCCCTCAAAATCCGCCGAGATGTAGATCTTCATAGGACATCACCCCAACAGATTCTCTTCAGTTTGTGGGTCGAACAGGTGAGTGGCTTGTGGCTGAAAACAGACGTTGACATTCTCACCTTCGTGGATTGCAAGGTCGGGACTGACGAGCGCGATCAGCATTCGGTCGCCGACCTGAAGATTGATCAAGTTGTTTTGCCCCAGCGGTTCGACGGTGACGACTTGTGCGGCGAGAGCGCCAGTCATGCCCGGACTCGCGATCTTGACGGATTCCGGGCGAACACCCAGGATTGCGGGCATCTGCGCGCGGTTCGCGCGTTTCAGCGCGGCAACCCCGATCTCCCCAAGCGCGATGCGGTTCCCCTGGAAAATGAACGCGGCGGAACCGTTTTCCCGCTCAAGCGATCCTTCGATCAGATTCATCGAAGGACTGCCGACAAAGGTAGACGCGAAGAGATTGCGCGGCTTGTTATACAGATCGCGCGGCGTCGAGAGTTGAACGATGTTGCCTTTGTTCATGACGGCGACGCGCGTGCCGAGCGTCAGCGCTTCGACCTGGTCGTGCGTGACGTAAATGAACGTCCCTTTGCGCTCTTTGCTCTGGCTCAAGTTCCGGTGCAGCAATTTCAGTTCCGAGCGCATACCGGCTCTCAGTTTGGCGTCGAGTGACGAGAGCGGCTCGTCGAGCAAAAAGACCTTGGGACAGCGAACGAGCGCGCGCGCGAGCGCGACGCGCTGCCGCTGCCCGCCGCTGAGTTGATTCGGGTAGCGCGTCAAAAATTCTTCGATACCCACCTGTCTGGCGGCTTGGCGGACCTTTTGCTCAATCGTCTCTTTGGGAGTCCGGATGTTTTGAAGATAAAAGGCGATGTTGTCAAAGACCGTCATGTGCGGGTAGAGAGCAAGGTTCTGAAAAACCATCGCCATATCTCGGCGCTCTGGAGGGGAGTCGGAAATATCCTTGCCCTCCAGCGTAATTTTGCCCTCGGTCTGGACTTCGAGACCGGCAATCATGCGGAGCGTCGTCGTCTTGCCGCAGCCCGAGGGTCCGAGCAAGACGAGGAATTCGCCTTCCTCAACTTCAAGATCCAGGTGGTCTACCGCAAGACTGCCAGAAAAGCGCTTTGTGATTTTTTCGAGTTTTAGAAATCCCATTTCAAAATCCTTGTGTGCGCGCCCCAGCAGGTTGTCGGAGAGGTAGCATAGCCCCTCGTGGGCGTTCTCGATTTCGCGGCGAGAAACGCCGACAAACGCCGACAAGCGGCTATGCTACAGGGCACTCCGACAGACTGCTAGGCGAACCGGGTGGTCAAGCCCTGTACGACTTGCTTGCGAAATAGAATCGCGAGGAGAACCGGCGGAAGAAAGCAGACGACCGCCGCCGCGGCGATCAGTCCCCGACTCGCGCTCAACCCCTGCGCCAGCCCGGCGATGATGACTGTCTGCGTCTTGGAATTGAGACTGGAGGTGAGAACGGTCGCGAAAACGAATTCGTCATACGCCGCCATGAATGCAAAGATCGCGGCGGCGATGATGCCCGGACGCGCCAGCGGGATGACCACCCTCCACATCGTCCGCAGGTATCCACAACCATCCATCCGCGCCGCCTCTTCGTATTCGACCGGGATGTTCTGGAAATATGCTTTGAGAATCCAGATCGTGAACGGCAGCGTGATTGCCGAATAGATGCCGACGAGGGCGCGCTTGGTATCGAGTAGATCGAATTGCTGGAGCAGGATGTACATGGGGATGACGATGGAAATGGCGGGCAAGAGCCGCGTGACCAAAAAGCCCATGAATACCTGGCTGCTCCCCCAAAACTGGTAGCGCGCAAACGCGTGCCCCGCTGGTAACCCAAAGAGGAGATTGATCGCGGTCACAGCCAGCGCGATGACGATGCTGTTCACGATGCCGGGCAAAATGTACGTGCCGCTCATCGTGTACTGCGCCTGGATCATCGTCGTCGCTTCCTTGTCAATTTGCCCGGTGAAGATGAATTTATAGTGGCTCAGCGTGAAGATCTCCGCCGTCGGAAAGAAATGAGGCGGGCGGTCTTCGAGCGCGCTTTCTTTCTGAAAACTGGAGACGATCGCCCAGCAAATTGGCGCTAAAATGTAGATCAGGATCAGCGCGGTCGCGACCAGCGTGAGGAGTTGCTTGCGCCACCGCCTGCCGGAGATTGTATTTGCCAACATGGTTATGCTCCCTGTGTCCGCGCGGATCGCTTCTCAGGATTGAGGACGACCAAGTACAAATAAATGAAGACAATCATGATGAGCGACAGCATGATCGCCATCGCCGCGCCGCGCCCGAACTGGGTGAAAGTGAACGATTCGTTGTAAATCAGCCAGGCGAGCGTGGAGGTTGCGTTCCCGGGACCGCCGCGGGTCAGCACGAAGACGAGACCAAAGTGCATGAGCAGCGCAAAGATCGTCTGGATCACGAGCACCATTTGAAGGACCGGCATCAGCAGCGGGAGGGTCACCTTGCGAAAAATGCGCCAGGTTCCGGCGCAGTCCATTTGCGCGGCTTCGTAGACGCTCTGCGGGATCGTCGAAAGCCCTGCGACGAAAAGAAAAGTGCTGTACGGAACGAATTTCCAGATGTACGCAAAGGCGATGCCCCAGAGCGCGAGATCAGGATTGCCGGTGATCGTAAAATATTCTTTGATGAAGCCAACCTGGTAGAGGAGTCCGTTCAAGACGCCGAACGTCGGGTCGTAGATCCAATTCCACATCACCGCGTTCACAGGACCGGGAATCGCGTAGGGGAGGAGGAGCGCGAGCTTGAGCAGGTCATTGCCGCGGAACCGCTCGTTGATGATCAGCGCGATGCCAAGTGAGATGATCACGACCGCCGCCACCGCCACGACGGTGAATTTCAAGGTGACCAAGAGCGAGTTGTAGAATTGGGGCGCCACCGTCGAACTCGTCAGAATGTCCAGGAAATTTCGGAACCAGATCACATTGCCGGTGGGCACTCCATATTTGAAATCTTGGAACGAAATCCAAATCGAATAGACGAGCGGATAGCCGATGAAGATAAGGACAAATGCGAGCGAGGGTAGCAGGATCCGATAGGCGAACGCCGTGGTGTTGCGATGGTGTCTCTGTTCGAACGTGAGGGTCATAGTTTTTCTTTCTACAGATCGCGTAATCATAATTGGGCATGGTTCAAAAACTCTGAAAAGTTAGATTGACACTTTTGCACAACGGTTCGGAAATTTTTCGGCAACCAAGTGCCTCGAAGTGGCTATTTTGAGCATAAAACTGTGGATTCTTGACTCTTATGTCCAGTTCGCCAAGTCTTCTGTCCTGGAAAAGTGTCAAGCTAACTTGAACCATGCCCATAATTGGCATTGGAAGGGGAGCAGGCAACCTGCCCCCCTTGCACCGTTCGAGCAATTACTTGGCGAGCGAAGTCCAAAGGGTCTTGAGCCCGTTCAGCACGTCGGCGGTTTTGGCTTGCCGCAACATTGCCTTTTGGGTCTCGCTCCGGACCGAACTAATCCACTCGGCAAACCACGGCGCCGTCATTCCTTGTTTGGAAAAAGCGAGCGCTTGCTGGGATTTCATGACGTTCGTGTCCGCCATCGCGGAAAACGCCTTGTCCACTGCCGGGTCGCTCCAAAGAGACGGGAAGGCAAAGCCGAGTCCGTTCTCGATCGACCAACGCTTCGCAATATGGTAACTGCTCACGCCATCCACGGTCGTCTTGCCGCCGAAGAACTCGATCAGTTTCAAGGACGCGACTTTCTTGGCATCATCTGCGACCGCGCCCTTGCCGAGCAAGTACATGCGCGTAAATCCATTCGTGTTATGCGTCTTGCCGGGCATCATCGAGACGGCGGCTTGTCCGGCGATCTTGGAAACGCCGGGGGTGTTGAATTCTTTCATCATGTACCCGGGCACGATCACGAACGCGGCATCGCCATTCTTGAACGCTTGCTGCACATCCACGGCGGTCATGTCCATCACTTTGGGGGGCATGATCTTGTCGTCGTTGATCGACTTGGCGACCCATTCGATCGTGTCGAAGATGGGGCCCTTGTCAGTTTCAAACACTGCGGCATTCTTGTCGTCAAAAAGTTTTCCGCCTTCCGAGTAGAACATGGCGAACAGGTCTTCCTCAAACCACGAGCCCGCTTTGAAACCGATTAGGACGGGGGTCTGGCTCAATCCCTTGTTCTTGATCGTCAATGCCTGCTGCGTGACTTCCGCCCACGTGGTGGGCGGGACCGCGATGCCCGCATCCGCGAGCATCTTTTTGTTGTAGACGAAGAACATCGTGTCGGCGTAGTAGGGGAGACCGTACTGCTTGCCCTTGTACGTCATCGCCTGTAAAGCGAACGGGGTAATGTCAGCCGCATACTTTTTCGCTTCGGGGAAATGGTCTTCGAGCGGCACGACCCAGCCCGCCGCCGCCCATTTGGCGAGCCAGTGATCGGAACTGTACAGCACGTCGAAGGACTTGCCGCCGGCATAGCGCGTGGTCACAAACGTGTCAAAATCGCCGTAACCGGAGTCGCTCATGGTGACTTTGACGTCAATGGCGGGAGTGCCTTTGGCTGCCCACTCTTGATACTTTTGCAGATTCTGCATAACCTTGGCGTTGTCGTAGGTCCAACCGCCAAGTTCGAGCGTGACGGGACCAATGGACTTGGCTTCCGCCGGTTTGGGGGCGGCGGCTGGAGCAGTCGGTTGCGCGGGAGCGCAGGCAACCGCAACGACGATGAGGGCAATGATCCCTGCAAAGAAACCGAGACGCTTGAACATGATACTCTCCTTTAAGTGGTGTAGTCCGGACTTATATTGTCCGGCACTTTAGCCCGACGCCAAATCAGAGGTCCTGACGGTCCGTCATTGCGGATGCCTCTGGCGCCGAGATGCCTTGCTTGAGCAATTTGCGAGTCGCGCTTTCGCTACTCACCCTCCTTTCTGCCTCGAGCAAAATATCCTCGGCGATTTCTTGTGGTATGGCAAGTACTCCATCGTTGTCACCTACGATGAAATCACCGGGCTTGATGAGAACGCCGTTAAACCAAATCGGGATCTGCCAATCGCGCAATCGAGAGCGGTAAAAGCCGTCCACGGGACTGGTAAAACGCGCAAAGATCGGAAAACCCATCCGCTTGACGATCCCGGTATCCTTCGCGCCTCCATTGATGACCGCGCCCCGCACGCCGTTGCGGACGCAGACGGTCGTTGCCAATTCGCCCCAGAACCCGGAGACCTGGTCTGCGCCGGTGTCCACGACGATGATGCTGTTGGCTGGATAGGACTCGACCATTTTTGCCGCCGGACGGGGTCTCTCGTCCGGGAGCGGATCAAAAATCCACTGGACGGTAAACGCAAAACCGGCAATTACATCACCCCGCAGGTCCTTCGTCAGGCACTTGATTTCCGGACCGAGCCACTGGTTGTGCAATTGGCGGGATTGGAAAATATCGTTGATTGCGGCAACGTAAATCTGTTCGTAGCGGTGAACCATTTCTTGGATCGGGATTTTGTACGGATGGAGCGTTGCGAGTTCCATGGTGAATGACTCCTCTTGGAGAATTGGCAGAATAACGTGTCAGGGCATCTCGGAGAGATGGACGAGACGATGCTCGCGGATACTGATCTCGACCGCTTCGGCGAGCCGGGTCACTTGCAGACCATCCTGACCGGAAGGGTAACGATCTTGCAGTTGTACAAGTCCGCCGCCGGATTTCAAAAAGAGCACGTTGAGCAAGAAATCCTTGATGGCGTCCACGAAATAGCCGTGCGGCTCTTTCCAACCAAACACGGAATCGGCGATCGCGATCGCGCCCAGGTTGGGAGTCGTCATTCCATCCGCGGCAAAAGCATATCGCGCGCCGCGGTCCTGCCCATCTAATTCGATCATGCCTTCACTGCCGATGATCCGCACGCCCTGATTGACAACCGCTTCGAACTGCGCGGGCAGAACCCAGTTCACATCCACAGTGCAGGTCAGTCCGCCTTCCATCTCAATCCACGCGCTCACCGCATCGAATGTGTCAATGCCAAGATTGGACAACTTGCCTTTGCTACCATGCGCGAGCACGGCGACGGCTTCGCGCCCGGTAATCCAGCGTACCAAATCGTATTTGTGTACGCCGATGAACCAAAAGGGAGAACTTAAGGCAGCCCAATCCTTGAGCCACTGCGTCGGAACGATGATCTTGTCTTCCATGTAGGCATACACGTAATACGGCTTGCCAATCTTGCCCGCGCGCACTTTTTGGCGCAGGTCGATGTTGTAGGGATCGTAGCGCTTGTGATAATCCACTTGGAGCAACAGTCCCTTGCGCTCTGCCAGGTCCACCATTTCGCGGCAGCCGCGGGTCGTCAGGTCCATCGGTTTTTCGACGAGGACGTGCTTGCCGCGTTCGAGGGCATACAGCGTCATTTCCCGGTGTAAATGATCGGGCGTGCAGATCGTCACCGCGTCCAAATCTTGTTCGTCAATCATCCGGCGATAATCGGTGTAACCCCGGATTCCAAAAGCGCTCGACTGTTTGGCGGCGGATTGTTCGGTCCGCGTTGCGACTGCAACGAGCCGCGCTTTACTCTCGTTTTCGAGGTGCTTGGCGGCGAGCAGATGATAGTTGCCCCAAATGCCTCCGCCGATCACTCCCACACGCACAGGTTCCATGCTTTCTCTTCTCCCCGTTCTAGAATACGGCGATTTCCGAGATTCGCGCGGCTGTTTCCAAAAGGCGTTTTTTCAGTTCCGAGTCCATACCTTTCATTTCGATCCGGGCGCTCGGACCGGAAACGCTGATGGCTGCGACAACTTGATCGCCGACGCCGCGGATGGGTGCGGCGACGCAACAAATCCCAATCTCGCTTTCCTGCAGGTCGAAGGCATAGCCGCGCTCGCGGATTTTTCCAAGTTCGTTCGTGAGGGCTTTGGTATTGGTAATTGAATGTGGGGTCCGGCGCGGCAAGTCTTTTCTATTCAGATATGGCTCCAACTCTTCCGGGCTGGCATGAGCGAGGAGTACCTTACCCAGCGCGGTCGTGTGCGCGTCCTGCCTTCGTCCGATTTGCGGCGTCATCCGCAGTGTATGGTCAAGCGAGTCAACGTGGTCAATGTAGACGAGGTCGCAATGATCGAGAACGCCCATAAAGACTGTTTCTCCAACCTGTCGGGAAAGTTCTCCCAGGAGAGGGTGCGCGCGGCTGCGCCACTCGAACCGGTCGAGGATCGCCTTGCCAAAGAGGAGCATTTTGAGAGCAAGAAAATACCGACGAGTGTGCGGGTCCTGATCCACCACCCCACAGTTCTTGAGTGTCGTCAGCAGGCGATGTACCGTCGTCGTGCTCATGTCCAACGCGTGCGCAATATCGCCGACGGACATGGGAGATCCTGAATCACGGAGAGTGTCAAGAAGACTAAACGCTCGTTCGACAGACTGTGCGGTCTCACCTTTTTTTTGACGGGTCATAGACTGAATCCGCTGAGTGGATGAACGTGGAGTAGACACAAATGCCCGAGTGCTTACGCGTCCATCACCGCGAGAGGAATACCGTGTGTTGGGCAGGGCAGCCGGGCAACAGACACTGATTTTTGACTATTCCGATATACGGAATATCATTCCGTATTATGGAATCATTATAGCAGAAACTTGCGACGATGTCAAGATGATCCACTGGAGATCGGTTGTTTGTCAAGCACCCGGGTGCGTCAGGCGCGGCGTCGGGGTGGTTGCATATTGCGCGGTTTGTGGTAAAATAAGCGCGGTCTGGTTCGACACCCAGTTTCTCTCCACGAGGACTCGATGCGCTGCGTCAAATGTGATGAGCCAATCTCTCGACTGGACGAACCGTGTCCCCATTGTCAGTTTCACGGCGACCCCGCGCCGGTCGAAGAACTGAGCCACGTCAACTGGCTGCTGGGTCAGATCGACGCGTGGAACAAAATTGGAATCCCCACTGTCCGGCTGGCGCAATTCTACCGCGCGCGCCGGCGCGAACTGGAAATCCAACTTGGTTTGCGCGCGCCCGCGCTCACGCCCGAGCAAGTACGCGAAATGTCCGCCGCGCTAGTTCAGCGCAACGCGCTGTTGGGAAGGCTCGACGTGTGGTGGGCAGACGACTTGCTCAACCGCGACGCGCTCGCGTCGATCCTTGCCGCGACGCGCGCGCAAATTCGCGATCTGACGCGCCACCTCGAAAATTACACGCGCGCGCCGTACCCGCGCACCGATGCCGACCGACTACAAATCGTCGAGTTTCTCCTTGCCGCCGCGCAAACCATTGGCGAGCGCGGCATCTTTGTTTCCACCGACGCGCAAGACCGCGCGCGCGCCGCGCTCCTTGCCGAAAAAGAGCAGCTCGAAATCAAATTGGGTTTGCGGAAACCACAACTCGCGCCCGCGCCGCCGGAGCAACTTGGCGCGCCCCCGCGTGAACCAATCGCCGAAGCCGCGCCCCCTTCGACTGCCGCTCAGGGCGCGCCGCCTCCGCCGCGCGCGCCGCTGCCGCCGTTACGCGATCGCTTTTGGAGCACGCTGCTTTCCGAACGCACGTTGCAGGCGATGCTCTTCCTGGGAATTTTTCTTCTCTTCGCCGCTGCGATCTCGTTCGTCGTCTGGGGTTGGAAAGATTTTTCCGCGCTGCTGCGCGTCGCGATTCCGACGCTCTTTACTTTTCTTTTTCTCGCGCTCGGCTGGTACGTCCGCACGCAAACGCGCATGTATCGTTCCGGCATCGCACTCACCGCGATTGCCGCGCTCCTCATTCCGATTGACTTTTACACGCTCTACGTCAATTTCAACATTCCGCCGGAACACACGCCGATCTTTTGGTTCATCACGTCGCTCGTCTGCCTCGCGGCGTACAGCGCGATCGCGTTGTCAACGCAAAGCGCGCTGTTCGGTTATCTCGTCGGCGCGGCGGCGGGCGGCGCGGTCCTGTCGCTCGTCGAAATCGCGCATCAGCATTTCGCGCTTGCGCGCGATTGGGACACCGCCGCGCTCGCGCTGCTCGGCGTCGCGCTGATGTCGATCGCGACCGGACTGAACCGCGCTCAACCAAATCGCTGGCGTGTGCTGGCGGAACCGTTCCGCAATCTCGCGCTGATCGCGGTGGGCGCGATCATGCTGTTGAGTTTCGGTTGGCGGTACATCGATCGCAAGACATTCGATGCGCTGCACTATTCGATGACGATCAGTTGGTGGCTTGGCGGGTTTCTTTTTGGCTGGGGCGCGATTCATTATCGCAGTCGCACGCTCGGAATCCTGTCCGCAATCGCGCTGCCGATTGCGACGTTCTTCGCGCAAGCCGCGCTGTTCGATCAAACGCGTACCAGTCCCGCGTGGCACGCGTTCGGTCTCGCGCTTCTCGTCCCGATTTATTTCATCGTCGGCAATAAACTCCTCGCGTACAAAGACGACAAGATTTTGCGCGGGCACGGACGCACCGCGACCGGCTGGGGCATCGCGCTGACGATTCTTGCCGCGCTTTGGTCGCTGACGAATCTGACGAGCAGCGCGGCGGCGGCGTGTAGCCACGCGATTTTGTTCGGCGCGATGTTGCTCGCGCTTTTCCTGTGGCGAGCGCCGCGTATTTTGTACGCCGCGTCGCTCTTCGCGCTGACGATGACCGCGTTCACGATGAGCGAGTTGAATTTGTCGCCGAAACATTTTTCGATTGGCTGGTCGTCGTGGGCGATTGCGTTTGTAGTTTGCGCTTTAGCGCAATCACAGCGCGCTCAAGCGCGCACTACGAACGAATTTCGCGCGCGCTTGACGACGACGCTGATCAACGCCGGTTTCATCATCGCCGCGCTCGCGCTCGCGCCGACCTTGTTTCCGTACGACGGCAACTGGCTCGCGTACGCGCTCGGCAACTGGCTCGCGCTCGCGGCGTGGTCGGCGCGGCTCGCGCACGCGGGACAACCTGGGTTCGCGTCGAGCGGATGGCTCGCGCGTTCGCGGTTTCATTGGATGACCGCGCTGCCGCTGCCGGTGTGGATTTGGATTTTGTTCGCGAATCGCGGTCCACTCGGTTACGATTTGCCGCTCGCGCTGAGCGCGCTCGCGTGGGGCATGGTCGCGCTGAGTTATCGGCTGCGCGCAAGTAGCGCGGGCTGCCAGCCCGCACGAGCGGACGAGCCGTCCGCTCCACAACCTTGGTACACGATCGGCTTGGTCGTCAGCGTCGTCGCGCCGGTTGCCGCGGTGTTCATCGCGCGGAATGGTTACACGCCCGCGCTCTGTTTGCTCTCCGCCGGTCTGCTCTACATCGCGGATGCGATCACAAATCGGCAGCGCTGGGGACTCGTGCCGGGCGCGTGGGTGACCGCGTGGAGCGTCGCGTGGCTGCTCGACCGCGCGCGCGTGAGTTTCGATCAAGTCACGCTCGCGGTCGCGCTGCTCATCGCGATTTTCGTTTTCGCCGGACTGTGGCAAGAACGTCGTCGCTCGCGCACATTCACGCGCGATTTTCTCATGCCCTTGTACTGGGCGAGTCATGTGCTCGCGCTCGTCGTTCTTTTGCGCGTCGTGATTCAACCGCTCGCCTTGCGTTTCAGTTCCGATTGGACGGACGCGAATCGCGTGTGGGAGGCGGCGAGTTGTATTTTGCTTGGCGTCGTTTACGCGTGCTATGCGTGGGGCACGTTCAAAGAACGCTGGGCGCACGCGGCGGCGTGGTTGTTCGTCGCGGGCGGCGGACTGATCGCGATCAGTTACAGCACGGGCACCGGCTCGCTTGCCGCGCGCGCGGCGTTCGGCGCGATGGCGTTTGTGTTGGGTGAGCGGGCTATGTTCGCGTTGCGGCGACGCGCCAATCTTCGCCGATATTTTCGCGCGTTCGTTCGATTAGCGTGGCGATTGTATCGCCGTCCGCTGCTGATCGCCGGTTGGATCACGTCCGTCGCCGTGATCGGCATCGCGCTCGTGCGGAATTTGATTTTGCTCGGCGGACGCACGCCGCAGATTTGGGCAGTCGTCGGCTTAACGATGATCGTCGCGCTGTACGCGCTCTCCGCGCGATTGTTCCGGCGGGCACGTTTCGTGTGGTTCGCGTCGCTCCTCGCATTCATTCCGTGGACGATTATGACGAACCTGGGTTGGCTCGTCGCGAATCGTCCGGCGACGCCGTCGTTCGCGCTGAGTTGGATCGTGCTCGCGGCATCGCTCTACCTGATCGGAATGATCCTCCAAATCGTCGCGCCGCGCGCGTACGCGCTGCCGCCGCGCGTCGTCGCACATCTGCTCGTGCCGTTCGCGCTGCTGTGGGGCATCGCGCACGCGGAGACGAGCCGCTGGACGTTTGGCTTGGCGATTATTTTCTACGCGATTGAAGCCGCGCTGCAACATCGCCGAAAAATTGCGATAATCTGGGACACGCGATTTTTGTATCCCGCGCTCGGACTCGCGCCGATTTGGTGCGTGTACTTGCTGAATCTGTTGCCCGGCGCGCGGCACGAACATTACGGCTTGATGTTGTTGACGTTCGGCGTGCTGGGATTAATCGCCGGGCAGTCGCTTGCGCGGATCGCGCCGCGCGCAGAAATCGCGAACGGCTACGCGCTGCCCGCGTACCTCACCGGTTATGTTGCGACGATTGTCGGCACGCTCCTCGTCGCGCACGAACCTGGGTTGCTCGCGCTCGCGCTGTTGTACGACGCGCTGTTGATGCTCGCGTCGGCGCGGCTGTTCAGGAATCCGCTGTGGGTGTTTGCCGCGGCGGCAATCGCGCCATTCTCGTTCTGGCTTGCGCTCAATCAAGGCGGCGTGTCGGGGAATCGGCATGGGTGGTGGCTGCTCGGTCTCGCGGCGATTTATTTGCTGATCGCGTGGACGCTGCGCCGCGCGCGGCTCGCGCCGTACAGCACTGCGCCGCTGACGATTGCGTTCGCGCTGATCGCGTTCGCGCTGCCGCCGTCGTCGCAGGACAAGGTCGGCGCGTTCTGGGGCTACGGCGGCGCGGCGATTTTGTACGCAGTCGCCGCGTTCTGGCTGCGGCAATCGTTGTTGCTGACTCCGGCGAGCGCGCTCGTGCTCGTGCCGTACGCGGTCGGTTTGCAAGAATCGGCGCTGCCGCCGGAATATTACGGCATCGCGCTATTCCCCGGCGCGCTGATCGCGCTCGCAATCGGCTGGACGATGGACGCGCGTCTCGGCGCGTCGCGCGATTTTCCGTGGCGCGATCCGGCGCGTTGGCTCGTCGCGCTCGCGGAGCGATTGTTGAATTGGTGGGCGCTGCCGCTGTACGCGCTCGGCTTTGGATTGGTCGCAGCCGGTCCGTTTTTCACGAACGGCAAGCCGGGACTCGCGGCTTTGAATTGGTTGTTGGCGATGCCGCTTGGCGCGTGGGCGATCTATCGTTTTCGATTGCGCGTCTGGTTGTTCGCGACCGCGCTCGCCGGACATTTCGGCGCGTATCTCTATTTGATGTACGAGTTTGGCAGAGCCGAGTTCGCGCCGCGCTTTGTGTTGGTGACTGTCGTTACTACTTGCGTCGCGCTTTTCATCGAACGACGACGCGAGGAAGAACCGCCGCTGCAAATGCGATTTATGCCGGGCTGGTCGTACCCGCTCTACGCGCTCGTCCTGTTCGATCTGTGGCTTACGCAAACGTTTAGTTTCGGTTGGACGCGCGCGGGCGAGATCGTTTCTCTCGCGAACGCGTTGCTGATCGCGGCGCTCGCGTCCTTCTGGCTTTCGCGATGGCTGCCGTACGTCAGCACGATCCTGGGATTGATCGCGCTGCTGCAATACATGGCGAAGCAACCGGGCGCGCTTGTCAACGCGCCGACGCCGCTCGCGCAGTTGGCGTTGGCGTACGGCTTGATCGGCTACGGCTTGGCGTTTGCGCGCGAGCGGCGCGGCATCGCGGCGTGGCTTGAAATCTGGGAGTCGTCGTTGCGACGATCCGGCATCGTGCTTTCGTTCGCGGTTCTCGCGCTCGCCGCGATCCTGGGTGTCAATCTCGCGCAGTGGACGGTGCGTGCGTTGTTCGGCTTGTCGTTCCGCCGCATCGTCGATCTGCCGACGGTGCAGATGGTTGTCAGTGTGCTCGCGCTGCTCGGTTTGCTTTATCTCGCCGCCGCGTTCATTCATCGCCGATTGCGCGTTGGCTACGTGGCAATCGCGATGCTGATCGTCGCGTGGATGCTGCACGCGTTCTACATTCAGCAATGGGACGGCGCGTCGAACGTGCAGTGGTACGCGCTGCCTGCCGGATTGTATCTGCTCGGCGTCTCGTTCCTCGAATGGCAGCGCGGCAACAAGGATTTTGCGCGCTGGATTGATTACGCGGCAGTCACGCTGATGATGGGCTCGCTCTTCTGGCAAACGCTGTTGTATGGCTGGAGTTTCGCGCTGATGCTCGGCGCGGAAGGGTTCGCCGCGTTTTGGTGGGGCAGCGCGCGCCGTCTGCGCCGATTCCTGTACGCGGGGATGATGGGCGTCGTTCTGGCGACGCTCGCGCAATTGATCAACTCGCTGCAATCGATCAATCAGTGGCTCGTGTTCGGCGTCATCGGCTTGATCGTCGTCGTCGCGGCGATTCTGATCGAGCGCCGGATCGAGGACGTGAAAGCGCTGCGGCAGATGATCGAGACGTGGGAGTGAGACGTGATGCGTGTTGCGTGATGCGTGTAGGGGAATTCAAACTTGTTCCAAGAATCCTTCAATCTCATCGAACACGGCAGACAATGTTGGCGGCGATGCGGGCGATGCTTGCTCTCGCGCCCCGATGTGCTTGTGGTGCGGAAAACTACTGATGTCCGGATGATGCGGCGCGTTGTCGTAGCGGAAAATCGTTTGTCCTGCTTTTTGATAGTGATAGGAATAGAATCGCTTTTGGGGATAGCCGTGTTGGGTCGTCACGATTTCGCGAATTTCAAGCAACGAGTCATCCCAGAAATGGACGAGATAATGAAAAAGCCCGTTGTTGTCGTCAATCGCTTCAATTACAACGGGCTCCCGATGGGTAACGCGTCTTTGCTTCAGTCCGCGCTGCATGCTTGAAAAATAGTCGTGGATGTTCATTACGCGGGGACGACCACTTGCGCGCTCTTGCGTCTGTGTTTGTCATATTGAGGAACGAGATCAAGGTATGTCTCGTACAAGCCAGCCCACATTATGAAATCGCCCGCGTCGCCCAATTCGCCTTTGGAGAATTTGCGGAAAAATTCGGCGGACGACATTCCATATTGCGTTTCAAAGTCGTGCAAGTGTTTGAGCAAACCCTTGAACCCGATCTTTTTTACTTTGGACATTACTGCCTCCGGACTCAAGTATAACACTATCAAAGGTATGCGTCAAACGACCGCTGAATCAATTCGTCGGCCAGCCAAGGTGGAAACCCGATGAATCAGATTGGCTGATCGCGCCCAACACGTTTCAACGTGTTTTCACCTCATTGAGCCGTCGTTTTGAAACGATGGCGTTGCAGATGATCGAGACGTGGGAGTAGAACGTGAGGCGTGGTGCGTGAACCTTGTGCAGGTTGATCTTGGAGCTCGCCGTAGAGAAGGACAGAATGTCAAGCACAATAAGATTGAGAAAATACACCCTTCCTTGGTACAACCATCTGCCAGCCTTTGCGCTATGCGGATTACTCATCTCTTCATGCATGCCATTCTGGGAGTCACGGGTACTGCCATACCCAGAGCGTACAATCGTTTCAAACACATTGGCTTTGAAGGAAAAGTGGACATATCGAATTAAAGAGGTAATTGACCATCCAATATCATATCAGGGGAACCTGTCATATGTTCGTCATGGGAATACGCTTACTGCGCTGAATATGGAAACGGGAAACGAAGTCTGGACTTTTGAGAGTGATCGAAGGATTGCCCCATCTCCACCAGAACTCGTAGTTTCAGACGGCGTAGCAGCGATTTATTTGTATTCACCACGCAGTGCTTATGCAGAAATAGAGATATTGGATGCGATAACGGGCAAAATGAAATGGAAACAATCAGCATACGTGGTCTATTCTATTGCAATTGGCGACGGGCGGATTTATGTTGGAGCGTTCCAATCCGTTCGTGCTTACGACCTTAACAACGGCTCACTCCTGTGGGAAATGCCGCAATCCCTTCCATCCCATACGGTTATCAACGTTTATTATGATTCAAATCAGGTATACGTCACACTCTATAACCGTATCTATGTCTTGGACAGCAAAGAGGGTAAGGTTGTCAAGTCATTCCCGCATGGTGGCTGCAAATTTTACTCAATCAGTGCCGGGGTTATATACTGCACAGTACCGGACGCTATCAATGCGATTGACGGGAATGACGGGACTGTTCAATGGAGATACGGAGCCACTCCTGATCTGACTTATATACCCCCCAGTTTGGTGGACGGAGTATTGTACTTCATTACAAAGGCGGGGAGATTGCAATCTCTGGATGTGCAGAGTAGAAAGAAAAATTGGGAATCAACGATAGTAAATCCTTTTTCAAATGTCGTGGTGCTCAAAAACAAGGGTTACGTGATCTCCAAAGATGGCATGCTGCATGCCTTTGATCTGATGAACGGGATAGAGCTAGGGACAATAACTACAGCTCCCCGTCAATTGTCAACAAGTCAACTTGGCCGGCCGGCAATACCAAGTTTGATTGCAAGCGTAAATACTCTCGTTCTTACTTTTGGGGATAGTTTTGTATATGCACTCGAGGACAAGTCTCCATGAGCCCTTTCACCTCCCCAATGCCCAAATCAACTAAAACCGTGATTCTCGTCGCCGGACTCATCTTGCTCTTGCCCGGCGTGCTGATCGCGTTCGCGAATCTGTGCATCATGCCGCTTGTGATCCTGGGTTCGCGCAGTGGATCGCTTGGCGTCGGCACCGTCAGTTTCGTGCTGCTAATGTTGACGCTTGGCGCGGGCGGCGCGGTGGCGTGGCACGCCGCGCAATCGCTCGCGGGCAAAGCGTCCAAGCCGCTGCGTTTGCCACGCGTGTGGATCATCGCCGGCATCTTCGGCTTGTGTCTCGTCGTCGGCGGCGTCGCGCGCGCGAACGATACGCTCGCCGCGTTCATCTTTCCGCCGACGCTCCTCATCACCGCGGCGATTCCGCCGCTCTTCGCGGTGTCGTGGTTCGCGGCTCCTGAGCGAAGTCGAAGGACGGACGGACTGACATTCCGGCGCGGGATGATCGCGTTCGCGGGCGGCGCGACGGTCAGCGTGTTCATCGCGCTCGTGCTCGAAATTCTCGCGCCGCTCGTCGTGCTGTCGCTTGTGTTCAACCTGAGCAACGTCGCGCTGCGGAGCGTGCAAAATCTGCTGACCGATCTGGCAGGACAGCAAATCGCGCGCGCGATCACGAATCCTGGCTTCATCCTCGCGTTCATCCAACTCGCGATCATCGCGCCGATTGCCGAAGAGATCGCCAAACCGCTCGTGACGCTGCCGCTGATCGGACGACTGACGCGACGCGACGCGTTTCTCGTCGCGGCGATGGCGGGCGCGGGCTTTGCCGCGCTCGAAAATGTGATCTACACGAGTTTCGGTGCGTACCTGTGGGCGGGCGTGCTCGCGCTGCGCGCAATCGGCGGCGCGATTCATCCGCTCGGCGCGGGACTCGTCGGCTTGAGTTGGCGCGACATTCTGAACGGCGAACGCGACGCGTGGCGGCAAGGTCTGGCGCGCTTTGGACTCGCGGTGGGAATGCACGCGTTATGGAATGGCGGATCGCTGATCGTCATCACGCTGGGTGGCGCGCAATTCTTCGGTACGCGACCGGCGGAGATCAACATCCTGGGTTTGTCGGCGGCGGGCACGATGCTCGCGCTGCTGATCGTGCTGGGGCTTGCCGCGTTGTGGCTGGGGCGCGCGACCGCGCAGCGCGCGCAATCGGAAATCGCGCGCGACCTCGAATCGCGCGAAGAGGAATTTGTGCTGTCGGATCGTGCAGTTGCGATCTGGGCATTCGTTTGCCTCGTCGCGATTGTGCCGGTCGGCGTGACCGCACTGCGGCTGTTGTTGCGATAATTTCGAGGACACGGGTGAACACAGATTAACACAGATCAAGAAAAAGAATCAGTGTTCATCAGTGTTTATCTGTGTCCCAGCGGTTTGCTCGCGGCTGAGTTGCGTTATGAAAAAGTGGTATCAGGGATTTCTCAATCGTCTGAATCTGTGGATCGCGCTTGCGCTCGTCGTCGCGAATTTGTACGCGTGGACGAGCACATTGCTCGCCGCGTCTGCGCCGTACGTCGTCGCGCCGATTCGCGCGCCGCAAGTCGTCGCGCTGCTCAACAAAATTGACGAAGGCGGACATTCGGGCGAGACGTGGCAGGTGACGCTGACGGAGTTAGAAGCGGAGCAGACGATCACGTGGTACCTGCAGCGCTATCCGCAAATTCCGTTCGCGCATCCGCGCGTCAAGATTACGCCGGAGTACGTCAGCGGCGAAGGCGACGCGACGATTGCGGGTTTGCGCGTCCACGTCGGCGGGAAAGCGCGCGTGACGCTGAAAGATGGTTTGCCGGTCGTACAGATTTTGGATTTGAGTCTGCCGTTGCCCGCGCCGATCCGCAACGCGCTCGAAGACGAAATGCGCGCGCAGTTGCGTCGCGCGGACGCGCTGCCGGTGCGATTCACTTCGGCGGAGTGGGGCAATGGTGTGGTTGTCGTGCGCGGAGTGATTCGTTAGCCGGACGCGGTTTTGATCACCGCGTTCCGGATGCGCTCAACCGCGCGCTCGAGATTTTCAGTCGAGTTGGCAAAGCACAAGCGTAAATAACCTTCGCCGCGCGCGCCGAACGCCGTCCCCGGCAAAAGCGCGACTCCGGCTTGATCGAGCAGATAATCCGCCCACCATTCCGACGTTTTGCCGTACGATGCCACGTTCGGGAACGCGTAAAACGCGCCTTGCGGTTTGCGGCAACGAAAACCTGGGATCGCGTTGAGACCCGCCACGATCACATCGCGGCGGCGTTGATATTCTGCCTCGACTTGTTCCACCTGTTCTTGCGGTCCCTTGATCGCTTCAATCCCCGCCACTTGCGTAAAACTCGCCGTGCAACCGACGGAGTGCGTCAGCAACAATTCGACGCGCTCGGCGAGCGGTTCCGGCATGATGCCATAGCCCAGTCGCCAGCCGGTCATCGCGTACGTCTTGGAAAATCCATCGCAGATGATCGTGCGCTCTGCCATGCCGGGCAGCGCGGCGATGCTGGGCGCGGTTTGACCATCGTAAATGAGGCGCGCATAGATTTCGTCCGAAAGCACCCAGATATCGCGTTTGCGCGCGACTTGCGCGATGTGCTCCAGCGCGGCGCGCGGCATCACGCCGCCCGTCGGATTGCTCGGCGAATTCAGAACGATCATGCGCGTGCGATCGCTCACCAATCGATCAAACGCGTCCAAGTCGAACGAGAAATCTTGTTCTTCGTTGAGCGGCACCGGCACCGGAATTCCACCGGCAACGCCGATCATCGCGGCATACGTTGGAAAACCTGGGTCGGGATACATCACTTCGTCGCCGGGGCGAACGAGCGCGAGCGTCGGAAAAAAGAGCGCGGGTTTTGCGCCGGGACCCACCACGACTTGCGACGGCTTGACTTCGATGTCGCGCCGCTCGCTTGCATCGCGCGCGAGCGCTTCGCGCAATGATTTCATTCCGGCGGATGGCGTGTAACGCGTGAATCCTTCTTCGATGGCGCGAATGCCTGCCTGCGAAATATTTTTGAATGTCGGTCCATCCGGCTGTCCGATTTCCAAATGAATGATGCTGCGTCCCGCGGCTTCTTGTTGCTGCGCGCGCGCCATCATATAGTACGCGCCTTCCGCCGCGAGATGAACAACTCGGTCTGCGAATTTCATGAAAGAATCCTTTCGGTATGTAAATCACGAAAGCATCCTGAGCGGAGCGACGATAGGAGCGCAGTCGAAGGATGCGCCGGATGCAAGACGTCTTCCAAATCGCCGCATCCTTCGACTCCACTCCGTTGCGCTCCGTTTCGCTCAGGATGCTACCTTGTCGAGCGCGCTCGCAAAAATCGTCAACGCCTCGTCGATCTGCGCCTCAGTAACGATCAGCGGCGGAATCCAGCGAATCACGTTATCGAACGTGCCGCACGTCAACAAGAGCAGCCCGGCTTCTTGCGCCGCTTTGATCGTCGCTTTGGTTGTCGTCGGATCCGGATGACCGGGGCGACCAAATTCGACGCCGATCATCAACCCGAGTCCGCGCACCTCGCCGATGATCGGAAAATCTTTTTGGAGGCGACGCAGTCCGGCGATGAGTTGCGCGCCGCGCGCGGCGGCGTTCTCGATCAGTTTTTCCTCTTGCAAGACGCGAATCGTCGCCACGCCCGCCGCGCACGCGATTGCGTTGCCGCCGTACGTTCCGCCGTGCGTACCGACTTGCCACTTGGCTGCCAAATCGTTGCGCGTAAAAACACCCGACAGCGGCATGCCGGAAGCAATGCCTTTCGCCACCGTCATCACATCGGGAACGATTCCGAAATGTTCGACGGCAAAGTATCGTCCCGTTCGTCCGAACCCGGATTGAATTTCGTCGGCGACCAACAAAATGCCGGTCTCGTCGCACAACGCGCGCAGTTCTTGCATATAGCGCGTCGGCGGCACGACATAGCCGCCCTCGCCCAGCACCGGCTCGATCACAATGCACGCGGTTTCGTCGGGCGCGGTCTGGCTCTTGAGCAATTTCCGCAACTCGCGCAACGCCATATCGGTCACTTGCTCATCGTCCATGCCGTAGTAAAACGCGTACGGGTACGGCGCGACGAAAACGCCGGGCACGAGCGGCTGATAGCGCGTGCGGTATCCGGTTTTGCTCGTCGTCATCGCCATCGTCAAATGCGTGCGTCCATGAAAACTGCCATTCAACACGATGATGTTGGATCGACCGGTCGCGTGTTTGCACAACTTGACCGCGCCTTCGACCGCTTCCGCGCCGCTGTTGCTGAAGAACAAACTATCAATGCCTTTGGGCAGAACCGGCAATAGCGCGGCGGTCAAGTCCAACATCGGTTGGTGATAGACGATGTTTGCCTGACCGTGGATCAGTTTGCCCGCTTGTTCCCGGATCGCGGCGACGACTTGCGGATGGCAGTGTCCGGTGTTGGTCACGCCGATGCCGCAGGTAAAATCAAAATAGCGGCGACCGTCGGCGGCGTACAGAAACGCGCCCTCCGCGTGATCGACGAGAATGTTGGTGATGCGGCTCCAGACTGGAGACAAATTATTTATCGCGTCAGTGGACATCGAACTCCTTCCCAGTATAGGGCTTTGTCATTGCGAGGAGCGTTTTTTGCGACGAAGCAATCTCCGGTCTGCGATTTGGGGATTGCTTCGCTCCGCTCGCAATGACACCTGAGCAGTACGGTTTTTGGTCACCCTTGAACGCGGGCGAAACGATCTGGTTTGAATGTTGCCAACGATATGGAAGATTCCTTGCCCGTAATCAAGTCAGCGAGAATCTTGCCAACGATCGGACCGAGACAGAATCCCTGTCCGTGAAATCCGACGGCGGTGAAAAATCCGCGCGTGCCAGGCACAGCGCCAATGTACGGTTCGCCATCGGGTGTGTATTCAGTAATTCCTGACATCGTGCGAATGACGGAAACCTGGCTCAGCCACGGAAGTATTTCGAGCATTTGCGCGGCTTTGGCAGTGATGTCAGAATATTCTACGCGAGTGCTGTAGCCGTACTTGTTCGGTACTCCACTGATACCCAAGACCATATTGCCCGCGTGCGTCGGTACAAAGTATCCGCCAAATCCCAAAACTCCGACGGGACAAACAAGGTTATGCGCGCGACGTTCGGTGAACATCAATTGACTCAACCCAGGAGTGATCGGCGTCGCGCACCCGATCGACTCGTTCAAGTGACAAGCCCAGGGTCCGGCGGCATTGACGACTACTTCCGCTTCGATTTCACCTTGCTCTGTCGTCACCCCGCGAACCGCTGATCCTTGTCGAAGCAAGCCCGTCACGGTCGTGCGAGTTTTGATTTCAGCACCCAGGCGCTGTGCGGCTCTGGCATACGCCGGTGTGACTAACATCGGATTGGCGATCCCATCGGTCGGGCAAAATTTTCCCGCGACAACGCGATCCGTCAAACCAATAATCTTGTCTCGACATTCGTCCGGCGACAGCATCCGGACTTCGGTCAACCCGTGCGCGTGCTCCCAAGCCATTTCGTTCTCAAGAACCGCCACGCCCGCTTCGTCCAGCGCGATCTTGAGATACCCCGTGCGGGTATACCCGAGATCGTTTTCCAATTCCTGGGCGAGCGCAGCCCACAGGCGCACACTTGCCATCGCCAGCGGGAGTGCAGCTTTGCGCGCTTGTTGTCGAACCATGCCGGCATTGCGCCCGGATGCTTGCAGACCAACTCCCGCGTCTTTCTCAATGACGATGACATTACTTTTTTTCTTGGCAAGGTAATATGCTGTGGCGCACCCGATCAGTCCGCCGCCAACGATCACGACATCCGTCTTCATAACTGGACACGCCTCCCGGTCATTCGACTGCCATCGAGACAGCGCCTGTCGCGAGCATTTGCAACGGAATCGGTTGAATGGGCGGACGAACGGTGAAAGGATGCAGTGTGGAGATCGATTGTTTCGTTTCTTTGGCAACGATGGGGGCGATTAGCGCGCTGCAACATCGTCCCTGGCAATAGCCCATCCCCGCCCGCGTACCAAGTTTAACTTGATGAAGATCGATCGCACCATCGGCTAACGCCTGCTTGACCTTGGCAAGTGTCACGTCTTCGCAACGGCAGAGAATCGTGTCATCGGATGCCAGAAAAGCGAGACCGCGACGAAAACGATAGATCCGTTGAAGCGCAAGCGCGACACGATTCATGTGGCGCAATTCCGCGAGCGCAGGCGCGACAAGTCGATTGAAGGTCGCGTCGTCGAGCGCGCCCAATTGATGCGCCGCCGCTAATCCAGCCACTCGCCCTTCAGCCAGCGCGACTTTCGCGCCGCCAAAATCGGTTACATCACCCGCGACGAAGATGCCGGGTTCAGTCGTTTCCATGTGGTCATTGTGGCGCGGAACAAACCAGGATAGATTTTCGTCAAAGCGCGGTTCGCAGCCAAACGCCATCGCCAATTGAATCGAAGGGAGAAATCCGTAACCCAGGCAGACAGTGTCAACTTCAAACTGACGTTCCGTACCGGCGATGGGTTGCCCGCTTCCGTCGAGACGGGCAATCGTCGCCGTCTCGACTTGTTCTTTGCCAGACGCGCTGACGATAGCATGATTGTGGAAAACAGGGACGCGATGTTGCACCAGTGTCTTGATGTAAGTGTACGCTTCCCAAATCCGATCGCCATGTCCCCAGAATCCCGAAAGATGCCGCCAACCTAAAAATAGATTGGCGGCTTCGGCAACGCACACCACCTCGACGCCAGATTCGAGCAGCAGATCGGCGAGAGGCAATTGAAGCGGACCCAAGCCCGCGAGCAGTACGCGCTTGCCAGGCAGAACCCATTGCGTCTTGACCATCCGCATCACCGCACCGGCACCCAAGATTCCGGGCAAAGTCCAGCCCGGAAAAGCGAGTGGACGATCGTACGCGCCGGTTGCGATCACCACCCGATTTGCCTTGTGCAGATAGACGCGATCGCGTTCCGCCAAAGCCAACATGCGTCCATCAAAGACACCCCAAACCGATGTGTTGTGCATCGTCCGAATTCGGGGATGTTCTAGTTTGCGATACAGGGCTGCCGCTTCGGGATGACCTGAATGGGCAGCCACGACATCGGGAATTGTGAACTCGGGTGGTGACTGTCGAAGGTATTGTCCGCCGGGGAGAGGATTTTCGTCTATGACTGTGACATCGACTCCGGCTTCCGCCGCGGTGTATGCCGCCATGATCCCCGCCGGACCTGCACCGACGACGGTTAGTGGAGCGAGAGTGAGATCGTTCACTTGAATTGTCTTTTCACCCGATCGCCCGGCTGTGCGAGAGTGACACAAGCGCGCACGTTGGCTTGTCCATTAACAGTCACGAGGCACTCAAAGCATACGCCCATGCCGCAATATATTCCGCGCGCTCCGCCGGAAAGCATCGTGTGACGAAAGGCGCGCTTGCCATTCGCGAGCAGAACGGTACCCAAGGTTTCGCCCGGATAAGCGAAAAGTAACTGTCCATCAACTTGTATCTGAAACGGCTTGCTCCGCGTGATTCCTTTCTGAATGCGAAGGTTCTGGGTATCCATGTTTGCGAGACGCTACATACTCAACAGCTTGGTCAATTCTGCGTACTCGTCGTCTTTCATTCCGAACCAATTTTCGGGTTGCGGGAATTGCTTCGACGTGACCTCCGCGACGTACTGCTTCAGCCCATCGCCGATGACCTGTCCCGCGTTACCGAATACTTTCGCCATCTTCGGCTTGAACTTGGGGTACAAGCCAAACATATCGTGGAAGATCAACAGTTGTCCGTGCGCGTTCGGTCCCGAACCGAGCGAAATGATCGGGATGCTCGCGTGTTTCGTGA
>DYJA01000056.1 GCA_020723345.1 Candidatus Aquidulcis sp. | reverse complement strand
TCGGTTTGCAACCGATTTTCACCTTGTTGAGACGCCGATTTCCAATCGGCGGCAGAAGCCCCCCGAATAGAATTCGGGGTCTCAGTGAGGTAGAAACCCGATGGAATTGGGTTGAAATCCAATCGGTTTGCAACCGATTTTCACCTTGTTGAGACGCCGATTTCCAATCGGCGGCAGCGCTTCGGAAGTCTGACCCAGGTATCGCATGAGCAAGTATCTTGTTCGACGAATTCTGGTCGCCATTCCAACCCTGATCGCGGTTTCGCTTTTGCTCTTCGGGTTGGTGCACCTCGCGCCCGGTGGGCCCGCGGCAATGTACGCCTCGCCCGATGCCGGTCCCGAAGATATCGCGCGACTCGAAAAGCTGCTCGGCACCGATCAACCGGTTCCGATCCAGTACTGGAATTGGCTGACCGGCATCTTGAGCGGAAATTGGGGCACCTCATTCAGATATCGCGATCCCGTGACCACCGTGCTGTGGGGACGCGCGCCGAACACAATTCAATTGATGCTCGTCGCGCTTCTGATCGCAGTCGCGCTTTCCGTCCCCTTTGGCGTCATCTCGGCGATCAGCAAGCGGCGGTGGGTGCAGTATCTCGCGAGCGTTTTTTCAATGTTAGGAATTTCTATTCCGACTTTTTGGTTGGGGATGATGCTCTTGCTGACTTTTTCCGTGCGTTGGCGTCTTTTGCCTTCGGGTGGCAACGCGACGATCGGGATGGAATTCAACTGGTGGGATTGGTTCATTCACATCATCGGTCCCGCGTCCGTGCTAGCAACACTGTACATCGCCGGGTGGAGCCGCTACGTTCGTTCGTCCATGTTGGACGTAATCGCGCAAGAGTACGTTCGCGTCGCGCGCGCCAAAGGTCTGAAAGAAGTCGTCGTCATCTATCGGCACGCGTTACGGAACGCGCTGCTGCCGCTCGTGACGCTGATCGGTTTGCAGGGCGGCAACTTGATCGGCGGCGCGATGATTACCGAAGTCGTCTTCGCCTGGCCCGGAATGGGCAAATTGCTCGCCGATTCGTTGACCTCGCGCGATTATCCGGTCCTGATGGCGGCATTTATGATTATGGCGATTCTCACGATCGTCGGCAATTTGCTCGCCGATCTGACTTATGGTTGGATTGATCCAAGAATCAAAATGGGATAGTGAGTTCAAATGTCTGCGCCAAGCCCGACCTCAAATGCATTGATGCATGCCTCCGCGCGCAAGCGCCCCGGCATTCTACACTTTTTTCGGAAACATCAACTCGCGACGCTGGGCGTCGTCGTTTTGGCGATCCTGGGTTTCGTCGCGATCTTTGCGCCGCTCGTCACGCCGTACAATCCCGACGCGATCAGTCTCGACATTCTCGCGCCGCCCAGCCCGGAACACATTCTGGGAACCGACGATGTCGGGCGCGACATGCTCGCGCGGCTGGTGTACGCCGCGCGCATTTCGCTGACGGTCGGCTTGGTCTCCTCGATTCTCACCGTCGTGTTGGGCGTGCTGATCGGGTCGGTCGCTGGTTTTTTCGGCGGACGGGTGGACACGCTACTGTCATCGTTCATCAATATCATGCTTTCGATTCCGATGTTTCCTTTGGCGCTTGTGCTGGGTTCTTTTCTTGAAACGAACTTGACCTTTATCGTGCTGATCATTGGATTGTTATCCTGGATGGGCGTGGCGCGCATCATTCGCGCCGAGTGTTTGTCCATCAAGGAACGCGAATTCTGCCAGGCGGCGTGGGCAACCGGTGTGCCGACGTTTCGCATCATCGCGCGACATATTTTGCCGAACACGCTGGGACCGATCATCGTCGCGGCGACGTTGCAAGTGGCGAGTGGAATCCTTTTGGAGTCGGCGCTGTCGTACCTGGGTTATGGGATCCAGCCGCCGACGCCATCCTGGGGCAATATGCTGCAAAACGCGCAGCGCTATCTGCGGATGGCGCCCGAGATCGCGATTTATCCCGGCGCGCTCATTTCGCTGACCGTGATCGCGATCAATTTCGTCGGCGATGGTCTGCGCGACGCGCTGGATCCACGGATGCGGATTTGAGCAATATGAAAAAGAATCCAACGATTGCCGACGTCGCGCGCAAAGCGCGCGTCTCGATTGCGACGGCTTCGCGCGTCGTGAACAACAGCGATCATCCGGTCAGCGCAGCGACGCGCCGCCGCGTCCTCAAGGTAGTCGCCGAAATGGGTTTCGCGCCAAGCGAGGTCGCGCGCGCGCTCGCGACGCGCCAAACGTGCATGATCGGCGTCATCGTCGGCGACACGAACGATCCGTACTTTAGCGCGATCGTGCGCGGGATCGAAGACGTGGCGCGTGAAAACGGCTACATCGTCATCGTCTGCAACTCGGATCGCATTCCCGCCGTGGAGTTGACCTACGTCCGCACGCTGCTGAATTATCGCGTGCGCGGTTTGATTTTCGCGGGCGGCGGTCTGACGGACGAGAATTATTTGCGCGAGATGCGCGCGCTCGTCGAGCAAATGGAGCGCCGCAACGTCGGCGTGGTCGGGCTGAGCGAGCATCTGTTCCCGGCGTGTGAAGTCACGATCGACAATCGCGCGGCGGTGCGCGACGGCACAAGTTATCTGATTCAATATGGACATCGCCGCATCGGAATGTTATCCGGTCCCGCGGGACTGAATACGACGCGCCTGCGCACGGAAGGTTATCGCGACGCGCTGCAAGCCGCCGGGATCGCGTTCGATCCGGCGCTGGTCATTCCCGGCGATTTTCGTTTTCAAGGCGGCATTCGCGCGATCGAACGATTGCTGGCGATCGATCGGCTCCCGACTGCGATCATGTCGTCGAACGACGAGATGGCGATCGGCGCGATGGTCGCGCTGAAACAACGCGGCTTGCGAATTCCCACCGATATTAGTTTGGTCGGCTTAGACGATATTTTGTCCACGCAATACGTCGACCCGCCGCTGACGACGGTTCAAATCCCGTTGTACGAAATGGGCGCGACCGGAATGCGCCAACTCGTGCGTTTGCTAAACGACGAAGAAATTGAGCCGGTGCTCTGGCTCAACCATACCTTGATCGAAAGACAATCGGTGAGTCGGATTGCTGGTTAGGAGATAGCATGATCGAGTTTGCGGGCGTCAAATTCAAAAATCCCTTCGTGGTCGCCTCCAGTCCCTTGACTGCAACCATACAAGTCCTTGAGGAAGCCGATCGCGCGGGCGCGGCAGCGGCAAGCACGAAACTGACTTTTATCAAGCAACCTTTTTACGGCAAGTTGCGAATGTACAACGATCCGCGCGTCGGCAGCATCGTGTGTCACGATCGCCGGCTCGATCTTGACGAAGGTGTGCGGCTGGTCGAGCAGGCGAAGAAACGCACGTCGCTCGTCATCATGACGAACATCACGCACGACGCGGGCGATCTCGATGGCTGGGCGCGGCTCGCCAAAGCGATGGAAAACGCGGGCGCGGACATGATCGAAGCGAATTTGATCTGTCCCAATATTCTGCTCACCGCGAAACAGTTGGGCGAATTGGGTGACGACAAACAGGGCGAGCGCGGCGGCGCGTTGACCGGGCAAGACCCGGACGCGTCGCGCCGCGTCGCGCAAGTGCTCAGCGAATCGGTCCGCATTCCGGTCGTGTGCAAACTCACGCCGAATGTGACCGACATTACCGAGATCGCGCGCGCGTGTGAGGTGGGCGGCGCGGCTGGTATATGTCTCGCGGGCGCGCAACTCTCGCTGCCGCCGGTCGACATTTATCATCCGGAGCGCATCTATCCTTTGCTGCGCGGCGCGAGCATGGGCAGTCTCGGCGGACCGGCGACGCGCTTGATGGGCTACGCCGCAGTCGCGCAGACCGCGCGCCGCGTCAAGATTCCGATTATCGGCGGCGGTGGCTTGCAGAACTGGCGGCACGGCATCGAGTTTATGATGTACGGCGCAACGCTCGTCACGGCTTGCACCGAAATCATGTGGCGCGGTTGGGAAGTCGTAACCAAAATCGTCACAGGCATGGACAAGTTTATCGAAGACCAGGGTTACAGCTCGTACGCCGAGATCGTCGGGCGCGCGCTGCCCAACCTCCGCGCCGCCGCCGATCTCGAAGCGATCCCCGGCGCGCCCAGCGTCGACCTGGAACGGTGCAACGGCTGCGCCTTGTGTTTGAAGCCCGCGCATTGCCACGCGATCACACTGGTGGACAAAAAAGCAATTGTTGACGAAGCCAAGTGCTACGGTTGTAGCATCTGCGTAGCCGTGTGTCCGAGCAAGGCGTTGGCGTTGGCGGGATAGAGAGAGGGATTCCCCATGAACTTGCGTTCACCAACGTTCGGATGAAAAAGGATGGGACACTGATTCACACAGATTGACACAGATCAAAAACCAGTGTTCATCAGTGTTTATCTGTGTCCTATTTTCAGGAGAGACCATGTCAGGAAAAGTTCGCGTCGGTCTGATCGGCGCGGGGTTTGTTGGAAACATTCACGCGCGCGCGTACCGGCGCATCACCGACCTGGATTTAGACATCGCCGCGGTCGCGGCGGTGCCGCTCGCGCAAGCGCAGGAATTGGCGCGGCAATATCGGATTGCCGATTGCTACGACGATTATCGCCGGATCCTGGATCGGCAGGACATCAACCTGGTTGACCTGTGCGTCCCCAATCATCTGCACGAACTCTTGGCGATCGAGGCGGCGCAAGCCGGCAAGCACATCATCGTCGAAAAGCCGTTCACCGGATATTTTGGCGGCGCGGGCGCGAGCGAGCCGGTGGGCGCGACGTCGAAACGATTGATGCTCGCGGAATCTTTGCAGAGCGCGGACCGCATGATCGCCGCGGCGGAACACGCGCGCGTCAAATTGATGTACGCCGAGAACTGGCTGTACTCGCCGGTCGTCCAAAAAGCCGCGCGGCTGGTCGCCGCGAGCGGCGGTGCGATCTTGGAAATTCGCGCGGAGGAAAGTCACAGCGGCTCACACGCGGCGTACGCCAAAACGTGGCAGCACGCTGGGGGCGGCGCGCTCGTGCGGCTCGCCGCGCATCCGATCGGCATCGCGCTCTATTTGAAAGAGCAGGAAGGATTGCGCCGCGAGGGCAAACCGATTCGCGTTCAAGCGGTGACTGCCGAAGCAGACAATCTGAGCCAGTTGCCGTGCTTTCGCGACGCGGGCAAATGGCTAGTCGCGGATTGGCACGATGTCGAAAACTGGTGCGCGGTGATCGTGACATTTTCCGATGGTTCGCGCGCGTTGATCCAGGCATCCGACATCGTGCTGGGCGGAATGAAAGACACCTTGCAGGTCTACTTGACGAACGCGCGCGTGGATTGCGACATGGGGCACAGCGGGATGTTGAAAGCGTACGCGCCGGACGATCAGACCTTTGTGAATGAGTACATCATGGAAAAAGTCAGCACCAAAGCCGGATGGACGTACCCCAGCGTTGACGAAGAATGGCTGCTGGGCTATCCGCAAGAAATGCGCGACTTTGTCGAAGCCGTCGCGTTCGACCGCGCGCCTTTGTCCGACGCGCGTTTAGGGCGCAAGGTCGTCGAGGTAATGTACGCCGCCTACCAATCGGCAGAAGAAGGTTGCCGCGTCAATTTGTTGTAGGAGAATCGAAATGTCATCCCAGCCAATCTACCAAACCCAGGAGGGCTGTGCTACTTGCGCTGCGCCGCGAGCTGCTCGTACGTCTCGCCAAACTTTGCCCAGGGAACTAGAAAATCTACCCAATAGTCCACGCGGCTAACATAGAGCGCGAGTTCGCCCACGAGTTGTACGTACTCCTCCAGCGTTTTGACCTCCGCGAGCGCGTCTTTCCCCAAGCGCACGATTTGGGCTGTGTCGGTCAAGCCGTAGAAACCGCCGTACTGACTCGCGTAGAATTCCAAAAGTGAGTCCGTTGTCACCCGCATCGTTTCCAGGTCAACTTTGTTCTGTTGCGCGACTTGCCGCAGGTGATTCAGGAATACCGCCAGTTGCCCCAACTTGGCAGTGGCGTAGAGTACCGCCGAAGCGCCTTGGTGGCGCGTTCCTTTTTTCGTGCGCAGCCGCGCGATGTCTGCTGGCGCGTTCAGCCAAATCGCTTGGCGCGCGGCGATGATTTTATCGAGTGTCGGGTTCAACATCTCAACCTTCTTTCGCTTTGATGACGATGCGCTTGCCTGGCTTGTCCCACACCTCCGCCGCTTCGCGCGCCAGCCCTTCCAAGTTCTTGGTAACGCGCGCGAAGGTGGGCGTGCTGCCCAGCGGCACACAGTCGTCGTAGAAAATGCAGAGCGACTGCCGCCCGTTCCAAAAAGCGAGATCGCCTTTCTCCGACCATTTGCTATTTTCCACCGCGTCGATGAAGAAAGGCAATTGGAAAAAGACTTCGCGATCGACCAACTTGGCGTGAGTCAGCAGACCTTCGAGCGGTAACGCGCGCGCGATGATGTCGCACGTACGCGGCGCGGCTTGTGTCAACAACTCCGCCGTGCATTCTTCCTTGCCGATGAGAATAATGAGTTCTTTGCCCATACAAACCTCCAGAGTGCCAGCGTTCAGTATGCAGTATTCAGTATATGACTATTGTCTGCTGAACACTGAACACTGCCTACTGAAAACTGGCAGTTATCCGAACCGCGAAAACCGAACCTCGTGCAGCGACAGCGATGGCGCGCCGTCCACGACGAGTTCGCTGACGAGTTTGCCCGCGATGGGTCCCAGACAAAAGCCGTGACCGCTGAACCCGGTTGCGAGGATGTAACCTTTGACGCGGTCAACATATCCCAGGATTGGAACTTTATCCGGCGTCATCTCCAACGTGCCTGCCCAGGAACGCAAAAAGTTTGCGCCGCGCAGCGCGGGAATCATCTGCGCCGCGCCGCGCGCCAGATGCTCCAGCACATCGGCGGGCGCGCGCTGATCGAACGTGTGCGGAGGCACGTTGGTCCCCCCGACGTGCACCTGTCCCTCGCGCGCTTGCCGCGCGTACACCCCCAGGTCGTGCGACGAGATGAACTCCCGAAACAACGGCGCGCAACGTTGCGTAATCGCGATGACCGAGCGCGCCGGTTCGACCGGTATCTCGACGCCGATGGCGCGGCTCAGCGCGGCTGACCAAGGTCCCGCCGCGTTGATCACCCACGGCGCTTCGACGACGATTTCGCCATCCTGGTCGCGACCCGTGACCGACGCGACGCGCGCGCCCTCGACGCCGATGCTCACCGCTTCGGTGCGCGTCAAAATCGTCGCGCCAAGCCGCTGCGCCGCCCAGCCGAACGCTTTGGTTGTGAGAATCGGATTCGCGGTGCCGTCGGTCGCGCAGTATTTCGCGCCGATGAACACGTCGCCGAGATACGGCGCGCGGCGACGCAGTTCATCGCGATCCCACAGTTCCACCTGCAAACCATCTTCGAGTTCTTCCGCGCCCTCGCGCCGCAGCGACTCCATCCGCGCGTCGTTCGCCGCCATGCGGATGTTGCCGCCTTGCACGTACTCGATGTCGAATCCAAGTTCCGCTTGTAAACCTTCCCACAGTTTGACGCTCGCGATCGCGAAGGGACGCTCGCGCCGATCGCGACACTGCTGTCGCACGCCGCCGCCATTGCGCCCCGATGCTTCGCCGCCGATGGTCGCTTTTTCGAGTAGCGCGACTTGCACGCCGCGCCGCGCCAGGTAGTACGCGCTCGCGCAGCCGACGATGCCGCCGCCGATGACGACTGCCTCCGCGCTGATCCTGCGTCGATCATTCATCGCGTCACCCCCAATGCAGTAATCGGAATTGGAAAGATCGGTGGACGCGGCGGCAACATGCCAACTTGCGCGACTGATCGCCCCGTCTCGCGCGCGATGAAATGCGCGATCAGGTGCGCGCACATCCGCCCCTGGCAATCGCCCATGCCGCCGCGCGTGATCAACTTGACCTCGTTCGTCGTGTCCGCGCCGAGCGCGAGCGCGTGGCGCACCTCGGCTTGCGTGATTTCTTCGCAGCGACAGAGAATCGTGTCGTCCTGACTCAACTCGTACAGCCCCACGCCGGGGGTGAAGAGCGCGGCGTACATCCGCTGGAATCGTCGTTCCCGCGCGAGCGCGGACGCGCGCGCGGGAATCGCATCCGCCGTGCCATGTCCCACCTGCGCGGCTGCGGCGCTCCCCGCGATCTGTCCTTCGACGCGCGCGAGCGCTGCGCCGCCGATGCCGGCGCAATCGCCCACCGCGTACACGCCAGGCGCGCTCGTCTGCATTTGCGCGTCGCGCGCGGGCACCTCGCCGCCGAGTTCGGGTCGCCATTCTTGGCGCGCGCCCAAAAGTCGCGACAGCGTGTTGAACGGGACAAATCCATAGCCCAGCGCGATCGTGTCGCACGCGATTTTTTCCTCGCTGCCGCGAATCGGTCGCCAGTTTCCGTCCAATCGCGCGATGGTTGCTTGTTCGACTTGTGCCGCGCCCTCTGCCGCGACGATGCCCCAACCAACGCGGTACGGAATCCGATGTCGCGCCAGCGTGAGCCAACTGCTCAATCCCTCACTCAATCGCTCCCACTGATTCCACAGCGCGCCCGCGTGTTGCAACACGCGCGGAAAGACGCGGCTGCCTTCGAGCACGGCGACGACCTGCGCGCCTGCCCGCGCCAGTTCTGCCGCGAGGACGAGTTGCAAGGGTCCTGTGCCCGCGAGGAGAAATCGCTTGCCCGCTAAAATGCGTTGCTCTTTTATCAAGGTTTGAACCGCGCCAGCGGTCATCACGCCGGGCAGCGTCCAACCAGGGAACGCGACGGGGCGATCGTACGCGCCAGTCGCGAGGATGATCGCGCGCGCTTGCAAGTACGTCGTCGCCGCGCCGTCGTTCAGCGCGAGCACCTTGTCGTCGAACGCGCCCCAGACATTCGTCTCGGCGATGATGCGCACGCCCGCGGCGATGGCTTGTTGCAGCAGCGCCGCGCCTTCGCGTTGATGCGACGACGGCGCACCGCGAAACTCGCGCGCGGTCTGGCGATAGTATTGACCGCCAGGATGCCGATTGTTGTCAATCAGCGCGACTTGCGCGCCCGCTTGCGCGGCGGCGAGCGCGGCGCACAACCCGCCCGGTCCCGCGCCGACCACCGCGATTTCGACTTGTTCGGTCATGGCGTCGTCTCCTGCGTTTGCACGATCATGCCTTCGGCAACGGGCGTCAAGCACGCGCGCACTTTTGACGCGCCGTTCACGGTCACCAGGCAGTCGAAGCAAACGCCGATGCCGCAGAACATTCCGCGCGGTTGTCCGTGTCGCGTGTGTTGCCACGCGCGTCGCCCCGAGGCAAGCAACGCGCCCGCGATCGTCTCGCCGACGAACGCCGGCAGCGGCGCGCCGTCCACGATGATCGTCACGGGCGCGCCGCGCTGAAATTCAGGTGAATCTTTGATGCGTGACATTTCCAAATCCTATGATCGCTTGCCGGTCGTCACGTACTTTTGGAGTTGGCGCGCCGTCCAATTCTGGAGACCCAGGTTCTTGAGATTGCGTCCCGTCTTGAAGTAATCAGTCTCGTTGACGATGGACGCGATGTGAATGATCGCATCGTACGTCGGCGTCGGGATGCCGAGTTTGCGTCCGAGCGATGCGGTGAGCGTGACGCCCATCGGCACATCTTCGGTGATGTAGCGGTCTTGCATCGAGAAGGGTCCCTTGCTCGACGCCTTGGCGAATTCTTCGACGCTGACGTGGAAGAGATCGTCAAAAACCTGGGCATAAGTTCTTGGCTCGTATCCCAGTTTTTTCATGATCGCTGCGCGCTCGCGATCCATCCCGTTGATGATTTTCTTGACCGACGGCGTGATGCCTTCTTTGTACATCCAAAACTCGCCCTGGCTGAACTCGATGCGTCCCATGTTGAAGAGCGCGCCGGCGGGATGCACGATGATGTTCGGATTGTAGAGCGCGGGTTCGATGATGCTGCGCGCTGGCACAACCGTATCGTACACGCCGTCGAGCGATTGCATCAGTTGGGGCGTGCGACTCGCGGGCAGCGCGGCGACGTAGTTGCGCGGACCGTCAATGCGATGAATGTTCACCGTGCCTGGACCTTCAAGGCGACGACAGCAGTACGGCAGCGTCGCGCCCTCGGCAAGAATCACGTCCGCCTTGACGCGCTTTTTGTCGAAGACGCGACGCATTTCGAGTGTGCCGCCCGAGCCGGGCCACAGGATGATCACCTGCCCCGAACGTACCAGCGGCGCGAGCGCTTCGGCAACCATCGTATGCGTGAGCGCCTGCGTCGCGACCATGATCAGTTCCGCGCCATCCACCGCCGCGCGCAGGTCGGTTGTGGCGAGCGCGATCTTGGCAAAACCCGTGTGCGCGACGCCGGTGACTTTGATGCCGCCCTGCGCGTTGACTGCGTTCACATTTTCTGCCCACTGTTCAAAATCAAACAGGCGACACTCGTGTCCCGCCAGAGTCAAATCTCCGGCAATTGCGGTGCCGCCATTCCCCGCGCCGATGACTGCGATTTTCTTTTCCATTTTTCTCCTCTTTATTGACAGCGTAGCATGACGACCGCGCATCATCCCAATTTGACCGCAGAGAACGCAGAGACGCAGAGAAAAAAACATAAACTCTGCGCTCTCTGCGCCTCTGCGGTTGGTGAATCGGTGGACATGCTACAGTCTCTTTTTATTCTTCGTATTGATATTGCTGCACGCTAATTCCGCGTTGGCGTAACTCATCGAAAAATAAATCGGCAGGGACGTCGCCGAGCGGAGAGAGCAGACCGCGTTTGCGAATATCCCCGCGCAAAATCATCTGCGCGCCAATGCTCGTGGTGTATCCCACCGTCCGATTCATCGCCATCAAGCCAGTCTCCAGGTCGCGCTGGTCAATCACCTCGTAGACCAGATGCAGTTTGCGACCATCCTTGACGCCGCGCACGTCCAGGCGAATCAGCGCGACGTCGCGTTCGTCGTCCGCGAATTGCAGTTGCGGCTCGAGCAGCGCGCGCACGAACTCGCGCGGCGCGACCCCGGCGATCGGCGGGGCATCGTCCAGAAATCCCAACTGCGCCAGCGTGTACCAAAACGCGCAGTGACCCGGATAGCGCATCGCAAAGCGTCCCGCGTCGCGGATGGTGGATGCGATTCCCATCGCGTTCAAGTACGGGACGACGTCGCCGTTGGGGTACGCCTCCAGCGCGCCCCATTCTTTCGTCTCGACGATGTGGATGTTCGCCGGCGCGAAAATCTCGCGACCGGGCACATCCACGATTTTGCCGTCGCGAATCACGCGCGCGTCGCGCCGGTACGCTTTCAGCACGCCATCGAACGTCCAGGTGATTTTGTAGCGCAGCGGTCCCGTCGCGGCTTGCGGTTCGGGAAACCCCGCGCCGTAACTGTAAAACTGATGCGCCTCGTCCAGTTGCTTGACCGCTTGCCCCGCTAGCACGAGGTCAATGCCTGGATCCAAACCGAATTCCGGCAAAAGGGTCAAGCCGCGCGCCTCTGCCGCGCGTCCGATGTCGCGAAACTCGGGCGGCGCGTAGGATGAATTGACCAGATGAATTCCGTGCGCGACCGCCAGCCGCGCCATCGCAACGTGAAACGCGGTGGGGAGCAGGACGATGACCGCGTCGACCTGCCGCATCAATCGCGCGACCTGGTTTTCATCGCGCGCGTCCAACTTGACCGCATCGATCTTGTCGCTCTGGAGACGCGCCAGGTAACGCGTGAGCGCGTCCAGGTCCGCATCGGCGGCGATGACGCGCGCAACGTCGCGACTGCGCGCCAGATCGTGCAGCGCGGCGCGCCCTTGCAGCCCAGTGCCGAGAACGAGTATCTTCAATCGATCCTCCTCGAATCTGCAAATGACTGCCGACAACTGACCGCCGTCGGCGGTCTGCCGTCAGCGGTCGTATCCCAGCAACTGCGTCAACGCCGAAACAGCCCGCGCGCTCGCGAGGTCGCGAATCGCGACTTGCAGTTTCTCGCATGTGTCGTCGCCGACGATGGGCGCGGCGAGCGCGCGGAACTTGGTCGCGAGTTCGGCGTCGCTCAGCGGATTTTCGGGATTGCCGCGCGGATACTCGACCGTCGTTTGAAACGCGCCGCGCGGCGTTTCAATCGTCACGCGCGCCATCGTCTTGGCGGGAAATTGCCGGTTCAGTTCATCGTCCACGACGACTTGCGCTTTGCGCGCGAGATCCACGACGGCTTGATCGCGCAGATTCGCGTCGCTTACTTGCTCCGGCATGATCTGATCGTACGTCAGCGCGAGCGCGAGCGCGAACGGGATGCTGAACTGCGCGCCGACGGTGTTGCTCGGCGCGTAATTGACGAGGCGCGTCACTTCCCAAAACGAATCGACGCGAACTTTTTCGATTTCCGCAACTTGGAGGCGGTGCTGCTTTTTTAGCGCCAATGCCGCGTCCACCGCAGCGTGCGCCCAACGACACACCGCGTACGGCTTGAAGTACGTGTTCGCGATAGCGTATTCGCTACCCAGTCCGTCCACGAGCGCGGCAGTGTCCCAACGTCGCGAATAATCCATGATGTCTGGCGGACCGATAAAGCCGCGCTGCGCGAGGAGCGCCGCGGCAACTCCCGTCATCCCGCTCCACGCGATCACCTCTTTCACCATCGCGTGATTCGCCTGCAAGCCGCCGGGCGGAAAGGGTCCGTGCGAACCCGCCGTGCCAAGCGCCGCTTGCAGGGTCGGCTCATCGAACTTGTGCAACTTGCCCGCCGCGGCGGTCGCGCCAAACACACCCCAAATGCCCGTCGAGTACATCTTGTCTTTGTACCACGCGACGCGCGCCGCGCTCGCGCGCACGGCGACTTCGTACCCCGCGACGATTGCAGTGAGAAACTCACGACCGGTCGCGCGCGTCTGCTCCGCGACGGCGAGCGCGGCGGGAATGACGTTCGCGCCGGGGTGCCCCATCGCCATGCGGTTGCCGTCGTCCATGTCGAGCGCGCTCGCGTACGTGCCGTTCACCCAGGTCGCGCCGCACGCGTTCAGCGGCTGCTGCGCGCCGATGACCGTGCAATCGCCGGGCGCGAATTGCTCGTAGCCGAAGCGCGCGCTGATCTCTGACATTGGCGCGCGCGCGCCGGCAATCGCAACGCCAATCAGATCGAGGACGCAGCGCGTCGCGTGTTGCAAAAGTGAATCGGGCAAGCGCGCGGGATCGAGATGGCAGATGAAGGAGACGAGTTGTGCGGTGGCAGACATTTGGTTAATTGGTCGATCAGTCAATCGGGCAACCAGTCAATCGGGCAACCAGGCAATCGGGCAACCAGTCAACCAGTCACTGATTGCCTGATCGCCTGATTGCCTGGCTGCCTGGTTGCCCGATTGACTATGTTTGCAACCGCGGATCCAGCACGTCGCGCAGTCCGTCGCCGAGCAGGTTGAAGGCGAGAACGGTGATGAGGATCGCGAGTCCTGGGAACACCGAAAGCCAGGGCGCATTCGTCAGGTGCATTGTACCGTCGCGAATCATGTTGCCCCACGTCGGCGTTGGCGGCGCGACGCCCAAGCCGATGAAACTCAAACTTGCCTCGACGCGGATCGCGGAAGCGGTCCACAAACTGCCCAGCACGACGATCTCGCCGAGGACGTTGGGCAGGATGTGCAGGCGCAGAATGCGCGTCTGATGCGCGCCGACGCAGTGCGCGGCTTGTACGAATTCCTGCGCCTTGACCGATAGCGTCGAACCGTGCACGACGCGCGCAAAGCCGGGCGAAAACATGATCCCGATTGCCAGAATCATCTTTTCCAATCCCGGACCGAGGACAGCCAGTACCGTCAATCCCAAGAGCAAACTTGGAAATGCCATCAGAATATCCACAAAGCGCATGATCGCGTTTTCGACCTTGCCGCCGCTGTAGCCCGCGACCAAGCCCAGGATCGTGCCGATGACTCCGCCTACCAAGATCGCGGCGACGCCAACCACGAGTGAGACACGCCCCGCGTACAGCACGCGCGCGAAAACGTCGCGCCCAAACGTGTCGCGACCCAAAAGGTACGTTTCATCCGGCGGCTTGAGCCGATTCCGCGCGCTCTGATCGAGTGGATCCTGCAGCGCAATCAGCGGCGCGGCGGCAGAAACGAAAATGACGAGAATCGTCAGGAGCAATCCGATGACTGCCGCGCGGTTGCGGATGAAGGTGCGCCACAACCGCTGACGCTGGCTGATCAACTTGGGAGTGTGCGTTTCTCTGTTCATCGCTTTCACTTGGTCCTGATCCGCGGGTCAGCGAACCCGTAAATCAAATCGGTGGTCAGGTTGATGATGACGACAAAGCCCGTGTAGATCGCCATGATAGATTGCAGCGCGGTATAGTCGCGCTGCAACATCGCGCCCACCATCATCTTGCCCAAGCCGGGACGCGAAAAGACGATCTCCGTCGTGACTGAATCGCCGATGAGTCCCACCGCCCAAACTCCGGTGAGCGAGACAATCGGAATCAACGCGGAGCGCAAAGCGTGGCGGAGCAGCACGACCAGTTCCATCAGTCCCTTGGCGCGCGCCGTTCTGACATAGTCCTGGCTGAGCACGTTGAGCATCGCCGAACGCGACAGGCGCGCGACCGACGCGGTCATCACCAACCCCAGCGTGAGCGCGGGCAAGATCAGGTGACTGACGTTATCTTTCGGGTCGCTCAGATCGCCGCCGCCGATGGCCGGCAGCCATTTCAGTTCGATCGCGAAAAGCAAAATCAAAAGAATGCCGAGATAGAACGCCGGCACCGAAAGACCCGCGAGCGACAGGACGCGCCCGACGTAATCGGGCAGCCGATTGCGATTCGTGGCGGTGTAAACGCCGATGGGGATGCCCAGGGCGGCGCCGATCAAAATCGCGGTGAAGGTCAGTTCGAGCGTGAACGGCAGGTTGTGCGCGATCTCGTCGCGGATGGGCGAGGCGGTGATCATGGATTTGCCGAGATCGCCGCGCAGCAAATCCGCGAGAAAGCGCACGTACTGCACCGGCAGCGGATCGTTCAACCCCATCTTCTCGCGCAGCGCATTAACCGCCTCTTTCGAAGCATAATCCCCCAGCGCGGCTTGCGCGGGATCGCCGGGCAGGACGCGCACGACGAGGAAGACGATCGTCACGACGCCAAGAAAGACGGGGATCGAAAAGACGAGTCGTTGCGCGATGTATCGCAGCATGATCGTATCCAGTAGACCCGAAGGGTCTGGGAGACCCTTCGACTACGCTCAGGGCGGACCCTTCGGGTCTGTGAGCCGAGACTATTTCACCAACTTGGTTTTCTCGTCAACGCCAGGGTAGAGCGCGAGCACCGATTTCAACTCGTGCCCATAGTCCACGGCTTTGGAGCGCGCGTAGACCTGGTTCTGATACTGGATCGGGTACACGATCATGTCTTGCAGCAGTTGAACTTCGGCTTCCTTCCACAAGGTGACTTGCTTTGCCGCATCCGTCTCAAAGCGCGCCTGCTCGATCAACTTGTCAATCTTGCTATAGTTCGTAAAGTTCGTGTCGGGCTTTTTGCCCGTGATGATGATCGAGTCCGAGTGGAAAAAGCGGGTGAAGTACGCATCCGCATTCGGACGCCAGGCGATGTAGATGACCAGCGCGTTCAGATTCTTGCGGATGGTATCGTGCATCGTCGTGTGGTCGACGACCTTGACCTCTGCCTTGATGCCGACTTTGGCGAGTTGCGCTTGCATGGACTCGTAGAGGACGCGATAGCCCGTCATCTCCGAAGTGACCATTGACAGCGGAAAGCCGTTGGCATAGCCCGCATCCGCCAGCATCTTCTTGGCTTTGGCGATGTCAGTCTTGTACTCCAAGCCCTTCGCCGCAACTTCGGCTTGCGTCAAGCCGCCCGCCAGGAACTGCGCTGGCACGAACGAGTACACTTTGCCGCCGACCTTGTCGCCGACGAGAGCCAGGAATTCATCGCGATCCAGCGCGTAAGCGATGGCTTGGCGCACTGCCAGTTGGTCGAGGGGCTTGACCGTCGGGTTAAAGTGGAGCGTCGCGACCTCGCCCACACCAAAGACATCCACTTGGACGTTGGCGGATTTCGCCATCTTGTCCACCCACGCCTTGTCGGGCGCGCCATTGATCGCGTCGAGTTGCCCACCGAGCAAGCCGAGTTCGCGACTGGTGAGGTCAGCCATGTAGCGGAAACTCACGCCGTCGAGTTGCGGCATCCCGCGAAAGTACTTGTCGTTCGCCACCAACTCGATTTTTTCCTTCGGGCTGTACGATTTGAACACGAAGGGACCTGTGCCGACGGGCGTGGTCTTCATTTTGTCCGCGCCCAGTTTTTCCGCGGCTTGCTTGCAGACGATAAAGCCGCCCGAGTAGTTGGCGATCTTGGGGAAAAAGAGAACAGGCGAAAGGGGTTGGTCGAGCGTGATCTTGACGGTGTAGGGATCCACCGCCGCAAAGGTCATCCCAGTGTACTCGCCCGCGTAAGCGGAACGCTTGGCGTCTGCCGATTTGGTGAGCGAGTAGACGACGTCCGCACTCGTCAGTTCGTACGAGGGCACGCCTTCCGTCGGATGACACATGACGCCTTTGCGCAACGTGAACGTCCACTCTTGCTTGCCGCCGACAATCTTCGGTTCGGGGAGCGCGGTCGCCAGGTCCGGCTCAAACTTGGAGCCATCGCCTGGAACGTAGCGAATCAACGCGTTGAACACCATGTCCACGAGACTGCGATCCCCTGTCGTGGTGGCATAGTGCGGATCGAGGTTGCCGACGTCAGCCACGTTTTGCCCAAAGCGGAGCGTGCCGCCGGTGCGGGGCGCAGTCGTGGGCTTGGGCGCTTCGGTGGGCTTGGGTACCGCGGTCGGCGCGACCGTGGGTTTGGGCGCTTCGGTTGGCTTGGGCGCCGCTGTCGGGGGAGCGGCGGTCGGAGCGGGAGTTGGTGCGGGAGTGCAAGCGACGACGATGACCAACGCAAGCACCGACAGCATCATCACTGACAACTTGATCTTCATCGAAATCCTCCTTCTCGAATGTGGGGTTTGTCGAGCGAATGAAAGCGCGCGTAGCGTCTCAGCGCGCGCGCTCAGATCGCGCGCTACGATGTGCTCCAGGGTGGCTAGCCCAGCCGCGCCGGCAGCCGCGTGATGCGAAAACGTGCCGCCGTGATAAAGTCGCCTATCACCTCCCGCAAGGGACTTGACTATATCACAAGGGCAATCGGTTGTCAAAGGATTCGTTCCTCGACGATCGTCGAACTCGACTCCCGCTCGGAGTGTAAGGAGCCAGCGAGAGGTTTCCAGCTTGCGTTGGCAGAGATCGCCCTACCTCGTGCGGCTGCTGGAGAACGCCGGTGCGCGGTTGGGTCTACTGTAATAATTGTTGCATTGGCAGTACGTCTATGTAACAACTATTGCACTCTGCCTCGATGTATGGTATAATCCTCCGTGAAACCACCGATTGATAGGTGACCATCCCGTTCACAAAGGATGAGAATTCGTATGGGCAATGCCGCCCCACTCGAAAATCGGATCACCGCCGTCTTCCCCACGTTGAGTCGCGCGCATCAAAAGTTGGCGCGCTTTATCCTCGCCAACAGCTTGTTCGTCGCGTTCGCCTCCGCCGCCGAATTGGGCGAAAAAGTCGGCGTGAGCAACGCGACCGTCGTGCGTTTTTGCCAAGCCATCGGCTATGACGGCTATCCCGAACTCCAAGCCGCCGTCCGCGCCAAACTGCCCACCTACGTCCACAAAGTTCAGCAGATCGAAGACAAGCGCACTCGCGCGAACACAACAGACATTGCCCAGCGCGTTTTCGAACTGGACGCGCAAAACCTGAGCAAGACGATTGACCTGCTCAACTCCGCGCGCTTTTGGTCTGCCATACGCGCGCTCGCCAAAGCCAGCGATATCCTCGTCGTCGCGGGCGGACTTTCGGCGGGACCCGCGCTGTACTTGACGCATTCGCTCACGGTGATGGGCTTGCGCGCGCGCGCCGCGCTCAACGGCGGTATCCCCCTTGCGCTCGAACTCGTCTCACTCAAAAAGACCAGCGCGGTCATCGGCATCAGCGTGTGGCGCTACGTCGCGGACACCGTCGCGGCGATGGAGCGCGCGCAAAGTATCGGCGCGACGCGCGTCGCGATTAGCGATAGCATCGTCACGCCGATCGCGCAGCGCGCCGATTACGCGTTTCAAATCGCGACGGACGGCGCGGCACACTCGCTTTCGCTCACGAGTATGCTCGCGCTGATGAACGCGTTCATCGCCGCGCTGTCGTTCACCCGTCCCAAGGAAACCGCGCGCGCGCTGCGCCAGGTGGACGCCGCATATCGGCGCGGCAAGTTGGTGCTGGAGTAATCTACGACCGCCGACCACCGACTGCAATCAGTGAACAGTAAACAGTAAACAGTGAACACAGCGGTCCGCCGTCGGCGGTCATTTTCAAGGATGGATATGGATACATCGGATCCTCGCAAAAAACGCCGCGTGATGGTCGGCGCGATTGGCAAGTGTGTTCACAATCTCGGCGTCGAAAATTTTGCCGATTGGATGCAAGACATGGGACTCGGCTACGTCTCGGTCAAACTGGGACCCGCGGTGCCGATTCCCGAAGTGATCAACAAGATTCGAGAAGCGCGCCCCGAAATCGTCGGCGTTTCGATGCGGCTGGGTGATCTGCACGTGGACAAACTCATCGGCGAATTCGTTACGACCGCGACCCAGTACGGGTTGCACCCCAAAGATTCTGGGATTCGATTCTGTTTTGGCGGCTTACGCCCCGCCGCGAATCTCGTCCGCACGATGACGGGCGTGCCGCTCGAACCCGATCCGTTCACGCCGCCCGAAGAACGTCACTTTGATCTCGAACAAGTCAGCCAGGATTACAGCGACAAACCCGAATTCGATCATTTCTTCGACGTGATCGCGGACGATTACATCACGATGGAAGAACTGGAACGCTTTGCGCGGCGCGAGCCAGTCGAACGCGAGGAAACGCTGATTCGCTGGTCAGATTACTTGGTCGAGCGCATCCAACAAGTGCGCGAGCGTGAGAATCGTCCGATCATTCGCGCGCACATCGGCATTGCCGCGGAAACGATCGAGCCGACGATTGACGGCATCGAAACACTCGCGGACGCCGGCGCGCTCGAAATCGTTTCGCTCGCGCCCGATCAAACGTCGCAGGAACTGCTCGCCAAATTCATTCGCGGCGAAGAAGACCCCCGCAAATATCTCGCGGGGCAAGGTGGCGCGCCGATCCGCACGATCGAAGATCTGAAACGACTCAAAGCCGCGACGCGCCGCGGCAATTATCCGATGACGCGCATCTACAGCGGCACCGACGAATTGCTCGAACTCGCGAAACTGTGGCAGGAACATCTCAACTCGTGTTTCCCCGCCGTGCCGATCTTTTTCTACAATCGGATGGACGGACGCGGTCCGATTTCGATTCACGATTCGTTCCGCGAACATTACGACGTGATCCGATACTGGGCAAGCGTTGGCAAGCCGTGCGAGATCAACGATCCGCATCAATGGGGCTTGCGTTACGCGAGCGACGATATGCAGGTGACCGATCACGTCCTCGTCGGTTTGATGGCGCTGAAACTAGGCGTCACGCAATACGTGATGCAAATGATGTTCGAGTTGCCGCCGGAGATTTCCGCGCTCGACGATCTCGCCAAGATGAAAGCCGCGTACGAATTGATCGAGCCGCTGACGCGCCATTACGATTTCAAGATCATCAAGCAAACGCGTTCGGGTTTGCCGAGTTTTCCGCCCGACCTGCATCAAGCCAAAGGACATCTCGCGTTCGGCATTTACACGCAACTCTATCTCGAGCCGGACATTCTGCACGTCGTCACGCACTCGGAAGCGCATCACGAAGCCAAAGCCGAAGACATCATCGAGTCGTGCCAGATCACCAAGCAAGTGTGTTGGGATTTTGCGAAAGGGCACGTGCCCGACATCTGGGCGGATCCCTGGGTTCGCCATCGGATCGCGGAATTAAAACGCGCGGCGATGTACAACATTCTGCACGGCGCGCTGCTCGGCGGCTATGAAGGTCCCGTCGCGATTGCCAACTTTGACGATTGGGCGAAGGAGCCCAGCGAGAATAAAGATCGCAACTACGAGACGATGTTGCTCTCTTTCGCGAATGAAGACCACTACTCGACGAAAACGTGCGGACTCATCAGCCCCGATGCGCTCGATCTCGGTTTGCAAATCGGTTTATATCAAGCGCCGCATTTGACGGTCGCCGATCGCAAGTACGAAATGATCGGCAAGTGCAAGACCAAGGTCGTGGATGGCGCGTGCCGCATTGACGCCTGGGACGGCATTCCAGTGAAGGATGAGTTTCAGCGCGTCGATTTGGTGCGGCAGCGTTTCCCCTGGTACTTCGACAAGAACATTTCGGTTGCCGCCGACGAATCGTTCATCACCGAAACGGAGGCGATGGAGGAAGAGGTCAGCGATCAAGAAGTCGCCATCAAGGGCAAGAGCATCGCGCAACTTAAAGCGCAGACCAAGCAAGCCCTGGTCGTGGACTTTGGCTCGACGTTCACCAAGGTCGGTTTGTTTGATGTCAAGAACGCGCGTTTTGGGCTAAGATACGTTCCCACGACCGTGGACGACATTCGCATCGGTTTGGCGAATGGACTCGGCGTGCTTCCTGCGTGTCAAGCGCGCGGGGACTGGAAACCGCTCGACGACGCGATGAGTCAGTTCGACGTGCGCCTCCCCTGTTCGAGCGCCAAGGGTGGCTTGAAGATGGTGACCGTTTCGCTGACCGAGGAGGAATCCGGCTTTGCCGCCGATCTCGCCGCGCTGACCGCCGGAGCGAAATTGTTGGCGAGTTACTCCGGCAAGTTGACGCCGGAGCAGGCGCGCGCGATCTACACCACCGATCAGCCGGAGATTATTTTGATGGCGGGCGGCACGAACGAAGGCGGGGACACGGAGCACGAGTTACACAACGCGCGTCTGCTTGCGGAGAACGCGCGCTATGCCGGGTACGCGCAATACGGCGTACCCGTGATCTACGCCGGTAACAATGACATTCGCGAGCAAGTCGAAAACATCTTTCACGCGCACAAGATCGATATTCGCGTGACCCAGAACGTTATGCCGGAAGTGAATCGTTTTCAAATCGAAGTCGTCAACGAAACGATTCGCGAACTGTTCCAGACCGTCATCATTCGCGGCAAGGGATTCGACGTCGTCGAGAAATATATGGACGCGCCCTTTATCCCAACGCCGCGCGCGGCTTTTCGCGGCATCAACTTGTTGGTGCGTGGGCACGGCAAGGAAGAGGGGTTGGGCAACATTCTCGCGCTCGACATCGGCGGAGCCACGACTGATTTTTTCTCCAACGTCACTGACAATCCGCTCTTTGTGTACGAGGGACCCGACAACGCCAAGCGCGTCAAGCGGACGATTCTCAAGACGCCGAATACTCCGCTGGCGTATCGCCGCGTGGAAGGCAAGTACGGTCTCGCGTACAACGCCGAGAATCTCAAAGAACTGGATCGCTTCAAGAATGGCGCGATGCGGCAGGAATTGAGTACGTTCTTGGCGCAACGATTTCCGAACGTCTTTGTTCCCGGTAATGACCAGTTTGGTCAATTTCTTCTGAGCCGCAATCAACACACCGAAGTAGATTTGGACCGCTACCTGACCTGGATCGCGTCCAATCCGCACGTCGTCCCGAATACGGCGATGGAAAATGCCGCGCGTTCTTGGTTAGCGCGCGAGATTTTGGCAACAGCGACGCGCAAACACGTTGGCTATGTGGACGAGACCGAGACGTACTTTTTGCAGCACGGCGTTAACTTTTTGAATCAGCCCGTTACCGTGTTGATTATCGGCGGCACGGTGTATCACAAGTGTCAGGAGCGCGCGCCCGGCTATCTGGACGATCTCGCGCTGATCGCGCAAGGCGTGATCTACAATCCCGACGAGCCGCACGTCCTGCGCCCGAACGGTCGCGTGTTGCTCGACGCGCAGTACCTCGTGAGCATTCTCGGCGGATTGTACGGACGCGTGGATCCAGAGCAAGCACTGCGCGTGATGAAACGCGAATTGATTTCACTGGAGATGGGACAACCTGCCGGAGGAGTGCGCAAATGAACCCCCCCATTGCAATTCTCGGCGCGGGTAATGGCGCGCACGCGTTCGCGGGCGATCTCGCGTTGCGCGGCTATCCCGTCCGCGTCTACAACAAGTTCGCGCACGAAATCGCCGATCTGCAGAACGCGCGCGGTGTGACGTGCGAAGGCGTCGTCGCAGGATTCGGCGCGCTCGAACTCATCACGACCGACATCGCGCCGGTCGTCGCGAACGCCGATTTCATCTTTGTCGTCGTGCCTGCGAACGCGCACGCGTTTATGGCGGAAGCGTGCGCGCCACATCTGCGCGACGACCAAGTGATCGTGCTGAACCCAGGTCGCACAGGCGGCGCGCTCGAGTTTCGCAACGTGCTGCGCGCGCGCGGCATTAAGGCGCGCGTGCTCGTCGCGGAAGCGCAAACGTTGTTGTACACGTGCCGCCTTTCGGCGCCCGCGCGCGTGCGGATTTCGATGGTCAAGCGCGAAGTGACGCTCGCCGCGCTGCCCGCGTGCGACACCGCGCGCGTGTTGGAACGCGTGAATCCGCTCTTTCCGCAATTCGTCGCGGCGGCAGATGTTTTGGAAACGGGGCTGGACAACATCGGCGCGATGTTTCATCCGACGACGACGATTCTCAGCGTCGGGCGCATCGAGTCGGGCGCGCCGTTCGAGTTTTATCGCGATCTGACGCCGAGCATTGCGCGATTCATCGAAGTGATGGATGCGGAGCGGCTCGCCGTGGCGCGCGCGTTCGGCGTACGCGCGCAATCCGCGTGCGAGTGGCTGGCGCGCAGTTACGACGGCATTACCGGCGACACGCTATACGAGCGCATCCAGAGCAACGCGGCGTATCGCGGCATCGCCGCGCCGCGCTCGATTGATGTGCGCTACATTTGGGAAGATGTGCCGATGGGTCTCGTGCCGATGGTCGCGCTGGGGCGCATCGCGAATGTGCCGATGCCCGCGTGCGAAGGTCTGGCACATGTAGCGTGCGCGTTGTCGGGACGCGATTTTTGGCGGGATGGCAGAAATGCTCGGCAATTGGGAATTGAAGGACTGAACGTCACACAGGTAAAAACATTGATCAAGGGAGAAACGTAGGGCTGTCCTGTTGATCGCAGAAAGGGGGGATGCGATGCGGTGACGACATACACTTGTCCAAGTTGAGGGTTGTTCATTCAAGCGAAGGAGGAAAAGCATGAACCGAGTTCGAATGATTCAATTTAGCGCGTTGGCGATCCTCGTGTTGCTCGCCGCATGCGCGACGCCGACGCCCCAGGTCATCGAGAAGGTCGTCGAAAAGCCCGTCGAGAAGATCGTCGAAAAGACCGTCGTCGCAGAGAGAACCGTCGTCGTCCAGCCGACTGCCGTCCCAGGTCGCGACACGCTCGTGGTCGCGTTGGCGCGCGCGCCATCGGGAATCGATCCCGCCGATCACAGCAGTCGCGAAGCCGAGACGGTGATCCGCAATCTATACGACGGCTTGGTGACACGTGACAAGACAAGCGGCGTGCATAATGAGATCGCCGAGTCAATCAAGTGGCTCGACACCAAGACGCTGGAAATCAAACTGCGCAAGGGCGTCAAGTTCCACGACGGCAGCGAGTTGAAAGCGGACGACGTGATCTACACCTTCGAGCGCGTCTTCAAGCCCAACGCCATCGAATTTCCGCAGCCGCACACCGCGCTCCGCAAGGGTTTTCTTGGTCCTTTTGGTTCCGCTGAAAAGAAAGACGACTATACCGTCGTCGTGAATTTTACGGCGCCGTGGCCCGCCGCGATGCAGATGCTCGTCCACACGCAAATCGTCTCCAAAGCGTACGTCACCAAAGTCGGCACGAAAGGACTGATCGAAAAACCGCTGGGCACGGGTCCATTCAAGTTCGTATCGTCCAAAACTGGTCTGGAAGAAGTCGTGCTCGAACGCTTTGCCGATTACTTTGGCGGCGCGCCCGATCTCACGCCCGTCGGCAAGGCGTGTGTGTCGCGCGCGGTCTTTCGCGTGATTCCTGAAAATTCGACGCGCGTCGCGGCGCTGCTCGCGGGCGAAGTGGACATCATCACCGAAGTGCCCGCCGAGTTGGTGGACACGCTGAAAAAAGTTCCCGGCGTTCAAGTCAAGAGCGTTGCAGGGACGCGTCCCATCTGGATGGAGTTCAACGTCACCCAAGCCCCCTTCACCGATGTCAAGGTGCGCCAAGCGTTGAACTATGCGGTGGACAAGAACCTCATCATCAAAAAAGTGTACAACGGTCTGGCGCAGCCGCTCGGCGGCGCGCTGATGCCGACGAACAACTTTGCCGATCCCAGTTTGAAGCCATACACGTACGACAAAGCCAAAGCATTGGCGTTGCTGAAAGAAGCGGGCTGGACGCCCGACGCTAGCGGCATGTTGATGAAGGACGGCAAGCCGCTCGCGTTCGTCATTGATACGATTGACTCGCTCCGACCCGTCACCGAAGCCGTCGCGACGATGCTGCGCGATGTTGGCATTGACGCGAGCGTGCGCGTGTGGGAATACAACGTCGTGCGCCCGAAACTGCTCGCGCGCGAGCGCCAGGCGTACGTCGGCGACTGGGGCGACTCGGCGTTCGATCCCGTCGGTCATATCGAAGCCAAGTGGCACTCTCTCGTCACGGGCTCGACCTACGGGCGCGGCAATTTTTCGGGGTATGCGAACGCGCGCGTCGACAAGCTGATCAAAGACGGCGAAATCGAAAATGACGTTGCCAAGCGCAAAGTAATCTACAACGAAGCGCAGAAACTGATTTACGATGAAGCGCCCGCGCTCTTCCTCGTGTTGCCCGAAGCCATCGAAGCCGCGGCGGCGCGCGTCCAGAACTGGGCGCCCGCGTCCGACAGCCGCGAGAATTTGCACGATGTGTGTTTGAAGTAGAGGGAGTCAGAGGGGTTGAGAGGGCGTTAGAAGGGATAAGAAGACAGAGAAGGCAGGAGTAGGCAATAGAAGGCATAAGAAGGCAGGGAAGGCGCGCCCTCTACGCCTTCTACGCCCGCTGATGCCCTCTTATCCCCTCTGCGCCCTCAATGCCCGCTGATGCCCTCTCCGGACTTGTGTGTCATGAAAGCGATCAAAATCCTCGAGCGCGTTCTGACGACGATTCCGATTATGTTCGGCGTCGCGATCATCGTTTTCTTTTTCATCCGGCTCACGCCGGGCGATCCGGTGGATATTATGCTCGGTCGCTCTGCCGCTGCCTCCCAACGCGAGATCGAGCAATTGCGTCATCAATTTCACTTGGACGAACCGCTCCATGTGCAACTCGGATACTTTTTGGGCGACGCGCTGCGCGGCAACCTGGGTTACTCGTACATCCGCAACAAACCCGTCGTTGATCTGCTCGTCGAACGTTTGCCCGCAACGATCGAGATGACGATTGGCGCGCTGCTGATCAGTCTCATCATCGCGCTGCCGATTGGGATTCTTTCGGCGGTGCGGCAAAATTCGCTCCTCGACCGTTTGAGTATGGCAGGCGCGTTCCTGGGAATTTCGATGCCTGGCTTTTGGTTGGGCATTGTGCTGATTCTCTTTTTTGCGGTGTATCTGCAAATTCTGCCCGCGCAAGGACGCATCAGTTACGACGTCGAACTACAAGAGGTGACGGGGTTGTACGTGCTGGATAGTTTGCTCACGGGCAATCTGCCCGCGTTGAAAGATAGTTTGTTGCACCTGCTGTTGCCGTCCATCACATTGGGCGCGGGCGTCGCCGCGATCATCGCGCGCGTCCTGCGTTCGAGTATGCTCGAAGTGTTGCGGAGCGATTACGTCAAACTTGCGCGCGCGAAAGGCGCGACCGAGTGGGATGTCGTGATGAAGCACGCGCTCCGCAACGCGCTCATCCCCACCGTCACCGTCGTCGGTTTGCAAGTCGGCGTGCTGCTCGGCGGCAACATGATCGTCGAAACGGTGTTCAGTTGGCCCGGCTTGGGGCGCTTGGTCGTGGACGCGATTTTCAATCGCGATTTTCCGCTCATTCAAGGCGCGGTAATGATTTACGCGATCACCTTCGTCTTGACCAATCTCGTCGTGGATATTTTGTACACGTATTTGAATCCGAAAATTACGCTGTGAATCAGTGAATCAGTGAACAGTGAACAGTAAACAGTGAACGGTGAACACTGTTGACTGTTGACTGTTCACTAATCGGGGTACAGATGACGGCACACGCACCGACGCGCGTTGCGCGCGGTTGGGATTACTCGTTCCGCATCCGCTTGCGGCTCTGGTGGCGCGCCCTCGCCGAGTTGGGGTACGAACTGTGGCAACGCCCCGTTGTCCTGCTCGGCGGCATCGTCGTCGCGGCTTTTATTCTCGCCGCGGTCTTCGCCGCGCAGATTACGATTCACGATCCAACGCGCGGCACGCTGTTGTTGCGCTTTGAGCCGCCCGCGTGGGAAGCGGAGGGGAATTGGAAGTACCCGCTCGGCACGGACGATCAAGGGCGCGATCTCCTCACGCGCATCATCTACGGCACGCGCGTTTCGCTCGCGGTCGGTTTGCTCAGCGTTGCGATTTCCGTGATCGTCGGCACCGCGCTCGGCGCGTTCGCGGGCTATTATCGCGGTTGGCTCGACGAAATCCTCTCGCGCTTTGCCGACTTGCTCCTCGCGTTTCCGTTTCTCATCTTTGCGATTGGCGTGATGGCATTTTTGGGACCTGGCTTTGTCAATCTAGTGATGGCGCTCGCGTTCAAGGGCTGGGTCGAATTCTTTCGCTTGGTGCGCGGCGAAGTGCTGGGAGAGCGAACGAAAGAATACGTGGACGGCGCGCGCGTCGCGGGGCAAAGCAATCTGGCGATCATCGTCTCGGAAATTTTGCCGAACGTGATTCAATCGGTCTTTGTGCTTGGCACGCTCCGCCTGGGTTACATGATCATCATGGAAGCGAGTCTCAGTTTTCTGGGACTGGGCATTCAGCCGCCCACCCCCGCGTGGGGCTCGATGGTCGCGAGCGGACGCGATTATTTGCTCGTGGCGTGGTGGGTTTCCACCTTCCCAGGTCTGGCGATTTTGTTGCTCGTCGTTGCGATCAACATCTTTGGCGAAGGGTTGCGCGATATTCTCGATCCGCGACTCAAGATCGAGTAGTGTTCAGTGTTCAGTATTCAGTATCCAGACTGAACACTGAACACCGAACACTGAATATTGAAAACTGACCACAATGACGAACACACCTCTCCTCGAACTGAAAAACCTGACGACCGTATTTCCGACGCGGCGCGGGCTAGTGCGTGCGGTCGCCGATGTGAGTTTGAGTTTGGCGCAAGGCGAACTCCTCGGCATCGTCGGCGAATCGGGATGCGGCAAGAGTGTAACGATGCTTTCGATCTTGCGTTTGATTTCCACGCCAGGTCGCATCGCCGCAGGTCAAGCGCTATTTCAGGGACGCGACTTGCTCAAGTTATCCGACGGCGCGATGCGCCAAATTCGCGGCAAAGATATCGCGATGGTTTTCCAAGATCCGCTCAGCACGCTCAATCCCGCGTTTCCCGTGGGCGAGCAAATTCGCGAATCGCTGCGAATTCATCACATCGCGCAAAATCATTTCGCGCGGGAAAAAGAACGCGTCATCGAATTGATGTCCGAAGTCGGCATCTCGTCGCCGACGGATCGTTTTCACGAATACCCGCACCAGTTCAGCGGCGGAATGCAACAGCGCGCGCTCATCGCGATCGCGCTGGCGTGCGAACCGAAAATCTTGCTCGCCGACGAACCGACCACCTCGCTCGATGTGACGATTCAAGCGCAAATCATGGACTTGATGCGGCGCATCAATGAAGCGCGCGGCACCGCGATCGTGCTCGTGACGCACAATCTCGATCTCGCCGCCGAATTTTGCCAGCGCATCGCGGTGATGTACGCGGGACGCCTCGTCGAGATCGGGACGACGGACCAAGTCATCGAAACGCCGCAACATCCGTACACACGCGGATTGCTGACGTGCATTCCGCGCATCTCCGCGCAGCGCACGCGCATCGAGCCGATCCCAGGCAACGTGCCCGATCTGGCGAATGTGCCGCCTGGCTGCGCGTTCGCCGAACGGTGCAGTGAGATGCAGCCGATTTGTCAAAACGATCTGATTCCATTTTTCGAGATCGCGCCTGGACATCTGGTTCGCTGCCTGCGCCATAGTTCGGCGACGCCAGATTAGCCACAGAGGACACAGGGGACACAGAGAAAACCTTGTTTATACCTCTGTGTTCTCTGTGATCTCTGTGGCTGAAATCGGACAACTGAAATGAATCCGACCGATATTCCTCTCATCGAAACGCGCGATCTCAAACGCCATTTTACGATTCGCCCAGGCGCGCTCGCGCGCTTGCTCGCGCGCGCAAAAAATATCGTCGTGTCCGCGGTGGATGGCGTTAGTTTGAAAATCTGGCAAGGCGAAACCGTCGGCTTGGTCGGCGAAAGTGGTTGCGGCAAGACGACGCTCGGGCGCGTGATCAGTCGTCTCGATATTCCGACCGCGGGTGAGATCTTCTTCAAAGGATTTTCGCTGCGTGAAGGATTGCCGTCTGGCGGAGACAAATCTACACCCATCGAGCGATTGGGTTTTTATCGCGTCGCGCAAGTCATTTTCCAAAATCCGTATTCGTCGCTCAATCCGCGCAAGACGATTCGCGAAATTATCGCGACGCCGCTGATCAATCGTGGCTTGAAAGACCTCAACGAACGCGAGGAAACGATCATCGCGTTGTTGCGGCGCGTGGGGTTGCATCCGCGCAACCTCGATCAGTATCCGCATCAGTTTTCGGGCGGGCAGCGCCAGCGCATCGGCATCGCGCGCGCGCTTGCGATGCAGCCGCAATTCATCGTCGCCGACGAGCCAGTGTCTTCACTCGACGTTTCGATTCAGGCGCAGGTGATCAATCTGCTGGAGGAATTGCAGGACGAATTTCATCTGACGTACTTGTTCATCGCGCACGATCTTTCGCTGATCCATCACATCAGCGATCGCGTCGCGGTGATGTACCTGGGTCGCATCGCCGAAGAAGGCGCGACCGACGATCTGTACGCGCAGCCGCTGCATCCGTACACCCAGGCGTTGCTCGCGGCGATTCCCTCGCTCGACAAGGCGGCGCGGCGTCAGCGCATCATTTTGCAGGGGACAGTGCCCAGTCCGATCAATCCGCCGAGCGGTTGTCGTTTTCATCCGCGCTGTTTCGCGCGCGTCGGTTCGATCTGCGAGAATGAGACGCCGCCGTTTTTTGAAGTTGGCAAACAGCGCGTCGCGTGCTGGAAATATCAGTGATTCATCCACCGTAGGGGGCGCAATTGAATTGCGCCCTTGCGGATCAATGTTGCTTGCAAGATGAAAGTATTATCACTGCACGGCGATCATTATCAGATGGGGTTGCAACACGGGAAGCAGGTCTGTGACCTGCGTCCTTTGATTTTGACGACCATCGGCGCGCGGTTGGAAGCGCTGACGCGGACCGGCGGCTTGGATATGCCGGTCTTGGACGAAGTGAAACGCGTGTGGGAGACGCACGCGCGCTCGACGCTGATGATGGTGGAGGGCATCGCGGACGCACTGCAAATTCCGCTCGAGCGATTGTTTCAGTACGTCGCCGCGTCGTACCTCGAAGACCTGCTGCTTGCCAAGACGCAGCCCGAAGGATGTACGGTTTGGGCGGCATCGCGCTCAGCCACGCGCGACGGCGCGCCGATCCTCGTCAAGAATCGCGATTACTACGAGGGACACATCCCGCTGCGCGTGATCGCCTACGCCGCGCTGCGCGAGGGCTATCGTTCCATTTATGTGACGAGCGCGGGTAGTCCAGGCGTGTTCAGTTCCGGAATGAACGAGCGCGGGCTAGCCATCGCCGATACGCACGTGTCGTCGCGCGATTTGGGACCTGGCTTGGCGCGCTTTACGCTGATGATGAACATTTTGGAACGCTGCGCGAGTACGGCAGACGCGCTGGCGTACTTGAAAAGTGTCCGCTGTATGGGCGCGGGCAATCTGATTCTGGCAGACGCTGACGGTGAGTGCGCGGTAGTCGAAAATGGATTTCGCGTGTGCGGTTTCATTACGCCGCTTCAAGACATCGTCGTTGCCACGAATCATTTCGTCAGCGCGGAGTTGCGCGACGCAAACGTTTTGCGGAACAGCACGACCTACGACGAGACGCGCGCGCGTTATGAAATCGCGCGCGCGTTGCTCGAGCAGGCGCGCGGCGCGCTGGACGTGGCGCACGCCAAGCGGATCGCGGCGCATCACGGCGCGACCGCGCTTTGCCGCCATCGTCCGATCAACGATGCGGACACGATCTCCGCCGCGATTTATCTCCCCGCGCGGCGGCAACTCTTGTTTTGCAATGGCTGGCCCTGCCAGGGCAGTTACGAGAGGTACACCTTAAATGGAGATTGATGCGCTCGCGCTGGCGATCATCCAACGCGAAGACGCCGACGCGGCAATCGGCGCGCTCAACCGCGCGGGTTTTGCGGTCACACTGATCGCGAGCGTGGGCGGCTTTTTGCGCGCGCGCAATGTCACGCTGCTCATTGGCTTGCGCGCGGGCGAGGTCGAGCGCGCGCTGGGTTTGCTCAAGATGTGTTGCCACAAGCGAACCGTACCCGCAGGGACGATTGTCGGCGGCGCGACGATTTTCGTATTTCCCGTGACGCGCTATGTACACTGGGGCGCGGCTCGCGTAATCGTGGACTCACAGCGCGCGCCGAGCGAGCCAGGCGCGCTGCACATGATCCTCGCCATCGTCGCGCAAGAACAAGCAGGGAAACTCATCGAAACACTGACCGATTGGAGTTATCGCGCGACCCTGATCAGCACGACCGGCGGTTTCTGGCGGCGCGGCAACGCGACCATCCTCAGCGGTGTGCGCGCGGAACGCGTAGACTCGATCGTGGAGCAAATCCGGCGGGTCTGCAAAATGAATCCGACGAACGAGCCGGTTGCAACAATTTTCGTGCTGGATGTCGCCCGGCTCGAACATCTCTAAGACTTGGTGTGGGTTCAACTTGCCCATTGCGCAACGCACAGGCGACTTTTGACACTCAGTGACCGCGTTAACAGACCGGCGCGTGTGATTTTCAAATTCACGGATGAAGGATCTGATGGCTGTTTGATTTCGCCGCAGGAATCGTGGTGTTTGCGAGCAGAAACTTCGCTAATGTCGTCAATGTGCTCAAGTTGAAACACTGCAAGTCGTTACGCACGGATTTTGTTGTCGAGCGGCTGGCGCATTACTCAAGCGAGCGCGAATCGAATTCGGGGAGTTCGTCGAGAAACAACACGCCGCGATGCGCGAGCGAGATCTCGCCGGGACGGCGCCAGCGTCCGCCGCCGACCCAGCCCGCGTGCGAGATCGTGTGATGCGGCGCGCGGAACGGTCGATGCCGCACCAGCGGCGAATCCATCGGCAACATGTCGTTCACGGAATAGATCCGCGTGATTTCGAGCGATTCTTCGAGCGCGAGCGCGGGCAGAATCGAAGACATCGAGCGCGCGCTTGACGTGTTCTTGTCCGCGAATCTCGGAAAAGTCCACCGCGTCCGCGGACGCGTCTGTGGATTTAAAAACATCCACCGCGCGATACGGCGCAATGGGCTACATTCCTTGCAAGCGCATCCCGGGCGCGTCCAAAACGCGCCCGACGGTTTGATCGATCATATCATCGCTGCATGACTCGTTCTGCAAGTTGCATTTTCGATTCCTCATGGCGTGGGCTTGTCGTTGGCAAGCGCAATTTTTCTACGCATCCCGAATCGCTCCAAAACGCGGCGCGCCAAACTGGCGATCCCTTCGCGGTACGTTCGCATGATGACGATGACGCAGAGCGAGTAAAACACCATGTTCCACTCCGCCAGATCGCGCATCAACTCCGAAAGAATCACGATCACCGGCGCGCCGATCAGCGGTCCGACAAATGTGCCCAAGCCGCCGAACACGACCATGATCACGATCTTGCCGATTTCGTTGAACGAGAGCATGACCGGCGACAGAATGACGATGTAATGCGCGTAAAAGAAACCGGCAATTCCCGCGATCGTGCTGGCAAACGTCATGATGAACAGTTTCCACTTGACCGTGTCCACGCCCAGCGCCATTGCGGCAAGTTCGTCGTCTTTGATCGCGCGCAGAAAAGAACCAATCGGCGATTTGAGAACGAGATACATCACGAGTAGCAGGACGACGGTGAGCGCGAGAAAAAGATAATAATACCAAATCGGATTCAACGATTGAAAGAGCGGCGGAACCGGCAATCCCTGATCGCCGCGCGTGTACGTGTACGCTGCCGCAATCGTCAGACGAAACGACTCGGAGAATGCCCAGGTGGCGACGGCGAGGTAAATGCCGCGCATTTTCAAAACCAGCCGACCCAGAAAATATCCGGTGAGCATCGTCGTAACGATGGCGGCGAGGAATCCGACGACGAGTGGAACTTTGAAGTAGAGAATCAGCAGACCGGACGCGTAACCACCCAGCGCGGCAAAAGATTGATGCGCGAGAGAAAACTGTCCGGTGTATCCTGCCAACAAATTCCAACTTGCTGCCATGATCACGTAATACAAACTGAGAATGACGATGTGTTTGGCGTAGTCGCCCAGCCACGCCGGAGCAATCGCGAGCCCGATCACGATCAGTCCGGCGAGCAGATAATTGGCGTTCTTCAAGTGCGCCCATCGTTTTTGCATTTCGATCCTCACACCCCGAGCAGGCAATCTTGGATGATTTGGCGCAGGCGCGCCGCGTCGAATTCCGACCGGGGTCCATGCACGCGCACGCGTCCCATGTCCACGACGTAAACATAGTCGGCAAGTTCGATGGCTTCTTCCATGTTGTGATCGACCAAGAGCATCGCCGATTTGAGCGCGCGCTGCGTTTGAATCAGAAACTCGTACGCCTCCGTCGCAACTTTGGGCGACAAACCCGCGGTCGGCTCGTCCACCAACATCAACTTTGGACTCGTCATCACTTCTTTGGCAATCGAAAGCATCCGCAGTTGTCCGCCGCTGAGCGTGTTCGCGCGCGTTTTGCTGAATCGTTTGAGCGCGGGAAAAATTTCGTACGTGTGATCGAGTTGCCGGGCGAGACGCGCTTTATCGTTCCGAAAAATCCACGCGCCCATTCGCAGATTTTGTTCGACCGTCAACTGCGGAAAGATGTTGAACTCTTGCGGAATGTAACTGATTCCCAGATGCTTGATCTCGTGCGGCGGCATCGTCGCGATGCCGCGATCGCCAAAACGGATCGCGCCGCTGCGCGGTCGTAGAAAACCATAAATCGTCTTGAGCAGTGTGGACTTGCCCGCGCCATTCGGACCGATGATGATCGCAACCGACTCCGGTTTCACCATCAACGAGATGTTGTTCAGAATATCAATGCCTTCTTGATATCCGGCGATGACGTTATCCACTTGGAGGTTCACTTTTTCCCTCCCAGGTAGGCGTCGATCACTTGCGGATTGGCGGCGACCTCTTCCATGCTTCCTTCCGCGATCCGCGCGCCTTGCGCCATGACAGTCACGCGCGAACACATTCGCCGCACCGACGCCATTTCGTGGCTGACCAGGAGGAAAGTCACGCCAGCTTGGCGCATCTGTTCGATCACTTTCATGATCGTTTCTTTGACGACGACGTTGACGCCAGCGAACGGCTCGTCGAGGAGATACACAGAGATGTTGTCCACCATAAAGCCGCGTACGATTTGCAAGAGCGCTTTCTGCCCGCCGGAAAGAATCTTCGCCGGTTTGTCGCGCAGCGGATCGAGTTCTGCCATTTCGAGGAGTTGCTGCGCTTTTTCTGTCGCGCCATCATAATCTTTGCGATAGTCGAGACGAAAATCGGCAAAGCGCGCGATCAGCATGTTTTCCATCACGCTCATACTGCCGAACAGGCGCGGCACCTGAAACGAGCGGAGCAAGCCGTAATTCGCGATGCGATTGGGACTCCAGCCCGCGATGCTTTTTCCATTGAAAAGTACGTCGCCGGAGGTTGGCTCGTACACGCCGGAGATCAAATTGATCAGCGTGGTCTTGCCGGAGCCGTTGGGTCCGATCAAGCCGCGCACTTCGCCGCGCTCGATGGCAAGATTCATTTCGTTCACCGCGACCAACCCGCCGAAACGACGGGTCAGGTTACGCGTCTCGATGATTGGTTCCATCTTTTTCCCTGTGTTCCCTGTGTTCCCTGTGGCTGATTACGCGCGCGGGAATCCGCCGCTTGTGATCGCGCGATAAACCCAGTTCGCAAACGACACAATATCGAAAACCGGTTTGCGCGTTGCCGCTTGGACGGCTCGCGTGTACGGCGGCAAGTTGTGACATTCGAAGACAAACGCGGAGAGATCGCGATGCCGCGCGAGGAGATCGCTTGCCAGCGCGACGACGTCCTTTTCGATTTGCTCTTTGTCCAGTTGCGTACCATCGGAAAGAATCGCGCTGCGAAACGCGTCGCTGTTTTCCAATCCCGCAAGCGCAATTTTGATCGGCGGCGCGATTCCCGCGCTCGTCAGCACAACCTGGGTCACATTCGCCGTGTTCGCGGTGAGAATGCCGATCCGCCCCTGGGTCAACGTGTGCGCGAGTGGGACTTGAGACAGCGACGAGAGAAACACCGGCACGCGCACCGCGTCGGCGATTGGTTTTTGCAGCGGCGATAGAAATCCGCAACTGCTCGTGAGCGCAATCGCGCCTTGCTGTTCGAGTTCGCGCGCCGCCGCGACAAACTGATCGAGCAAATCCGCCGCGTCGCCAAAAAGAACTTTGGCGACAGTTGCGCCGGGGACAATTTTCTTCAGGATTGGAAATGGATACGAGAGTGGATTTCCCACATCGCCGGGAATACGCGGAAAGCGGGTATCCAACATCAGAATGCCCAGAGGTGCGTCTGTCATTATTGCGTCAACTCAGCCGCTCGCGCTCGCCAAAAAGTCCGGTTGGTTTGATCAACAAGATGATGATCAACAGCACAAAGCCGAACACGTCGCGCAAACCCGAACTGATGAACACCGATCCCAAACTTTCGGTCAAGCCAAGCGCGATCGCGCCGAGGACCGCGCCGGGAATCGACCCCATCCCGCCGATGATGATGATCTCGAAACCTTTCACGGTGGCAATCGCGCCGTTCGACGGGTAAACCAAAAAGACCGGCGCGAGCAGCGCGCCCGCCGCAGCGGCAAGCATCACGCCGATGGCGAACGCGGCTTGGTCGATCCGCAAGATGTTGATCCCGGCGGTTTGCACGCCAACGCGATTTTGCGAACTGGCTTTGAACGCCATGCCGACCCAGGTGTAGTTCAGCAACAAGTAAAACAAAAAGATCAAAAGGAGCGCGCCGACGAATGCCGCAAAGCGGTCGCCGCTCACCGGCAGCGTGCCGAGCGTCACCGGCGGAAGAAATCTGCCCGGCGTGCGCGTGTCGGGTCCGCTGAGCACGGTCATCAAGTTTCGCAAGAACAGCGACAACGCAATCGTGACGACGGTGCCGTACTCGTCGCGGCGTTCCATTCCCGACGTAAACATCGGACTGATGAGAACGCGCTGCACGATCAAGCCGACGACGAAAACCAGGATCATCGAACCGATAATACCGACGAACCAATAATCCGCGCCCAAAAGAAAAACGACGAGCGCCCATTGGACGTAACTGCCCAACATGTAGAACTCGCCCATCGCCCAGTTGATCATTTTCATGATGCTGTAAATGAAAGTGATCCCGAGCGCCATCAGCGCGTACAGCACGCCGATCATCAAACCGGCGATGGTGAAATTGAGCAAGAGTTCAGGTGTAATGGTCATTCGGCATTCCGAGGGAGAGCGACTTGTCATTGCGAGCGTTTTTTGCGAAGCAATCCCCAAGCCGCGATTTGGGGATTGCTTCGGACAAAAACCGTCCTCGCAATGACAATCAGCGGTACTGCATCAGGATCGCATCGAGTTTGGCTTGATTCTCTGTCGTCATTTCGACCAGGGGCAATCGCAGAGAGCCAGCCGCCAGCCCGCGCTTGTTCATCGCGTACTTGATCGGAGCGGGATTCGTCTCGACGAACGCGCCTTTGAAAATCGGCAGCAAATCAAAGTGGAGCTTGCGCGCGCGCGCGATGTCGCCGTCCAACGCCGCGTTCGTCATCGCGACGACTTGGCTCGGCAGCAAGTTGCTCACGACTGAAATGATTCCCAATCCGCCCAACGCGATCAGCGGCAGCGTCATCGCGTCATCGCCGGAATAAACCGCGATGTCGGGAACCTGGTCGAGCACATCCGTCATTTGCGCGATGTCGCCGGAGGCTTCCTTGACCGCGATGATGTTTTCCAACTGCGCGAGTTTCCGCATCGTCGGCGTCTCGATGTTCGTGCCGGTTCTGCTCTTGATGTTGTAGACGATGATGGGAATTTTAACCGCCGCGCTCACGGCGGAAAAATGCGCGACGATGCCGGCTTGGGTCGGCTTGTTGTAGTACGGCGTGACGATCAATACCGCGTCCGCGCCCCACGCTTCGGCGTGCTTCGCGTTTTCAATCGTCTTCTTCGTCGAGTTGGTGCCCGCGCCCATGATCACCGGAATATTTTTGTGCGTCGCGCGCGCCGTTTCGACGACGACGCGCATCACGGATTCGCGTTCCTTTTCGTCGAGCGTTGGCGTCTCGCCCGTGGTGCCGAGCGGTACCAATGCCTGAATCCCATTCTCGATTTGAAACGCGACGTTTCGCTTCAGCCCGGCGCAATCTACTTCGCCGTTTGGAAGAAAGGGCGTGATCAGCGCGGTGGCAGTACCGCGAAACAAGATTTTTCTCATGGTTGCTCTTTTTTGGCAGTCAGTAGGGGCGAAGCATTTTTCGTCCTTCGACTTCGTCGCGCTCCGCTCAGGATGCGAAAAATGCTTCGCCCTTACACCACGATTCGACGGATTACTTGGCTTTGTAGTTGAAAGTGTAGACGAGTTTGGCGTCTTTGGGAAGTTGGTTCGCAGCGGCGTACTGCGTGATCACAACCGGCGGCGTCCATTGATGCCACATCGCGCCCTCGCCTTGCGGCATCGTGACCGTGCCAGCCCAGAACTCGAAACTGCCCGTCTCAAGTTCTTTGACCATCGCCTTGCCGTCGGTGGAACCGGCGCGCTTTGCCGCTTCCGCCAAAAGGACGAGATCGCCAAAACCATTCAGCGTGGAATACGTTGGGGCTTCGCCGTATTTTTTCATGTACGCGTCGTACAGCCACTTGCCGCTCTTGGTCAACGCCATATCTTGATGGTACGCGGTGAGAATGTAGATGCCCACGCCATTCTTCGGATGCAACTTCCAATATTCTTCACTGCGATAGGGCCAGTCCGAAGTTGCCAGCATCGGAATCTTGGGGAAGAGTCCGATGTCGAATGCTTGGTCGACGATGCGGTGTTCGGTGTTGCCGGTGCCGCCATTGAAAATGATCTCCGGTCCCCACGATTTGATCTCCAACAATTCCGGCGTCAAGTCAACTGCGGCGCGATCGTAAACGGTCGCTTTGACCTGCAAACCCTGCGCGGCACCTTCGTTCTTGACGGCGGTGGTCAAGCCAACGCCGAAATCGGTGTTGTCCGCCATGATCGCGACTTTTTTGTGACCCTGACTCTTCGCAAAATCAATCAACGCGATCGCGCGGATCGGATCGATCAGGTGTGTGCGGAAAACTTGAGGAATGCGGGAGGCAGTGATCGCGGCGTTCGATCCTTGCGTGACGATGACGGGAACGCCGAGTTCCTTCGCGACTTCGTTGACCGCGAGGCACACGGAACTGTGATAGCAGCCGGTCACACCGGCGACTTTCTTTTCCTGGACGAGACGACGATAACCGGATGCGCCAACTTCCGGCGTGCCCTTGTCGTCTTCGGTGACTATTTCGACGGGGCGACCGTCGACGGACCCACCCAGGACGGTGTTGACGTACTCCGCGCCCATTTGAATGCCGCGCAAGATCAGTTGACCGGCTTGCGGCGCGCCGGGTTCCGACAAAGGCAACAGCGCGCCCATGTAGACAGGCGGCTTGGCGGCGGGTTTAGCGGCGGGCGCAGTGGGGGCTTGGGCTGGAGTCGTCGGTGCGGCGGGCGCGCTGCAAGCGGTCGCCACCAGCCCGAGCAAAACAAACATCGCGATAACGCGAAATGTGTTCGCGCGCATAAATTCTTTCCTCCTCGAAAGGTCTTGTTCAACTTGCGAGATGTGTCTCAACCCGAAAATCGAAACACACCTCCACCCAATTTGATTTCGTTCGTGGTGGTTTCTCCGGATGTTCACCCTCCCTTCCTTTTGATTTGCGGATTTAGCAGTGACTATAGTATAATCCGCAAATCAAATTTTGTCAAGTCGCGGAAAGGAAGAGCGAAAATTGGGTGTTGACTTAACCTCCGAGGTCGTAGTTACCTAAGCCGGAAATCTCTTTTGTGACGGCGACGACTTCGTGCGCGAGTAGTTCGATGGCGCGTTGATCGGCGATCCGCGCGGTCGGAACATCAACGCAGATCGCGGCGATGACGCGATCGTTCGAAAGAATTGGCGCGCCGACGGACACGACGCCCAAGTTGAACTCTTCGTCGTTCTGCGACCAACCGCGCTGGCGCGTTTTCGCAAGATCGTCCATCAGTTGCAAACGATTCGTTATCGTTTTGGGAGTACGGGGCGCGAGCGTAATCGAATTCAGCACCTGGGTCAGTTCGTTTTCGGGCAAATGCGCCAGGATCGCTTTGCCCATCGCGCTGCAGTACGCCGGTACACGTCCTCCCAGCCAACCGCGCGGCGCAAGCGTCTGTGGCGTCTCGACAACCTCAATTATGACGATTTCTGCCCCATCTCGCACGGATAAAACGGCGGTTTCGCCCGTCCGATCGCGCAAACGCTCCAAGTATGGCAAACAAACCTTTTTGAGATTACGCGGACCGACGAGTGAAATCGCGAGCGCGAAAATTTTCGGAGTCACGTGATAAAGCCGCGTTTGCGGATCCCGCCCGATGTAACCCAGCGATTCGAGTGTGTAGACGAAACGATACGCCGTGCTTGGATCATCGCCCAGCACCTGCGCGATTTCCGTCAACGATAGATTGGGCTTGACCGGCGTGAACGCGCCTAACACGCGCAATCCACGTTCGAGGGTTTTGAGAAAGTTTCGTTCGTGCCGCGAGTTCTTCATCGAGTTCCTCCGGGGCAATCGTTTTTGACAGGCGACTAAGTCGCGGCAACAACATCACAAAGTCTGCCGCCGCAGACTAGAGCCGACGAAGGTCGGCTTTGTGCTTTGGTTGCTGCGACTTTTAGTCGCCCGCGCTTTCCACCGACTTGACAACAATTCTATTGCGGATTATACTATATATACTGCGAATATAGCAAATCACAATATCCCTCATTCAGATCAAAATGACCCATCCAATTCAGGATTTGCCATCGAGCGCTGACGTCGTAGTCGTGGGCGGAGGCGTCGTTGGTACTTCGATTGCTTATTTTTGTAGTCGCGCGGGCGTGCGCGTCTGTCTGCTCGAACGCGATGACATCGGCGCTGGAACGACGAGCGCGGCGGCGGCGGCCGCGTTGCTGCAAACAAAAACGTCCGCGACGAAACTTGCTTTCGCGAATGAGAGTCTCGCGTTGCTCGACCAACTGCACGACGAATTCGACCGATCGTTTGAATTTGAACATACCGGCAGTTTGCTGGCGGCGTGTTCGGAAACAGAATGGCAAGTTGTCCAGGATGTGGCGGCGACACTGCAAAAACTTGGACTCGCCGTCCAGATGGTTGACGGCGCGCAAGCGCGCGCGTTGATGCCCGTCCTCGGACCAACGGTGCTCGGCGCGTCCTTCTCACCTGCCGATGCCCAGGTCAATCCCCTCGAATTAGTGATGGCTTATGCGCGCGCCGCGCGTCGATTAGGCGCGCAATTGTGCATCGGCGTGCAGGTCACCGGCATCGAAAAGCAAGGCGACCGTATTGTAGCAGTGATGACGAACAAAGGCAAGATTCGAACTGGTACGGTGGTGAACGCCGCGGGAGTTTGGGCATCGCGCGTCGCGCAGATGGTCGGGCTAGAGATGCCGGTCGCGCCGCTCAAAGGCGAGTTGCTCATTACCCAAGCGATGTTGCGCCGGATGCGCGGGACGCTGATCTCGGCAAAGTATCTGTTGAGCAAAGCCAGCACGACCGCGACCGCTGACGCAACATCGCCCAAGCGTACGGTCGGGATCACGTTGGTACAAGTCGCGCGCGGAAATTTTCTCGTGGGCAGCACGCGCGAACCCGCCGGTTATGATTCGCGCAATACGTACGCCGGAATCAGCGAATTGTGCCGATTGCTCGCCGACATCACGCCGTCGCTCGCGAACGTACACGTCATCCGCGCGTACGCCGGGCTGCGACCGCTCACGCCGGATCAGATGCCAATCATTGGGCGCGCGCCGGGCTTGCCGGGTTTCATCGCCGCGACCGGACACGGCGGCGATGGCTTGGCGTTTTCGGCGATCACTGGCAAGATCGTCGCGGAGATTTTCAGCGGCACAGTCGATTCAGACAAGTTGAAACCTTTCGCGTGGGAACGGTTTGATGCGAATTAATATAGGACACAGATAAACACAGATGCGCACAGATTATTCTTATCAGTGTTCATCAACGTTCATCAGTGTCCAATTGTCCAATGTTCATTTGGTTTATCTATAAGAGGTGATGATGCAGGCAAGGCGACTCGCGCAAATTCAGCGCGGCGAACGATTCGAGATCCAAGTGGACGGCAAACCGGTCGAAGCATATCCGGGCGAGACGATCGCAACCGCGCTGCTCGCCGCCGGGATCCGACGCTTTCATCACGATCCGATCAGCGGCAGTGTGAATCGTTTATACTGCGGGATGGGCGTCTGTCTGCAATGTTTAACGATGGTCGACGGCGAATTTTGCCAGGCGTGCCGGACGATGGCGCGACCTGGGATGAAAGTTGAAACATGTCAATCCTGAATTACGATGTCGTCGTAATCGGCGGCGGACCTGCCGGGATTACTGCGGCGATTGAAACCGCGTCCGCGGGCGCGCGCATGTTGTTGATCGACAGCGGCAATGCGCTGGGAGGACATTTTTACAAACAACTGCCCGCTCAGTTGGCTGGCAAGTTCGACGCGCTGCACGAAGCGGGTCAGCAAGAACTGCGCGCCAAGTTAGACGCGTTGTCGCGCAACTCTGTGGAGATTTGGTGTTCTACTCAAGTGTGGGGTATTTTCCACGGCGCCGAAGCGACGTTCGGAAACGGCAAGGACAACGCAGATGACGCGTTCACACTCTACACGGAAAATCCCGATCACCCACAGCGCGTCGTCCAGACCCGCGCGTTGATTCTTGCGCCGGGGGTTTATGATCGTCCATTGCCCTTTCCAGGTTGGACGATTCCTGGTATAATTACGCCAGGCGGTACCGATTTCATCGTCAAGACGCAAGGCATCGTGCCCGGCGCGCGCGTCGTCGTCGCGGGAACAGGTCCGCTGCAAATGGCAGCCGTGACAACGCTAGTGGATGCCGGGGCCGAGATCGTCGCGTTCCTCGACACGTGCGCGGCGGGCGATGAATGGTGGCGCTTGCCGACCGCGCTGTGGGGGCAATGGAGTCGCCTGATCGAAGGCGCGACTTTTCTGCGATCACTCCTCGTCCACCGCGTTCCGTTTCTGTTTCGACATGCGATATTTCGCGCGCTGGGAACACCGGAGACCGGCGTGACCGGCGCGATCATCGGTCAGGTGGATGCCGAAGGCAAGCCGATTCGCGGCACGGAAAAAACGCTCGACGTGGACACGATTTGCGTCGCGTACGGTTTTGCGCCGTCCATCGAATTGACGCTGCATCTGGGTTGCGCGCACGACTATTCGCCGCGCTTGTGCGCGCACTTTCCGCGCCACGATGACCGGATGCAAACCGATGTGCCCGGCGTTTTCGTCGCGGGCGATGTGACCGGCGTTGGCGGCAAAGGACTTGCGGGATTGCAAGGGCAAGTCGCCGGCATCTCGGCGTTGGAACGCGTTGGGCGATTGTCGCCGGAATCGGCGAACGCGCGGCGCGCGCAGTTGCGCCCATCTGTCGAACACGAGTCGCGATTCGGCGCGATGCTGTGGGATCGTTTTAGAATTCGTCCTGGGTTGCTTGATCTGATCGAAGACGACACGGTGATCTGTCGTTGTGAAGGCATCACCGCCGCGCAAATCAAAGCGGGCGTTGCCGATGGCGCGCACGATTTTCGCGGCGCAAAAATTCGCACGCGCGTTGGAATGGGCGTTTGCCAGGGGCGGTACTGCTATTCCAACGTCGCGATGTTGCTCGCGCGAGCGCATCAGTGTTCGGTTCCGGAAATCGGGTTGCCGCACATTCGTCCGCCGGTCGTGCCGATTCAGATCAAGAATCTGTTTGTGACATCGTAACGTATTTGTAGTGCGCGATTCATCGCGCTCAAGCGCGCACTACAAACTGTTTTCGGAGGAACAACCATGCGTACTTATCGCCTCGCCGTGTTGGGCTTTGGAAATGTTGGGCAAGGATTCGCGCAAATTCTGAAGGAGCAAGGCGCGTTGTTGGCGCAGCGTTTTGGCGCGCAGTTCAGCATCGTCGCGGTGAGCGATTTGCAAAAGGGGAGTGTCTACAATCCCGACGGACTGGATCCGGCAACACTCCTCGCCGCGATCCAGACAAAAGGAAATTTCGACGACGTGCGCGCGCCGCAGCGCGGCTGGGACGCGCTTGTCACCATCGCCAAGAGTAACGCGGACATCGTGATCGAATTGACGTACACCGATCTTCGAACCGGCGAACCCGCATTGACGCACTTGCGCGCCGCGCTGCAAAACGGCAAACACGTCGTCACGACGAATAAGGGTCCGATCGCGCTGGCGTTCCCCGAACTCGATCAAATGGCGCGCAGCAAAAATCTGGAAATCGGAGTTGAAGGTACCGTGATGAGCGGCACGCCGGTCATTCGAATCGGCAGAGAAATGCTCGTCGCCGCCGGGATCAAGCGTATTCAAGGTATCTTCAACGGCACAACCAATTTCATTTTGACGCAGATGGAAACCGGCGCGAGTTACGCGGCGGCGCTCGCCGACGCGCAAGCGAAAGGTTATGCCGAAGCGGATCCGGTGGGCGATGTCGAAGGGTACGACGCGGCAGGCAAAGTCGTCATCTTGAGCAATTTGCTGATGGACGCGCCGCTGACGATGACAGAGGTTGATCGCGTTGGCATCACGCAACTCGACGCGCAACAAATCGCGCAAGCACAAGCCGCGGGCGAGTGCTGGAAACTTTTGGGAACAATCGAAAAAGTAAATGGGCAAGTTCGCGCGAGCGTGCGTCCGACGCGTGTTCCACTGCGCCATCCACTTGCGGCGGTCAAAGGCGCGACGAACGCGATTGTTTACACCACCGAATTGCTCGGCGATGTGACGGTGGTGGGTCCTGGCGCGGGTCGTCGCGAAACTGGATTCGCGCTTGTGTGCGATCTGCTCGCGATCCATCGCAAACTGCGCGGCTGAACAATCATCTCGAATTAGCGGTTCGGGCTCCCATGCTCGAACATTCGACGGCATGGGAGCCGTCTCCGCTAACCACAGGAGGCATCAATGGCTGGACGACAAAAAGTAACGCTCGGTACGTTGTACGAAAAAATGCGAACCGGGCAACCGATCACGATGATCACCTGCTACGATTATCCGATGGCGGATCTCGTCGAAAAAGCCGGAGTGGACATCGTGCTCGTCGGCGATTCGCTCGGCATGACGA